>WBUN01000027.1 GCA_008933705.1 Hyphomicrobiaceae bacterium
GGAGACGCCGAGTTGGTTGGCGACGGTGGCTGCGGCTGCCCTCCGGGCAAGCAATGCCTCCTGCTCTACCCCAAGGATGCCCAGGATCGTGCCAAGGGCGCGATCAAGAAGATCGCGCCCGGCGGCCAGTTGAACGAGGCCTGGCAACCGAGCACAAGCGCCAGCCCCGCGATCCGAAACGATTGATCGATGCGGATCTTTCCGTTCAACTTGAGAGGCCGAAATGCGCGCTCCGGCAGTCAGCCGCAGAGGCGCACGGGAAGGAACGGCCAGCGCAGGCAGCCCGAGGAGATCGACGAGGGCTTCGGGGGTGAGGGCTGGCTGACGGCCGACAACGTGCAGAAAAGCTACGGCGCCCGGCTGGTCGTGAAGGGCGTCAGCATCGCGACCGGGCGCGGCGAGGCGGTCGGCCTGCTCGGCCCCAACGGCGCGGGCAAGACCACTGTTTTCTACATGATCACCGGCCTTGTGCCCGCCGACGCCGGTCGCATTACGCTCGACGGCCGCGACGTGACCCGCCTGCCGATGTACCGGCGTGCCCGGCTCGGCATCGGCTATCTGCCGCAGGAAGCGTCCATCTTCAGGGGCTTGACGGTCGAGCAGAACATCATGGCGGTGCTCGAGCTGGTCGAGCCGCGGCGCAAGCGGCGCAAGGAGCAGCTCGACAGCCTGCTCGAGGAATTCAAGATCACCAGGCTGCGCCGCTCTCCCTCGCTGGCACTCTCCGGCGGTGAGCGCCGCCGTTGCGAGATCGCCCGCGCGCTGGCCTCGCGCCCGTCGTTCATGCTGCTGGACGAGCCATTTGCCGGCATCGACCCGCTGGCCGTCGGCGATATCCAGGACCTGGTGCGCCATTTGACGCAGCGTGGCATCGGAGTCCTGATCACCGATCACAATGTTCGGGAGACCCTGGACCTGATAGACCGCGCTTACATCATCTATGACGGCCGGGTCTTAACGCATGGTAACCCTCAAGAAATCAAGGCCAATGAAGACGTCCGCCGGGTTTACCTCGGGGACATGTTCGATTAATGCGGCACCCTTATAACTTGACCCCGTGACGCGCAGTAGCGACGATCGGGGCCGTTATGGCGCTTTCGCAAAAACTGGAGCTGAGACAGGGCCAGCAGCTGGTGATGACACCCCAGCTGCAGCAGGCTATTCGCCTGCTTCAGCTCTCCAACATCGAGCTGTGCACATTCGTGGAGTCCGAGCTCGAGCGCAACCCGCTGCTCGAGCGGGCCGAGGCTGCTCCCGAGCCGCCGCGCGAGAGCGAAACGCCCCGCCGAGAAGACGATGACGGCGACGGTGACTGGAGCGGCGAGGAAACCGCGCCGACAATCGGCCCTGCTGCCTCCGAAGGCGAGGAGGGCGGCGCGCGTGAGATGGCCGGCGCCGAGCAGGAGCAGAGCGGGTGGGCCTCTCTCAAGCCGCGCACGCAGAACTCCTACGGCGGCGAAGAGGCCAATTTGGAGGAGTACGTCGCGGCGAACCTGTCGCTCGCCGATCACCTGATCGAGCAGCTGCACATGGTGATCACCGATCCCGTCGAGCGCATGATCGGCGCACACCTCATCCACATGGTTGACGAGGCCGGCTATCTGCAGGGCGATCTCGGCGATGTCGCGGCCAAGCTCGGTGCGCCCGACGACTTGGTCGAGAAGGTGCTCGGGCTTCTGCAGACCTTCGATCCTCCGGGTGTGTGTGCGCGCAATCTGGCCGAATGCCTGGCGCTGCAGCTCAAGGACCAGAACCGCTACGATCCGCAGATCGCCAAGCTGCTCGACAATCTCGGACTGTTGGGCAGTCACAACCTGGCCGCGCTGAAGCGGGCGGTGGGTGTCGACGCGCAAGAGCTCGCCGACATGATCGCGGAGATCAAGCACCTCAACCCCAAGCCCGGCCTGCAGTTCGGCTCCGTGCAGATCCAGCCGGTGCTGCCCGACGTCATGGTGCGCCCCGCTCGCGACGGAAGCTGGCTCGTCGAGCTCAACAACGACACGCTGCCGCGCGTGCTCGTCAACCGCGGCTACTACACGACCGTCTGCAAGACTGCCCGCTCCGAGCAGGACAAGGGCTATCTGGTCGAGTGCCTGCAGAACGCCAACTGGCTGGTCAAGAGCCTCGACCAGCGCGCGCGCACCATCCTGCGGGTCGCGGAGGAGATCGTGCGCCAGCAGGATGGATTCCTGACCTATGGCGTCGAGCACTTGAAGCCGCTCAACCTGAAGAAGGTGGCGGATGCCATCTCCATGCACGAATCGACGGTGAGCCGCGTGACCTCGAACAAGTACATGGCAACGCCGCGCGGCGTGTTCGAGCTCAAGTACTTCTTCACCTCGGCGATCGCGTCGGCGGACGGTGATGAGGCGCATTCCTCGGAGGCCGTGCGCCACCGCATCCGCCAGCTCATAGACGCGGAGCCGGCGAGCGCCGTTCTCTCGGACGACAAGATCGTCGAGCAGCTCAAGCGTGACGGCATCGACATCGCCCGCCGCACGGTGGCCAAGTACCGCGAGGCGCTCAGGATACCCTCCTCTGTCCAGCGGCGGCGTGAGAAACAGATGGCCGCCCGGCTGGACTCAGGCCTCTGATCGGCACCGGAAAATTGGGTTTTGGAAGGCGCCGGATGCCCTTGTGCGCGGGAGAGGTTGCTGCCGGTTGCAGGGGGGCGGAAGCGGCTTTCCAATTGTGGAAAGCTGCAATGAAATTTGTCTTTGTCGCTATTTGACACCGCTGACCCGCTGATCTACGGTCCGCCCGCTTGTTGGCGCTCGAAACGGTCGAGTGGATCAAGGCAGTTCCGTGAACGTGCAATGGAAATGCGGCCTGCGTGCCGGGGAATGCGAGAGCAGGATCCGGGCGGGCGTGAAGCCGTTGCACAGCAAGAGTTGAACTCGGGCCTTTAGGGCGCCGGGGAGCGTTCGAGGAGACCTTGGGTGGCGTGCGGTATCCTGGGGGATATCACGTGAGGCGGGCGGTATCGCGCCCTTCGGCTCGCCCGGCGGCGGGCACCTGGGGGCATTAGGCAGGCGCGCGGCGGCACAAAAGGTGCATGGACGTCGCAGATCGTCGGAACAGCGTCGGACTACGATATACAAAGAGACAGGCAATGAATCTCGGTGATCTCATATCGCCGGAAGCGGTCTTTCCCTCGCTGAAGGTTAAGAACAAGAAGCAGGCCCTGCAGGAGCTGGCGCAGAAAGCGGCCGCCCTGACGGGCCTCGATGCCCGCGAGATTTTCGAGACGCTGCTGCAGCGCGAGCGGCTCGGCTCCACCGGCGTGGGTCGGGGCATCGCCATACCGCACGGGCGCATCGCGGCGCTGCCGAATATCGTCAGCGTGTTTGCACGGCTCGCCGAGCCGATCGACTTCGATGCGCTCGATGAAGAGCCCGTCGACCTGATCTTCCTGCTGCTGGCGCCGGAGCACGCCGGTGCCGACCACCTCAAGGCGCTGGCCCGGATCTCCCGCCTGCTGCGCGAGCCTGCGACGATCGAGAAATTGCGCGCTTCGAAGGATCGCGCCGCGCTCTATTCCGTGCTCACGGAGCCTGCCACGTCGCACGCGGCCTGAAGCCGTTGCGGCCGGCGCCCTCAGCCGAGCACGGCGAGCGCGCCGAGGCCCATGCCGCCAATGGCGATGCGCCACCAAGCGAACGGCGCAAAGCCGTGGCGGCTGACGAAATCCAGCAGGTAGCGCACGACCACGACGCCCGCCGCGAACGCGACGACGAAGCCCAGCGTGATCGCCCTGACATCGTCTGCCGCCAGCGAGCCCCAGTTCTTGTAGAGGTCGTAGGTGAACGCGCCGACCATGGTCGGCATGGCGAGGAAGAACGAGAACTCGGTCGCCGATCGCTTGTCGGCGCCCATCAGCAGGGCGCCGACGATGCTGGCGCCCGAACGCGATACGCCCGGGATCATGGCCGCGCATTGGAACAGCCCGATGATGAACGCCAGCGGGAGCGGATAGTCCATGACGTCGAAATAGCGCGGCTCGAGGCGCATCTTGTCGACGGCGAGCAGGATGATGCCGCCGACGATCAGCGTCGTGCAGATCAGCCAGGGTGACTCGAACAGCACGGATTTGATGAACTTGTGCGCGCCGGCGCCGATCACGGCCGCGGGCAAGAAGGCCAGGAGGACGGCCAGTATGAAGCGGCGCGTGCGGTCGTCGTGCGGGACGTCGAACAGCAGGCGGATCAGCTTGGCTGAATAGACCGACAGAATAGCGAGGATGGCGCCGAGCTGGATCAGCACCTCGAAGGTCCTGCCGGGTGACTTGAAGCCCAGGAAATGTCCGACGAGAAGCAGATGACCGGTCGAGGAAACGGGGATGAACTCGGTCAACCCCTCGATCAACCCGAGCACGATCACTTGCCAGGAGGGCATGCACGTCTCCCTAGGATGGCGACATGGAAGGTTGCGCCGTCGCTTCAACAAACCCACTCGCGCCCGCCATCCCGGCGGCTTCCGCAGAGACTTGGATGCCGGGGACGAGCCCGTGCATGACGGCGAGCCTCGAGCACACCCGGCAGAATCATCGATTGCGCCCAGGCATGCGGGTGCTCCAGTACGCGTGCCGTGGTTCTGCCTCAAGCCTGGCCCAGCTATCGGGGAGGATTCTGCGCTGGTTGTGGCGAGCGCGCATCGGTATCCTGAGAGTGAACAGCAAATGGCGATCACCGATGGCAGAAGCATCCATGCGCCGCGGGCCATCGCCTCAGCGCCACCTACAGACAAGCCCATGGCCGAAAGTCTCAAGGAGCTGGTCTTGAAGGAGGCCCGGGCGGCCGGATTCGACGCCGCGCGCGTGGCGACGCCTGCCGCTGCCGGAACGGCCATCGGCGAGCACCTTATGCAGTTCCTCGAAGAAGGGCGCCATGGCGACATGGCGTGGATGGCGGCCACTGCGGAACGCCGCCGCCACCCTCTTGGCCTGTGGCCGCAGGCGCGCTCGATCGTCATGCTCGGCGTGAGCTATGCGCCAGAGGGTGATCCGTTGGCGCCGCTGGCCGACCCGGCGCGGGGCGTCATTTCCTGCTACGCCCGGGGCAAGGACTATCACGACGTCATTCGTTCCGGCCTGAAGCGCGTCGCCAGGACGCTGGCCGAGGCAAGCGGCACGGAGGTCAAGGTGTTCGTGGATACGGCGCCGCTGATGGAGAAGCCTCTGGGACAGGCGGCAGGGCTCGGCTGGCAAGGAAAGCACACGAACCTCGTCTCGCGCGAGTTCGGCTCATGGCTGTTTCTCGGCGCCATTCTCACCGAGGCCGAGATCGAGCCCGATGCCCCGGAGGACGATCACTGCGGCAGCTGCAGCGCGTGCCTCGATGTATGCCCGACGCAAGCATTTCCCGCGCCCTATCAGCTCGACGCGCGGCGCTGCATCGCTTACCTCACCATCGAACACAAGGGTCACATCCCGGCCGAGTTCCGCCGTCCGATCGGCAATCGGGTGTTCGGCTGCGACGATTGCCTGGCGGTGTGTCCTTGGAACAAATTCGCCGCGGCGGCGCGCGAGACGAGGTTGCACGCGCTGGCAGCAAACAGCGCACCACCTCTTGCCGAGCTGCTGGCGCTCGACGATGCCGCCTTCCGCCGGCGCTTCGCGGGCACGCCCGTGAAGCGTACGGGGCGCGACCGGGTCGTCCGCAATGCGCTGATCGCGGCAGGCAATTCCCAAGACAAGAGCCTGATGCCTGCGATAGAGCGCCTGCTTGCAGACGACTCGCCGCTGGTGCGGGCCATGGCGGTGTGGGCGCTGCGAAGGCTGGCGGAGCCCGAAGCCTGGGAGCGGGCCCGGCGCCGCCTCTTGCCGTCCGAGAGCGACGCGGCCGTTCGTACTGAGTGGGCAGGGGAGGCGCTCTCATGAAGCTCTTCTGTTTCGGATTCGGATATTCGGCGGAAGGCCTGGCGCACCATCTGAGCGCACGGGAGCTGACGATTGCCGGCACACGCACCAATCTTGCCGGGCCGTCTCCCCATCCGGCCGCGAGCCTGGCCGAGTTCCGGGGCGATTCAGCCTCGGCCGATGTGCGCCGCCTGCTGCAGGGGACCACGCACATCCTCATCAGCGTTCCTCCCGACCTGGAGGGCGATGTGGTGCTGCGCCATCACGCAGCGGACGTTGCCGCCCTCTCGGACCTTGCCTGGATCGGCTACCTCTCCACCGTCGGCGTCTATGGCGACTGGCGCGGCGCATGGGTCGACGAGACAAGCCCGACCCGGCCGATCACGGAGCGCAGCCTGCGCCGGCTGCAGGCGGAGCAGGAATGGCTCAAGTTCGGCCACGACAGCGGGCGGCGCATCGAGATATTCAGGCTGTCCGGCATCTACGGGCCGGGCCGCAGCGTGGTCGACAACCTCAGGGCTGGGACGGCCAAGCGCATCGTCAAGCCGGGCCAGGTGTTCAACCGCATCCATGTCGACGACATCGCGCGGGTATTGGCGGCCGCCATGGAAACGGCTGCCGGACATGAGGTTTACAACGTCAGCGACGACGAGCCGGCCCCTCCGCAGGACGTGGTGGCCTATGCGGCCGAGCTGCTCGGCATGCCGCCACCCCCGGAAATCCCCTATGAGAGGGCTGGTCTGCAGGGCATGGCCGCCTCGTTCTGGGCCGAGAACAAGCGCGTCCGCAATGATCGCATCAAGGAAGCCCTCGGTGTCTCCCTGCTCTATCCGACCTACCGGGAGGGGGTGAGGGCGCTAGCTGCAACCTGAGATATTTTTCGGCAACCTCCGGTCAAGGTCCCGCTTTCCGCCGCAAATGGCACTGAAATTGCGCGCCAGGAAGCGGCGGGGCTTCCGCAAGGACGTCCCGGGCGCTTGGCGTCGGCGCGCCTCGTTCGCCGCAACAATCACGTCTGGGAGACGGCAATGTCCAGTTGGGCGATTGCACACCGCGCGCTGCTCATGTGCGCCGCGGTCCTGCTGCTGGCTGCGCCTGCGCGCGCCAATGATGCGGCCCATGAGATGGCCGAGAAGTTCGCCGCGGATGGGGAGCGCTCGGCTGCTGCCAAGCGCAAGGCCGAGGATGCCAAGAAGCGCGAGGCCGAACTGAAGGCGGACGAGGAGCGCAAGGCCGCGGCTGCGCGCCGCGCCGAGGAGAGGCTGAAGGCCGATCAGGCCAAGCAGCGCGCCAAGGCAAAGGCTGCCGAAACCGCCAAGCGCAGCCAAGAGCGCCGACAGGCCGACGAAGCCGAAATGCTGGCTCGCGCGCGGCGTGAGGCAGAGGAGATGAAGGCGGCGGAAGAGGCCCGCATTCTCGCCGAGCAGGCGGCAGCGATGGAGCGCGCACGCGCTGAGCTGGAGGCGAGCCAGGCCGCCGAGCGGGAGCGCGCCAAGGCCGATGCGCAGGCGCGGCAAGCGGCAGAGCAGGAACGGGCCAGGGCTGCGGCAGAGGCCGAAGCGCAGGCCCGCAAGCTCGCCGAGCAGCAAAAGCAGCGCCGCGAGGAGCAGGCCGCCGAGCGGGAGCGCAAGGCGGCCGAGGAACTGGCGCGGCTCGCGCGCCTGCGCATGGAGGAGACCCGCCAGCTTGCCGAAAAGCTGAAACGTGTGCGCCAGATCCGCGAGGCACGGCTTGCGGCGCAGGCTCGCCGCGCAGAGGCTGAGAAAGCCCCAAGCCCCGAGACTCCGCCCAGCGCGGCCGAGCAGGCAACGCCGCCCGCGGTGGTGGCCGAGGCCGCACCTCAAGTGTCCGAGACCGTCGGCGCCTCCGGGCGACCGGTGATTGCGGCGGCCGGGCGGGACGCGCCTCCGGCGCAGGAGCCCGTGCGGATGGCCGCGCCTCCTCCGCCCATCGCGGCGGCCCCGTCGGTTGGGCCCGTCCAGTCTCCTGTCGGCTTGAAGGATGATCGCGTCACCGTTCTGGTCGTGCTGGCTCCCGGCACGTACGGCATCCGCCGCAACGGACCCAAGGTCGCCGATCCCGTACTGTGCACGCTCGATGGGTGCTACGTGAGCACAGGTGCCGATACACCGGCGCGATTCATGCCGGGCCGCAAGGCGCTGAGCTTCGGCAATACCTGGGGCGCCCGTGCGGGGGCCTGCAGGCAGATGCTGGGCTGCGTGTTTCGCGGCGTCGAGCTGACCGAGATTCCCGGCTATCTGCAGCCGGTGGATCTGCATATCCTCAAGCACGACCGCCGACGCGGGCAGGTGATCAGCACGGACTCGGCCTGCCAGGTGGACGGCGGCCGCGTCTTCTGCGCGCGCGGCATCTACACCGAGGACTATGTCATGTGGGTCATGCCCGAGAGCGTCGCGGCCGCGGCCGGGCCGGAGGCGCTGCTGCGTGCGGTCCGCGAAGGTCTCAACGGGCCGAGGTCGGCAGGGCTGGCACCGGGCCGGTAAGGTGGCTCGCAGGCACCGTGGACAACGCACGCCAGAGGATCTGGCGCCCCGATGCCCGGCTATCCCTTCCCCACCAGCTCGCCGACGATGTCGAGCAGGAGCGCGATGTCCTCAGGCCGCGACAGCCGGTGCTCGCCGTCGGGCACCGCGGCGACGCGTGTCCAGTCTCCGGACAGATGCGCGACGAGATCGAGCGTGTGCTCCCAGGGCACGTCCGGGTCGAGCAGGCCGTGCACAATGTGCACCGGCCGGCCAGGGTCGAACGGCTCCTTGCCGATGAGGTGAGTGCGCCCGTCCTCGATCAGTGCCCGCGTGATGGGATAGGGCCCGTCGCCGTAGCGCGAGGGGCGCAGGAAGACGCCCTTCTCCTCGATGTCCCGCCGGGCGCTGGCGGGAAGGTTGCCCCACATCAGCTCGGAGATATCCCAGGCCGGGGCGATGAGCACGAGGGCCTTTATCCGTGCAGCCTCCTCAGGCCCCTCCGCCACCAGGGCGCGCAGCAGAAGCAGGGCCATGTAGCCGCCCATGCTGGAGCCGACGAGGATCTGCGGACCCTGCGTGAGCTTTTCGAACACGGCGCGGGCTTCGTCCAGCCACCGGCTCACGGTGCCATCCTCGAAGCGGCCTTCGGATTGCCCGTGGCCCGAGTAGTCGAAGCGCGTGCAGGCGAGACCGTGCTCCCTGGCCCACTGCGCCAGCGCCGCGGCCTTGGTGCTTGTCATCTCGGACTTGAGGCCGCAGAGCCAGATCAGGCCCGGCCTGCCGGTGGCGGAGGCGGCTTCGCTGAGATAGGCGATCTTTCGCGCCTCGGCGCCCGAGCCGACAACGAGGGTTTGCGGTTGCGTTTCGACCATCCTAAGAAGCCTTGCCTGTTGTGAGAGGAACGAAAGTTGGGAACCGAGCGGCCGACCATACTGCAGATTATCCCCAGGCTCGATGCCGGCGGGGCCGAGCTTGCCGTGGTCGAGATCGCCGCAGCGGTTACCGGTGCCGGCGGGCGGGCGCTGGTGCTCGCCGAATTGGGCCGCCTTGCGCCGAGAGTCGAGGCAGCCGGCGGCGAGGTGACCGCCTTTCCGGCGGCGACCAAGAACCCGGCAAGAATGCTCAGCAACGCAAGCGCAATTGCACGTTTCATCGCGGAAGAGGGCGTCGATCTGGTGCATGCCAGAAGCCGGGCGCCGGCCTGGAGCGCGCTGATCGCGGCGCGGCGTACCGGCGTGCCGTTCGTCACCACCTACCACGGTGCCTACCAGGAGGCAGGGCCGATCAAGCGCCTCTACAACAGCGTGATGGCCCGCGGCGACGTCGTCATTGCCAACTCGCGCTACACGGCGCGGCTCATCGCCGAGCGCTACGCGACCCCGGAGGAACGCATCGCCGTGATTCCTCGTGGCGTCGATACGGAGACATTCGATCCGGGCAAGGTCTCGACGGAACGTGTCGCGGCGCTGCGAAGGCGTTGGGGTATCGAGCCATCGACACGGGTCATTCTGCATGCCGCGCGGCTCACGAGCTGGAAGGGTCAGAACGTCGTGATCGACGCTGCAGGGCAGCTCGCGACGGCGGGCAGGCTGGGCCCGGCCGTGGTCATCCTCGCCGGCGATGCGCAGGGCCGCGACGACTATCAGGAGGGGCTGCGGGCCCAGATCGAGCGTCTCGGCCTCAAGGACCGGGTTCGCCTGGTCGGGCATGTCGAGGATGTCGCCGCCGCCTACCTGACCGCGCATGTCACCATTGTCGCCTCGACCGGGCCCGAGGCCTTCGGCCGGTCGGCCATCGAGGCGGCCGCCATGCAATGCCCGGTGATTGCCACCAACATCGGCGCCCCGCCGGAGACCGTCCGCGCCGAACCGGCCGTGCCGGCCGAGGCCACCACCGGCTGGCTGGTGGCGCCAGGAGACGCCCGGGCCCTGGCCGCCCGGCTGGCTGAGGCCCTCGATTTGCCCCAGGAGGCCCGCGCTGCCCTGGGGGCGCGGGCGCGCCGGCACGTGCTGGCCCAGTTCGCCACGCAGGCCCTGCAACGCCGGACGCTGGCCGTCTACGACCGTCTGCTCGGGACCGTCCTTGAACGGCATTTCTTGGAGCGATCCGGGCAGCGAAATCCACCGCTCAAGACCGGGCAACCTTGACTTGGCGCCCCATCTCCCGGATTTTATGCCGCGTCATGGCCCCGGGTCGGCTTTCCGAGCCGGTCGGCGCTGTGGCATTCGAGCAGGGACAACATCTCTAGGAGGCTAGACATACGTCGCCCAACAAGAGGCGCGCCTGAGCGCGAGCCGTCCGGTCCGCGGATGAATGAAGCGATCCGCGTCCGCGAAGTGCGATTAATCGACGAAAACGGGCAGAATGTCGGGGTGGTCAGCACCGCTGACGCTTTGGCGCGTGCGACCCAGGTAGGGCTCGATCTGGTGGAGATTTCACCGGACGCCAATCCGCCCGTCGCCAAGATCCTCGATTACGGAAAATACAAGTACCAAGAGCAGAAGAAGGCCGCCGAGGCGCGCAAGAGGCAGAAGATCGTCGAGATCAAAGAGATCAAGATGCGCCCGAGCATCGATGATCATGACTACGACGTCAAAATGCGCGCCATCCAGCGTTTCTTCGACGAGGGCGACAAGGTCAAGGTGACCTTGCGCTTCCGCGGCCGCGAGATGGCGCACCAGGAGCTCGGCTGGCAGGTTCTTCAACGCGTCAAGGCGGACACCGAGCCGATTGCCAAGGTGGAATCGGAGCCGCGCATGGAAGGCCGGCAAATGGTGATGGTGCTGGCGCCGCGGTGACCGCGGCGCCCGCTGGCGGCCTCTACTGCCTGTCCTTGCGTGCTTCGCGCAGCCGCGCCATTGCCTCCGCGATCTCGGTTCTTCGTTCCCGTACGCGCGGCCGGTGCCAGACGGTAGCCTTTTCCTTCTTGGCCGGGGCCGGCGGCTGCCCGGATTTCTTGCCGTCTGGGAGGCCGTCCTCGTTCTTCCCTGGGGCCTTGGCCCTGGCGAGGGAGCGGCGCACCTCCTGAAGCTGGCCGTCGTCGGTGTAGAAACGGCCGAACTCGCTGCGGGCCATGGCCTTGGCAAAGGCCGCATCGGCGCCCCGGCGGGGTCGGCGAATGCGAAACGGCCAACGCGGATTGGCTTTCTGCAAGGTACTCCTCCATTGCCTGGCTTGAACCGCGACGCCATCGCCGCCTGGCGCGCGCGCAGGCGCTCGCGCGTGCCGGTTCGATGGGTTCAAGCCAGTGGGAGGAGCTATGGACCTTGCATGGGATCCCGCCTGCAGGGGTGAAACGGCCGGCAAGAGGCGCCGGAACGAGGCCTGAATGCCTGAGGCTCAGGGCAGCATGATGGCGGAAAGGCATTGCACGTCGTGCCCGTTCGCCTTATGAGAACGTCGCAAGTCGCCCGGCGGGGCATGCCGTGGCGACTTTTCATGCTTTTAACCAATCGCTGCGCGGTCGCCTGCAGGTGGTCGTGCGCGCACAATCAGGAGAGCAAAATGCCCAAGCTGAAGACGAAGAGCGGCGCCAAGAAGCGCTTCAAGATGACCGGGACGGGCAAGGTCAAGGCCCAGGCCCAGGGCAAGCGGCACGGTATGATCAAGCGCACGGCCAAGTTCGTGCGGACGGCGCGCGGGACGATGGTGCTGAACGACAGCGATGCCAAGATCGTCAAGAAGTACATGCCCTACGCCCGTTGATCCGACGATCTGCGGACGAGCTGCAACCCCTCATTCCTGGTTGACGGAGTAGACCCATGGCACGCGTGAAGCGCGGCGTTACCGCCCATGCCAAGCACAAGAAGGTTTTGAAGAAGGCGAAAGGCTATTACGGCCGTCGCAAGAACACCATCCGTGTCGCCAAGCAGGCCGTCGAGAAGGCCATGCAGTACGGCTACCGGGACCGCAAGCGCAAGAAGCGCACGTTCCGTGCGCTGTGGATCCAGCGCATCAACGCCGCAGTGCGCGAGCACGGCCTGACCTACGGCCGATTTATCGACGGCCTCAACAAGGCCGGCATCGAGGTCGACCGCAAGGTTCTGGCCGATCTTGCCGTGAAGGACGCTGCCGGTTTCAAGGCGCTGTGCGATCAAGCAGCCGCCCAGGTCAAGAAGGCGGCCTGAGCGTCAAACGCAACGTCACTCCCGCGCAGGCGGGAACCCAGTCCACTTGGCCGGGAAGGTGCGGCTGATTGCTTCAGAGATCGGTTGACGTATCTCTGGTCGCGCCGGAACCCCTGCTGGCAGGTGCATGGGCCCCCGCCACCGCGGGGATGACGTCAAGAGTGTGGGCCGCGCAATGGCAAACAACAACGATCTCGCTGTTCTAGAAGGTGCGCTCCTCGCCGAGATCGGCGGTGCCGGCGATTTGCGGGCGCTCGAGGATGTACGCATCGCCGCCCTCGGCAAGAAGGGGCGCGTGTCTGAGCTGATGGCAAAGCTCGGCTCGCTTCCGGCCGATCAGCGCAAGGCGTTCGGGCAATCGGTGAACGGTTTGAAGCAGCGCGTCAGCGACGCGCTGGAGAGCCGCAAGGCGGAGCTGGAGCGGCAGGCGCTCAGCTCCCGTCTTGCTACCGAGCGCGCCGATGTGACGCTGCCCGTGCGTCTTGGGCCGCTGCAGGACGGCCGCGTCCATCCCGTCAGCCAGGTGTGGGACGAGGTGGCCGAAATCTTCGGCGACATGGGTTTCGCAGTTGCCGAGGGCCCGGACATCGAAACGGACGATCTCAACTTCACCAAGCTCAACATTCCGCCCGAGCATCCCGCGCGGCAGGATCACGACACCTTCTATTTCCATCCGAAGGCGGATGGCACGCGCATGCTGCTCAGGACGCATACGAGTCCCGTGCAGATCCGCACCATGATGTCGCAGAAGCCGCCGATCCGCATCATTGCGCCCGGCCGCGTCTATCGTCTCGACAGCGACGCCACGCACACGCCGATGTTCCATCAGATCGAGGCGCTGGTGATCGACGAGGAGACGCATCTCGGCCATCTCAAGTGGTGCATCGAGGAATTCTGCAAGGCGTTCTTCGAGGTCGACGAGGTGCGCATGCGCTTCCGCGCCTCGCACTTCCCCTTCACCGAGCCGTCGATGGAGGTGGACATCGATGCGGCCGCGATCGGCAAGCCGGGGCAGTGGCTCGAGATCCTCGGCAGCGGCATGGTGCACCCCAACGTCATCCGCAATTGCGGCCTCGACCCCGACAAATACCAGGGCTTCGCGTTCGGCATGGGTCTCGATCGCATCACGATGCTCAAGTACGGCATCCCCGATCTGCGCGACATGTTCGCAGCCGATCTGCGCTGGCTGAAGCACTTCGGTTTCCTGCCCCTCGATGTGCCGACGCTTGCCGGCGGGCTGTCGCCGTAGGCGGAGGGATCGACGATGAAATTCACCCTCTCCTGGCTCAAGGATCACCTCGACACGCAGGCCTCCATCGAGGAGCTGGCCACGAAGCTTTCGGCGATCGGCCTCGAGGTCGAAAGGGTCGACGAGCCCGCCAAGAATCTGCAACCGTTCACGATTGCGCGCGTGCTGGAGGCGAAGCCGCACCCCAATGCCGACCGGCTGCGCGTGTGCAAAGTCGATACCGGCAAGGGTGTGGTGGAGGTCGTCTGCGGCGCCCCCAACGCCAGGGCCGGGCTGGTCGGCGTGTTCGCGCCGATCGGCAGCTACATCCCCGGCACCAAGAGCACGCTCGACAAGCGCCCGGTGCGCGGGATCGTCTCGAACGGCATGCTGGTGTCGGAAAGGGAGCTGGAGCTGTCCGACGAGCACCGGGGCATCATGGAGCTGGCGCCCGAGCTGGGCGAGCACGTCGGCGAGAGCTATGCCGATGTCATGGGTCTCGGCGACCCCGTGCTCGAGGTGAAGCTTACGCCCAACCGCCCGGATTGCACCGGCGTGCGCGGCATCGCCCGCGATCTTGCTGCCGCCGGTCTCGGCAAGCTGAAGCCGGAGCGCGCTTCTTCGGGTGTCGAGGGTACCTTTGATTGCCCGGTTGAGATCAGGCTCGACTTTCCTGCGGAGGCTGCCGGCGCCTGCTCCTGCTTCGCCGGGCGCTACATCAAGGGAGTCAGGAACGGTGCCGCGCCGGCGTGGATGCAGCAGCGGCTCAAGGCAGTCGGCCTGCGTCCCATCAATGCGCTCGTCGATGTGACCAACTACATCAGCCTCGATCGCGGCAGGCCGCTGCATGTCTATGACGCCGACAAGCTGGCAGGCGCCATTCGCGCGCGGCTCGGCAGGAAGGGAGAGAGCTTCCTTGGCCTCGACGGCAAGACGTACGAGGTCGACGACACCATGTGCGTGATCGCCGATGAGCGCGCAGTGCTGGGCTTCGGAGGCATCCTTGGCGGCGAGGAGACCGGCTGCACCAGCGAGACCAGGAACATCCTGATCGAGTGTGCCTACTTCGATCCGCTGCGCACGTCGGCGACCGGCCGCAAGACAGGCGTGCAGAGCGATGCGCGCTATCGCTTCGAGCGCGGCGTCGATCCGGCCTTCATCCGGCCCGGACTGGACCTGGCCACTGCCATGATGATGGACGTTGCCGGCGGAACCCCATCCAAAGCCAGAATCGCCGGAGCGCCTCCCGCTGCCAACACGCTGATCACCTTTCCGATCGGGATGGTCGAGAAGCTTGGCGGCATCGCCGTCGACCCGAAGCGCATCCGCGCCACGCTCGAGGCGCTGGGCTTCGAGGTGGACGGCAAGGGTGCAACGGTGAAGGTGAAGGCGCCGAGCTGGCGGCCGGACGTGCACGGTGCTGCAGACCTCGTCGAGGAGGTGGTGCGCATCGCCGGGCTCGACAATGTGCCATCGGCTGCTATGCCGCGTACGAGCGGCGTTGCCCGATCCGTCCTCACGCAGACACAGCGCCGGGTGCGCCGCGCCCGTCGCGTCCTTGCGGGGCGCGGCATGGTGGAAGCCATCACATGGTCGTTCATCCCGCGCGGACAGGCTGAGCATTTTGGCGGCGGACTGGCCGAGCTCGATCTTGCCAATCCGATCTCGAGCGAGATGACGTCGATGCGGCCGAGCCTGCTGCCGGGCCTGCTCTCCGCCATGCAGCGCAATCGCAACCGCGGCTTTGCCGACGTGGCGCTGTTCGAGGTGGGCCAGGCGTATCGTGGTGCCGGACCGAACGACCAGTTCATGGCCGCGTCAGGTGTTCGCGCGGGTGCCGCCGTGTTGACAGGGTCGGGACGCCACTGGACGGGTCAGGCGAAGAGCGCAGAGTTCTTCGATGCCAAGGCGGATGCAGCGGCCCTGCTGGCAGGTCTCGGCATGGATGCTTCGAAGGCGCAGCTTACCCGCGATGCGCCCCGCTGGTTCCATCCAGGGCGCTCGGCGACGCTGCGGCTCGGTCCCAAGATCGTGCTGGCTCACTTCGGCGAGATTCATCCCGAGACGCTCGCCGCTCTCGACGTCGCCTCACCCGCGACGGCCTTCGAGGTCTTCATCGATGCGCTGCCTGTGGAACGCAAGAAGGGTCTGGGCCGCGGTCAGCTCCAGGCCGCCGATCTTCTCCCGGTTCATCGCGATCTGGCCTTCGTGCTCGATCAGACCGTGGCGGCCGGCGATGTCGTGAAGGCCGCGATGTCTGCGGACAGGAAGCTGATCGCGGCAGTCAACGTTTTCGACCTGTTCGAGGGAGGCGGTCTCGGGGCCGGCAGGAAGTCGGTCGGCGTGGAGATCACCCTGCAGCCGATGGAGAAGACGCTGACGGACGAAGAAATCGAAGCCGTGGTGGCCAAGATCGTTGCGGCCGTGGGAAAAGCAACAGGTGGCGTGATCCGCGCATGATGCCGCAGCGTCCGGGCTAGCCGGCCGGCGTCTTGGTGACGGTCTCGGTGAATGAACGGATGAGGGCAGCGAGAGCCGCTTGCCGCTCCGCCCCGGCGCTCTTCAACGCCGTGTCGCCGACGATCTCAGCGACGGTGTCGAACGGCTCGGCCTGCAGTCTCTGGAACAGCGCTGCTGTTTCTCGGAACAGCCCGAGGGGATCTTCCGGCGTCTTGGATCGGGACGGTGTCCGCTCGGCGCGGAGCGCGGCCACCTCCGTGGCGAGGCGCCAGGCGACAGAGCCCCGATTGACTGCACTCTTGCCATGGCCAGCCCGGTTTCCCCGACCCTTCGAATTGGGCGTCGCTTCCTCGGCCGACGCATCGGCGAGGCCGGGCGCCTGACCGAACGGAATTTCGTCTCTGAGATCTGCAAAGCCCAGCAGCTCATTCGGCGTGACCTGCAGTTTCTCGCACATTCTGTGGATCAACGTGAGGCTCGGCTCCACCTCGGCCCGCTCGTAGCGCGTGTAGCGATTCTCCTCTATGCCCAACGATCTGGCAAAGTAGCGCGCGCGATCAAAACCGCGTTGGGTTCTGAGTTCTTTCAGTCGCTTCGCGAACTGTGAGCGGACGTCCGGTGCGAGCATCTCGGGCATGATGCTCGCGGTTTCGCAGATTGCGGCCGGGTTGTAATCTTCCAAAAATACATTCTGCTTAACAACAAGACAGCATAAATCTCTGTTTTTGTAGTGAAATTGGCCCCGAGGCGGGACGGAGGTACAAGAAGTTGACGCCTGCTGTGCAGTTTTTCTGCCATCTACTGTGCTAAAACCACAGTTTTCCCATTCTTCAGCACGCGCCCTATAACCGATAGTGGACTTGCCGGGCTTGGCGGCAAACTAATGTGCTATATTGTATGACTGATGTCGATTTTTTCAGGGCGACGTTTTGACCTCCCCGAGCAGGGCGGCTGTTCTTGGTTCAAACCGCGCGCGAGCGGTGCTAAGCACGCGGGCCATGACGGATATCGGCCTCATCCGCAACTTCTCGATCATCGCCCACATCGACCACGGCAAGTCGACGCTCTCCGACCGGCTGATCCAGCTGTGCGGGAACGTCTCCGACCGGGAGATGAAGGAGCAGATACTCGACTCGATGGACATCGAGCGCGAGCGCGGCATCACGATCAAGGCGCAGACGGTGCGCCTCGACTACAAGGCCAAGGACGGCAAGGTGTATCAGCTCAACCTGATGGACACGCCGGGCCACGTCGATTTCGCCTATGAGGTCTCGCGTTCGCTCGCCGCCTGCGAGGGCGCCATTCTGGTGGTCGACGCGAGCCAGGGCGTCGAGGCGCAGACGCTTGCGAACGTCTACCAGGCGCTCGACAACAATCTCGAGATCCTGCCGGTCCTCAACAAGGTCGATCTTCCGGCGGCCGACCCCGACCGCGTGAAGCAGCAGATCGAGGAGGTGATCGGCCTCGATGCCTCCAACGCCATCCCCATTTCCGCCAAGACCGGCAAGAACGTCGCTGCCGTGCTGGAGGCGATCGTCGAGCGGCTGCCGCCTCCCAGGGGCGATCGCAAGGCGCCGCTCAAGGCCTTGCTCATCGACAGCTGGTACGACGCCTATCTGGGCGTTGTCGTGTTGGTGCGCATCATCGACGGCACCTTGAAGAAGGGTCAGAAGATCAAGCTGATGTCGTCGGGCGGCAGCTACCAGGTCGAGCGCGTCGGCATCTTCAGGCCGAAGCAGGAGATGCTGGCCGAGCTTGGCCCCGGAGAAGTCGGCTTCTTCACCGCCGCCATCAAGCAGGTGGCAGACACGCGCGTCGGCGACACGGTCACGGACGAAAGAAACCCGACGGCAAAGCCTCTGCCGGGGTTCAAGCCGGCGCAGCCGGTGGTGTTCTGCGGCCTGTTTCCGGTGGATGCCGCCCAATTCGAGGACCTGCGCGAGGCCATGGCGCGGCTGCGCCTCAACGACGCCAGCTTCTCCTTCGAGACGGAGAGCTCGGCCGCGCTCGGCTTCGGCTTCCGCTGCGGCTTCCTCGGCCTGCTGCACCTGGAGATCATCACCGAGCGGCTGGAACGCGAGTTCAATCTCGACCTCATCACCACGGCGCCGAGCGTCATCTACCAGGTCTATCTGACCGACGGCTCCAAGCTGGAGATGCACAATCCGGCCGATATGCCCGATGCCGGTCGCATCGACCGCATCGAGGAGCCGTGGATCGAGGCGACCATCCTGGTGCCGGACGAGCACCTGGGGAGCGTGCTGAAGCTCTGCCAGGACCGGCGTGGGCGCCAGAAGACGCTCACCTACGTCGGCAGCAGGGCGATGCTCGTCTATGAGCTGCCCCTGAACGAGGTGGTGTTCGACTTCTACGACCGGTTGAAGTCGATCAGTCGCGGCTATGCTTCCTTCGATTATCAGATCAAGGGTTACGAGCCGGGCGATCTGGTGAAGATGTCGATCCTCGTCAACGGCGAGCCGGTCGATGCGCTCTCCGTCATCGTGCATCGCACGCGAGCCGAGAGCCGCGGCCGGGCCATGTGCGAAAAGCTCAAGGACCTGATCCCGCCTCACCTGTTCCAGATTCCGATCCAGGCCGCACTGGGCGCGCGCATCATCGCCCGCGAGACAATCCGTGCGCTCAGGAAGGACGTGATCGCCAAGTGCTACGGCGGCGACATCACGCGCAAGCGCAAGCTGCTCGACAAGCAGAAGGCCGGCAAGAAGAAGATGCGCCAGTTCGGCAAGGTGGACATCCCGCAGGAAGCGTTCATCGCTGCGCTGAAGATGGACGAGAACTAGCCGTCAAGTCGTCGTAGCCCGTGCCGCCGGCACGCGCACCGCGAACCACCACCTCCAGGCGATCGTTATCGGAGGATGAGAGCCCAAATGGCGAGGCCGGCTCGTTGCCGGCCGGCCTGCGCTGCGTGCAAGAACGGAACTCTTCGACCATCAGCCCTGCGGTCGGGCATCAGGGCCTTGCGGCGGGGGCTCGCCCGGGCCGGCTGAACGATTGCGCCGCTCCCTCATGAACTCGTCGAACTCGGCCCTGTCCTTGGCCATGCGCAGGCGCTGCAGGAATTCGCGGAACTCGTTCACCTCGTCCTCGAGCTTGCGCAGCGCCTCCTCGCGGTATTCGTCGAACGCGCGATTGCCGCTCGGGCGAAAGCTCGGGCCGCCGCCCCACCGCTGCATCTTGCGCTCCCAGCGGTCGCGTTTGCGCTCCCATCTCTCGGCCGCGCGCTCACGCCACTGCTGCATATCACCATGCCGTCCGCATCCCATCCGTCCACTCCATATCAAGTAGGCCAGGATTCCGAGCCCTATGGGCCAGAACACGATGAAGCCAAGCACCATCAGGGTGATCCATGCCGGCTTTCCGAAGTCGTCGATTCTTGCCACTACCTCAGACATCGCCATTCACCTCCAGGTCTCCGGCTCATGTCAATGTTTATAACATTTACATAGATGGAACGAGATTGGGGGCTCGTCAAGGGGGTGCGTGAGGGCCCACGCGATTGATTGGCCGGAGCCTCCCCTCACCGGCCCGGCGGTCCGATGTAGATGGGAAGCGAAGCCCGTCAGGATAAGACGGGGCGGAAACGCGCTGTTCCCGAATGGACAGAGGTCCCCGAAGCACGAAGCCCGCGTGGGAGCATGGCGTGCCGGCCACGGCAGGGGAGCGACGCGCTGTCAAGGCATTGCTCCCTGGCGAGCACACCGGCTACTAACGTCGATCCGGCCGCACTCGCGTGAGACATCCATGACGTTCGACCCGCAAAAGATCCTCAACTGGAAATTCCCTGAAATCGAGCATGCGTATACGGACAAAGATACGATCCTGTATGCGCTCGGCGTCGGATGCGGGTCGGACCCCGGCGCGCCCGATGAGATCAAGTACGTCTACGAGAGGGGTCTGGTCGCGCTCCCGACCCAGGCCGTGGTGCTCGCCTATCCGGGCAACTGGCTGGAGAGCCCCGAGTCGACGGCGGACTACTCGAAGGTTCTGCACGGGGAGCAGCATCTTACGCTGCATCGGCCCATTCCGCCGGCCGGCAAGGTGATCGGCCGCACACGGGTCACCGATCTGCTCGACAAGGGCAAGGAGAAGGGCGCGGTGCTGTTCGTCGAGCGCCAGATCCTGGACAAGGCGAGCGGCGCGCTAATCGCGACCACCTCGTCCACCGTCATGTTGCGCGGCAACGGGGGCTTCGGCGGCAAGGCCGGACCGCAGCCCCAGCCCCATACGCTGCCGGAGACTGCGCCTACCCGCCACCTCGATATCAAGACGGCGCCGAATTCGGCGCTCATCTACCGGCTGTCAGGAGACAAGAACCCGCTGCATGCCGATCCCAAGGCAGCCGCGGCCGGCGGTTTCAAGATGCCCATCCTGCACGGCCTGTGCACGTACGGCGTGGCCGGACGCGCGCTGATCAAGGCTTGCTGCGGCGGCGATCCGACGCGACTGAAGGGCCTGCACGTGCGCTTCTCCTCGCCGGTATATCCGGGCGAGACCATCCGCACGGAGATGTGGGCGCAGGGCGACCGGGTCTCCTTCCGCGCGCGCGTCGTCGAACGTGATGTGGTCGTGCTCAACAACGGGCTGGCAGAGATCGGCGGCTGAGCCGCGGTTGCACGCCGATCGATCATGTTCCTGCCACGCGCGCACGTATGATGGGGCACGCCCCCCGCGTGAATGCGCACGAGGCTGGGATATTGCGGATGGTGGAGGAAAGGCTCATGCGTCTTTGTGTGGCGGCCGCCCTTTCGATCCCGGTGTTGGCAGCATTCGGTGGGACGTCCCATGCCCAGGAAGGCTTTGCGTTTCCATCCTGCATTTCCTCGACGCTGGCCAATAGCGGAGCGCAGCTTGCCCGCTTCATCCCACCGGAGGCGAAGGGCGCCCCAGTCTCCAAGCTGCGTGGCGTTGTCGCGCGCACCGTGACCTGGAAGCCCGGGCAGACGATCAAGGTCTGCTTCCGGTCAGGAAGCGAGAAGGCGCAGGAGCGCGTTGCCCGATACGCCCGCGAGTGGATGCAATACGCAAATGTCGTGTTCGACTTCGGCGAAGGCTCCACGCTGCGCAAATGCCAGGGCGACGGGCACGAGGACATCAAGATCGACTTCGTGGACGGCAAGGGATGGTGGTCCTTCTTCGGCACGGTGAGCCGGCAGAGGGACCCCTCCATGAACCTGCAGTTCTTCGGCGTCGACACGCCGCGATTTGCCAACGGCCAGCCTGCTCCCGAATCGGAGCTGCGCAAGACCATCCTGCACGAGTTCGGGCACGCACTCGGCATGCTGCACGAGCACCAGAGTCCGCGGGCCAATTGCGACGCGGAGATCGACTGGGAGGCGGCCTACGCAGTTGGCGCGAAGATCGGCTGGCCGAAAGAGCAGGTCGACAGGAACTTCCGCCAGTTTCTGCAGAACGATGAGTTCAACGCGACCGAGGTCGACCGCCGGTCGATCATGCACTACAGCCTGCCGCCGCAGATCTTCAAGGGCGGCACGCGGAGCCCGTGCTGGGTTCCAGAGAACCTCGACCTGTCGGAGAAGGACCGCGCCTTCATCCGCAGGATCTACCCCAGGCCCGATCCGCTCGTCGTGGCTTCGGGCCCCGACCAGCCGGTCACGCGCGGCGTAAGACGCAACACCGGCGGCGAGGACAAGGACGGTCTCGTCAAGCAGTACGAGGATCTTCTCCGGCAGTCCGGCGTCGATGCCGACAAAGTACGGCAACTTTCCAAGGAGTTCCGGGCAGCGCTCGCGGCAAAGTGAGGCCGGACGCCGAGCCCGCAGTGGCGATGATGGCGGTCAGGCCGCCGTGAGCGATGCGGCGCCGACGCCCTCCAGCACGAAATCGAGCTGCTCGCCGGCGGCGATGTCGACGGTCGTGACCACGCTCCCGGTGATCACCACCATGCCTGCGGTCATCGACCGGTCGCGTTCTGCCGCCAGGTTGGCAAGCCAGGCCAGCGCGCCGAGCGGATCGTCCGTCTTGCCGACGGCTTCTTCCTTGCCGTTGCGCGCAAGGCGCCCGGTGATGCCGTCGAGATCGAGACCGGCCGGAACCTGCATGGCCGGACCGACGACAATGCCGCCGTTCCAGGCGTTGTCGGCGATCAGCGAGAGCGCGTTGCAGGTCTTGTAATCGGCGAAGCGATCCTCGATCAGCTCGAATGCCGCCATGACCTCGGCAACGGCTTCGCGCACGGAATCGCGCGAGTGAGGCGTCACCCCGCGCGGCAGGTCTCGGCCGAGCCTGACCGCCAGCTCGCACTCGACCCGCACGTTGATGTAGTCGCCCTTGCGGATCCTGGCAGGCGAGCGATGGATGCGCGAGGCGAAGATCATCCCGCCACACGGGTGATTGATGCCCATCAGCTTCTGCATGATCTTGGTCGTGGTCGCGATCTTCAGGCCCGCGACCGGCCCCAGGCGCGGTACCCACAGGTCGCGCAACGCTTCCTGCGCAGCATAGGCTTCGGCCACGGTCTTGGGGGCGATCGCCGCGGGCAAATTGCGATAGCGTGCACCCGTGCGATGCGCCTCGTCGATGAACCTGGCGGCGGCTGCGGGGTCGAACATGGCCAATCTCATCCCTTCTCGGCTTGGGACGCTGCCCAAGGGTTTCGCGGAGCCGGCGCTGCGGCTAGGCTATGATCGTTGCCAACATTGCCGATAGAAGCGCGACCAGTCCAGATCGGGAGGACCCCATGTTCGAGACCACGATCGCCGGCAGCTTGCCGAAGCCCGGCTGGCTTGCGGAGCCGAACAAGCTGTGGGCGCCCTGGCGCGCCGAAGGAGCAGAACTCGAGGATGCCAAGCGTGATGCCACCATCCTTGCCCTGAAAGAGCAGGAGGATGCCGGCATCGACATCGTGGGCGACGGGGAGCAGTCGCGGCAGCATTTCGTGCATGGTTTCCTCGAGCGGGTCGAGGGCATCGACTTCGCCCACAAGGTCGAGATGGGCATCCGAGCCGATCGCTACAAAGCCATGGTCCCGCAAGTGATCGGGCCGGTGCGGCTCAAGGGCAGGGTTCATCAGACCGAGGCCCGCATTGCCCGCGCCCACACCCGCAGGAAGCTCAAATTCACCCTGCCCGGCCCGATGACCATCAGCGACACGATCGCGGACCGGCACTACGGCGACAAGGTGAAGATGGCGATGGCGTTTGCCGAGCTTCTGAACGCGGAGGCACTCGCGCTGGAGAAGGACGGCGTCGACGTCGTTCAGTTCGACGAGCCGGCGTTCAACGTCTTCATGCGCGAGGTGAAGGAGTGGGGCATCACCGCGCTCGAGCGGGCGGCCCAGGGTCTTTCCTGCACCACGGCGGTTCACATCTGCTACGGCTATGGCATCAAGGCCAACGTCGATTGGAAGGCCACGCTGGGCCAGGAATGGCGCCAATACGAGGAGATCTTCCCGGCGCTCGCCAAGAGCAAGATCCAGCAGGTGTCGGTCGAATGCCGCAACTCGCGCGTGCCCGCAAGCCTGCTCGGTCTGTTGCAGGGCAAAGACGTTCTCGTAGGTGCGATCGATGTCGCCGGCGACACAGTGGAGACACCCGAGGAGGTGGCCGCCGTCGTGGAGGAGGCCATCAAGTACGTACCCAGGGAGCGCATGCTCCTGTGCACCAACTGCGGCATGGCCCCGATGCGCCGCGACATCGCCTATGCCAAGCTTGCGGCATTGGCAAAGGGTGCCGAGCTCGCCAGGGCCCGGTATGCCTGAGCGGACGGACGAACCTCGCCCTCAGCCGCTCACCTGGCGCAGAAGTCGGTGATGTAGTTGCACACGTCTCCGCCCTGCCTCTTGCACTCGTCGAGCGCTGCCTTCTTGCGCGCTTCGGCGGTGTCGCCGCCGGTGGCCCAGCCGGCCGCGGCGTTCCTGGCGATGGCAAAGGAGACGCAGGTGTTCTCGATCGACTTGAAGATCTCGCAATCCCGGGCGCGCTTGCCGCACTCCGCCAAGGCTGCCCTTTCGGCTTCCTGCATCGAGTTGTGATTGGTGCTGTAACCGTACTGCGTGCCCTTGGCGCTCAGCGCGATCGAGCCATACTTGTTCTGTGCGCCGGCTGTTCCGGCGTGCAAGAGCAGTGCGGCAGCGAGCGCCAAGGCGTAACGAAACGAGACCCCCACGATTCCCTCCGTCAGCGTCCGAACTAGACCAACCGCAGCTTAGCCGATCGGGCGTCGCGGCGCGAAGGCCAAAACATCGGGCGCAGGGATTTTCGCGTCGTTTCCCGCTCCGGGAGGCCTCCAGGCGATTGACCTTGCCGGCGCACCACCCTATTTCAGCGGCATGGCGAAACTTCCCATCATAACCCTGCCGGACCCCCTCCTGCGCAAGGCCTCCGACCGCGTCGAGCGGGTCGACGACGAACTGCGCAGGCTGATGGACGACATGCTGGAGACGATGTATGCAGCACCGGGTGTCGGCCTTGCAGCCGTGCAGGTCGGCGTGCCGCGGCGCCTGGTCGTGCTCGACACCTCGGGCGAGGACGAGGAGCGTCGCCCCCTCATCCTCGTGAACCCCGAGATCGTGTCGCTCGGTTCCGAGATGCGCGTGCACGAGGAAGGCTGCCTGTCGATCCCGGACGTGCGCATCGAGATCGAGCGGCCCGCCTCCCTGACGGTGCGGTTTCTGGACCGCGAGGGCAAGCCGCAGGAGCTGGCCGCGGAAGGTCTTCTCGCAACCGCGATCCAGCACGAGGTCGATCATCTCAACGGCAAGCTGATCATCGATTTCCTGTCGCGGCTGAAGCGCGACATCATCGTCCGCAAGTTCAAGAAGCAGGCAAAGGCCGAGGCGGCGATGTAGACCGGGCTGCTGTGTTTGTCGTCCACCCCTCGGCAGGCTCGGGGTGGCGGCCAGGTGACGTGGCACACGCGAGACGGAGCTTGTCGAGCGGGGGCTGCTTTCAGGGAACCAGATGCTGCGCATCGTCTTCATGGGCACCCCTGAGTTTGCCGTTCCCACGCTTGCCGGCATTGTTGCGGCCGGCCATCGCGTCGCTGCCGTCTATACCCAGCCGCCGAGACCGGCCGGGCGCGGCATGGCGGAGCGCAAATCGGCGGTGCACGCCTTTGCCGAAGGTGCAGGCCTTCCTGTTCTGACGCCGCGCAGTCTAAAGGGCGCCGACGCCCAGGCCGCCTTTGTGGCACACGGCGCCGATGTGGGCGTCGTTGTGGCATACGGGCTGATCCTGCCGAGAGCCGTGCTGGCCGGCCCGCGCCAAGGCTGCCTCAACCTGCATGCCTCCGCGCTGCCCCGCTGG
Source organism: Hyphomicrobiaceae bacterium (assembly GCA_008933705.1). Taxonomy (GTDB): domain Bacteria; phylum Pseudomonadota; class Alphaproteobacteria; order Rhizobiales; family Hyphomicrobiaceae; genus AWTP1-13. The sequence continues at coordinate 25,443 of WBUN01000027.1, forward strand.
CGCGGCGCTGCCCCTATCCAGCGTGCCGTCATGGCGGGAGACGCGGAGACTGCGGCCACGGTCATGCGGATGGACGAGGGCCTCGACACGGGACCGGTGTGCCTATCGGAACCGGTTGCGATCGGCTCCGACATGACGGCCGGAGAACTGCACGATGTCATGGCCGAGAGCGGTGCGAAGTTGATGGTCCGCGCCCTAGCCGAGCTAGAGCGGGGCTGCCTCGCATGCGTGCCGCAGCCCGTCGATGGCGTGACCTATGCCGCCAAGGTCGGCAAGGACGAGAGCCGCATCGATTTCGGCCGGCCGGCGTCCGAGGTTCACAATCACATCCGCGGCCTCTCCCCCTTTCCCGGCGCCTGGTTTGAGACGTCGATGGGAGGCAAGCCGGAACGCATCAAGGTATTGCGTACAACCCTGTCCGGCGGCGCCGGTGCGCCGGGCAGCGTGCTCGACGACGCCCTGACGGTTGCCTGCGCAGAGGGCGCTGTGCGCATCCTCGAGGTTCAGCGGGCGGGCAAGCGGCCGATGACGGCCGGAGAGTTCCTGCGCGGCTTCCCCTTGAAGCGCGGGACGCAACTCTAGAATGCGGGCGTTAAGCATTGCCGCAGATCGCTTGCCGGGACGGCGGGAAGGCCACCTAAAGTCCTCGCCAATGGAAGTCCTCATCAGTGGTTGGAGGTGGCGGATGCGTATCCTGGCTCTCGGGCTGCTCACCGGCGTGGGCGTAACTCTTGGCTGCTTGCCAGCCTTTGCGCAGCAGGCCTACACGACGCGCATCGAGCCGCGCCCCTTCTACGGCGCCACCGTCACCTTGGAGGAGGGGGTGCGCGTCTTCCGTCCACTGCCGCCGCACGATCGCGTCATCATCAACACGGGCAACTCCACACCGATTGTGCTGGAAGGCGGGGACCGCCTGGGCAGGCGCGGATACTTCGTCTATCCGCGCGACCGCGCCCGGGCACCCCGCTGAGATGCGGCGCGGGCTTGTCCCGCTGCACGGTAGCCGGTAGTGGGGAGGCGCAAACCGTCGCCACCTGCGTATCCAGCCCATGCCCCGCTATCGCGTCACGCTCGAATATGACGGAACGCCGTTTGTCGGCTGGCAGTTGCAGGCGTTGGGCATGTCGGTGCAGGGCCGACTCACCGACGCCATTCTGAAGTTCTCGGGCGAGACCGTCTCCGTGCGCGGCGCCGGCCGCACCGACGCCGGCGTGCACGCGTGCGGCCAGGTCGCCCATTTCGATCTCGCTCGGCCGCGTTCGCCGCACACCATTCGCGCCGCGGTGAACTTCCATCTGAAACCCGACCCGATCGCCGTCCTGGATTGCGCGGAGGTGGCGGACAATTTCGACGCCCGCTTCAGCGCCACTGCCCGCCACTACCGCTATCGCCTCCTTGCGCGCCCGGCCCCGCCCGTGCTCGACCGCGATCGCGTGTGGTGGGTGCCTCAGCCCATGCACGTTGCGGCGATGGCCGAGGCCGCCCCGGCGCTGATCGGCCGGCACGACTTCACCACCTTTCGTGCGGCCGGCTGCCAGGCCAAGTCCCCGATCAAGACCCTCGACCGGCTCGATGTTGCGGCCGTCGGCGAAGAAATCTGGATCGAGGCGTCGGCACGCTCCTTCCTGCACAACCAGGTGCGCTCCATGGTGGGCTCGCTGAAGCTGGTCGGCGAGGGCAAGTGGGCGCCCGCCGATCTTGCGGCCGCGCTGGCGGCGAAGGACCGAACGGCATGCGGCCCGGTGGCGCCTGCGCGGGGGCTTTTCCTCATGCGGGTCGACTATGCCCCGACGCCTGCCTCCCCCGACAGCATCTGACGCGATTGCCACTCGGCGGCACCCGTCGCATAACTGGCCGCGAGCGGACGTGGTGGAACTGGTAGACACACAGGACTTAAAATCCTGAGGCGGCAACGCCGTGAGGGTTCGACTCCCTCCGTCCGCACCACGTCGGCGATTGGAGCGATGTCACAGCCATGCCCAGACGAGCGACAAAGCCCGTTTCAAGGCGTGTGACCATGACGCCGCACGCATCGCGCAAGGGGAGCGATGCAGCTGCGCTGACGATCCGCGTCGATCTCGGCAGGAACGCTGCGCTGGGGCCGGGCAAGATCCGCCTCATGGAGCTGATCGGCAAGCTCGGCTCCATCACCAAGGCCGGCAAGGCGTTGGGTATGTCCTATCGGCGTGCCTGGCTGCTCGTCGACAGCCTCAATCAGGCATTCCGAGAGCCCGTAGTTGCCAAGCAGATGGGTGGGCGCGGGGGCGGTGGCGCAAAGCTGACCGATCTCGGCCAGCGCGTCGTCGTCAGCTATCGCGCCATCGAGACGGCGGCGGCCCTTGCGGCGCAGCGCGAGCTCGAGACGCTGCAGTCGGCCGTGGCAGCCAAGCCGGCAAATCGCAGCCGCCGCGACCGGACCTCCGAATAGGATTCTCTGATCGAAAGCGGCGAGCCACTCCGCTCAAGCATCGTCGCCGTCCATGCCTGTGCGCAGGGGCCCGCTGACGCTGCGCCGGTCGAGGGCAACGCTCTTGACGAGGGCATGCACAGGCGCGCCCGGCTTCAGCCCCAGTTGCTGCACCGAATAGCGAGTGACGCGCGCAATGATCGCCTCGCCGTTGCAGTCGACGCGCACCTCGACGATCGGCCCCTCCGCGGCTGCGATGCCCGATACCACTCCCGCAAGCACATTGAGGGCGCTGAGCTGCTCGGGGGGCTTGGCTGCCAGGATCACGTCGCGGGCGCGAACGCGGATGCGCACCCGGCTGCCCGGCGCAAGATCCATGCGCGGCAGCCGCCACAGCCCGGCTTGCGAGCGCAGCAGGCTGAGACCGAATGCGTCGTCGTGGCCTTCCAGTATCGCCTCGATGATCGCACCCGCCTCGGCGCGCCCCGTGTGGGGAAACAAGTCGATGCGGCCCATCACGTCGGCCACGGGGCCCACGGAGACCACTGAGCCTTGCGACAGCACGACGATGGTCGTTGCCAGACGGGCAACTTCCGCAACGGAATGACTGACGTAGACGATCGGCACGCGGCTTTCGTCGCGCAGTCGCTCGATGTAGGGCAGAATCTCCGCCTTGCGCGCCTCATCGAGCGACGCCAAGGGCTCATCCATAAGGAGAAGCCGCGGGCTTGCGAGCAGGGCGCGGCCGATGGCGACACGCTGCTTCTCGCCGCCGGACAGCCGCGCCGGCCGGCGATCGAGGAGCATCTCGATACCGAGCAGCTCCACCACATGCGCGAAATCGCCAGCCCTTGTCGCCTCGGGCGCGAACCAGCGCCCGTACAGCAGATTCTGCCGCACGGTCATATGCGGGAACAGCCGTCCCTCCTGGAAGACGTAGCCGACGCGGCGCTTGTGCGGCGGCACGTGGATGGCGCACGCCGTGTCGACGAGGACGGTGCCGTTGACGGCCACGCGTCCTTCGTCCGGCCGCAACAGGCCGGCAATAACGTTGATCAGCGATGTCTTGCCGGCCCCCGATCTGCCGAACAGGGCCGTCAGCCCCGGACCCGCCTCGAAGGTCGCGTCGAGCTGCAGGCCGCCCGTGCGGCGCCGAATGTCGACAACCAGCGTCATTCGATGTCCAGGTGCCGGTTGGTGCGCCTGGCGAGGACCTCGGAGGCGAGCAGCGCCGCCATGGCGATCAATATGGCGACGATCGTCAGGCGGAGGGCGCCGACCTCGCCTCCCGGTACCTGCGTGAAGGTGTAGATTGCCGACGGCAGCGTTTGCGTCTCACCCGGAATGTTCGACACGAACGTGATCGTCGCCCCGAACTCGCCCATCGCCTTGGCGAAGCAAAGGATCATGCCGGTGATGATGCCGGGCGCGATCAGCGGCAGCGTGATGGTGAGAAATGTCCACGCCCGGTTGGCGCCCAGTGTGGCGGCTGCCTGCTCGAGCCGGGGATCGACCGCCTCGATGGAGAGCCTGATCGCCCGGACCATCAGCGGAAAACCCATGATGCCGCACGCGAGCGCGGCGCCGGTCCAGCGGAACGAGAACACGATGCCGAGATGCTCGGCGAGGAAGCTTCCCACAGGACCACGCCGTCCGAACAGGATGAGCAGAAGGTAGCCGGTGACGACCGGCGGCAGGATAAGGGGCAACAGCACGAAGCCGTCGACCAGCGACTTGCCCCAGAACCGTCCGCGGGCCAGCAGCAGGGCAATGGCAATGCCCAGCGGGAGCGCCGAGATCGTCGCTACGCTCGCCACCCTCAGGCTCAACCGCACAGCCGTCCATTCCTCGGGAGTGAGCATGCTCCAAGACATCAGATCTGCAGTCCTGCTCCAGGTGCTCCGGCCCAGCCACGCTACTTCAGGACCGAGAACCCGCTGCTTTCAAAGAAGCGCCGGGCGTCGGGTGACTTGAGGTAGGCGAGCAGGCTCATCGCGTCGGGGCCAGCGCCCTTCGTGGTCAGCGCAACCGGATAGATGATTGGAGGGTGTGTGTCTTGCGGAAAGACGCCGATGATCGTGACGTTGGGGTCGGCCGCCGCGTCCGTCTGGTAGACGATGCCGGCGGGCGCCTCGCCGCGGGAGACCAGCAGCAGTGCCGCGCGCACGTTCTCGGCCTGGGCGAGCCTCGCCGAAACGCTGGGCCAGACCCCCAGCCTCTCAAGCGCGGCCTTGCCGTATTTGCCCGCCGGCACTGCCTCGACATTTGCTATGGCCAGGCGGCCGTCACCCAGGATCTTCGCGAGGTCGAAGCCGGGCTTGACATCGACGATCCGGGCCTTGTCCTTTGGTGCGATCAGGACCATGCGATTGCCGAGCAGGTTCCACCGGGTGTCGGTCCTGATGAGGTTCTTGCCTGCCAGATAATCCATCCAGGCGAGGTCGGCCGAGACGAACATGTGTGCCGGCGCATCCTGCTCGATCTGCTTGGCCAACGCCGAGCTTGCCGCGTAGGAGACCGTGACTTTCTTCCCCATCTGTTTCTGCCAATCGCCGACAGCGGCATCCAGCGCATTCTTGAGGCTCGCGGCCGCGAACACAACGACGTCGCCGCCTTGCGCGGGTGCCGGCTTGGCCATGCCGCAGAGCACAAGCAGCACGGCAACCAGTGCGCTGCCAAGCCGACCCGGCTTGCGTCTCGACTGTCTCATCCTCCCGATCCTCTCCTCAGCATATCCATCAAGATATAGCGGCGGGCAATGTAGTCGATCGCTATATCCCATAGAATATGGCGTTTTGTAGCGCGCTGCATTTTTTGCGGATCGGGACTTGGGGCTCGCGGCATCCGGCGTGGCGCGCTAAGCTCCACGACAAGCGTCGCAGCGCGCAATTGAAAGGCCAAGCCGTCGTGCAGCCGGATCCCGAGGACTACGACTACGATCTGGACCAGGCGCTGGCCTCGATGGTGGGCATCCGCTCCGTAATACCCGCCGACGCCTTTACCGCGGAGACGCTCGGCACGGAGCGTGCCGGCAACGGCGTGGTCATTCGCGCCGACGGCGTCGTGCTGACCATCGGCTATCTCATCATGGAGGCCGACACGGTCTGGATCAGCCACGGCAGAGGGCACGTGGTGCCGGGCCACGTGCTGGGCTATGATTATGAATCCGGCCTCGGTCTCGTGCAGGCGCTCGGCCGGCTCGACCTGCCGGCCCTGCCTGTCGGTTGCTCAGGCGACGCCGAGATCGGCGAGCACGTCGTCGTTGCAGGTGCGGGAGGCCGGCAGGGTTCGATCACCGCGCGCATCATCGCCAGACAGGAGTTTGCGGGCTACTGGGAGTATGTTCTCGACGAGGCGATCTTCACGGCGCCCGCGCATCCCAACTGGGGCGGCACAGCCCTGATCGGCCCGGGCGGGGATCTGCTCGGCGTCGGATCGCTGCAGATCCAGCAGGCGGCGCAGGGTGGCAGGGGAGAGGATGCCAACATGATGGTGCCGATCGATTTGTTGAGGCCGATCTATAACGATCTCCTCACGATCGGCCGTCCGAACCGGCCAGCCCGGCCGTGGCTCGGCCTGTATGCCACCGAGGTCGAGAACAACGTTGCCGTGCTCGGCATTGCCAGCGGCGGCCCGGCTCAAAGCGTCGACCTGCAGGCCGGCGACATCGTTCTTGCCGTCGCGGGAGCGTCGGTGACGACGCTCGCCAGTTTCTTCAGGGGCGTGTGGTCGCTGGGCAATGCCGGCGTGGATGTGCCCCTGCTGATCAATCGCGAGGGCGAGACCTTCGAAGTCCGCGTGCGCTCGGCCGATCGCCGCCGCTTCCTCAAGGGCCCGATTTTGCACTGACGAAGCAGGCCGCCGAGCACGGCCTGCCGGCGCCTACGTGTTGGATGTGGCGGCCTTCGGCACGGCCGGCGATGCAGCCTGACTCTTCACTGGCGGCAGAACCTCCTGCCGCGGCCCACGCGCGAAACGGCCTGAGAACAACCAATACACAAGTCCCGAGACGAAGCCGGTCGTCAGGAATGCGGTTAGGGCGTAATTGTTGACGATGCTCGCCTGGCCGCTCGACTCGCTGGAGTACTGGGCCGCGAAACCGATGCCGGCGATGATCGCACCCACCAGCACATAGTAGATCCAGCTGCCGATCCTGCGCCACTCAGCGAACGCGGCGCCGATCAGCGCGAAGGGGGCCGAGAATATGGCGCTGTGGGTGGCGGCGGCCAGGGCCAGCATGCCGGTGCTCGTCAGCGCGTCGGGACCGGCCTCGGATGAGGCGCTGATCAGCTCGGTCGGCGTGGTGACGAACAAGACGATGGTCAGGCCGGCTGCGAGACAGGCGAGCACGAAGCCGAACACAACCCGAAACATGCGCGCGAACATGTCCGTCCCCTCATCCGGGCCGTTGATAACCCATATCAATCTATACGCCGTGAAGCGTTGTATTCAATCGCATTTCCTGTGAGCTGCCTCAGGCATTGCGGCCGGCCAACAGCCAGTACACGAATCCGCCGGCAAATCCGGCCGTCGCAAGCACCTGCCAAACGACGGGCGAGAGCTGCATGATGCTGGCGGGCTGGTTGATGCGAACCAGCAGCGGCACAATCGCCAGCGCCGCGCCGCCGCCGATCACGTAGTAGAAGGCGCCGCGGATTCTCACCACCTCGCCCACGATGACGAGCAGCAGCGCCGGCATCAGGGTCTGTACCGAAAGAAGGCTGACTGCGAGCGCGAGCAGGTCGGGCAGATCATTCAGCGTGGTCTCGCCGCGCTCCGAGAACGCCTGAACGATGCGCTCCTGGCCGAGCGAGACAATCACGAAGCCGGTCACAAGCATGGCCAGCACGAATGCGATCGGCAGAAGTATGATGCGCCCCAGAGCCCTCATCGGTTCTCTCCCAAGCTTCAGCGGGCCGCAACCTTGCGCTCGCTGGCGCTCAGCTTCAAGCTCTCCGACTTGAGCTGCCCGCATGCGGCCATGATGTCGCGACCGCGCGGTGTGCGCACCGGGCTCGCATAGCCGGCGCGGTTGACCACCTCGGCGAAGCGCTCGATCTGCTCCCAGTCCGAGCATTCGTGCGCCGTGCCGGGCCATGGATTGAACGGGATCAGGTTGATCTTGGCCGGAATGCCCGAGAGCAGCTTCACCAGGGCCCGGGCGTCGGCGAGGCTGTCGTTCACGTCCTTCAGCATGACATACTCGAAGGTGATGCGCCTTGCATTGGAAAGGCCCGGATAGGCGCGGCACGCCGCCAGCAGCTCGGCGATCGGGTACTTGCGGTTGATCGGCACCAGCTTGTCGCGCAGCTCGTCGCGCACGGCATGCAACGAGATGGCGAGCATGGTGCCCGCCTCCGCGCCCCAACGCGGGATCTCCGGCACCACGCCGCTGGTGGAAAGCGTGACGCGCCGTTTGGAGAGCGACAGCCCGTCGCCATCGGTGGCGATTGCAATCGCGTCCCTGACGTTATCGAAATTGTACAGAGGCTCGCCCATGCCCATCAGAACGACGTTGGTGATCTTGCGCTCGGTGTCCGGAAGCAGGAGGCCGTCGCCGGGCGGGCTTGCACCGGGCCAGTCGCCGATGCGGTCGCGCGCCAGCAGGATCTGGCCGACGATCTCGGCGGCCTCGAGATTGCGCACCAGCTTCTGGGTGCCCGTGTGGCAGAACGAGCAGGTGAGCGTGCAGCCGACCTGGCTCGAGATGCACAGCGTGCCGCGGTCGGCTTCGGGGATGTAGACCGTCTCGATCTCGGGCGCCCTGGCCTCGTGGCCGCGCCTGGGCAGGCGCAGCAGCCACTTGCGGGTGCCGTCGACGGAGACCTGCTCGGCCACGATCTCCGGCCGCTCGAGGGTGTAGGCTTCCGACAGGCGCGCACGCAGCTCCTTGGACACGTCCGACATGTCGTCGAAGGCGGTGGCGCCGCGCACGTACATCCAGCTCCAAAGCTGACCGACGCGCATGCGCAGCTGCTTGTCCGGTACACCGATAGCCGCCAGCGCCGCCTTCAGCCCATCGCGGCCGAGGCCGGCGAGAGAGGGCTTGGCGGTGGCGCCGCGCTCCGGAGCATCAATGGCGAGGACAGCAGGCATGGGGTCCAGCTCGATGATTCGACCCCTATGTAGCGATCGGCGGCCGCAATCGGAAGCCCGCTCGTTCATGAGCCCGTTGGCGGCATCGCCGATCGGTTTGGGTAGCGCAGGCAAGGTGGAATCTCGAGCCTTGTGCAGCAGCGAATTTCGCCTGTATGTGCAGCGCAATTGAACAGGTATGATGAATTGTCTGGACTCTGGATCGAGCGGCGCGACCTGTGACGCAAGCGGCCAACAATGCGCCCCGGCATCGGAAGTTTTCTTCCGAGATCGCAGGCGCTTGCGGCGACCTCGGCACCTTCATTCCGCACGTCATCGGTGCCATCACCGTTGCGGGCCTTGCCCCGGCCGGCGTACTGGTCGGGTTCGGCGCATTCCTGATTTCCAGCGGCCTGTTCTACGGCCTGCCCATGGCCGTGCAGCCCATGAAGGCGATTTCGGCCGTGCTGCTGACGGGTCAGGCCGGGCCCGGCGAGATGGCAGCCGCCGGCATGCTCCTCGGCCTCACGCTGATCGTGCTCGCAGCCACGGGGACCATCGGCTGGCTGGCGCGCGTCATTCCGCAGTCGGTGTCGGCCGGCCTGCAGCTCGGCCTCGGCATCTCGATGGGCATCCTCGGCCTGGAGCTGATCCTGCGCACGCCATGGCTCGGGGTTGCGGCGCTTGTGCTGCTGATCGGCATGATGCGCATTCCGCGCTTTCCGGCGGCTCCGGCCATGCTCCTGATGGCCGTCGCAGTCGGCGCGTTGTCGGGCATGGTGCAGGCGCCGGGCGGCGTGGGCCTCCAATGGAGCGCGCTGACGCTGAAGGTGCCAACGCTGGATGAGACGTGGCGCGCTGTGCAGCTTCTGGTGGTGCCGCAGCTTCCGCTTACCCTCACCAATGCGGTGATCGTGGCCGCGCTTGTCTGCCGCGATCTCTTTCCTGCCAATACGCGCGCGAGCGAGCGCAACCTCGCGCTGTCCTCAGGCTTCGCCAATCTGCTGCTCGCCCCATTGGGCGCCATGCCGATGTGCCATGGCGCCGGCGGTATTCAGGCTCAGCATCGCTTCGGCGCCCGCACGGGCTTGGCGCCAGTCCTGCTCGGCACCGTGCTGCTGACCCTCGGCCTTGGATTTGCCGGCAGCGCGGCCTCGCTGTTTGCGGTGATCCCGATCGGCGCGGTGGGGGCGCTGCTGCTCGTTGCCGGCACCGACCTCGCCTTGTCGCGGCGGTTGTTCGATGCCCAGCCGTCCTGCCGGCCCGTCATCGGCATCGCAGCGGCCGCGACGCTGTTCTACAACCCGGCCGTCGGCCTGGTTGCCGGGTGCATCGGCGAGATCGTCCGCAAGGCCATCCTGCGCGCCATCAACGCGCGCGCCGAAAGCAACTCCCCGTCCTGAGCGCCTGAAGTCCGCCGCGCCCCCTGAGCCAACAGGCTCAACGGGCTTCGTTCCTACAGGATGAACTTGCTCAGGTCGGCGTTCTTGGCGAGATCGCCGATGCGGGCCTGTACGTAGGCCGCATCGATGGTGGTGGTCTCGCCGCCCTTGTCGGCGGCGTCGAACGAGATCTCGTCGAGCACGCGCTCCATCACCGTCTGCAGCCGCCGCGCGCCGATGTTCTCGACCGTGGAATTAACCTGCGCGGCGATCTCGGCCAGCGCATTGATGGCATCGTCGGTGAACACGAGCTTGACGCCCTCGGTCGCCAGCAGCGCGACGTACTGCTTGATGAGGCTCGCTTCCGGCTCGGTCAGGATGCGGCGTAAATCCTCCGTCGTCAGCGGTTTCAGCTCGACGCGGATCGGCAGCCGGCCCTGCAGCTCCGGCAGCAGGTCGGAAGGCTTGGCTGCGTGGAAGGCGCCGGACGCGATGAACAGCACGTGGTCGGTCTTCACCGGGCCGTACTTGGTCGACACGGTCGTGCCCTCGATCAGGGGCAGCAGATCGCGCTGCACGCCCTCGCGCGAAACGTCGGCGCCGATGCGGCCGCCTTCGGAGCGGGCACAGATCTTGTCGATCTCGTCGAGGAAGACGATGCCGTCATTCTCCACGCTCTTGATCGCATCTTGCACGATCTGGTCCTGGTCCAGCAGCTTGTCGCTCTCCTGTGCGATCAGCAGCTCGTAGCTATGGCCGACGGTGGTGCGGCGCGGCTTCATGCGCTGGCCGAACGCCTTGCCCAGCATCTCGCCGAGATTGAGCATGCCGACCTGTCCGCCGGGGATGTCGAAGGTCGGAAGCTGCGGCGCCGCCTCCGCTACCTGGATCTCGATCTCCTTGTCGTTGAGCTCGTTGGTTCGCAGCCGCTTGCGGAAGCTCTCGCGCGTGGCCGGCGATGCGCCGGTGCCGACGAGCGCGTCGAGCACGCGCTCCTCGGCGTTCTTCTCGGCCAGCGCCTTCACCTCCCTGCGCTTAGCCTCGCGCACGAGGCCGATGCCGACCTCGATGAGGTCGCGCACGATGGAATCGACGTCGCGGCCGACGTAGCCGACCTCGGTGAACTTGGTCGCCTCGACCTTGAGGAAGGGGGCGCCGGCAAGACGGGCGAGCCGGCGCGAGATCTCGGTCTTGCCGCAGCCGGTCGGACCGATCATCAGGATGTTCTTGGGCAGAACCTCCTCCTTGAGGTCCTCGGGGAGCTGCTGGCGGCGCCAGCGGTTGCGCAGCGCGATGGCGACGGCGCGCTTGGCATCCTTCTGGCCGACGATGAAGCGGTCGAGCTCGGAGACGATTTCGCGGGGGGAGAAGCTGGTCATTTGCTGCTGTCGAGCGCCTCAATCACGAGATGGGTATTGGTGTAGACGCAAATCTCGGCGGCAATGGCCATGGCCTTGCGCGCGATCTCCTCGGCGCTGAGGCCGCTGTCAATCAGCGCCTTTGCCGCCGCCAGGGCGTAGTTGCCGCCCGAGCCGATGCCCATGACGCCGGCTTCCGGCTCCAGCACGTCGCCGGTGCCGGTCAGCACCAGGGTCTTCTCGCGGTCGGCGACGATCATCATGGCCTCGAGCCGGCGCAGGAAGCGATCGGTGCGCCAGTCCTTGGCGAGCTCGACGGCGGCGCGCGTGAGCTGCCCCGGATACTGCTCGAGCTTGGCCTCGAGCCGCTCGAACAGCGTGAAGGCATCCGCCGTCGCGCCGGCAAAGCCGCCGATGACGTCGCCCTTGCCGAGCGAGCGCACCTTCTTGGCGTTGGCCTTGATGACGGTGGCGCCGAGACTGACCTGGCCGTCGCCGGCCACGACCACCTTGCCGCCTTTGCGGACGGTCAGGATGGTGGTGCCGTGCCAGACGCCTTGGGATGAAGCTACATCGTTCATGTCGGAACCTTCGGGGCCATGTCGGCGTGAACCCCCCGTAAATCAAGGGGCCCCATTATGGCGACGGTCTATGGAAACCATGCCCCCGAGCTGATAAAGGCTTGGTTTCCCTCATGCAAGCAGGGCAATCGATCTCGTGAAACGGCAAGCCACCATCGAGCGCTCCACCAAGGAGACGAAGATCAAAGCCTCCGTCGATCTCGACGGAACCGGCGCCTATGACGTCGCGACCGGCATCGGCTTCCTCGATCATATGCTGGAGCAGCTTGCCCGCCACTCTCTGATCGATATTACGCTGAAGGCGAAGGGCGACCTGCACATCGATTTCCACCACACCACCGAGGACAGCGGCATCGTCATCGGCCAGGCAGTGGCGAAGGCGCTGGGCGACAAGCAGGGCATCGCCCGCTACGCCTCGGTCTCGCTGCCCATGGACGAGACGCTGACGCGCGTCGCCATCGACGTGTCGGGCCGGCCGTACCTCATCTGGAAAGTCGCCTTCTCGCAGCCCAAGATCGGCGAGATGGACACCGAGCTGTTCCGCGAGTGGTTCCAGGCCTTCGCGCAGAACGCCGGCATTACGCTGCACGTCGAGAATGTGTACGGCGAGAACAACCACCACATCGCCGAGACGTGCTTCAAGGGCCTCGCCCGGGCGCTGCGCGAGGCGGTGGCCATCGACCCGCGCCAAGCCGGCCGCGTGCCCTCCACCAAGGGCGCGCTGTAGCCCAAGCCGCGCAAGCGGCGCGCTCAGCCGCAGGACCGGTGCGTCCGGCGAGGGTGTTCCTTTGCCGGCGGCCGATCGCCGTCCCCTGGAGACCATCCGACCGAGACGGAATCGCCGATCCTTCCGTTGTCATCCCGAAATGTCGCGCCAGCGAAATATCCGGCACCCAGGGGCTGAAGGAGAACCCCCGTCCAGAGCCCGTCGAAGGACGGCTGTGAGGTACCGTTGCGGCCGCGTGGTTCGACAGGCTCACCACGGAGGATACGGGTATGCTCTCAGCCCCTGGGTTGACATCTGTGCGGCGCACGTCACTTCCGCATTCCAATTTTACCGGATGGACCCTGGCCGAGAGCGGCCGGAAGATTTCGTCAGATTGTCAACGTTCCATCATCGAACTGCAGCGTGCGTGGGGGATAGGCGAGGCGTGGACGAAAGTCGTGCGATTCGCTTCCGAACGTTGCGGAGCCTGGCGCCATGCAAGCCCCCGACGTCGCCTCGCCGATCACCTTCGGGTCGGCCCCGCCGGCGTGGCGGGTGCCTGCTGCGGGCCACATCCTGGGCTGTGAGCTGCCGCATCTGGGCCTTGGCGACCGCCTGCTGCTGCGGGGCTTGATGCTGCTTGCGCGCCGCCAGATCGCGGCCGTGCATGGCCTCCAGCACGTTCGCCCGGCCATGGATCCGTTTATTCTGGCCATGAACCACGGCACGCGCCGCGAGTCGCTGCTGGTGCCCGCGCTCCTGTTCCTGAACAGGGGCGGCCGCCTCATCCACTTTCTCGCCGACTGGAATTTTCAGCTCATTCCCGGCGTCGGCCTCATCTACCGGAGGGCGCAGGTCGTGACTGTGACGCGCAAGTCCGCCAAGCCGCGCGCACTCAACGGCTTGAAGCCCTTCTTCCGCCAAGTCCTTCCGCCGTTCGAGCTGGCCCGGGCGCATCTGCTTGCCGGCCGGCCGGTGGGAATCTTCCCGGAGGGTACCGTCAACCGCGACCCTGATCGCCTGCTGCGCGGACGCCGCGGCGCGGCGCGCCTGTCGCTCGAAACCGGTGCCCCGATCGTGCCGATGGGCATCCGCTTCCCGGGCGTCGAACCTGGGAGCCCGGTTCCGGAGCACGCGGCCATGGAGTTGCACATCGGCGCTCCGCTCACGCCGCCCGGCTCGCCCGGCCACCGCGCGTCGGTGGGTGCCGTCAGCACTTGGCACGCCGCCATCATGAACGAGATCGCGCGACTTTCCGGCAAGGCATGGACAACGCCGATGAAGGAGGCCAGCCATGGTCGATCATGAGGACATCAAGGCAGAGCGCATAACGGACGAAGCAGGGCGGAAGGCCGCGTTGCAGGTGCTGACCGCAACCTACAAGAAGGAGAAGGGCTGGGTCAGCGAGCCCGAGCAGCAGATTCCGCCGAGCGATGTCGGCAGGCAGGACATCGCCTGGTTCGTCGTGCACTTCCGGGAACGCCCGGTCGGCGTTCTGCGCGTCCTCTACGACCCGCCGCTGGCGCAATACGCCAAGTACGGCTTCAAGCTCATCGATCCGCGCATCGACATCGAGGCCTATCTAAAGCAGCGGCGTTTCGCCGAGATCGGCCGGTTTGCCGTCGTCTCGGAGCACCGCGGCAATATGATGCTGGCCGCCGCGCTGATGCGCGCCGCCACCGAGGACATGGTGGAGCTGGGATACACGCACCTCATTACCGATGTGTTCGAGGACGACGTGCACAGCCCGTTGGGATTCCACACGCGCGTCATGGGATTTCTGCCGGTCGCCACGCATGACCATGGCGAGCTCAACTGTGCCAGCCGCCGCATCACGCTGGTGCTCGATCTGAAATCGAGCTACCAGCGCCTGAGAGCCCGCGGCAACTGGCTGTATCGCTACCTCACCCGGGATTGGGACGACGCCCTGCACCGGCGCTTCGCAAGCTGACGGCGGCAGTCTGCGAGTGCCGCCCGTTGCCGGCCGGGCGTCCGTGCATGCCGCATGCCGGGTTGCCCAAGATGTCGCGGCGACAAGCCGTACCGTCGGGCGGCATCATTCCCGCATTGCCATCTTTTCGCGTCCCCCTGCTGTTGTTGCGCCCGAGGCCGGACGATGTGGGATTTGCTGTTCATCCTGATCATCATCGGCCTGCGCGCGGGGCCGGGATGGGTATTCAGCTGGGCGACCGATCGCTACGGTTCACCGCGCCCGGATCTGGCCTACACCGGGAAGGACCTCGCACGGCGGCTGCTCGACGAGTCGGGTCTCGCGTACGTGCAGGTGGAGGAGTTGGCCGACGTGCCCGATTTCGGGGACGCCTACGACCCGGAGAAGCGCATCGTCCAGCTTTCGCACAAGGTAGCCGGAGAGCGCTCGCTCGCCGCCTACGCCGTGGCCGCACATGAGGTCGGCCACGCCATCCAGCACGCAGGCGGCGACGAGGCGATGGCGCTGCAGCACAGCCTCGTCAAAGTCGTCAACGGCCTGCTGTATCTGACGGTCGGCATATCCGCCGTCATCGTCTTGATGTCGTTCGGTGGCCAATCCTACGAGGAGATCGTGCCGCGCTGGGTGCTCGGCCTTCTGCTGTTCGGATATTTCGGCGGCAGCGCCGTGTTCAGGCTGCTCACCCTGCCTGTGGAGTGGGATGCGAGCTTCGGCCATGCCCTGCCGATGCTCGAGCAGCGTGCCTTGCTCAATGAGACCGATCTGCGCAGCGTGCGCATCCTGCTCTTTGTTGCTGCGTGCACGTATATTGCCGTGGCCGTGCTGGGTCTGATCGCCTTCTTCGCCCTGGTGGCCACCAGCGGACGATGAGCAGTCGGAAGTTGACGGGTGTGGCGGCCCGGCGGCCGGCCAGGGGCTCGTCCGTTCAAAGCGCTCGCCTTTGCCGCGACGACGGAATAGAAGGTTGCTGCACAACCCCTCGAGCCAGGGCCCATGCTCACGTTCACGGTTCACGAGCCCCCCGCTCCGCCGGCCGACCGCATCGACCGGGCGGAAGCGCTCGTCTTCGTTAAGGACGGCTTTTCGTGGGCTGCCGCTTTGTTCGCGCCGCTGTGGTTGGGCCTGCACCGGCTGTGGCTGCCGCTGCTGGGGTACATCATCATTGCCGCGGCGCTTGGACTGGCACAGGAGGCGACCGTGTTCGACCGGCGCTGGGTCGGGCTCGCCATGTTCGCTGTCAACCTGATGCTCGGGTTCGAGGCCGGCACGCTGCGGCGCTGGGTGCTCGACAGGCGGGGCTGGCGCATGCTGGGCTCGGTCTCCGGCCGCTCCGTCGATGAGTGCGAGCGGCGATTCTTCGAAGGCTGGCTTCCCTCGCAACCCATCATCGCGCCCAATGCCTCTTCCGGCGCCGGCAGTCCGCCCGGCCGCACATGGGGCGGCATCGGGCACCGCATCGGCGCGCTGATCGGCACACGCTCGTAGACCCTCCATGCAGCGCCTCGTCATCATCAACTACGGCTCCGGCAACCTCCATTCGGCGGCGAAGGCCTTCGAGCGTGCGGCACGCGAGAGCGAGGCCGACGTCAGCATCACAGTCAGCGCGCGGGCGGAGGACGTGGCAGCCGCCGATCGTATTGTCTTGCCCGGGGTCGGCGCCTTCGCCGACTGCAGGAACGGGCTCGACGCCGTGCCCGGCATGCACGCCGCCCTGGAGAAGGCCGTGCGCACACAAGGCCGGCCGTTCCTCGGCATCTGCGTCGGCATGCAGCTCATGGCCGAGCGCGGCCTCGAGTTCGGTGTCACGCCGGGTCTCGGCTGGGTCAAAGGCGACGTAGTCGCCATCAAGCCGGGCGACCCCTCGCTCAAGATCCCGCACATGGGCTGGAACACGCTGAACGTGGTCAACGATCACCCGCTGCTTGCCGGCATCGAGACGGGACCGCGCGGCCTGCACGCCTATTTCGTGCATTCCTTCCATCTGGCCGCGTCGGATCGTGCAACGGTGGTGGCAGAGGCGGACTACGGGGGGGCGGTGACCGCGATGGTCGGGGCAGACAACATCGCGGGCACCCAGTTCCACCCGGAGAAGAGCCAGACGCTGGGACTGCGGCTCATCGCCAATTTCCTGAAGTGGCGGCCCTAGAGAGGGGAACCAGTGGGGGCTGGAGGCTCAGGCGGCCTTCGCTTCAGGCAACGCGGGCACGGGGAACGCAACGACATTGGTGGCAGGACCGGCCGCATCCTGGCGGCGCTTCTTGAACCAGCGCAGCGCCGTGTTGAGCATGACGGCGTTGGATTCGACCTGCTGGATCAACAAGCCGTCCTCGCTGTCGAGATGATCCTTGAGGCGCTGCTCGAGCACGCCTGGCCGCTCGGACGTCTGCACGTACCAGGTGTTCTCCAGCGGCCTCGCCCACGCATCGCCGAGCTGCATGATGGCGGAGGAAAGGCTGTGACGGGCGGGGGAGGCGAGGTCGTAGGTGATGAGGTAGGTGCGCATCGTCGGTCTCGTGGGCAGCGAGTGGAGCGGGAAGCTTCGCCCCCGCCCTGATACGCAGCTCGCGGCGGGGAACGTAAAGAGAACATGCCGCGATTCGTGGCTTGCGTCGACGGAAAAGTTCTGAGTTTGTTCCGCAGATCGGCTGCGCCGTTCAAAGCTGGTCGAACAGCCCCGGCTGCAGGCCCGCAGGCACGCCGCGCGGAATGCGGCGGTGGGGGCCGTAATCGATGCGGTCGATCAGGGCCGGATGGCGCTCGCTGAAGATGGCGATGGCCTTGGCGCGGCTGCCGGCAAAGCGCTTCTCCTCCCAGATCTCATAGAGCCTGCGCGGGTCGCAGCCGTAGCGGATCAGGAGGTCCTTGCGCCTGATGCGCAGCCAGCGCGCGATCCAGATATCGACGGCATCCGCTTCGGTGAGGAGGCGCCGCGGCGGGCAGGGGGCGGCGATCAGCTCGGGGCTCATGACACAACGAGACCTTGACTAGCGGGCGACATGGTTCATTGATCGCGCAACAGTTGAGCAATCTGATGGCCGCCGCTCGACGGTGCCGCCCGCAACATCCCCCGATCGGTTCTCCGCGCGACGTCATGATCCTCTTTCCTGCCATCGACCTGAAGGACGGCCAATGCGTTCGCCTCAAGCTCGGCGAGATGACGCAAGCCACCGTCTTCAACGACGATCCCGCGGCGCAGGCGCGGGCATTCGAGGTGCAGGGCTTCGAGTACCTGCACGTCGTCGATCTCAACGGCGCCTTCGCCGGCAAGCCCGTCAACGCGCCCGCGGTCGAGGCCATTCTCGCCGCCATCAAGATCCCCACGCAGCTCGGCGGCGGCATCCGCGATCTCGCCACCATTGAGATCTGGCTGCGCAAGGGCATCCGCCGGGTCATTCTCGGTACGGCTGCCGTGCGTTCACCCAACCTGGTGCGGGAGGCCTGCCGGTGGTTTCCGGGCCGCGTCGCCGTTGGCATCGACGCCCGCGGCGGCAAGGTTGCCGTCGAAGGCTGGGCCGAGACGAGCGAACTTTCGGCGATCGAGCTGGCCAAGCGCTTCGAGGATGCCGGCGTGGCCGCCATCGTCTACACCGATATCGACCGCGACGGCGTCCTGAAAGGCCTCAACCTGCCGGCAACCGCGGATCTCGCTCGCGCCACCTCCATTCCCGTGATCGCCTCGGGCGGGCTTGCCGGCATCGATGACGTCAAGGCCCTGCTTCGCCCGGAGTACAGCGCGCTCGAGGGTGCGATCACGGGCCGCGCGCTCTACGACGGGCGCCTCGACGCGCGAGCGGCGCTGGCCCTGATCAAAGGTGCGTGAGTCGACGCCGGGCGCCGGAGCGCCATGCGAGCCTCCCCCACTCAGCCGCATTTGCACGGCACGCTGACGGCGGCGTGCGCGGGCACCACGCCGATAAGAGCGGCAAATAGGAGAGATGGAGAAACGCAATGACAGCGATCAGCATGTCGCGCCGCGAGGCGTTGTTGGGCACGGCAGCCGCGGCGGGAGCTGCCATGCTCGGCGGCATGGCGCTTCCCAAGGCCTATGCCAAAGCACCCTTTGCGAAGGAGCAGGCACCCTATTTCTATCGCTTCAACCACGGCAGGATGCAGGCCACAGTGGTGTCTGACGGCGTCCTTCCCCTCGGCGAGCCCTCAGGGACCTTTCTCGGCACCAGCAAGGAAGAGATCGGCAAGCTGCTGAGCGACAACTTCCTGTCGCCGGCCAATGTCGTTCTCGAGCAGAACGCGCTCGTTCTCAATACCGGCGACAAGCTGGTGCTGTTCGACAGTGGCATGGGTACGAGCACCATGTTCGGCAAGTCGACCGGACGGCTGATCAGGAGCCTGAAGGATGCGGGCATAGATCCGGCAACCGTCGACGCCGTGGTCATCACCCACGCCCACATCGACCACATCGGCGGGCTCGTCGGCGCCAGCGACAACCGGCTGTTTCCCAACGCCCAGGTCTACATCACGCAGGCCGATTTCGACTTCTGGACCGACGAGAAGAAGCTGGAGGGCGCAACCAAGGCCTTCATCGAGCACGCCCGCAGGAACCTGCTGCCCTACCGGGACCGCCTCGTCTTCATGAAGGACGGCCAGGAATTCCTGCCCGGCATCCAGGCCATGGCCGCACCGGGGCATACGGTCGGGCACACCATCTTCATGATCACCTCGGACGGCAAGACCATGTGCAACGTCGGCGATCTGACCCACCATCAGATCCTGCTGGTCGAGCGGCCCCGCATGGAATTCGCCTACGATACGGATCCCAAGCAAGCTGCGGCGACGCGGGTAAGGGTGCTCGACATGCTGGCCGCCCAGAAGATCCCCCTGCTGGCCTATCACTTCCCCTGGCCGGGGGTCGGGCATGTGGCCAAGCAGGGGGAGGGCTATCGCTACTATGCCGCGCCGATGCAGATGATGCTCGATGCGGCCGGCTGAGCGGTTGGCTCCAGGCAGTCAGGGAAAGGTCCGCCTCGGGGCGGGCCTTTTCATTTCTGTTGCCTAAACGCCTGCCCAAGCGCAGATATCAGCCATGCTCAAGATCCGCATCATCCCCTGCCTCGACGTGAAGGACGGCCGTGTCGTCAAGGGCATCAATTTCGTCGACCTCCAGGACGCCGGCGATCCGGTGGAGGCGGCGGCCGCCTACGATGCGGCGGGCGCCGACGAACTCTGCTTTCTCGACATCACGGCGAGCCACGAAAATCGCGACACCATCTTCCACATCGTGGAGCAGACGGCGGAGCGCTGCTTCATGCCGCTGACGGTGGGCGGCGGCGTGCGCACCACTGAGGACATCCGCAAGCTTCTGCACGCCGGGGCGGACAAGGTCTCCATCAATACGGCCGCCGTCAACCGCCGGCAGTTTGTGGCCGAGGGCGCCGACAAGTTCGGCGCGCAGTGCATCGTCGTCGCCATCGATGCCAAGAGCGTGTCAGGGCCCGGCGAGGCGCCCCGCTGGGAAATCTTCACCCACGGCGGGCGCAAGCCAACGGGGCTCGATGCCGTCGCCTATGCCCAGGAGGTCGTCGGGCTGGGCGCCGGGGAGATTCTGCTGACCTCCATGGATCGCGATGGCACCAAGGCCGGCTTCGACCTGGAGCTGACGCGCGCCATCGCCGACGCCGTCAGCGTGCCGGTGATCGCCTCGGGCGGCGTGGGAACGCTCGATCACCTGGTCGAGGGCGTCAAGATCGGGCATGCCAGCGCCGTGCTGGCCGCCTCCATCTTCCACTTCGGCACTTTCACCATCGGTCAGGCCAAGCGCCATATGGCCGCGGCCGGTATACCCATGCGGCTCGACGCCACTGCCCAAGTCTAGTTCAATTGCACCCCATAAGCCCGCTCGGACGCGAAATCGGGTGATTCGGACCTTGGCAAGCGCTCACAGCGCACGAGGCCGCGCGGCGCCCTGACAACTGTGGAAACGCAAGACTCGGCCACACCAGCGCGGCCGGAGCCGCGCGGTCTAGCCGCACCGGAATTTGCATTGGTTTTGCATGGGAAATACGTTTGCGTGGGAGCCTTGTCATCCCCATCTTGTGTGAGTGAGCGATGATCGAAGCACCAGCTGATTGGCGCCAACAAGCCACGCTGGTTGACCAAAGTGGCCGGACCTTACCCCCGCCTCACTTTTTTGGTCTAGTCTAGCCGGAGCGCGCCGACTGCAGAGGCGATGAAAATGACGACGAAGGAAAATATCTTCGACCTCTATGCTCAGGCATATGAGAGCCAGAAGCAGCACAGGCTTTCCTTGAAGGAATACCTGGAAGGCTGCCGTGCCGACCCCGCCATGTACGCCAGCACCGCCGAGCGCATGATATCTGCGATCGGCGAGCCCGAGCTGGTCGATACGGCACGAGATGCGCGCCTGGGGCGCGTCTTCATGAACCGCACCCTCAAGGTCTATCCGGCCTTCAAGGACTTCTACGGCCTCGAGGAGACGATTGAGCGCATCGTCGGGTTCTTCCGCCATGCCGCGCAGGGCCTGGAGGAGAAGAAGCAGATCCTCTACCTGCTCGGTCCCGTCGGCGGCGGCAAGTCCTCGCTCGCCGATCGCCTGAAGGACCTGATGGAGAAGTGCCCGATCTACGTGCTCGCCACCAACGACGGCGTCAGTCCGATCTTCGAGAGCCCGCTCGGCCTGTTCGATCCCGTCTCCATGGGCCGCATGCTGGAGGACCGCTACGGCATCCCGCAGCGGCTGCTGCTGGGCCACATGTCGCCGTGGGCGGTCAAGCGCCTCGATGAGTTCGGCGGCGACATCTCCAAGTTCTCCGTCGTGAAGCTGCATCCCTCGAAGATGCGCCAGATCTGCGTCGCCAAGACCGAGCCCGGCGACGAGAACAACCAGGACATCTCCTCGCTGGTCGGCAAGGTCGACATCCGCAAGCTCGAGCACTTCGGCCAGAACGACGCCGACGCCTATTCCTACTCGGGCGGCCTCAACCGCACAACGCAGGGCGTGCTCGAGTTCGTCGAGATGTTCAAGGCGCCGCTGAAGATGCTGCATCCCCTGCTGACGGCGACGCAGGATCGGACGTATGTCGGCACTGAGAACGTCGGCGCCATGCCGTATCAGGGCCTCATCATCGCCCACTCCAACGAGAGCGAGTGGCAGAGCTTCCGCGCCAACAAGAACAACGAGGCGTTCCTCGACCGCATCAGCGTCATCAAGGTGCCCTACTGCCTACGCGTGACAGAGGAGAAGAAGATCTACGAAAAGCTGCTCTCCTCCAGCGAGCTGAAGGATGCCGACATCGCACCCGGGACGCTCGACATGCTGGCGCGCTTCTCGGTGCTGACGCGCCTGAAGCCGCACGAGAACTCCTCGCTCTACTCCAAGATGCGCGTGTATGACGGCGAAAGCCTGAAGGACACCGATCCGCACGCCAAGACCATCCAGGAGTATCGCGACGCCGCCGGCGTCACAGAGGGCATGGACGGTGCTTCGACCCGCTTCGCCTACAAGATCCTGTCGGAGACCTTCAACTTCGACACGCACGAAGTGGCGGCCGATCCCGTGCACCTGCTCTACGTCATCGAGCAGGCTGTCCGGCGCGAGCAGCTCCCGGAGGAGACAGAGAGCCGCTACATCGAGTTCCTCAAGGAGGAGCTGACGCCGCGCTACGCGGAGTTCATCGGCAACGAGATCCAGAAGGCCTACCTGGAGTCCTACAACGACTTCGGGCAGAACCTGTTCGACCGCTACGTCGCCTACGCCGATGCCTGGATCGAGGACCACGACTTCAAGGACCCCGATACCGGCCAGCTGATGAGCCGCCAGGTGCTCGAGCAGGAGCTTTCCAAGATCGAGAAACCGGCCGGCATCGCCAACCCGAAGGACTTCCGCTTCGAGGTGGTCAAGTTCTCGCTGCGCGCCCGTTCCAAGAACGGCGGCAAGAACCCGAACTGGACCAGCTACGAGAAGATCCGCGAGGTCATCGAGCGGCGCATGTTCAGCCAGGTCGAGGATCTGCTGCCCGTGATCAGCTTCGGCAAGAAGCAGGACAGCGAGACCGAGAAGAAGCACGAGGAGTTCGTGCAGCGGATGGTCGAGCGTGGCTACACACCCCGCCAGGTTCGCCGTCTCGTGGAATGGTACATGCGGGTGAAGAAATCGAGCTGACGGCGCGGGGGGCTCTCATAGCGTTTGCTACTCCCGTGCCGGCAGGTGAAGCTGGCAGCCTCGGAGGCCCGGTGCGCAAATCGGCTCCGAGGCTCGAGGTGGCGGAGCAGCCATAGTCCCATGCAGGTCGTCGACAGGCGTCTCAATCCGAAATCCAAGAGTCTGGGCAATCGCCAGCGATTCCTGCGCCGGGCCAAGGCCGAGATTCGCGAAGCCATTCGCGATTCTCTGAAGTCGCGGAAAGTCTCGGAGGCCGAAGGCGCCGAGAAGGTGACCATCCGCTCCAAGAGCCTGCGCGAGCCGTCGTTCTCGCTCGGGCGCGGCACCGGTACGCGCGACTATGTCCTGCCCGGCAACGAGGAGTACAGGGTCGGCGACGAGATCCCGAAGCCCCAGGGCGGCGCCGGCGGTCGCGGCAGCCAGGGCAGCCCCGACGGCGAGGGTCAGGACGAGTTCACCTTCACGCTGACGAAGGAGGAATTCCTCGACCTCTTTTTCGACGATCTGAAGCTGCCCAACCTTGTCAAAGTGAAGCTCAAGGATCTGAAGTCGCCCAAACTTACCCGCGCGGGCTACACCAGCGACGGCCCTCCGGCGCGGCTGAGCCAGACCCGGACGATGCGCAAGAGCCTGGGACGGCGCATGGCGTTGCGGCGGCCGAGCCTCGCCGAGATCGAGGCGCTCGAGAAGGAGCTGGCCGACGCGGAGGCCGAGGATCCGATCAGCCCGGAGAAGGTGGAGACGCTGCGCGCCAAGCTCGAGCACAAGGAACGGCTGCGGCGCACGATCGCCTACATCGATCCGCTTGATCTGCAGTACAGCCGTTTCGAGCGCGTGCCGAAGCCGACCACGCAGGCGGTGATGTTCTGCCTCATGGATGCGTCAGCCTCCATGACCGAGCCGCTCAAGGATCTCGCGAAGCGCTTCTTCATGCTGCTGCACGTGTTCCTGTCACGCTACTACCGCGAGGTACACATCGTCTTCGTGCGCCATACCAGCACGGCCGCCGAGGTCGACGAGGAGACGTTCTTCCGCGGCACCGACACCGGCGGCACGGTGATCTCCACGGCGCTCGATGAGATGCTGCGCGTGATCCGCGAGCGCTATTCACCCAGCGACTGGAACATCTACGCGGCCCAGGCCTCCGACGGCGACAACTTCCACGATGACATGCCGCGCTGCCTGGAGCTGCTCGACGACGACATCCTGCCGGTGTGCCAATATTTCGCGTACATCGAGACCGCCCACGGCGAGCGTTTCAACGACACGGTGGAGACCCCGGTCTGGCAGGGATATGCGGAGATCGCTCAGCGGCGGCGCAACTTCGCCATGCGGCGCGTGTCAGCGCCGGAGGACATCTTCCCCGTGTTCCACGATCTCTTCTCGGCTAGAGGCGTAACGGGCTGAGGAGGGCAATCTTGACCGTCGACACCATGCACAAGCTCCCCGAGCGCAAGGGCAACATGGCGCCCCTGTTCGATGGGCCCGAGTGGAGCTTCGAGCTGATCCACAAGGTCTACGATGCCATGGGCGAGATCGCTCTCGGCGAACTCGGCCTCAGCATCTATCCCAATCAGATCGAGGTGATCACGGCCGAGCAGATGCTCGATGCCTATTCCTCCATCGGCATGCCGCTGATGTACCGGCACTGGTCGTTCGGCAAGCGCTTCGCCCACGACGAGGCCTTCTACAAGCGCGGCATGCGCAGCCTTGCCTACGAGCTGGTGATCAACTCCGACCCCTGCATCAACTACATCATGGAAGAGAACTCCATGACGATGCAGTCGCTGGTGCTGGCGCATGCCGCCTACGGCCACAACCACTTCTTCAAGAACAACTACCAGTTCCAGATGTGGACGCAGCCGGACCACATCATCGACTATCTCGCTTTCGCCAAGAAGTACGTTGCCGATTGCGAAGAGCGCTTCGGGCAGGACGCGGTCGAAAGCACGCTTGACGCCGCCCATGCGCTGATGAACCAGGGGGTGAGCCGCGATCTGCGGCCGCGGCCGCGCAACATCGCCAAGCACGAGCGCGAGCGGGCGGCGCGGCGCAGGGCGCACGAGGAAGCGACCTACGACGACATCTACCGCACGCTGCCCGAGATTACGCGGGAGGGCATGGCCGAGCCGAGCGAGGTGCAGAGCGAGCAGCGCCGCCTCGGTCTGCCGGAGGAGAACCTTCTCTACTTCCTGGAGAAGAATGCCCCCAAGCTGGAGGACTGGCAGCGCGAGTTGCTGCGCATCGTGCGCCTGCTGTCGCAGTATTTCTATCCGCAGCGCCAGACCAAGATGATGAACGAGGGTTGCGCCACCTTCGTGCACTACGAGATCATGAACCGGCTGTACGAGCGCGGCCAGCTTACCGACGGCACCATGCTGGAGTTTCTGCATTCGCACTCCTCCGTCATCTTCCAGCCGACATTCAGCGATCGCCGCTACAGCGGCATGAACCCGTATGCGCTCGGCTTTGCCATGATGCGCGACATCAAGCGCATGTGCCTGGAGCCCACCGACGAGGATCGTGCGTGGTTCCCGCAGATCGCCGGCTGCGGCGATGCACTCGGCACGCTGCGCGAGGCGTGGGCGCTCTACCGCGACGAGAGCTTCATCCTGCAGTACCTGAGCCCCAAGCTCATCCGCGACTTCCGCCTGTTCGCAGTCACCGACGACGCCAAGGAAAGCGCCATGCACGTCGCGGCCATTCATGACGAGCAGGGCTATCGCGACGTGCGCCGGCGCCTGGCTCGGCACTACGACGTCGCCGCGCAGGACCCGGATCTGCGCGTCACGGACGCCGATCTTTCCGGCAGCCGCCGCCTCGTCATCACGCACTACGTGCGCAACGGCATCCTGCTCGATAAGGTGGAGGCCGAGCGCACGCTGCAGTATCTGGCCAAGCTGTGGGGCTATCGCGTGCGGCTGGTCGAGATGGATTCCGAAGGCGGCCGCGTGCTCAAGGAGCACGAGGCCCTGCCCATGCCGTAGGCGTGTCTTCGATACGACGCGGGGGCCCAGGTCACCGGGCCGCGCGGGCCATGCCTGCCGCAGAGCACGCCCGCAGCCACGCGCGCCATTCCAGCGGCCCGCACACCTGCGTTGCGATGTGTCCTGGGTGCCCGCCTACGCGGGCATGACGTCGGTGTTGGCTGATCGATTCGGAAATCACTTCGGTTGCGAGGCACGCGCGCACCCCACCCACACCCGTCACCCCCGCGAAGGCGGGGGGCCAGTGCACCGGGCTGCACGGACAATGCTTGCCGCGGAGCACGCCCGCGGCCGCGCGCGCCATTTCAGCGGCGCGCACACCTGCGTTGCGAAGTGTCCTGGGTTCCCGCCTCCGCGGGAATGACGTCACGTGAGGCGCCCCTTCCGGTTGGAACGGTCCTCCGTGGTGAGCCCGTCGAACCACGGCCGGCGTGGCCGCCCTTCGACGAGCTCAGGGCGGAGTGGGCGTGCGACGCGGGCATGACGTCGGTGTTGGATGGTCGGTTTGGATTTCACTGCGATGGTGAGGCGCTCGCGCACCTCACCCACCAGCGTCACCCCCGCGAAGGCGGGGGCCCAGGTCACAGAGCCGCGCGGGCAATGCTTGCCGCGGAGCACGCCCGCGGCCGCGCGCGCCATTCCAGCGACACGCACACCTGCGTTGCGATGTGTTCTGGGTTCCCGCCTGCGCGGGAATGACGTCACGTTAGGTTCCCTTTCCGGCTCGAACACCTCACCGTGGTGAGCCTGTCGAACCACGGCCGGCGTGGCCGCCCTTCGACAAGCTCAGGGCGGGGCGGGGTGTGCGATGCGGGCATGACGTCAGTGTTGGCTGATCGGTTCGGAAATCACTTCGGTTGCGAGGCACTCGCGAGCCCCACTCACCACCGTCACCCCCGCGTCGTGTCGAAGACGCGCCTCCGGCACGAAGGCGGGGGCCCGGGTCACCGGGCCGCACGGGCTACATTCGCCGCAGATCACGACCGCGGCCGCGCGCGCCATTCCAGCGACACGCGCACCTGCGTTGAGACGTGATCTGGGTTCCCGCCTCCGCGGGAATGACGTCACGTGAGGTGCCCCTTCCGATTGGAACGGTCCTCCGTGGTGAGCCTGTCGAACCACGGCCGGCGTGGCCGCCCTTCGACGCGCTCAGGGCGGAGCGGGGTGTGCGATGCGGGCATGACGTCGGTGTTGGCTGATCGGTTCGCATTTCACTGCGATGGTGGGCACTCGCGCGCACCCCACCCGCCAGCGTCACCCCCGCGAAGGCGGGGGGCCAGTGCACCGGGCTGCACGGACAATGCTTGCCGCGGAGCACGCCCGCGGCCGCGCGCGCCATTTCAGCGGCGCGCACACCTCTGTTGCGAAGTGTCCTGGGTGCCCGCCTACGCGGGCATGACGTCAGAGGAGGTGCTCGCCATCATGCCGGAGGAGGCGCGTCTTCGACCATGCCGGAGTAGGCGCGTCTCCGACGCGGCGCCGGCAGGACGGAGCAGAGCTCAGAATGCCACCTTGTCTCCGCCCTTGAGCTCGAGGATTTCGCGGGCCTCGTCGGAGGAGGCGATCTCGAGGCCGAGACCCTCGATGATCTGGCGCGCCTTGGTCACCTGCTCGGCGTTGCTCTTCGCCAGCCGGCCGGGCCCGAGCCACAGAGAATCCTCCAGCCCAACGCGCACGTTGCCGCCCATCGACGCGGCCATGGCGGCGATCGGGAGCTGGTTGCGGCCTGCGCCCAGCACGCTCCAGCGATACTGGTCGCCGAACAGGCGGTCGGCCGTGCGCTTCATCATCATCACGTCCTCGGGATGCGGTCCGATGCCGCCCAGGATGCCGAACACGGACTGGATGAAGAACGGCGGCTTGACCACGCCGCGGTCAGCGAAATGGCGCAGCGTGTAGAGATGGCCGATGTCGTAGCACTCGATCTCGAAGCGCGTGCCGTTCTCGGCGCAGGTGGTGAGGATGTATTCGATGTCGGCGAACGTGTTCTTGAAGATGCGCTCGCGCGAGCCTTCCAGATACGGCCTCTCCCAGGCGTGCTTGAACTCCTTCTGCCGGGCGAGCATGGGGAAGAGGCCGAAGTTCATGCTGCCCATGTTGAGGCTCGCCACCTCCGGCTTGAAGGTCGCCGCGGGGCGCACGCGCTCCTCGATCGACATGGTAGGTGCGCCGCCGGTCGTGATGTTCACCACGCAGTTGGAGCGCTGCTTGATCACCTTGAGGAAAGGCGCGAAGGCTTCCGGCGACTGATCGGGGCTGCCGTCCTTCGGGTTGCGCGCATGCAGATGCACCACGGCCGCACCCGCTTCCGCCGCGCCGACGGCCGCATCCGCGATCTCGCTCGCCGTGACGGGCAGGTGCGGCGACATCGACGGCGTGTGGATCGAGCCGGTGACGGCGCAGGTGATGATGACTTTGCGGGCTTTCGCCATGGAATGCGTCTCCTCCATTGTCATCCCGGGCCTTGTGCCCGGGATCCAGCCGACCGCTGGCTCCGAAGCTTGCTGCACGATGGATCCCGGCGACAAGCGCCGGGATGACTTCGTCACTCTGATTTTGGCTGAGACCTCTTGTGCGCCACCAGCGCGGCGATGCGGTCGTCGCGCCAGCGCTGCTTCTTCAGGATGTCCTCGCCCGACGGCGCCAGGCCCCAGCTCGCGGTCGCCCGCGCCACGTTGTCCTTGCCCCAGACGGCCGGCGTGACCGGCGCCGAGGAGAGCTTGAGCAGCGTCTCGCCGTAGCGGGCGCAGTAGTCGGGGATGCCGCCCGGGGCATTGAGCTCGATGGTCTCGAACGGGCCCATGAACGCCCACCGGAGGCCGAGACCGTCGCGGATCGTCTTGTCGAGATCCTCGGCGGAGACATAGCCCTCGCCCACCAGGCGGAACGCCTCCGACAGCAGCACCGCCTGCATGCGGTTGAGGATGAAGCCGTCGATCTCCTTCTTCACGACGATCGGCACCTGGCCGACGTCCTCGTAGACGGCGCGGGCGCGTTTGATGGTGTCGGGTGCGGTCCAGGGTGCGCCGCACAGCTCCACAATCGGCACCACGTGCGGCGGATTGACAGGATGGGCGATGAGGCAGCGGTGGCGGCCGGCCAGCTTTTCGGTGAAGCGCGAGGCGACGATGGCGGAGGAAGAGGAGGCGAGGATGGCAGATGCGGGGGCGGCGGCGTCGAGCCTGGCAAACGTCTCGAGCTTGACGTCGAGGCGCTCGGGTCCGCTTTCCTGCACGAAGGCGGCATCCTTGACCGCCGCTTCGAGCGTGGCCGCCACCGTGATGCGTCCGGCGGCCGCCGCGGGGTCCTTGGCGAGGCCGTGGCGGGCGACGTCATGCAGCGACTGCGCGATCAGCTCCGGGGCGGCGGCGAGCGCGGCCCTGTCGGGGTCCCACAGCACCACGTCCCGTCCGGCCCGCGCGAAAACGCTGGCCCAGGCCCGGCCGATCAGGCCCACTCCGATCATGGCGACCTTCGCCATCCGCCTCCTCCGCTCGTTGCATCCTCCATGGCAGCCTAGCATGCGCCGGCGCATGCGCTACCCCCTCCTGTTGCGCGCCGCTGCCGAGCGGTCGTAAGTCATGGCCTCACGTCCTCCTCCCTCAAGGGGAGGGACGACGTGGCGTACAAGACTATGATCTCATGCCGGCTGCGCGCCGCGCGAATTCCCGGATGACATCTCAGTGGAGGGAGCGAACACCATGGATCTCGACGTCAAAGGATTGCGGGTGCTGGTCACGGCCGGGGCTGCGGGCATCGGGCTCGAGATTGCCCGCGCATTCGTGCGCGAGGGCGCGCGCGTGCACATCTGCGACGTCGATACGGCGGCGCTGGCAGCGGTCAAGAAGAGCGATCCTGCGCTCACCCAGTCGGCCTGCGACGTCTCGGACCGGGCGCAGGTGGCAAAGCTGTTCGACGATGCCTTGAAGGCATTGGGCGGACTAGACTGCCTCGTCAACAATGCAGGCATCGCCGGGCCGACGGGGCGCGTCGAGGAGATAAACCCCGAGGACTGGGAGCGCTGCCTCGCCATCGACCTCACCGGCCAGTTCAACTGCACGCGGCTCGCCGTCCCGCACCTCAAGCAGTCGAAGAACGCCAGCATCATGAACCTGTCCTCGCAGGCAGGTAAGCATGGTTTTCCCCTGCGCTCTCCCTACGCGGCGGCCAAGTGGGGCGTGATCGGCTTCACCAAGTCGATCGCCGTCGAGCTCGGCCCCTTCGGCATCCGCGTCAACGCGCTGCTGCCGGGCCTCGTTGCCGGCGACCGCATCCGCCGCGTCATCGAGGCCAAGGCGCAGGAGAACGGCATCTCCTTCAAGGAGCAGGAGGCCGCCATGTTCCGCTCCGTATCGATCAAGGACTACGTCACCCCGCAGCAGCTCGCCGACATGGTGGTGTTCACGGCGAGCCCCCGCGCCAAGACCGTCTCGGGGCAGGCAATCTCCGTGTGCGGGGACACCAATATGCTGGGGTGAGCCGCGGCCGGCACGCGGGCCGCCCTTCGACGGGCTCAGGGCGGAGGCGACGGTAGCGGCCGCAGGCTTTTTCTCCCCGCATGCGGGGAAAAGAAGATCACGGCAGAGCCGTGCCTCCGGCCCGAGCCCTCTCCCGATGGGGAGAGCGAATGCTGGCCGCCCACCCTTCCGTGCGGCTCCGGACGGTGGCCGCTTGCAGCAAATCCGCCACACCTGCAGCGCTGGCAAGGCATTGGAAGATCAGGGATTCACAAGTCGGAACTGGCAGCCTGAAGACTGCGGGCCGGCATTCTTCCCCAACACGGCTCGCGCTGCCCTTTGACCCTCGCTGTCGCCATGCCTACATGTGGCGCCCGTAAGCTTCCGGTTGAACCCACCACCGAGTCCCTCTCCTCGCTTTCCTCCAACTCTTGCGAAAGACCATGCCCTCCAAACACGAAGGCTTGCGCCCGCTGCCGCAACTGATCTTCGGCTCCCGCTGGCTGCAGGTGCCCCTCTACCTCGGCCTGATCGTCGCCCAAGGCGTCTACGTCATCCTGTTCCTGAAGGAGCTGTGGCACCTCGTGCTGCACGCCGCCACCATCGGCGAGCAGCAGATCATGCTGATCGTGCTCGGCCTCATCGACGTGGTGATGATCTCCAACCTGCTGGTGATGGTGATCGTCGGCGGCTACGAGACGTTCGTCTCGCGCCTGCAGCTCAAGGGCCACCCGGACCAGCCGGAGTGGCTGGACCAGGTCAACGCCAGCGTTCTCAAGATCAAGCTGGCGCTGGCCATCATCGGCATCTCGTCGATCCACCTGCTCAGGACCTTCATCGAGGCCGGCAACCTCGGCTCAGGCAAGTCCACCTACACCGAGGCCGCCATCATGTGGCAGGTCATCATCCACGCCCTCTTCATCCTGTCCGCCATCGGCATCGCCCTCGTCGACCGGCTGGGAGCGCACAACCACGCGCCGGTGAAGGTGGAGGCGGTGGGGCATCAGGGGGCTTCGTAAAGGCCGGCGCCGCCGGCCGCCACCCTCGCCGTTGTCGTCGAGGGCCGTGATGTGGCATGGGCAGTGGTCACCCATGCTCGCTTCACAGTTTGTTATCCATAATTCCTCGCAATTTTCAAAAAATGCCACCCATGCGCCGGGCGCTAAGAAGCTTTGAAGGATGCCATGTCCATCCTTCCCGGCGGGGTGAGCTTTCACAACAAGCGCATCGCGCTCGCAAAGGTGCGGCCACGCACGGCGCATGACCGCGCTTGCGCGTGGGCGGACCTTGGACGCGAACGTGAACAGGTGATCGATACAGGTTGGCAATGCGCATCACAGCACTCTCGAGAATTGCCGGCGCTGCAATCGCCGCGGGCATCATGGTGATCGTCGGTACCGGATGGCTTGCAATGCGCGAGCTGAGCGTCAACGGCCCGATCTACCAGCGCATCGCCGCCGGCAAGGACCTCATCGCCAACGTGGTTCCGCCCCCTGCCTACATCATCGAAGCCTTTCTCGAGGCAACAACGATCATCAAGGAACCGTGGACTTACGAGCCCGGGCGCAAACGCCTGGCAAAGCTACGCAAGGAGTACGATGAGCGCCATGAGTTCTGGAGCCGGCAGGCGCTCGCCCCGGCCCTGCGCAGCCAGTTCCTGAAGGCGGCGCATGAACCGGCGAAGTATTTCTGGGAGATCGTCGATGACTCCTTCCTTCCGGCAATCCAGGCGGGCAATAGCGAAGCGGCCAGCGACGCCTATCTGCAGATGGTCGAGGCCTACCGCGCCCATCGCAGCGCCATCGACGAGGTCATCACCCTTGCCAAGCGGAGCAATGCAGGCCTGGAGCACTTGGCCACCGAGAGAGAGCATACCATTCTCGCCACGATGGCGATCCTGACGGCCCTGGTCGTCGCCTTCGTTGTCGCCTGCATCCTCGGCACCATCTCCTGGGTGGTAGGACCGATCGTGCGCATGCAGGAGGCCATGCGGCGGCTCGCCGGCGGCGATCTCAAGGTTTCCATTCCCAGCCTGCATCGCAGGGACGAAATCGGCGACATGGCCGGAGCCGTCCAGGTGTTCCACACCAGCGCCGTGGAGCGCAGCACGATGAACCGCGAGGCGCGCCTTCTCTCGCAGCTCAATGAGTGGCTGCAGTCCTGCAAGTCCCTGGAAGAGCTCTACCGCATGGTCGGCGAGTTCCTGTCGAAGCTGCTGCCGGGCTGTGCCGGCCACCTCTACATCTATGCCAACTCGCGCGACATCCTGGAAAGCGCCACCGCCTGGAATGGCGCGCATTCGGCACCGGCGATTCATCCGGATGACTGCTGGGGTCTGCGGCGGGGGCGCACCTACACGTTCGGCGAGAACGAGATCGACTTTCCCTGCGCCCATGTCGAAACCGCAACGTCAGACTACTGCTGCATCCCGATCCTGGCTCATGGCGACACGATCGGCCTGCTCCACCTCGAGTTCGGGCGCGGTCATGGGGCAAACGCGAGCCACCCTTGCACGGACGCCATCTCCGAACAGAGACGGCTCGGCCTCGTCTGCGCCGAGCACATCAGCCTCGCCATTGCCAACGTCAAACTGCGCGATCAGTTGCGCGACCAGTCCATTCGCGATGCGCTGACGGGCCTCTACAACAGGCGCTACCTGCTGGAGACCTGCCGGCGGGAGTTCTCCAGGGCGGCGCGGTCGGGACAGAGCGTGAGCCTGTTCTCCATCGACGTCGATCACTTCAAGAAATACAACGACAACCACGGCCACGATGCCGGCGACACCGTGCTGCGCGCCGTGGGCGACTGCCTCAAGAGCAGCTTCCGCGACGAGGACGTTCCTTGCCGCTTTGGCGGGGAGGAGTTTGTCGTGGTCCTGCCCGGCGCAGGTGCGGACGCTGCCGCCCGCAAGGCCGAGGAACTGCGGAGCAAGGTGGAATCGCTGGTCGTGCGCTATGTCGACGGCAACCTGCCGCGCATCACGATCTCGATCGGCGTCGCCGTGTTCCCGCACTGCGGGGACAACCCGCAAGCCGTCCTGAAAGCAGCAGACGAGGCGCTCTACCGGGCCAAGGAGGAGGGCCGCAATCGCGTCGTGCTGTCGCCGGGCATCAACGCACCGCAGACGATGCAGCGCATGCTCGCCACGAGCTTTGCCGCGCCTGCCGGTGGCCAGCACCGATCCGATGACGCGGGTGCCAGGGCCGCCTGATGCCAGCTCGAGGGCTCACCCGGACCAGCCGGAGGGGCCCGATCAAGACCCAGATTCCTCAAAGATTTCATGGTGCTGCCGCTGAGGATTGAACTCAGGACCTCTCCCTTACCAAGGGAGTGCTCTACCACTGAGCTACGGCAGCTGAAGCGGAAGGCGGCGAAATGGCACTCCGCCGCGGCAATGGCGCGGGGTATGCCATAGCCGGCCCACCGCGGCAAGCCGCAGGCTGGGGCCGGGGTGACGTCGGTCACCGTGTGGGGCCGCTCGTTCCGCCGCAAACAGTTGAGTCCGAGGGGCGAGCAAGCCCCAGCATGACAGCCACCTTCTGCTTGTTTGAGACATAACGCCGGTTGGTCGGCCGTCCGCACAGGCCGTCCGCACAGGCCGCCCGCTCGGGCAAGCCACCGCCGCAGCCGCGTGGAGGCGCCACGCGGCCCTGCCCGGCGCCGCGCGCATATCGCGGGGGCGGCCCGGCGTGATAGGGATGCTCGAAAAGGCGGCATAACCGGGAAGACGCTCAATGGTCGCAGGTGCATTGCAGGACACGGACCGGCAGGGGGCCCGGGCGAGCGAGCTGCAGACGCTGGCGACCGTCTCGGCGGCCCACCTCGTCAGCCACATCTACATCATGACGCTGCCGGTGCTGCTGCCCTTCCTCAAGGAGCGATACGGCGTCGGCTTCTTCGAGCTGGGCCTTGCCATCACCACCTTCAACGTCGTCACTGCCCTGACGCAGGCGCCGACCGGCTTCCTCGTCGACCGCGTCGGGCCGCGTGGCGTGCTGATGGCCGGGCTGAGCCTCGGCGGCCTCGCCTTCGCGATGCTGGGCTTCACGACGTCCTACCCGCTGCTGATCGCCGCCGCCTTCCTGGGCGGCCTTGCCAACTGCGTGTACCACCCGGCCGACTACGCCATCCTGGCCGACGGCATCGCCGAGCACCGGATCGGCCGCGCCTTCTCCATCCACACCTTCGCGGGCTTCCTGGGCGGCGCGCTGGCGCCCCCGGTGCTGCTCGGCCTGCTGGCATTCGCGGGCTTCACCACGGCGCTCGTGTTCGTCGGCCTGCTCGGTCCGCTGGCGGCTGTCGCGCTGGCGCTGACGCCGCCGCCCAAGGCCAGGGAGGCGGTGTCCAAGGCGCACCCGGTCGAGGCGAAGGCCAAAGGCGCTCGGGGCGCTACCGCGGGGCTGCTCACCCCCGCCATCCTCGGGCTGACGGTGTTCTTTACGCTGATCTCGCTGACCAACGGGGCCATGGGCGGCTTCTCCGTCGTCGCCTTCATCGGCGGGCACGGCCTGTCGCTCGCCGCCGCCAACACGGCGCTGACGGCCTTCCTCATCTGCGGGGCGCTCGGCGTGCTGGCGGGCGGGTCGCTGGCCGACCGGACGCGGCGGCACGGCGAGGTGGCGGCGCTGGGCTACGGGGTGAGCGCGCTGATCGTGGTCGGCATCGCACTGCTGACGCCGCCGGTCGCGGTCATCGTCGTGGCCATGGCGCTGTCGGGCTTCCTGACCGGCATCATCCAGCCCTCCCGCGACATGCTGGTGCGCAAGGCGGCCCCGCCCGGCGCCGTCGGCCGCGCCTTCGGCATCGTATCCACCGGATTCAACATCGGCGGCATCATCGGCCCGCTGCTGCTCGGCTGGATCATGGACAATGCCTCCCCGCGCTGGGTGTTCGGGGCCGGGGCCGCGTTCATGGCGGCCATTGCCGTGTTCGGCCTGATGAGCGAGCGGCGCAGCGCGGCGCGGGCGGCGGAAGCGCGCTGAGGGCGGTGCGCCGAAGCGGCACGCCCCGAACTTGTGCGGTGCACGCGACGCACGTAATGTGGCGGCATACGCGCCGGGGGGCCTTTGGGGGCACGCGCGCGAAGGACGAATGATGGCGCAGGGTGCGAAAACGGCAAAAGCGTCGGCGGGCGACAAGCGCCGCGAGCGGCTGGCCGCTGAGCTGAGGTCGAACCTCGCCAAGCGCAAGCAGCAGGCGCGCACCCGCGCCGCAGCGGAGGCGCCCTCCGGGGGCAGCCGGCCGACCGAATGAGCGGAGCGCCCCGTTTGCGTCCGTTGCACGCCGTGCGTCGCGCCTGAAGACGAAGCCACGAGGGAACCACATGGATCGCATCAGCATCGTCGGCGGCCAGCGCCTGAACGGCACCATCCCCATCTCCGGCGCCAAGAACGCGGCCCTGCCCTTGATGATCGCCAGCCTGCTCACGCCCGAGCGGCTCACCCTCAAGAACGTGCCGAACCTGGCCGACGTCAACCTGCTGGCGCGCATCCTGCGCAATCACGGCCTCGACCTCACCATCGACGGCAAGCGCGCCAATCCCTCCCCGCACATGGGCGAGACCTTTCATCTGTCCGCGCGCGACATCGTCGACACCACCGCGCCCTACGAGCTCGTCGCCCGCATGCGCGCCAGCTTCTGGGTGCTGGGACCCATCCTCGCCCGCTGCGGCAGGGCGCGCGTGTCGCTGCCCGGCGGCTGCGCCATCGGCACGCGCCCGGTCGACCTGCACCTGATGGGCATGAAGGCGCTCGGCGCCGATATCGACATCGACGGGGGCTATGTGGTCGCCGTCGCGCCCAAGGGCGGGCTCAGGGGCGCGCGCATCATCTTCCCCAAAGTGTCGGTGGGCGCCACGCACAACGTGCTGATGGCGGCGACGCTGGCCAAGGGCGAGACCGTGATCGAGAACGCCGCGCGCGAGCCCGAGATCGGCGACGTGGCCGAGTGCCTGGTCAAGATGGGCGCCACCATCGAGGGCATCGGCACCTCGACGCTGCGCATCCAGGGCACGAGCCGGCTCGAGGGGGCGGTGCACACCGTGCTGCCCGACCGCATCGAGACGGGCACGTATGCGTTCGCCGTGGCGGCGGCCGGCGGCGACGTTGAGCTTTCCGGCGCGCGCAAGAGCCTGCTGGAAACGGCGCTGTCGGCGCTGGCGCAGACGGGCACGAGCGTTGCCGAGACGAAGGGCGGCATCCGCGTCACGCGCAACGGCGGCGGCATCGAGCCCATCAGCATCGAGACGCAGCCGTTCCCCGGCTTCCCCACCGACCTGCAGGCGCAGCTCATGGCGCTGATGACACGCGCGGATGGCACCAGCGTCATCCGCGAGACCATCTTCGAGAACCGCTTCATGCACGTGCAGGAGCTGGCCCGCCTCGGCGCCGACATCCAGCTGCACGGCGACACCGCCACCATCAAGGGCGTCCGGCAGCTGCGCGGGGCGCAGGTGATGGCGACCGACCTGCGCGCCTCCGTGTCGCTCGTCATCGCCGGGCTGATGGCGGAGGGGCAGACCACCATCAATCGCGTCTACCACCTCGACCGCGGCTTCGAGCGGCTGGAGCAGAAGCTCTCGCGCTGCGGGGCCAACATCGAGCGCCTCGTCAGCGCGTAGGGTCCTTCCGATTTGGCGCAAGCGCGTGCCAGCCGCACTCCGCCTGTCATCGCGTTTCCCCGCGGTGAGCCTGTCGAACCGCGCGGCCGCAACGGTGCCTCACAGCCGTTCTTCGACAGGCTCAGAACGGGGTTGTGCATTAGGGCCTCCTGGGCTCCGGCTCTGCGCTTCGCTCCAGCCGGGTTGACAGTTGGAGCGAGGTGCGCTGGAGCTTCAGGCCTTCAGCCGGTAGCCCGTGCGGAATATCCACCAGACAATGGCGAGGCACAGCGCGAGGAAGAGGAGCGTCGCGCCGAGGCTGATGCCCACGCCCACGTCCGAAATGCCGTAGAAGCTCCAGCGGAAGCCGCTGATCAGGTAGACCAGCGGATTGAACAGGCTGACCGTCTGCCACACCGGCGGCAGCACGCTGATGGAATAGAAGCTTCCCCCCAGGAAGGTCAACGGCGTGATGACCAGCAGCGGGATGACCTGCAGCTTCTCGAAGCCGTCCGCCCAGATGCCGATGATGAAGCCGAACAGGCTGAACGTCACGGCCGTGAGCACGAGAAACGCCAGCATCCACACGGGGTGCTCGACGTGCAGCGGCACGAAGAAGCCGGCCGTCGCCAGGATGATGAGGCCGAGGATGATCGATTTCGTCGCCGCCGCCCCGACGTAGCCGAGCACGATCTCGATGTAGGAGATCGGCGCCGACAGGATCTCGTAGATGGTGCCGACGAACTTCGGGAAGTAGATGCCGAACGACGCATTGGCGGTGCTCTGCGTCAGCAGCATCATCATGATCAGCCCCGGCACGATGAAGGCGCCGTAGCTGACGCCGTCGATCTCGGTGATGCGTGCGCCGATGGCGGCGCCGAACACCACGAAGTAGAGCGAGGTCGAGATCACCGGCGAGATGATGCTCTGCAGCAGCGTGCGGCCCGTGCGGGCCATCTCGAATGCGTAGATTGCCTGTACGGCCCGCCAGTTCATGGTCCGCGCCTCACCAGATCGACGAAGATGTCCTCAAGCGAGCTTTGCGTGGTGTGGAGGTCGCGGAAGCGGACGCCGGCCTTGTTGAGATCGGAGAGCAACGCCGTGATGCCGGTGCGCTCCCCGCGCGTGTCGTAGGTGTAGATGAGCTCGCTGCCGCCGCCGGCCAAGGTCAGCCTGTGCGCGGCGAGGTTGGGTGGAACCGTCTCGAGCTTTGCCGCCAGGTGCAGCGTCAATTGCTTCTTGCCGAGCTTGCGCATCAGCTCGGCCTTGTCCTCGACCAGGATCAGCTCGCCCTTGTTGATGATGCCGATGCGGTCGGCCATCTCCTCGGCCTCCTCAATGTAATGCGTGGTGAGGATGATGGTGACGCCCGATTTCCGCAGCGAGCGCACCACGCCCCACATGTCCTTGCGCAGCTCCACGTCGACGCCGGCCGTCGGCTCGTCGAGGAACAGGATCTGCGGCTCGTGCGCGAGCGCCTTGGCGATCATCACCCGGCGCTTCATGCCGCCCGACAGCGTCATGATCTTGTTGTCCTTCTTGTCCCACAGCGACAGCGCCTTCAGCACCTTGCCGATGTGGCCGGGACTGGCGGGCCTGCCCCACAGACCGCGGCTGAACGAGACGGTGGCCCACACCGACTCGAATGAATCGGTGTGCAGCTCCTGCGGCACGAGGCCGATCATGGATCGGGCGGCGCGATAGTCCCGGACGATGTCGCGGCCATCGACCGTGACGGCGCCCGTGCTGGGACTGACGATGCCGCAGATGATGCTGATCAGCGTGGTCTTGCCCGCGCCGTTCGGCCCCAGCAGCGCGAAGATCTCGCCCTGCCGGATCTCGAGATTGATCGGCTTGAGGGCCTGGAAGCCGGACGCGTAGGTCTTGGAGAGATTGGATACGGAGATGATGGACGGCATGAACGCTCGTTGATTGCAGGCTGTTCGCTCGGGCTTTGTGCGGGGCGACACGGGTTGCACGTGTGCCGTGCGCGGGTCAAGCGCTGCGGAGCGAGCGCCGGACAAGAGATCGTGAGGCCGAGCGGCAACGCGCCGCGCCGATGTGACCTGAGCCCCGCCTTCGCGGGGGTGACGTTTGTGGAGAGGGATGCGCGCCCGACAGGCGTCATTCCCGCGGAGGCGGGAACCCAGGGCACTTCGCAACAGAGGTGCGTGTCGCTGGAATGGCGCGCGCGGCTGCGGGCGTGGTCTGCGGCGAGCATTCCCCATGCAGCCCGGTAACCTGGGCCCCCGCCATCGTGCCGGAGGCGCGTTTTCGACGCATGATGCAGGCGCGTCTTCGACGCGACGCGGGGGTGACGGTGGCGGGTGGGGCGCCCGGGTTGCCCCATCTGACGTCATTCCCGCGAAGGCGGGAAGCCAGGTCACATTGCAACGCAGTTGTGTGCGCCGTTGGAATGGCGCGCGTGGCTGCGGGCGTGATCTGCGGGGAACGTGGCCCGTGCGGCCCGATGACCTGGGCCCCCGCCTTCGCGGGGGTGACGGGTGTGGGTGGGTTGCGCGCGAGCGCCTCACCATCGCAGTGAAATCCAAGCCGATCATCCAACACTGACGTCATTCCCGCGAAGGCGGGAACCCAGATCACGTCTCAACGCAGGTGTGCGCGCCGCTGGAATGTCGCGCGTGGCTGCGGGCGTGGTCTGCGGCGAGCATTCCCCATGCAGCCCGGTAACCTGGGCCCCCGCCATCGTGCCGGAGGCGCGTCTTCGACACATGATGCAGGCGCGTCTTCGACGCGACGCGGGGGTGACGGTGGCGGGTGGGGCGCCCGGGTTGCCCCATCTGACGTCATTCCCGCGAAGGCGGGAAGCCAGGTCACATTGCAACGCAGTTGTGTGCGCCGTTGGAATGGCGCGCGTGGCTGCGGGCGTGATCTGCGGGGAACGTGGCCCGTGCGGCCCGATGACCTGGGCCCCCGCCTTCGCGGGGGTGACGGTGGTGAGTGGGGCTCGCGAGTGCCTCGCAACCGAAGTGATTTCCGAACCGATCGTCCGACACGGACGTCATGCCCGCGTCGCACACCCTACTCCGCCCTGAGCTCGTCGAAGGGCGGCCGCGCCGGCCGTGGTTCGACAAGCTCACCACGGAGGACCGTTCCAACGGGAA
>WBUN01000112.1 GCA_008933705.1 Hyphomicrobiaceae bacterium
CGCTCGAGGTCGATTTCCTGGAGGCCGCTACCGGCACCAAGAAGCGGGTGACCATGCCCGAAGGCGGTGTTCTCGACCTCACCGTGCCCGAAGGCGTGGCCGACGGTCAGGTGCTGCGGCTCAAGGGCAAGGGCGGCCCCGGCCTGCGCGGCAGCGAGCCGGGCGATGCGCTGATCGAGATCAAGGTGCGTCCGCATCCGCAGTTCAAGCGGGTAGGGGACGACATCCTGCTCGATCTCCCCATCACCATCGACGAGGCCGTGCTGGGTGACAAGGTCGAGGTGCCGACCATATCGGGGCGGGTTCAGCTCAACATGCCGAAAGGCACGAGCTCGGGCCGGGTTTTCCGCCTCAAGGGCAAAGGTGTGCGCAATGCCGCCACCGGTGCCGTCGGCGATCAGCTCGTCACGGTGCGCATCGTCCTTCCCGGCAGCGTCGACAGCGAGCTTG
Organism: Hyphomicrobiaceae bacterium; assembly: GCA_008933705.1. Lineage (GTDB taxonomy): Bacteria > Pseudomonadota > Alphaproteobacteria > Rhizobiales > Hyphomicrobiaceae > AWTP1-13. Next base: position 451 of record WBUN01000112.1, read on the forward strand.
CCTACTTCATGTCGGAATGGCGCCAGAAGCACCGCTACAACCCGGGGCGGTCGTAAGCCCCGGCGGGTCAGACCCTCGCAGACACCGGCATCCCGACGGCCAGTGCTGACCGCGGGGTCTGCCCCCGTGATCCCGACCCGGCCGTTTGCACTGCAACATGGGCGTGAACGGAGTTTCAATCCTCGTCACGGCCGCGTGAATCCATCTTCATTTCTCTGCTTCCAGCGCCACATCTTGCCTCGGAAGGCGGTGCTGGGAGTTGTTACCAACTCGTTGTCCTGCCGATCATGAACGGCCTTCGGGTGGGCGCTGGGCGCTCACCGCGGCACCAACAAAGGAAGCGCCTTCGGGCAGAACGGATGATCGTGCCATGCGGATGGTTCTGGTAGCGGGGGTGCTGATGCTGGTGCTGTTTGTCGCCCTCATCAGCTCGGTCAATGCGAGGTGCCCCAGCGGCGCCCCGACCGTCGCGCATACCCAGGAAGCCGGCGCGGCCGGGTTCGCGGGCTGATCCGCCCGTGCAGCGGCTTCAGATTGAAAATGCGCCGCCCCTCAAGCGACGGTGGGAAGGGGTGAACCCTGCTCCACTTCCAAGTTAAGTCGAAGTGCGCCGCGGCAGCTCCAGGGGAACGACCTCGCCCCTGTCGGCCTTGAGTGCCAGCTCGCCGCGCTTCAGCCGCTCGGCCAGGGCACCGAAGAGGTCGTGGCGCCAGCCCTTCATCGCCGCCACGTCGGGGCGGTCCTCAACGGCAATGCGCTCCAGATCGTCGCCGTCCGCGATCAGGCGGGGAGCAACCTTGTTGCGGGCCGCACAGGCCTTCAGCAGGACGCGCAGCAGATCGACCAGCGCCACCTTCTCTGCCGGCAGCGGCGTACCCGAGCGCAGCGGCGGCACGGTCTTGGGATCGCGGGCGAGCCCGCGCTTGACCGCCTCGACGATGTCCTTGGCTCGCGACGAGCGCGCAAATCCCTCGCTCAGCGTCCTGAGCTCGGAAAGCTGGGCGGTCTCCGTCGGCGCATGGTTGGCGATGTCGTAGAGCGCCTCGTCGCGCAGGATGCGGTTGCGCGGCACATTCTGGCTCTGCGCGGCCCGTTCCCGCCACGCCGCCAGCTCGATGAGAACGGCGAGACCCCTGCGGTTCTTGACGCGCAGCTTGAGCCGCTGCCACGCATCCTCGGGGTGCGTTTCGTACGTCCTGGGGTCGGTCAGCGCCGCCATCTCCTCGTCGAGCCAGCGCGCGCGCGCGCTGGCCTCCAGCTCGGCCGTCAGGCGCTTGTAGATGTCGCGCAGGTGGGTGACGTCGCCGAGCGCGTACGCGAGCTGCTTTGAGGAGAGAGGGCGTCGCGACCAGTCCGTGAAGCGCGATGTCTTGTCCAGATCCTTGCCGGTGACCTGCTTGACGAGATTCACGTAGCTGACGGACTCGCCGAACCCGCACACCATGGCCGCGATCTGCGTGTCGAAGATTGGGTGCGGGATGAGGCGGGCCTGCGTCCACACGATCTCCAGATCCTGCCGCGCAGCGTGAAACACCTTGACCACGCCTTCATTCGCCATCAGGTCGTAGAAGGGCTTCAGCTCGATACCCTGGCTCAGGGGATCGATGATCGCCTCGTCATCGGGGCCCGCGACCTGGATCAGGCACAGGTTGGGCCAGAACGTCTGCTCACGTATGAACTCCGTATCGACCGCGACGAAATCGTGCTGGGCAAGGCGGGTGCAGACTTGGGCGAGTTCTTGTGTGGTCGTGATCAGGCGCATCGGCGCGGCGTTATAGCGTAGGCTTTCAGGGTTGTCGCGAGAAACGCACGGCTCTCGGCCGTACGCCCATGATTCATAGTTAGGCGAGCCTTGTTGGCGGTGCGGGGTACATCCTCGGTCAGCGTGTCAGCACGATGAAGTCTGTGTAGACCCCGGTTTCGTGGCTGATGCCCTGGTCGGACAGGATCAGCGATGCCCCGGTCCACAGCCTGTCGGAGATGAACTTCCGGGTCTCTTCGGGAATTTCCACCCGGTCGAGCACGCTGGCCGCGGTTTCCTGCGGGCGTCCCGTTTGCACCGGCGGCGCGGGCGGGCGCTCGCCGCGGCGCAGTCCGCCGCGGCTTTCGGGGACCGTCGGGCCGGACGGCATCGACACCGACAGCCAGCGCATGGTCTTGCCGTCCTCGATAGGCTCCATGGCCAGGTAGAGATGGGTCCCGATCGGGGCCTCGTCGTCGCGGATCGTCACCGGCGCCTCGTGGATCGGGGCCCAGGCCTGTCGCACATACAAGCGGCCGGTCTTCTTGCTGATGAAGATCGAGATCGGCTCGGTGCCGCGGTCGGCCACCTTGGCAGCCGCCGCCGCCGCCGTGCTCGCGCTTTCCGCCTCCCACGCCTCCCGGGCGGCCGCGAAAGCCTCAGGCGTCTTGATCGATTCCACCGTGCGCGCCTCCTCGGCAACCTTGGTCGCTTCGGCCAGCTTCGCTTCCGCTGCGGCAGCGGCCGACTTCGCCCGCTCCACCGCCTCAGGCGTCTTGGCGGCGTCCTGAAGGGCGATCGCCGCGTCCAGCTTGGATCGGGCGGCCGCGAGCGCCATCTCCGCATTCCTCAGCGCCAGAATCGCCTTATTCGCCTCGGCGGCCTTCTGCGCGGAAAGCTCCACGGCGAGCTTCGCCGCCTTGGCTTTGGCCGTGGCATCGGCGGCGGTGAACGCCTTGGCAGCCTTCGCCCGCTCCATGGGATTGAGCAGCCTCGGCCCGATGGGCGAGGCATCATTGGCCTCGGCCGCCTTCTGATTGAGCGACAGCGCCACAAGCGCGGCCTTGGGCTGGGCATCGCCGGCGTTCTCTGCGGTTGTCGTCGGTGCGGGCGTGAGGGTCGGCACCGGCAGCCGTGTGTGCGCAACCTCCACCGGCTGCACCTCATCGGGCGCTACGACAACGCGCGCACCGATCTTGGTCATGCTCCAGAAGTCGACGGCAAAATTGTGCGGCAGGCGGATGCAGCCGTGCGATGCGGGGTAGCCGGGCACGACGCCGGCATGCAGGGCGACGCCGGACCAGGTGATGCGCTGCATATAGGGCATGGGCGCGCCGCTGTAGATGTTGGAGCGGTGCCACCTGTTCTTCTGGATCACGCTGAAAACGCCGGTCGGGGTCCGGTGGCCGGCCTGCCCCGTGGAGACCGCGCTCTGCCCGAGCAGTCCCGTGCTGCCGTACACCGAAACGCGCTGCCTGCCGATCGAGACCACGGCAAGGACAGGCCCTGGCGGCGGCTTGACGGCCTTTTCCCGCTTCTCTGCCGCCGCGGTCCTCTTCGGCGCATACCGCTTGCCATAAAGCCTCCGCTCTGACTGCGCGTATGCCGCCTCAGGCAGCGCGACCGCCAGGCCGGACACGGCTGCGGTCAGCACGCAAAGAAAAGGCAAGAGACCTCGCTTCACCGGGGAAGGAGCCAGCACCACTTCGACACTCCGACAGGCAGCGTTTTCTGGAGACGGTTGGCATACGTTATAAGCGATCATCGTTCACGCGACGTAACCCAATCGCCACACTTCCGGCCTCGTACGAGCTTGAGCACGGGCGCAATTCCGTCAGCCTGACCATCTCGGACGCCAATCTTGACAATCCCAAGACCCCATGTGCTTTTCCGCCATCCAAAACCAGGATGGGCACGGGCAAAGGACAGCGGGTCGATGGCTGACGCGAAGAAACCGGCAAGGCGCGGTGCTGAAAAAACCGGCACTTCGGCCGGCGGAGCCTTGCACCGCTACCGCTCGCATACCTGCGGGGCGCTGCGCAAAGGCGACGTCGGCGCGGCTGTGCGCCTGTCCGGCTGGGTGCACCGCGTGCGCGACCACGGCGGCCTGCTGTTCATCGACCTGCGCGACCACTACGGCCTGACGCAGGTGGTGGCCGATCCCGACAGCCCGGCCTTCAAGGCGGCGGAGACGGTGCGCTCCGAGTGGGTGATCCGCGTCGACGGCAGCGTCCGCGACCGGCCCGCGGGCACGGTCAATCCCGATCTTCCGACCGGAGAGGTCGAGGTGTTCGCCGGCGAGATCGAGGTGCTGTCGGTTGCCAAGGAGCTGCCCGTTCCGGTGTTCGGCGAGCCGGACTACCCGGAGGATCTGCGGCTGCAGTACCGCTTCCTCGACCTGCGCCGCGAGACGCTGCACGCCAACATCATGAAGCGGCTCGACATCATCCGCTCCATGCGCCGGCGCATGCACGAGGCTGGCTTCAACGAGTTCTCGACGCCCATTCTGACGGCCTCATCCCCTGAGGGAGCGCGCGACTTCCTGGTGCCCTCGCGCATCCACCCGGGCAAGTTCTACGCCCTGCCTCAGGCGCCGCAGCAGTACAAGCAGCTGCTGATGATGTCGGGCTTTGACCGCTACTTCCAGATCGCGCCCTGCTTTCGCGACGAGGACCCGCGCGCCGACCGCCTGCCCGGCGAGTTCTACCAGCTCGACGTCGAGATGAGCTTCGTGGAGCAGGAGGACATCTTCCGCACCATGGAGCCGGTGCTGACGGGCGTGATCGAGGAGTTTGCGGGCGGCAAGACCGTAACCAAGGGCTGGCCGCGGATCCCCTACGACGAGGCGATCGCCAGGTACGGCACCGACAAGCCCGACCTGCGCAACCCCATCGAGATGGCCGACGTCACCGAGCACTTCCGCGGCTCCGGCTTCAAGGTGTTCGCGGGCATGATCGAGAAGGACCCGAAGGCGCGCGTGTGGGCGATTCCGGCGCCCGGCGGTGGCAGCAGAGCCTTCTGCGACCGTATGAACGGCTGGGCCCAGACCGAGGGCCAGCCTGGGCTGGCGTACATCTTCTGGAGAGAGGGCGAAGAAGGGGGCGCCGGTCCGGTTGCCAAGAACATTGGGCCCGAGCGCGCCACGGCCGTGCAGAAGCAACTCGGCCTCGAGGTCGGCGATGCCGTGTTCTTCGCCGCCGGCAATCCCGAAAAGTTCTACAGGTTCGCCGGCGAGGCGCGCACCAGGATCGGCACCGAATTGAAGCTGATCGACGAGCACCGGTTCGCGCTCGCCTGGATCGTCGACTTCCCGTTCTACGAGTGGAACGAGGAGGAGAAGAGGATCGACTTCTCGCACAACCCCTTCTCCATGCCGCAGGGCGGCCTGGAGGCGCTCGAGGCGGCCAGGAGCGATGAGGACTACCTCAAGATCAAGGCCTACCAGTACGACATCGTCTGCAACGGCTTCGAGATCGCCTCGGGCGGCATCCGCAACCACAAGCCCGAGACGATGATCAAGGCGTTCGGTATCGCCGGCCTCGGTCCCGAGGTGGTGGAGGCGCGCTTCGGCGGCATGTATCGCGCGTTCCAGTACGGCGCCCCGCCGCACGGCGGCATGGCGGCCGGCATCGACCGCATGGTGATGCTGCTGGTCGGCGCCCGGAACCTGCGCGAGATCTCGCTGTTCCCCATGAACCAGCAGGCCAGCGACCTGCTGATGGGTGCGCCGAGCGAAGTTGCGCCCAAGCAGCTCCGCGAGCTGCACATCCGCCTGGCTGCGCCCGACCGCAAGGCCTGAAGCGTTCCGCGCGCGGTCTTGTTGGGTCAGGCGAAGCGCAGACCCGATGGCCGCACGGCGGAATGCGATTAGCTATAGGGCGACTCCTGTACGTGGTGGCTGCGTGGTTCGACAAGGCTCACCACGGCGGAGAACCGCACATGCCGCATCATCTCCGCCCTGAGCCTGTCGAAGGGCGGCCCGCATTCCCTCTCCTCACTCCTCTGTGGGGGTAAAGGGTGAGGGGCTGATGCTTACTCCGGCGCTTGTGGCGGCCCCTCACCTCGTGCTGGAGGCACGGCTCCGCCGCGACCCGGCTCCCTCACCGCCCGGCCAGCACGCGATCGACCATGGCGGCAGCCGAGCCCAGGTAGTTGGCGGGGTCGGTGAGGGTCGCGAGCCGCCTGGCGTCGAGATGGCGCGTCACCTCGGGCACTTTCATCAGCTCGTCCAGCAGCATCGTGCCCTTCTCCAGCGCTGAGCTGGCGGCATGCGCCACGATGTGATGCGCCTCCTGGCGGCCGGTATGCTCAGCCAAGGCCATCATCACGGCTTCCGACACGATCAGCCCGCCGGTGAGATCGAGATTGCGGCGCATGCGGGCTGCGTCGACGACGAGCCCCTCCAGCATGAAGCGCGCGTGGCGCAGGGCGCCGCCGGTGGCGATGAAGGCTTGCGGCAGGGCCACCCATTCGAGCTGCCAGGGGCCGGTTGCGCGCTCGTGGTCGGCTGCCATGCCGTCGAGCATCAGCCCGGCACTCTGGCGCACCACCTTGGCCGCCGCGAGGATCAGCTCGCAGGAGATGGGATTGCGCTTCTGCGGCATGGTCGAGGAGGAGCCTCGCCCCTCCTCGTAAGGCTCGGACGCCTCCGCGACCTCCGTCTGCATCAGCAGCATCACGTCGGTGGCGATCTTCGCCAGCGTGCCGGCGACGAGCGCCAGGAAGGACACCGCCTCGGCCGGCCCGTCGCGGGCCACGTGCCAGGGGATGGCCGCGCGCGCGAGCTTCAGCTCGTCCATCAGCGCGTCGTGCACGGCAAGGCCCCTGTCGCCCAGCGAGGCCAGCGTGCCTGCCGCCCCGCCGAACTGCCCGACGAGCACGCGCGGCCTGATCTCGGCCAGCCGCTGGCGGTGGCGTGCGATCATGCTGAGCCACACGGCCGCCTTGTAGCCGAACGTCACCGGCAGCGCGTGCTGGAGATGGGTGCGGCCGGCCATGACGGTGTCGCGATGCCTGACCGCCAGGGCTGCGAGCGCCGCGTCCAGCGCAGCCAGGTCCTGCTCGATCAGGGCCAATGCCTCGCGCATCTGCAGCACCAGGGCGGTGTCCATGATGTCCTGCGTGGTCGCGCCCCAGTGCAGATAGCGGCCGGCATCGCCGCACTGCTTGGCAAGCTGGTTGACGATGCCGACAATGGGGTAGCCGACGATGTCCGTCCTTTCCTTGAGCTTGGCGAGGTCGATGCCCTGGGGCGTCGCCAGCCGGCCGATCGCATCCGCGGCCTCTTGCGGGATCAGCCCGAGGCGGCCTTCAACGGCGGCGAGCGCCACCTCGACCTCGACATAGCGCGCGACCGTGCCCTCGTCCGAGAAGATCGCGCGCATGGCCGGCGCGCCGAAGGCGTCGCGGTAGATGGCGGAGTCGAAGACGGTGGAGGGCATGGCGGCACCTGTCCGGCTCGGGGCGCGGCCCCGTCGGGACCGCCGGCTCCCGTATCGTTGATGGTTCAGAAGTCCCCTTGTAGCCTCGTCGTGAGGATGGGGAAACTTCGGGCCGGCGCTCTAGGACGCCTGCGAGGCCGCCGATGCGGCCGCTGGCGGTGGCGGGGAGGACGGCGGCGGTGCATGGGCGTTTGCCGTGGCCAGCCGATCCAGCACCTCCTGGCAAACCGCCCGTATCGCCGCGCCGGATTCGCCTGGATACTTGGCAACGTAGGAGCGCTCGATCGCGCTCAGCTGACTGGCGTGCTGCAAGGCGCTCGTGCGCGGCACGGCCTGGGCAATGCAGCGGTTCTCGGGATTGTTGCTGAGCCAGCGGTGGTACTCGGCATCAACGGAGGACTGGTTGTCCTTCATATTGACGACCACGCCCAGGTTCTCGGCAAAGCCCATCTCCGGGTTCAGGCTCTTGAATCGGCGGAACACCTCGAGGCCGCAGGTCGACACGTAATCGGGCTTGGTGGGCGAGAAATGGAAGTCGGCCTCGCGCAACCAGGATTCGGTCAGCACCGAAAGCCCGGGCGGGCAGTCGATCAGGATGACGTCGAACACGCTGCGAACATGGCCGAGCAGCGCACCGATGCTGGTGCGCAGCCGCGCATGCAGGCTCTCCTTGGAGACCTCGCGCTCGAACAGGGTGAGCTGCATGTCGCTCGGGATCAGGTAGACGGTGCGTGCCTCATCCACGTCCGACACGCCGCCGACGACGAAGCGGGGCCAGTCGACCGCCACGTTGTTGAGTACGCTTGCCACCAGCAGGTCGACGATGGTGAGCCCGTCCGACTGCAGACGATGCAGGTTCGCGGCGGTCAGCAGCATGGCGCTGACGCTGGCCTGCGAATCCGAATCGATGATCAGAACGTTCTTGCGAAACTGGGCCGACAGCGTCTCGGCCATTGAAAGCACGAGCGTGGACTTGCCCACCCCGCCCTTCGTATTCATCACCGCAATCGTGTTACGCATGCCCCGCACAAGCCCATCCGCGCGTTGGTCCATTGATCCATACGCTCCGGCACCAGTGGTGTGCCGGGCAAATGTGGCAGACTCCAGGTGCGCCCATCAAGGTCGGCATCTTATTTCGCACCGCATTTTGTCACTTGCTCCCCCCTC
>WBUN01000028.1 GCA_008933705.1 Hyphomicrobiaceae bacterium
GGTTAGGGGCGGGGGGAATCCCGACGGCCAATGTTCTGCGATCCCCCCCTCCCTAGCCCTCCCCCACAAGGGGGGAGGGGATCCACGCGGCGCTTGCGGTAATCGCGTGCCATGAAAAAGCGGGTTGCCATCCTGATCTCCGGGCGCGGCTCCAACATGATGGCGCTGGTGGAGGCCGCGCGCGCGCCGGACTATCCGGCGGAGATGGCGATCGTGATTTCGAGCCGCCCCGATGCGCCGGGGCTTGCCTGGGCGAAGGCGCAGGGCCTTGCGGCAGTGGCGATCGACCACAAGGCCCATGCGACGCGGGAGGCCTTCGACGAAGCCATCCACGCCGCGCTGACGAATGCCGGCGTCGAGCTGGTGGCGCTGGCCGGCTTCATGCGCATCCAGTCCGCCGCATTCGTACGCCGATGGATCGGCCGCCAGCTCAACATCCACCCCTCGCTGCTGCCGCTGTTCAAGGGACTGCATCCCCAGCAGCAGGCGCTCGACGCCGGCGTGCGCATCTCGGGCTGCACGGTGCACTTCGTGACCGAGGAGATGGACGCCGGCCCCATCATCGCCCAGGCAGCCGTGCCCGTGCTGCCGGACGACGACGCCGATACCCTTGCCGCTCGCATTCTCGTGGCCGAGCATAGGCTTTATCCACACGCGCTGAGGTTGGTGGCGACCGGAGATGCCACCATGGATGGCAACCGCGCGATCCTGAAATCGATGGTTAACCAGACCGACCCGCTCTACTCGCCAGCGTTGCCGGGGACCAGTAAAGGACGCCACACCTCGGGATAAATCGCCGCGGCGGAGGGTTGAAAACTGGACTCGATTTGAACCTGGGTGCTACCCAGGCAGTCAAGGCTGGAGAGTTTCAACTTCGCCAACGAGTTCCGGGGGAAACAGCGTGAGAGAGGGCCGCGGGCGGAGACGCCGCTGCGCGAGCCGATGCATTTGCCAACGAAGCCATTGCCTGCGGAGCCCCGTCGAGATGACCGCACCCGTATCCCACGTCGATCAGCTGGGTGAGGAATCCTCAATCTGGTTCAAGTTGACCCCTCTTCTCAAGGGGCCCAACAACCCGCTGACGGTGCTCATGCAGATGGCCGCGCGCTACGGCGGCGTGATCCCCGTCAACATGGCGAGCCAGCGCGTCGTCCTGCTCACCGACCCCGAGCACTTCAAGCGCGTGCTGGTGACGAAGGCCGACGACTACATCAAGTATTTCGACGGCCTGAAGCCGATCTTCGGCAAGTCGATGATCACCAACGACGGCGCGCTGTGGCAGAAGATCCGCATGCCGCAGCAGCCGGCGTTCCATCCCGACATGTTCGCCGAGTACATCCCCTACTTCCTCGCCGCCATCCGCAGCAAGATGGAGATCTGGCAGAAGCTGTCGCAGACCGGCGAAACCGTCGAGATGGTGGAGCAGACGTGGACGCTCGCCGCCGACATGATCTGCAAGGCGCTGTTCGACCGCGAGATGCCGTTCAACCCGCACTTCGTATTCAAGTGCGTGAAGACCTACACCGACGTGATGAACCACAAGTCGATCCGCCTGAAGAAGGTGGCCGGCGAGGAGTTCGAGATCACCGAGGAGAACGCAGCCAAGGCTATGGAGACGTGGGCCGGTGTGCCGCCCGAGGTGTTCGCTGCCGATCCGAGGGAAGCGCGCGAGCGCACGCTTCTGAAGATGATCGAGGCCGCCGTCGCCGATCCGACCATCCCTGAGTTCGACCAGCAGCAAGCCGTCGACGAGCTCAAGCAGTACCTGTGGGCCGGCACCGAGACGACGGCGCTGACGCTGGCCTGGGCGCTGTATCTCACCTCCAAGCACCCCGAGGCGGCCGAGCGCATCCGCCGCGAAGGCGAGACCACCTACGGCGACCGCGAGCCGACGGCCGCCGACTATTCGGCGCTTGCCTACACGCGCGCCGTGATCCAGGAGACGATGCGCATCTATCCGCCGATCTGGATGCTGATCCGCGTCGCCTCCAAGCCGGACGTGATCGAGGGCAAGGAGATCCGCCCCGGCGACCGCGTGGCGCTGTTTGCCTACGGTGCGCACCACAGCGCCAAGTTCTGGGAGAACCCCGAGGAGTTCATGCCCGAGCGCTGGCTGGGCGACGCCGCCAAGAAGCGCAAGCCCTACACCTACCTGCCGTTCGGCGGCGGCAAGCGCTCGTGCATCGGCGGTGCCATGAGCCAGGTCGAGAACGTGCTGGCCCTGTCGATCCTGCTGCGCCGCTTCCGCCCCGAGTACGTCGGCGCCGAGCCGCCGGGCATCAACGCCACGGTGACGCTGACGCCCAAGGGCGGCCTGCAGTTCAAGATCCGAGAGCTGTCGTAGAGAGCTCGCTTCACCCGACCAGGCCGTGTTTCGACGAGGCTCGGCACGGAGGTGGCGCTCTTGACGGGCTCCCGCATTTGCTGGGCCTGCGGAAGGGTGGCGTACCTGACACCCGCAACCCTTGGGTCTATTCCGCCGGCACGGCCGCTCCGTCGCCACGCGCGAGGCCGGCTTGGCCCTTGCCCCACAGCCGGCGGTGCAGCTTGTCGAGCAGCAGGTAGATGACCGGCGTAGTGTAGAGCGTGAGCACCTGCGAGACGAGCAGGCCGCCGATGATGGCGACGCCGAGCGGGCGGCGCAGCTCCGACCCGGGCCCGGTCGCGATCGCCAGCGGCACGGCGCCGAGCAAAGCGGCAAAGGTCGTCATCAGGATCGGCCGGAAGCGCTCCCGCGCGGCCTCCAGGACGGCCCTCTCCGGCGCCAGCCCGTGCCGGCGCTCGCCCTCGAGCGCGAAGTCCACCAGCATGATGCCATTCTTCTTGACGATGCCGATAAGCAGTATGATGCCGATGAAGGCGATCACCGACAGCTCCATGTCGGCCGACCTGAGGGCGATGAGCGCGCCGAGGCCGGCCGAGGGCAGCGTGGAGATGATGGTGAGCGGATGCGCCAGGCTCTCGTACAGCACGCCGAGCACGATGTAGACAGCCAGCAGCGCGGCAATGATGAGCAGCGGCTGGGCGCTGGCCTGCTGCGCGAAGGCCTTGGCGTCTCCCGCGGCCTCGGCCCGAATCGCGTCGGGCATGTGGAGCTCCGCCAATGCCTTGGCAATGTCTGCGGTCGCCTCGTCGAGCGTTGCCTCAGGCCTGGGATTGTAGGTGATGGTCACGGCCGGGAACGGGCCCTGGTGATTGACGACCAGCGGCGCCAGGCCCTTGCCGACCTTGATGACGCTCGTGAGCGGCACCTGCGCCCCGTTGCTGCTCGGCACGAAGATGCGTGACAGATCCGACGGGTCGCGCTGGAAGCGCGGGTCGATCTCCAGGATGATGCGATACTGGTTGCGCTGGGTGTAGACGGTCGACACCTGCCGCTGGGCGAAGGCGTTGTTGAGTGCGTTGTCGATGTCCTGGATCCTGACGCCGAGACGGGCGGCCGTCTGCCGATCGATGGCGATATCCGCCTGCAGGCCGCCCTGCTCGCGATCGGTGTTGACGTCGACCAGCCCCGGGACCTGGCTCAGCCGCTCGACGATCTTCGGCACCCAGGCATAGAGAGTGTCGATGTCGGAGCTCCAGAAGGTGAGCTGGTATTGCGACCGGCCCTGCCGCGCACCGACGCGGATATCCCGCGCCGCAACCATGAACACGTTGATGCCTTCGATGCCCGCGAGCGACCGGCGCAGGCGATCGACCACGCGGGCGGTGGTGAGCTTGCGCTCAGACAGCGGCTTCAGGCTGATGAACATGCGTCCCTGGTTGACGGTCGGCGTGAAGCCGGTGGCGCCGACCGACGAGCCGACGCCGGCGACGGCGGGATCGGCGAGCACGATATCCAATGCCTGGCGCTGCAGCTTGAGCATGGCGTCGTAGGAGATGTCGGCCGCCGCCGACGTCGCGCCGAACACCAGGCCCGTGTCGTCCTCGGGGAAGTAGCCCTTCGGCGTCTTGATGTAGAGGTTGACCGTGACGATGACGGTCGCGAGCATGATGACGACCATGACGAAGCGGTGCCGCAGCGCCACCAGAAGCGTGCGCGAGTAGAACCGCGTCATCCACCCCAGCACGGCCTCGACGACGCGGTCGAGGCGGGTGGCCGCCGGGCTCGGCGCCGACTTGACGAAATGCGCGCAGATCATCGGCGTGACGGTGAGCGAGACCACCGTGGAGACGGCGATGGAGAAGGCGAGCGTGACCGAGAACTCGCGCAGCAGCCGGCCGACGACACCGCCCATGAACAGCAGGGGAATGAAGGCTGCCACCAGCGACACGCTGATCGAGATCACCGTGAAACCGACCTGCCGGGCGCCGTCGATCGCCGCGCGCATCGGGCTCTTGCCGGCCTCAAGATTGCGGAACATGTTCTCGATCATGACGATGGCGTCGTCGACGACGAAGCCGACGGATACGGCAAGCGCCATCAGCGTGAGGTTGTTGACGGAGAAGCCCGCGAACCACATGGCGGCACAGGTGCCCGCAAGCGAAAGGGGAACAGTTATGCCCGCAGCAATGGTGGGCGTGGGCCGGCGCAGGAACACGTAGACGACGAGCATCACCAGAATGACCGACAGCCCGAGCGTGACCTGCATGTCGAAAACGCTCGCGCGGATGGTCTGGGTACGATCCGACAACACCGAGATGTCGATGCCGGCCGGGATCCAGCGCCTGATCTCGGGAATGAGCTCGCGGATGTGGTCGACCGTCTCGATGACGTTGGCGTCTGCGCTCTTGGTGATGGTGAGCAGCACGGCCGGCTGATCGTTGAACATCGCCGCCGAACGCGCATTGCGCGTGCCCCGCTCCACCGTGGCGACCGCGGACAGGCGCACGACGTCGCCGTTCGAGGCCTTGATGACGAGATTCCTGTATTCCTCGACCGTGCGAAGCTGCGCGTTCGTCTCCAGGGCGCTGGCCTGCACCGCGCCTTCGATGATGCCGAGCGGCGCCAGGGCGTTGGCTTCCGTGAGGGCGACGCGCACGTCCTCCACGCTGAGCCCCATGGAGGAGAGCAGCATGGGATTGGCCTTGACGCGAATTGCCGGCTGCTCGGCACCGGCGACGTTCACCTCGGCCACGCCGTTCACCTGCGAGATGCGCTGGGCGATGACGGTGTCGGCAACGTCATAGATCTCGCTCGCCGCCATGGTCTTGGAGGTGAGAGCCAGGATCAGAACCGGGGCGGCGGCAGGGTTCACCTTGCGGAACCGCGGCAGCGTCGGCAGGTCGGACGGCAGGCTGCTCGCCGCCGCGTTCAGGGCCGCCTGCACGTCGCGGGCCGCGCCGTCGATGTTGCGGCTCAGATCGAACTGGATTGAGATGCGCGTGTTGCCCAGCGAGCTGACCGAGGTCATCTCGGTGACGCCGGCGATCTCGCCCAAGCGTCGCTCGAGCGGCGCGGCGACGGTTGCAGCCATGGTCTCGGGGTCGGCGCCGGGACGGCTGGCCGAGACACTGATGGTCGCGAGCTGGACGTTGGGCAGGCTCGCCACCGGCAGGAAGACGTAGGCCACGGCGCCGACAAGCATGAGCCCCAGCGCCAGCAGCGTGGTGCCGATCGGCCGCTCGATGAAGGGGCGCGAGAAGTTCATCCTCCCCTACTCCGCGGGTTGCCGCGTCACTCCGGCAGCAGGCGGCCTGTGCGCAGGTTCCTCGCCGATGTGAATGGCGCCGTTCGAATTGGGCGCCAGCCGCGCACGCACCCGCTCCATGGCCAGATAGATCACAGGCGTGGTGTAGAGGGTCAGCAACTGGCTCAGCAGCAGGCCGCCGATGATGGTGATGCCGAGGGGGTTGCGCAGCTCCGAGCCGGTGCCGCTTTCGATGGCCAGCGGCAGGGCGCCGAACAGGGCGGCCAGCGTCGTCATCATGATCGGGCGGAAGCGCAGCAGGCTTGCCTGCACGATGGAGGCGCGCGGGGAAAGGCCCTGCGTGCGCTCCGCCTCGAGCGCGAAGTCGATCATCATGATGGCGTTCTTCTTGACGATGCCCATCAGCAGCACGATGCCGATCAGCGCCACGAGCGACAGGTCCATGCCGCTCAGCATCAGCGCCAGCAGCGCGCCGATGCCGGCGGAGGGAAGCGTGGTGAGGATCGTGAACGGATGGACGAAACTCTCGTACAGCACGCCGAGCACGATGTAGATGGCGATGACGGCGGCCAGGATGAGCCAGGGCTGCCCCTTGAGCGACCTGGTGAACTCGTCCGCATCACCCGAGTAGCTGCCGGTGATGGAGGACGGCATGCCGATCTCCTGGCCCGCCGCTGCAATTGCCGCCACAGCGTCGCTGAGCGAGGCGCCGGGTGCCAGGTTGAAGCTGATGGTGACGGACGGGAACTGGTCCTGGTGGTTGACCGCCAGCGGCGCGGTGCGGCGCTCGATCCTGGCCACGGCGCTCAACGGCACCTGGGCGCCCGCGGCCGAGGGAACGAAGACCCTTCCCAGCGCAGCCGGGTCGTTCTGGTATTGCGCCATCGCCTCCAGCACGACGCGGTACTGGTTGGACTGGGCGTAGATGGTGGAGATCTGCCGCTGGCCGAAGGCGTCGTTCAGCGCATCGTTGACATTCTGCATCGATACGCCGAGCCGGCTCGCGGTCTCCCGGTCGACCTTGACGAAGATGCGCAGGCCGCCTTCCTGGGCCTCCGACACCACCTCCCGCAGCACGGGCGAGCTGCGCAGCTTCTCGGTCAGCCGCACGGACCAGGTCGCAACCTCGCTGCTGTCGGCGCCGACCAGGGTGTATTGATATTGAGCACGGCTGGTGCGGGTGCTGATCTGCACGTCCTGCACCGGCTGGAGATAGACCGTGATGCCGGGGACCGCGCCGACCTTGTCCTGCAGGCGCTCGATGACGGCGGCCACCGTTGCCTGGCGAGTGTCACGCGGCTTCAGCGTGATCTTCATGTGCCCGGCGTTCGGCGTGGGGTTGAGCGTGCTGACGCCGATCACCGCCGCCACGCCCTCGACGTCGGGATCGCTGCGGATGATGTCGCCGGCCTTGTCCTGCAGGCGCTGCATCTCGGCGAAGGACACCTCGGCGCCCGCCTCGATGACGGCGGTGATGAGCCCGGTATCCTGCTGCGGCAGAAAGCCCTTGGGGATGATGACGTAGAGGCCAACGGTGATGACGAGCGTCGCCACGGTCGTCAGCAGCGTGGCCCGCTCGTGCCGCAGAACCCACTCAAGGCTGCGGCGGTAGCCGCCGACGACCCATTCCACGCTGCGGTTGAAGAAGCGCGACAGCCGGCCCTGGGACGCCCCCTCGTGACGGCGCAGCATGCGCGAGCACATCATCGGCGTCAGCGTCAGCGATACGACGGCGGAAATGACGACGGCGATAGTGAGGGTGAGCGCGAACTCGCGGAACATGCGGCCGACGAGCCCGGTCATGAACAGGAGCGGGATGAAGACGGCGATGAGCGACAGCGTGAGCGAGATGACGGTGAAGCCGATCTCGCGCGCACCCTTGAGGGCGGCCTGCATGGGGGAATCGCCGTCCTCCATGTGGCGCACGATGTTCTCGATCATGACGATGGCGTCGTCGACGACGAAGCCGGTGCCGATCGTCAGCGCCATCAGCGAGAGGTTATCGAGGCTGAAGCCGCAGAACCACATGACGCCGAAGGTGGCGATCAGCGACACCGGGAGCGCCACGCCGGCGATGACGGTGGCACGGATGGTGCGCAGGAAGATCAGCACCACAAGGACGACCAGGGCGACGCTCAGCACGAGCGTGAACTGCACGTCGCGGACGGAGGCGCGGATGGTGCCGGTGCGGTCGTGAACGACGGTGAGCTTCGCATCGCTCGGCATCGCCCGCTGCAGGCGCGGCAGTTCGGCCTTGACCCGCTGGACGGTGTCGATGACGTTGGCGCCGGGCTGGCGGTGCACATCGATAATGACTGCCGGCACGTCCTGGTACCAGCCGCCGACCTTGGTGTTCTCGAGGCTGTCGACGACCTCGGCCACATCCTTCAGCAGCACCGGGGCGCCGTTGCGGTAGGCGACGATCACCGGCCGATAGGCCTCCGCGCTGGTGATCTGGTCGTTGGCGGCGATGGTGTAGGACTGGTACGCACCGTCGAGCGAGCCCTTGGGACCGGCGACGTTGGCGCCCGTGATGGCGGTGCGCAGGTCGGCCATGCTGAGGCCGTAGGCGGCAAGCCGCGACAGGTCGGCCTGGATGCGGACGGCCGGGCGGATGCCGCCCTCGACCGAGACATGCCCGACGCCCGGCACCGAGCTCAGCCGCTGGGCCATCATGGTGTCGGCGATGTCGCTGAGCTGGCGCAGCGACACCGTGGGCGAGGTCAAGGCCAGGGTGATGATGGGCGCATCGGCCGGGTTCACCTTCGAGTAGGTCGGCGGATAGGGCAGGTTGCGTGGCAGCGTCGAGCCGGCAGCATTGATTGCCGATTGCACATCCTGGGCGGCGGCGTCGATGTCGCGGTCGAGCACGAACTGCAGCGTGATCTGGCTGATGCCGTAGGAGGAAGACGACGTCATCCTGGCGAGCGCCGGGATCTGCCCGAGCTGGCGCTCCAGCGGAGCCGTGACGAGATTGGCCGTGGTCTCGGGGTTGGCGCCGGGAAGCTGCGTCGTCACCTGAATGGTGGGGAAATCGACCTGCGGCAGCGAGGACACCGGCAGCCACCAGTAGCCGAGCGCGCCGCCGAGGGCGACGGCGAACGCGAGCAGCGAGGTGGCGATAGGCCGAAGAATGAAGGGCGAGGAAATACTCATCGCACCGAGTTTCCTTCAGCCTTGCGGGCATCGGCCTCCCGCGGCTTGGCGCCCGCGGCGGCGGCCTTGCAGCCTTCGGAAAGTCGCGCCGCGTTCGCCTGCAGACAGGCCCGCATGCCGCTGCGCTCGACTTCGGCACAGAACTTCTGCATGTCGGCGGCGCAGGCCGCGCGGATGCTCGCGCGCGCATCCGTCTTCGCTGCCGTGGGGGCGGGAGCCGATTGCGGCCGCTGCCCTTCGGGAGCCCCGACCACGACGCTGGCACCATCCTTGAGGCGCGCAAATCCCGTGGTCACGACCTGCTCGGACACGTCGATGCCCTTGGCGATCACCGCTTCCGTCTCGCCCTGCATGGCAACCGTGATGGGACGCAGCGTCACGGTGCTGTCGGGCCGAACGACATAGGCGAAGGTGCCGCTCGGACCCCGCTGCACCGCCGGCGTCGGCACCACCACGACCTGCTTCAGCGTATCGATCAGGATGCGCACATTGACGAATTGCCCGGGCCAGAGCTGCATGGATGCATTGGGGAACTCGCCCTTCATGCGCACGGTGCCCGTCGTCTGGTCGACCTGGTTGTCGACGACCAGAAGGACGCCGCGATCGAGTACAACCTTGCCGTCCGTGTCGAGCGCCTCGATGGTCACCGGGCCCGCTGCAAGCGCCTTGTTGACCTGGGCAAGCTGCTGCTGCGGCAGCGTGAACACCGCCGAGATCGGGCGGACCTCCGTCAGCACGACGATGCCGGCATCGGAGGCGCGAACGAGGTTGCCCTCGTCGACGAGACGGATACCCGTACGCCCGTCGATCGGCGCAACGATGGTGGTGTAGTCGAGAACGGCACGCGCATTGGCGATCGCCGCCTCGTCGGATTTGATCTGCGCCGTCAGCTGGGCGACAAGGGCGCGCTGCGTATCGATGGTCTTGGCGGCGACGGAAAGCGTCGTCAACTGAGAGTAGCGCTCGAGGTCGCGCTTGGCGTTGGCGAGCTGTGCCTCGTCGAGCGCCTTCTTTGCGATCGCCTGATCGAGCTGCGCCTGATAGGTGGCCGGATCGATCCTGGCGAGCACGTCGCCGCGCTTGACCTCCTGGCCCTCCTTGAAATTGATGCTGATGATGCGGCCGTCCACCTGCGGACGCACGGTAACCGTGTTGCGCGCGCGGGCTGTGCCGACGCCGTTCAGGTGGACGGGAACGTCGGCGATGCGGGCCTGGGCGCCGAGCACCGGCACTGGGCCTTCGCCGCCGGCCCGGAAACGCCGCCCGGGACTGAGCTTCTCCTGGACCGCCGGCATCATCGTGACGAAGATGACGATGGCCACCACGCTGGCGATCACCGCCAGGGAGACTGTCCGCTTCAGCAGCCACATCACGCTTCACATCCTTTCACCTGCAACCGGCAGGGTCGGCAGTTGCTCATCCAGCCTAGTGCCGCTCTGTCGCCGTTGCTACCGAGACCGGACGAGACCTCTGCGATGAACGCGGCGGCGGGCTGCGAACCGTCGCAGGACCATGACACACGATTTTGGACGCCATGCCGCCCGCCGCCCGCAGATCGGCCTCTTTAAGTTTGCCACGAGTGCGCCGATGCCGGCTTCCGGCGGCTTCGGAAAGGCTGAATTCGCGCCCGCCGGTACCCCAGGCCCCCTGCATCGACAGCCGGCAACTGCAACGCAGATGCGAAATGGCCGGGGCGGCCATGCCCCGGCCTCATGGCGGATATCCTCAGATATCAGCCTTTCTCCCTCGGCGCTGCCCGTTCGGCCCTTGCGCTCTTGCACACGTCGGAAAGCTCGTTCTTATGGGTCTCCAGGCAGGCTCGCATCCGCCCCTTGCCGTCGTTCATCGCCCGAGTTGATTTCAGCACGCCGCACGCAGAAAGGGCCGCCGATCGGCGGCCCTCCCGCAATTTCCCGGAATGGCCGGCCAAGCCGCAGCGGCTCAGCTCACTGCAAGCCTTCGACGCAGACGGTGGCCACGCCCTTGAAGTTCGGCACGGTGCGATAGACCATCTCCACCCGGTCGATGGCGCGCTCCCACCCCCTCAGGTCCAGCGGCCGCGTGCGCTCGCCCTGCCGGATGAAATGGCGTACGCGGATGTCGTCCGGCTCGCCGTTGGCGTAGATGACCTTGAGGTCGAGCATCTCGACGTCGGCACCGCGCACATGCAGACGGATGGCCTTGAAGCGGCCCTCGCGGCGACCGACGCGGACACTGTCGCGGTCCTTGCCGAACAGCGAGACGCGCTGGCAGCCGAGTTCGACCCAATCAGCCGGACCCGGTCCCGGAGGCGGTCCGGGAGGACCCGGACGGAAGGGGCGCGCTGGCTCGCCGAAAACCTGGATCACAGCCTGGCCGCGGAAGTCAGGCCGCGAGCGATAGATCATCTCGATGCGCCTGAGATAGCTTCTCTCACCCCTCAAATCGACCGGCATCTTGTCGCCCTGCCGGATGAGCCGGTCGACGCGAAACTCCTCGGTGAAGCCGTTCATGTAGACGAGACGGAGCGATATCATGTGGATGTCGTTGCGTTCGGCCCTGAAGTGCAGGGCCCTGAACGAGCGCGTGCGGTACCAGTCCTCGGACTGTCCGATGTTGATGACGTCGCGGTCGACCCGGAAGCCGACGACCTGCTGCCCGAGGAGAACCCACTCGCCGCGCCCCCTGCGCCAATCATCGCGCGGCTGGGCGACCGCATCGGCCGCCAGCGCGCCTACAAGCACCAGCACCCCTGCGAGTGCCGCTGCCATCTGTCTCAATCGCATTGCTCTCCTCCCAAATCACAGTGCCGAGCACCGCTCTTACACTATGGGACGTTTCCGCCGCCATCACGGCGCCAACATGGCCGACGTGCGAGGATTGCTTGAATGCGGAATGAACGTGCAGACGTGGTCCAAACCGGGCGCGGCGCGCCAACGTATTGATAACGCTGGGATCTTCTCCATGCCGCGTGTCCGCCGGGAGCATAGCATGCCGTCTACGGAATAGCTCGCCCTAAGGCGGCTCAGGGCGATGCGGCCGGGACATCGCGCCTGGCAAACACCACCGACCGGCGCAGCGCGAACACCACCAGGAAGCTCGCGCCCGCCGCCAGCACCTTGGCCGGCAGCACGGGCAGCCCGGCCATGTCGGCGACAAGCGCGATGACGAGCGCGGTGATCGCCATGCCCGCCAACCCGCTCAAGGCGAACTCCCCGAACAGCCGCACCTGCGCCTTGCGGGCGGCCGCAGCGTCGAACACGAAGCGGACCGAGAGCAGGTAGTGCAAGGCGAGGCCGCAGCCGTAGCCGATGACACCCGCCAGCGAGGCCTTCATGTTCGTCGTCGTCAGCATCAGATAGACGGCGAAATCGAGCGCCAGCGCCAGCACGCTCACGACCGTGTAGCGCGAGAACTGCGGTACGATGGCCACCAGGGGATGCAGCCGGTCGCCGATCAGCGCGCGAACGTCGGAGCGCCAGCGCGCAGGATCGCGCTCGGTTGTTGCGATACCGCCCATGACCGCCTCAAGCCGCTCCGATGCGGCGCGGAACCAGGCGGACGCTCTGCAGCGCCTCGCGCTGACCGGCTTCGCCGGCTTCGTGGTATTCGGCATCCTCGTTGACGTTCCACACGTCGTAGATGTTCTCACCGGCAACGATGTTCTTGACCGTGAGCATGGCGGTCATCATCGCGTGGTCCTGGTTGTTGTACTTGTGCATGCCGTTGCGGCCGACGAGATGCAGGGTGGGGAAGCGCTCGGCCAGCTCGCAGCGGATCTCCTCGACGTTGGCCTTGTAGCCGTCGTCGTAGACCGGATAAGCCTTCTTCTGGCGCACGACGCAGCCGTCCTTGACCTCCTCCTCGGCGGCAAGACCGATGCAGGCCAGCTCCTTCTTGGCGAGCGCGATCAGCTCCTCGTCCGACGAGGTCCACAGCCCGTCACCCTCGAAGCAGAAGTACTCGAGGCCGAGGCAGGCCAGGTTCTCGTCCGGCACCATCTCCGGCGACCACGAGCGGAAGTTCTGGATGCGCCCGACCTTCACCTTCGGCTCGTGCACGTAGATCCAGTTGTCGGGGAACAGGTCCGGCTTGTCGACGATCAGCGCGACGGTGACGAAATCGCGGTAGCGCAGCCTGTCGGCGGCCGCCTTGCACGCCGGCGCGGGTGAGATGCTCTCGAGCAGCTCGCGGATCGGCGCGGAGGAGATGACGTGGCGCGCCGTGAACGATCTCATCTCACCCGTCTCGGTGCGGGCCTTGATGGTCCACAGGCTGGTCATTTCGTTCCAGCGCAGGCTGTCGAGCGTGGTGCCCATGTGGATGGCGCCGCCGCGCTCGCGAACCTTGGCGGCGGCCGCATCCCACATCATGCCGGGGCCCTTGCGCGGATACTGGAAGGAGTCGATCAGCGTCTTGATGGTGTGGCCGTTCTTGTCGGCGGCGCGCTTCGGGGCGATGGAGTTGCGCAGCGCGTTCGACATGGCGCTCCACAGATCGAGGCCCTTGATGCGCTGGGCCGCCCAGTCTGCCGAGATCTCGTCGCAGCTCATGCCCCACACCTTCTCGGTGTAGGTCTTGAAGAAGATCGAGAACAGGCGCTCGCCGAACTGGTTGGCGACCCAGTCATGGAAGCTTTCCGGGTTCTCGGTGGGGAACGCCTGCTTCTGCAGGTAGGACAGAACGCACAGCGTCGATTCGATGTAGCCGAGGTTGTTCAGCGCCTCGAAGGCCTTCAGCGGGTAGGAGAAATACATCCCGTTGTAGTAGATGCGCGAGCTGCGCGGACGGGTGATGAAGTCGTCGGGGAGGATCTCGTTCCAGAGATCGACCACCTCCTTGGACTTCGAGAAGAAGCGGTGGCCGCCGATGTCGAACAGGAAATTCTTGTAGCTGGCGGTACGGCTGATGCCGCCGACGTACTTGGGATCGGCTTCGATCACGGCCGTCGACAGGCCGTATTTGGTGGCGAGATAGGCAGCCGTCAGGCCTGCCGGCCCCGCGCCAATGACGAACACGTCCGCATGCGACATCGGTCAACCTCGACTAACAACCCAGCCCCGCACGTTCCGGACGGCGGTCCTGGCTTGCTGCCCACGGCTCCCGACGCATCCCCACGCGATGCCGACGATAGGAATAAAGGTTGAAGAAAACCTTTCGCGCCGGCGCCGCGCACAGGGCGGAAGATTGCCCGCACAATGGGCAAATGGGGCGCGTTTACGGGCTCCTAATGGGCCTCGCGTAGGGTGCGATGGCTGGTCTCAGGGGCTCATCTGTGTCGGTGCTGGTTTTGCAGGACTTCTTGCCGCGGCGGCCCATGCTCGGCCGCATCGCGGGTCGCGTGGCACTGGCGCCGGCGACATGGTGTGCACTGGCGACCGCCGTGCTGATGTTCGGCCTGCCGGGCACCGATGCGGCCTCGCTCATGCAATGGCTCGGCGATACCGACGATGCCGTGCGCCTTGTTGCCGTGCGCGAGTTGCTGACCGGGGGTTCCTGGTACGACACGACACTCGCGCGCATCGGCGCACCCGAGCCGCTCGTCTCACACTGGTCGCGCCTGATCGACCTGCCGCTGGCGAGCCTGATGGCGCTTCTCACTCCGGTTCTGGGGCCTGAGCGCGCCGAGCTCGCGACGCGCATCCTGTGGCCGGCGTTGCTGTTCTTCACGCTGCTGTCGATCGTCACGCGCGAGGCGGGGCGACAGGCGGGAACCTGGGCTGCGGCATTCGCCGTGCTCCTCGCGCTCGCCTCGATCACAGCCCTGCTGCAGTTCCGCCCCGGACGCGTCGACCATCACAACGCGCAGATACTGTGCGCCGTTGGCGGCCTCATCTTGCTGGTCCGCAGCATCGAGGATGCGCGATGGGGGTGGATCGCCGGAGCGCTGCTGGGCCTCGGCCTCTCCATTGGCTACGAGGCGATCGGGCTCGTGGTTCCGGCCGTGGGCATTGCTGCACTGTTCGCGCTGTGCCGGCCGCAGCAGGGCGGCGGCATACTGAGCGCGGCGATCGCCATGACGGGGACGATGCTGGCCGTGCTGGCGGTCACCCAGCCGCCGGCACGCTGGCTCACGATCCACTGCGACGCCCTGTCGTTCAACCTGCCGATCCTCGCGGCCTTCGGCGCCGGCGGCCTGTGGCTGGCGCTGCGCGGCGTATCCGACGCGAGCCTGCCGGTCCGCCTCGCCATCGCCGGCGTCACGGCCGGCGCCGGAGCCGGCCTCTACGCCATGATGGAGCCGGCCTGCCTGGCCGGTCCGTTCGGGCAGGTCAACCCGGCGCTGAAACCGATCTGGCTCGACCACGTCATGGAGAGCAAGAGCGTGCTGAGCTTCGGCGGCGACTACTTGGCAACGGCGCTGGCGTTCGCCGCTTTCGTCTTTGCCGGCGCGGCCGCGCAGGCGGTGCTGTGGCGCCGGCAGCGGAAGACCGCCGACGCCGTCATGGCCGCCATCATCGGCCTCGCGTTCGTGCTCGGCTGCTGGCAGATCAAGCTCATGCCCTATGCGAGCTGGCTCGCCGTGCTGCCGGTCGCCGTGCTCGCGGCGCGTCTGGACGGCATCGGCAGCGTCTCCGCACCGCTCGTGCGCATCGCCGCCGCGGTGCTCGTCAGCCAGGCGACGCTGGATGCTGCCTTCGCCGCCGGCGAGGGTGCATTCCGCCATGCCGCAAGGCTGGCGGCGCCCATCGCCGATGAAGCGGAGGTGGGGCGCGAATGCACGCGCACGGACAATGTGCGCCGCCTGGCCGCGCTGGCGCCAGGGCTGGTGGCCGCCAATATCGATCTCGGACCACAGGTGGTCGCCTTGACCGATCACCGCGTCGTTGCGGCGCCGTACCACCGGCTCGACAAGGGCATCCTCGCCAACCGCGCCATCTTCGACACGACGGCCGAGCAAGCCGAGCGCACGCTGCGGCAGCTCAACGTCGCTTACGTTGCGCTGTGCGCCGGCAGCGCCACCGGCACCAAGCCCTCGGCGCTAGCCAAGCGACCGGACTCGCTGCGCGCACGCCTGCTCGGCGGCCAGAACGCGCCATTCCTGGAGGAGCTGACGGCCGCGCCCGATGCGCCCATCCGCGTCTGGCGCGTTGTGCCCGCGCCGTGAGCGGCTACGTCATGACGTTGACCGGCGCGCCGGCGAGCCAGGCCTCGATGGCGGCGACCATGCCGGCGTAGAAGTCGCGATAGGTCTCCTCCGTGACATAGCCAATGTGCGGTGTGAGCAGCGCGCGCGGCTCCGACCGCAGGGGATGATCGGCCGGCAGCGGCTCGACGTCGAACACGTCGGCGCCGTAGCCGCCGATGCGCTCCTCCCTGAGGGCGGCGAGGACGGCCGCCTCGTCGACGATGGGGCCGCGCGAGGTGTTGATCAGCAATGCGGTCGGCCTCATCAGCGCCAGCTCGCGCGCGCCGACGAGGCCGCGGGTGCGCGGCGACAGCACCATGTGGATGGAGATGACGTCGGAGCAGCGGAACAGCGCGTCCTTGTCGACACGCTCAGCACCCCGCTCGCGGGCACGCTCGTCGGTCAGGTTCTCGCTCCAGGCGATCACCTTCATGCCGAAGGCGTTGCCGATGCCGGCGACCTGCCCGCCGAGGTTGCCGAGACCGAGGATGCCGAGCGTCAGGCCGCCGAGACCGAAGCCTACCGTGCTCTGCCAGCGGCCGCTGCGCATGTTGTGCGCCTCCTCGACCAGATGGCGCGAGAGCCCGAGCATCAATGCAAAGGCGAGATCTGCGGTGGCCCGGCCGGCACCGCCGGTGGCGCAGACGACCACCTTGTGGTCCCTGGCGGCGGCAAGGTCGACGGCTGCGTTGCGCTTGCCGGTCGAAACCACCAACCGCAGCTTCGGCAGCCGCTCGAACATCGCGCGCGGGAAGGGCGTGCGCTCGCGCATGATGCCGATGATGTCGAAGCCGGCGAGCGCACGGGCGGCGCTGTCGAGATCGGCGAACGGCTGCCGGAACACCTCGATGCGATGGGCCGCCTGCAGCCGCGACCAATCGGCCAGGCGCAGGGCCACGTTCTGATAGTCGTCGAGGATGGCGATGGCGGCCATGGCTCACCTTCCGCTTGCGGGATGACGGTGGACGGGACAGGCATGATAGCCGACGCCCCCGCTTCGGACACGGGCGTTCACTACACGAGGCCCAATCCTCGCTGCCACCGGCGGCGGCATAATGCTGCCGCCCTGGTCCACGAGGGAGCACCGCTAGAGCGTGCTGCGCCTCAGCCTGCGGACCGGGGGCCGATGTTCAGTGATCCGGGCGGGCCGGCCACACGAACCCGTGGAGCGCCTTCCGGGACCTGGACAACGGCGGCAGGGCATCTGGAGCCCAGCTGCAGGCCTTTGAGGTTCACCGGGCTCAAGACGCCCTGCTCCTCTCTTGTCCGCACCTGCCGCACGCAAATGCGAGCGACGGGGACATTTCCGTTGTCAGGCCGGCACCCGCCCTGGGGACAGTCTCTTTCTTTCGTCCATTTCCCCCTCTAATGATTTGCCCGACGATCGATATGAGGTGCCCCCTTGGCCGCGCTGCTGCTGATCATCGCCGTCGTGCTGGGCCTCGCCGTGCTGCCGCAGATGTGGGTGCGCAGGGTCATCGAGGAGCATGCAGGCGAGCGCTCCGACTTCCCGGGAACGGGGGGAGAGTTCGCCCGTCATGTCCTCGACGAGATGAAGCTCACCCACGTCAAGGTGGAGGAGACAAGCCTCGGCGACCACTACGATCCCGAGACGAAGGCCGTCCGCCTGATGCCGCAGCATTTCAACGGGCGCTCGCTGTCGGCCGTCGTCATCGCCGCGCACGAAGCCGGACACGCCATGCAGGACGCTACCGGCTATCCGCCTCTGCAGGCGAGGACGCGCCTCGCCAAGCAGGCGATCCGCATGGAGAAGGTCGGCGCGATCGTGATGCTGGCGGCACCGTTGGTGATGGCGCTCGCCAAGGCGCCGCATTTCCTGATCATCGAAGTGTTCGCCGGCATGATGATCCTGTCCATGACGATCCTCTTGCATGCCGTGACGCTGCCGGTCGAGTTCGATGCGAGCTTTCGCCGGGCACTGCCCGTGCTGAAGGCCGGCGGCTACATTCCAGCACGCGACATGCCGGCGGCGCGCAAGATCCTGCGCGCTGCCGCGTTCACCTACGTTGCGGCAGCGGCCATGAGCTTGCTCGACGTCATGCGCTGGCTGCGCGTGCTGCGCATCTAGTGTGGCGGTTCAGACGTTCCCCTGCCTTTGCGGCGAGGTTGCGAGGGAACTTCTGGACCATAAGCCACACTGGAAATCATAGGAATCCAGTGTCCCCTTTGAATCCGAAGTTCGCAACCATGGGTGCCTCGAAGGTGGGCGAACTTCGGATTCGGGACACTAGTCGGCCCGCAGCTCGAGCGAGGCGATGCCGGCTGCGAGGTTGAGGCCCTGCTGCGCCTGCACGCTGAGCGGCTGCAGGATGATCGACCGCTTCGAGCCGCCAATCAGCGCGTTGGCGCCGACGCCGAGCCCGACGGTCGCTTCGGCGCCAACGCCACCGTAGGTGCCGTTGAGGGAGCGCGGCGGCAGATTGGCCGTGGGTGCGAACACTGCCCAGGCGATCGCCGTCTGCTTGGCGGTGCCGATGTCGAGGCCGAACTTGGAGATGGTGCCGCGGTAGAATTCGTCGCGGCCGGGCCGGTTGAAGCGGCAGCTCAGGTACTTGGTGGAGCCGACGATGAAGCCGGTCGAGCTGCGCGCGGTGCAGGTGAGCACGCCGACCTCGACGCGCGCCTGCGCCTGCGCCTCGGGGGCTGCAAGGAAGGCCACGGCGGCCGCGCCTGCCAGCATCAATGCACGTATCTTCATGAGGCTCCTCCCGGTCTGGATCGGTGCTCCTGCACACGCGAATCACCGGCTAGCCCATCATGGAAAAGTGACCATGAAAAGAAGCCGGCGCCCGGATCGGGCCTGCGATGGCGACGCTTTTGCACCTGCTCGCCCGAGCCGCGCTGCAAGTAGACCCCTACGATTTGTCGTGGAACGCGCTCTGAAGCAATGCCGCATCCATGGAGGACGGCGCCTTGCCGGTGGTGGCATAGATGTAGGCGCCGGTGCGGAAGATGGTACCGAGCGCGGTGAACACGACCGTCAGGGCCAAGATATAAGCAGCACCGATCGCGATGATGGCAACGAACACCGCCGGTGCCGCCCTGATGTCGATGCCGGGCATGCCGATCAGCGCGATCAGCACCGTCACCGGCAGGAAGAAGAGGAACGAGATGGCGCTGAGCCCTCCCTCGCCGGCCGCGGCCTCTCCCCAGGTCTTGCGCAGAATGGCGGAGGAACGCCTGAACGCCTCGATCGGTCCGACGCCCTCGACGACCAGCACCGGCACCACGAAGTAGGTGACGACTGCCCAGGTCACCTCGAAGAGGCCGCCGAGCAGAGAGCCGAGGAAGCCGAGCTTGTCCTTCAGCATGCTTTGCACGGCG
This sequence comes from Hyphomicrobiaceae bacterium, assembly GCA_008933705.1. Lineage (GTDB taxonomy): Bacteria > Pseudomonadota > Alphaproteobacteria > Rhizobiales > Hyphomicrobiaceae > AWTP1-13. Next base: position 19,201 of record WBUN01000028.1, read on the forward strand.
CTGAGGATGAGACCGACCGTGGTCGCAACCAGCGTCCAGGCCAGGATCTGCGGCAGGCGGCCAGCCGCCGTGGCGAGGCCGGCCCGCAACGACGGCTCCTTGCCGGCAAAGCACTGCAGCGCGCAGAAGACGAGCGCCGCGTTAAAGAAGACGACGATTAGGGTCGCCACGAAATAGAACGCGAACAGGATCACGAAGGTGAGCGGCTGGCTCAGCTCCACATGCTCCAAGACATGGCGAACGTAGTCGCTCTTGGCGCCGGCGAAGGTTGAAAAGGCAATCGCCGTGAACAAGGCAAGAAAGGCCACGCCGGAAAGAATGGGAAGAAGGAGAAGCTTGGGATGCAGCTTCAGGACCGCCCAGCTCGCCTTGGTAATTCCCCAGCCGCGTCCAATGCGCCGCAACATCGCGATCCTCCCGATGGCAAAGCGTCAGGCTTCGTCCGTAGCAGGAAATCCTTTCCAAAGAGTGCGGCCGAAAGAGGGTGGACGCCTGTCCAGCACCTTCGGTCAGCGCACGCCCCACCAGCCCAGGATGGCACCCTGGATCAGCAGCACGCCCAGCCAATGCCCGCCGTCGATCAGAGTCAGCGCCCGCTTGGCGCCATGGAAGGAGTAGTTGACGATCATGGAGGTGGCGACGAAGCCAACCCAGATGAAGGCGGCCGAGATCATGCCGTTCCTGATGGTCGGGGGCAGGCCGCCAAGGGAGAGATGCACCAGCACGCCGCCCAGCATCGCGGCCATGATGAGCTGCGCGCCGAAGGCCAGGAGATAGAGGCCAAGGCCGCCCTTGTCCTTCTGCAGCGCCTCGGGCGACATGCCGACCGCCTCCATCCACTGCCTGGAGAAGACGTGGTACCAGATGCCGCCGAAGATGAAGCTGGCGATGGCAGCGATGAGAACGGGCCAATAGTTCACGCCGCCAAAACCCATGATGCTTGCTCCTTTGCGAAGCTGTGATTGATGCTGTTGGCTTGGAGCGAGATCATCCTTGATGGAAGCAGGCCGCCTCCATCCCAGAACGTGACTGTCGCTCCAAACTCAAGAATGCAGAGCAGGATTCATGCTTCGGCCGCACCGTCTCCCGCGGACCCGCGCGCTTCGATCCGAAGCGATCCTGCTCTAGCACTACAGGGGCCTTTCTACCAGCTCCGAGGTCAATCGCCAGACCGCGGTGCGCTTGATCTCCGCATCCTCCAGCTCGCGCGTGACCGGCACCGAATACTCCGCGACCTGCCGGAAACGATCCTTGGGAAAATAGCTGCGGCGCGGATCGCCGACGAGAATTTCCGCGCCGCGGCTGCTGGCTGTCTCAATGAACGCCAGCACGCGCTCAGCCAGCGGCCGCTCGTAGAAGAGGTCGCCGACCAGGATGACGTCGAACGCACCCGGAGGCGACGCCAGCAGATCCGCATCCGTCGTCGCAACGCTGACCGCGTTGGCCTCTGCGTTGAGCGAGACGGCGGCCAGCGCCAGCGCGTCGATATCGGCCGCAAGCGCCCGGACCGCTCCCGCCTTCATGGCCGCAATCGCCGTCAGGCCCGCGCCCGCGCCGAGGTCGAGGACGTTGCGGCCGCGCACGATGGCGTTGTCGAGGACGTAGCGGGCGAGCGCCTGACCGCCGGCCCAGGCGAAGGCCCAGTACGGCGGCGGCACGTTCATCCGGCCGAGCTCCTCCTCGGTCTTCTGCCAGATCGGCAAGGATTCCTCCGCGAGATGCAGGCGGATCTCGGGAACCAGGGGAACGGCAAGTATCTTGGTATTGGTGCGGATGAAGTCTGCCGGCTGCATGCGGCACAGCATCAGACAAGGGCTCGTGACACAAGGGCCGCGGCGCTAAAAGGAGCTGCGGCCGGCAATCAGGAGCCGCGACGGAGAGTCTCATGAAGAGTGCGCAGATGACGACAGAGCCCCCGGCGGACGGCCGCATCACAACCGAGCGGATCGACCGCGTCTTCGCCATCGGCATCGACCGGCCGAAAAAGCTCAACGGTTTCAGCCCCAAGATGCTGATCGAGCTGGCCGAGGCCATGACCGCCTTCGAGCGCGACCCCGACGCCTGGGTCGGCCTGCTCTATGCGCACGGGGCCAACTTCACAGCCGGACTGGAGCTCGACAAGGTCGCGCCGTTCATGAAGGAGCGGGGTTCAATCGTGCCCGTCGGGGCCATAGACCCCCTGTCGCTGCGCCCGCCAATCCGCTCCAAGCCGCTGGTGTGCGCGGTCCAGGGCATCTGCTTCACGCTCGGCATCGAGCTGATGCTGGCGGCCGACATCGTGGTGGCTGCCGACGATTGCCGTTTCGCTCAAATCGAGGTCAAGCGCGGCATCATGCCCACCGGTGGCGCGACCATCCGCATGGTCGAGCGGGCGGGATGGGGCAACGCCCAGCGCTACCTGCTGACCGGCGACGAGTTCGGCGCCCAGGAAGCGCTGCGCCTGGGATTTGTGCAGGAGGTGGTCGCAGCCGGCCGGCAGGCGGAGCGGGCGCTCGAGATCGCGCGCACGATCGCCGCGCAGGCCCCGTTGGCCGTCCGGGCCTCGCTGGCGTCCTCGCGCAAGTCAGTGGAGGAGGGCCCGCATGCGGCGATCCGCGATTTCGCTTCCGAGCAGGCGAAGCTGATGGCGAGCGAGGATGCAGGGGAGGGCGTGCGCTCCTTCGTCGAGCGAAGGCAGGGGCGATTCGCAGGTCGCTGACCCGATCGATTTCCCACAGCTTAAGATGCGCTCAATCCCGATACGCCGCTCGCGGCGGTTGCGCCTTTTTGCGGCCGCTGTACTCAATCACAGTGCTCAACGATACGCTTCAGCTTCCCGTTCTTTGAGTCGCAAGCAGGCGGCTTTCCTGCTAGCCTGCTGCTTCGAGATTGAGAGGCAGGCCCAACCCCCCGGCATGAGGTGACATGCGCGCTCGTCTGTCTGTGCTGAACAGGTTTGCATCGACGCTGGCGCTGGCCGTGATCACCACCGTGCTGCCTGCCGCTGCCGGGGTAGGCCCCGGCGGAAACGCCGCCGAGCCTCGGTCACAGCTCGGCAGCTATCTGGCCGGGAGGCTCGCGCGCGGCGCCAACGACACCAGCGCGGCGGCGACCTACTACGGTCGCGCTCTGGCTAGCGACCCCGAGAACGAGGTTCTGATCGAGCATTCATTTCTGATGGAGGCGACCGAGGGCAATTGGCCGCGCGCCGAGACCCTGGCACGCGAGCTCGTCAAGGTGCAGCCGACGCATCGCACCGCGCACGCTTTCCTCGGCCTCGTCGACTTCAAGGCGAAGCAGTACACGGCCTCAGACGAGCACTTCAAAGCCGCGAGCGCCAACCCGATCGGCGAGCTGACCAGCACGCTGGCGCGGGCCTGGGTGCACCAGGCACAGGGCAAGACCCAGGATGCCCTCACCCTCCTGGATGCGCCGCGTCAACCCGAATGGGCGCAGTTCTACCTGCGCTACCACCGCGCCCTGCTCGCCGACCTTGCCGGGCGCCGGATCGACGCGCGCATGGCCTACGAGCGGATACCGAAGAACGACCAGCGGACTTTGCGCATCACGCTCGCGTTTGCCCGCCACGCCGCCAGCGGCGGCGATGCAAAGGTGGCGCTGAGCATCCTCAAGGCTCATTTCGACAGGTCGAAGAGCGATGGCCATCCGGTCGCGCTTGCCCTGCAGCAGCAGATCATGGCGGGGGAGCGGCCGGGACTTCTCGTGTCCACCCCCACCGAAGGCCTCGCCGAGGTCTTCTATGGCCTGGGCGAAGCGCTGACTGGGGAAGGCGGCGTGCATGTCGGCGCAGTCTACCTGCAGTTTGCGCTCTATCTCGTGCCGGATTTCCCGTTCGCGCTGGCCACGCTGGCCAACGCCTACGAGACCACCAAGCGCTACGAGGCGGCGATCGGCGCCTACGACCGAATTCCCAAGAACACACCGCTGCAGGCGAGCATCGACATCCGCAAGGCGCTCAACCTCAATCAGCTCGAACGCCTGGACGAGGCGCAGAAGCTGCTCGAGGACGTGGCCAACCGGGACCCGCGCGACATCCGCCCGCTTGATGCGCTGGGCGGCATCATGCGCGGGCACAAGCGCTACGCCGAAGCGGCCGAGTACTACACGCGCGCCATCGCACTCATCACCAAACCAGAGCAGAAGCACTGGTCCTACTTCTATTCGCGCGGCACGTGCTATGAGCGGCTGAAGAAGTGGCCCGCGGCCGAGGCGGATCTGCAGAAGGCGCTGCAGCTCAAGCCCGACGAGGCGCTCGTGCTGAACTATCTCGGCTACTCGTGGATCGATCAGAGCCGCAACCTCAAGCAGGGGCTGGCCCTGATCGAGAAGGCGGTGCGGCAGAAGCCCGACGACGGCTACATCGTCGACAGCCTTGGCTGGGCGCACTACCGGCTCGGCAATTTCAAGGAGGCGGTCAAGCATCTGGAGCGGGCGGTCGAGCTGAGGCCCGAGGACCCGGTGCTGAACGACCACCTTGGCGATGGCTTTTGGCGGGTGGGCAGGACCCGCGAGGCCCGTTTCCAGTGGGAGCAGGCGCTGACGCTCAATCCCGAGCCGGACGACGCAGAGAAGATCCGGCGCAAGCTGCAGAAGGGCCTGCCAAACCCGGTGCAGGCCCGCCAGGTCAAGCGCACCAAGGAGGCGGGGCGGTCGGAGCAGGCAAAGAAGCGCACAGAGGTCAACCCGCCCTCAGGCCCGTTCTTCTTCCAATAGGCCTGCCGAAGTATTCCAGCGTTCCGCGTCTTGCAGGCACAGGAGCTTGCGCTCGGGGCAGAGCGCGCATACGAGCGGCTGCATGCAGATCGGTGAAAAGGCGCGGGCCAAGGTCAATCTAACCCTCTCCGTGCTGGGCCGGCGCCCGGACGGCTACCATGAGCTGGAAAGCCTCGTGACCTTCGCGGACATAGCCGATCGCATCGTCCTGCGGCCCGGCGAGGATCTGAGCGTGCACGTAACGGGGCCGTTCGCAGGTGCCATCGCGGGGCCGAATCTCCTGGAAAGGACGCTACGGCTCCTGCGCGACCTCGATGCCGGACTGCAGCTGGGCTCGGTCGAACTGGAGAAGAACCTGCCCGTCGCGGCAGGGCTCGGCGGCGGCTCGGCCGATGCGGCAGCCCTGCTGCGGGCCGTGCGCCGGGCCAACCCCGCGGCAGGCAATATCCCCTGGCACGAGATTGCCACGCAGCTCGGCGCCGACGTGCCGGTCTGCCTCGCCGACAGGCCCGCACTGATCTGGGGCATCGGCGAGGAGATCGAGCCGCTGAACGGGCTGCCGGGCCTCGCCGCCGTGCTGGTCAATCCCTGCCAGCCCTTGGCGACAGGACCGGTCTTCCGGGCGCTTCAAGCCGGTCCCGCACCCGCGACGCGGCAACGACCGCCGCCAGCCGGCCCGTTTCCCGACATGGCAAGCCTGCTCGGCTTCATGGGTGCCCGCGGCAACGCCCTGGAGCGCCCGGCAACCACCCTTCTGCCCGTGATCGGCGACGTCAAGCAGGCACTCGCCAGCCTTCCGGAGTGCCGCTATGCGGCCCTGTCAGGGAGCGGGCCGACCTGCTTTGGCATCTTCTCCTCCAGCGGCGCGGCGGCGCGGGCGGCTCAGGTGCTGGCCGGCCGGTATATCGAGTGGTGGATCGCGGCGACGCGCCTCGCCGGCGGCGCCCAGGGCGACGTCAATTCGCTCGGCTGATGCAGAAGCCGATAACGTCCGTCAGAGCGCGCGTGTAGCGATCGGGGCGGAAGATGGCGAGCGCATCCTGCGCAATCGTGCCGTAGTGCCGCGCACGATCGAGCGTTGCCTCGATGGCACTGTGCTTCTTCATGAGCTTGATGGCATGCTCAAGGTCACCGTCGGCGATCTCTCCCTTGCCGAGTGCCCGGTTCCAGAAGGCGCGCTCATCGTCGCTGCCGCGGCGGAAGCACAAGATGACGGGCAGCGTGATCTTGCCTTCCCTGAAGTCGTCGCCGACCGACTTGCCAAGCCGCGCGCTGTCGCCGGAATAGTCCAAGGCGTCGTCGACAAGCTGGAACGCGATGCCGAGATTGCGGCCGTACGACTTGAGCGCCGCCTGCTCCTCCATCGGCCGCTTGGCGATGGCGGCCCCCACCTCGGCTGCCGCCGAAAACAGCGCAGCCGTCTTGGCGTTGATGATGTTGAGATACTCGTCCTCGGTGGTGGAGGTATTCTTGGCGGCGGCGAGCTGCATCACCTCGCCCTCGGCGATCACCGCGGCGGCGCCGGAAAGGATCTTGAGCGCGCTCAGCGATCCCACCTCCACCATCATGCGGAATGCCTGCCCAAGCAGGAAGTCGCCGACCAGGACGCTGGCCTGATTGCCCCACACCAGCCGCGCCGACTTCTTGCCGCGCCGATAGTCGCTTTCATCAACGACATCGTCGTGCAGCAGGGTGGCCGTGTGCATGAACTCGACCGCGGCAGCGAGCCGGATATGGCCCTCGTCCCGATAGCCGCACAGCTTGGCCGCGGCAATCGTCAGCATCGGGCGCAGGCGCTTGCCCCCCGAGTCGATCAGGTGGTGGGCAAGCTTCGGGATCAGCTCCACGTCGGAGACGGCCTTGTCGAGGATGATGCGGTTGACCGCCTCCATATCCTCGGCAACGATCTCCAGGAGCGGCTTCAGGCTTTCGGCCGGATCCCGCGCCTCTTCGAATGGGACGACAACACCCAAGTTGTGCTATCCGCGTTTGGTTTCCTGCATTCTGGGTATAACCAGCAGGAACGAGGGCCAGTCAAGTCCGTTTTCGCGGCAGCAGGAATGTCGTGCTCGCAGTACACTGAAATCGGACACGGCCTGGAGTTGGCGATGCTTGAGCTGCTTCGCAGCAACGATGCCGTGCTGATCAGCTTTGCCGAATCAATCCTGCGGCAAGCGGGCATAGCGAGCGTCGTGGCCGACCAGCACATCAGCGTGGTCGAGGGCTCGATCGGCGCCTTTCCGCGCCGCCTGCTCGTCAGCTCGGAGGATGGTGCAGCCGCCCGCAGGGTGCTGGCCGAAGCGGGTCTGGACACATGGCTTGTGGGCGATGGTGAGGCGGGCCCGTGAGCGAGCCGGGTATTGACGCCGCCCAGGTGACCGAGGACGCCTTTCTCGGCGGGGCCCTGCGCATCCTGCAACCGAAGGAGGGGTATCGCGCCGGTGTGGACGCCGTTTTGCTGGCGGCAGCCTTGCCGGCGCCGGGTGCCGGCACGATACGCGTGCTCGACATAGGCGCGGGCGTCGGCGTGGTCGGCCTCGCCGTCGCCCGACGCATTCCCGGTGCTCTCGTCACGCTGGTGGAGCGCGATGCGGTCACGGCGCAGCTCGCCCGCGCCAACTGCGAGCGCAATGGGCTGTCGGAACGCGTGCGCGTGATCGAGGCCGATCTGTCGCGTCCGCTTGCCGAGCTGGCGGCGCTCAACGCAGAGACCGAGACCTTCGATTGCGTCCTCGCCAATCCGCCCTACCACAGCGAAGGGCGCGGCACGGCCGCGGGCGACGCGACGAAGGCCGCTGCCAACGCCATGCCCGAAGGAAGCCTGGCGCGGTGGGCGCGATTCATGGCTGCGATGGCGCGCCCGCGCGGCGCCGCCATCGTGATTCACAAGGCAGAGGCGCTGGCAGAGGTGCTGCGCGCACTTGACGGCCGCTTCGGTGCCCTGAAGGTACTGGCGGTGCACGCCCGCCCGACCACCGCGGCCACCCGCGTCCTGGTCTCAGGCATCAAGAGCAGCCGCGGGCCCCTGCAAGTGCTGCCGGCCTTGACGCTGCATGATGCGGAGGGCGGCTTCCGTCCCGACATCGAGGCAATCCTTCGCCGTGGTGCCGCGCTGGACATGCTGGGGCGCCCGAAGGGGTCTTCAGGCTAAGTTGCGAAAGTCAGGCCAGCTCCGGTCCTTGGCGGAAATATCGGCTGCCGGCAAAGGCCAGGAGATCGCGAACGAGGGATCATCGTGGCGGATGCCCGCCGCGGCCTGTGGCGCGTAGAAGGCGGAGATGAGGTAGGAGACCTCCGTGTCGGGGGCCAGGGTCTGGAAGCCGTGCGCCAAGCCCGCGGGCACATAGAGCTGGCGGCGGTTGGCGGCCGTCAATTCGTAGGCCTCCCACTTCATGAAGGTGGGAGAGTCGGGCCGGATATCGATCAGCACGTCGTGGATGGCGCCCCTGATACAGCGCAGGAGCTTCACTTCTTCGTGAGGGGCGCGCTGAAAGTGCATGCCTCGCAGGGAGCCGGCACGGATCGTGTATGAGATGCTGTGCTGGACAAAGGCGGTCTCGAGACCTTCGGCGGCCAGCTCGCGCGTGCAGAACGTGCGGGCAAAGAACCCCCTGTCGTCGTCGACGGGCTCAAGGTCGATCAAGCGCACGCCGGCAAGTTTAGTCGACCGGAAAAGCATGCCACCTCCAAGCGAGCGCTCTGGCCGCACCGATATCTCGTTTCTATCCCGTGAACGCCGCGGCAAACATTGATCATCCTGCGTTAAGGAGAACTTCACGCTGTCGTTGACCATCAGGCGGCCGGGCACCAGACTTCCACACGCAGGGATAGCAGTTTGCGGGCCTTCTTTGCTTTCGCGCGAGCACGAGGCGAAGTTCAGCACGATACTTCATGTTTTTTGGCTCCCCCCGAATGGAGGCTGACGCCCTCGCCGCCCGCGACATTGGCCCCTCCGAATGCGAGGCGTGACACCATGGATCAGCATATGGCGATGGAGCCCAGACCGGGCATCGACATCCAGAGCATCTACCTGATGCTGCGGCGGCACATCCGGCTTCTGGCGGCGGGCGCTTTGCTCGGCGCTGTCCTCGCCTTCGCGATGCTGGTCGTCATGCGGCCCCAGTACACGGCCGTCGCCACTCTGATGGCCGACAGCCGCCAGGAGAAAGTCTTCAATTCCGATGCCGTGATCTCACGCATCGAAGCGAGCTCCGCGGCCATTGCCAGCGAAGCTGCCGTGATCACGGCTCCGAGCGTTTTGAAACGGGTGGTCGAGAAGCTGGAGCTGGCCAAGGATCCCGACTTCGCCGTCAGGAAGCACACGCCGGGCATGCTGGGAAGCGCCAAGGCCTGGGTATTCGCTCTGTTCGGCGTCCACGCACGCGTTGCCGTGGACGGTGGAGGCCTCAATGAGGAGGCCATCGCGCTCATCGACAAGCTGCGCAAGAGCATGGAAGTCAACGCGGTCCAGTACACCAACCTCATCAACGTGAGCGTGACGTCCAAGGACCCAAACAAGGCCGCACGCATCGCCAACGCCGTCGTCGACGCCTATCTGATCCAGCAGATCGAAGGCCGCTATCTCGCAACCAGGCGCGCCACCGACTGGCTGACGGCACGGCTGGAGGAGCACAAACTGAAGCTGCGCCAGTCGGAAGAGCGCTTCGAGCGGGCCAAGGCCGAGATGGACCTCGTCGACAAGGAGGGCACCACGCTCGAGGAGAAGCAGCTCGTCCGCCTCAACGAGGAGCTGGTGCTCGCACGTGCGCGCACGGCCGAAGCCCGCGCCAAGTACTTCGCGGTGCTGCAGCAGGCCAACGGCCGCAACATCGACGACCAGCAGCTCGCCGAATTCGTGCAGTCGGCGCTCATAACCCAGCTCAGAACCCAGCTTGCGCAGGTGATCCGCGACGAGGACAGCCTGAACTCGCGGTTCGGGTCCAACCACCCGGCAGTCGTCAAGGTGAGGGCGGAAAGGCGCGGGCTCAACAGTCAGATCGGAGAAGAGGTCCGGCGCATCGTGGCCGTCCTCAAGAACGATTATGAGGTATCGGACAGCCGCGAAAAGTCGCTGGCGGAGAGCCTGAAGGCCGCGGCGGAGAAGACCTCCGGGCAGCGGGGCGAATACGTGAAGCTGCGCGAGCTGCAGCGTGAGACCGAGAGCGACAAGGCACTTTACGAGGCGATGCTGCAACGGGTGAAGCAGACAGCCGCGCAGGAGACCTGGAAGTCGACGGATTTCCGCATCGTGGCCGAAGCTGTGCCTCCGCTGAGCTCGAGCCAGCCAAAGACCAAGGTGCTCGCTTTCGCGGGCCTGTCGCTGGGGCTCGGGCTGGGGCTCGGCCTGACCCTCCTGACCGAGCTGCTCGACACCACATTCAAGCGCGGGCGTGATGTCGAGGCCAAGCTCTCCATTCCGCATCTCGTGGATGTCCCGCTGCTGCCGGCGCGGCAACTGAGCATGGGCGGCCCCACCCGCACGCCCGCCTACAATGCCTTCCACTTCGCCGCCCAGCACGTGGGCACGCCGTTTGCGGATTCCATGCTCGGGCTGCACGCCGCCCTGCAGGCCGCCGGCAGCAATCGCCCGATGCGAACGGTGATGTTCACCTCGGCCACGCCCGAGGAGGGCAAGTCGGTCATGGCCGCCAACTACGCGCAGCTCGCGGCCCGCTCCGGATTGAAGGTCCTGCTCATCTGCACCGACCTGCGCACACCGACGGTCAACTGGTTCGCGCCCGATACGGAGATTGAGCACGACCTCGTGGACTACCTGCAGGGTGATGCCGAGATCGAAAGCGTCATCGCGCGCAACGGGCAGATGTCGATCGATCTCATTCCGGCGGGGCGGTCGGCTACCGACGCTGCGACGCTGCTGTCGTCACCCCGCATGCAGAAACTGATCGAGTGGGGGAAGGTCAACTACGATCTGGTCGTCATCGATACCGTAGCCATCGTCACCTGCCTCGATGGGCGCATGCTTGCGCGCCATATCGATGCGACCGTGCTCGTCGTCGAATGGCTCAAGACCAAGCTCGACATGGCCAAGGAAGCCGTCGAGTTGCTGGTCAAGAACGACGCGCGCATTGTCGGTGCCGTGCTCAACAAGGTCGACTTCACCAAGGCGCGGCTCTACGGGCTGACATCGGCATGAATGCCTGAAGCGCAGCGGCCAAAGCATCGAAAGCGCACCGCGCGCACGCAAGGGCGCGCGGCACCTGTTGCGGAAGGCGGCCGGCTCAGAACCAGCGCTCGGGAACGTAGATCGTGTCGCCAGGGCGGATCGGATAGCCGCCCGGCACGTAGGATACGACCCTGGAGCCGTTAGGCCCGATGCGAACCACCCGGGCTTCGGACAACTTGGCGCGCTCGGTATAGCCGCCCGCGACCGCCACGGCCGACTCGACCGTCAGGCCGTTGACGTAGGCATACTGGCCGGCGTTCTTGACTTCGCCCAACACGAAGAACGGACGGTAGGTAACGACCTGGACGGCAACCTTGGGATCCTTGATGAAGCGATCCCTCAGGCGGCCGGCGATGGTCCGTTCAAGCTGCTCCACGGTCTTGCCGCGCACGGACACGACGCCGACCATAGGCATCGAGATGTTGCCGCTGGCTTCGACCTTATAGGTCTGCGGCACGTTGTCGACCTCGTAGACGACCACGCGAATCTCGTCACCCGAATCGAGCGCGTAGGTCGGCTCGAAGTCGAATCCGTAAAGCTCAGGCGGATAGCGCGTGCACCCAGCAAGTGAGGCGGCGAGAACCGCCCACATGATGATGTGTCGCCACCGCATGGTAACTGTGCCCCTAACCCGTAAGGTTCCCACGGAAACCCACATTTTCAAGGTTGTAGTGTGACTCGCACTCCCACTGCAAGCACCACCCACTGGGCGGAAGTCCTTTCTTTGTCCGCTGTCGCATCAAAGTCCTCAGCGCGGCCGGACCTGGCTCTGGAGGCGGCGGACTTCCTGCTCCAGAGCCTCGATTTTCCGCATGATGACGTCACGCTCGGACTGAAGCTCGCGTACAGGAACGGCGTCTGACACCGCCTCCAGGCCGCTGATGTCGGGAGGCAGCGCAATCCTGGAGACCGTCTGGCCGCTGACCACGCTCACCGTGTGCAGAAAATCCCTACCCGCGTCTCGATCTGCGTAGGCGTAGGAAAACGTGCCGCGACGTGCATTGTGGGTGGTTATCCCCAGCAGTTGAATGTTGGCACCCGCCTTCTGCAGGGTCGCCAGCTTGCGCTCCGTTCCGGTCAACGTGTCGATGGCGAACAGGATGATCTCGTCCGCCTTGTCCTTGCGGACGCCGATGTAGCGCTCCCCCTGGGCCGCGGCACCGGCGGCGCCAGCGACGAGCAGCATTGCGGCCAAGAGCAGCGAGTTGAGCCAATGCGGCCTCATGGGTCCTAACCTCGCATCGCCAATCACCATGCCAAATCCGGTGCCTTCAGAAGCGGGCCACGGCGCTGGCCTGGATGATCTGACGCTCGAACTGGTTGACGTCGATCTCGGTATCGCGCCGTTCGTACGTGTAGTCCATGAACAGGCTCCAATATCTGTTCATCTGATAGCCGAGCGAGCCACGGTAAATGTAAGTGTCTTCGACCCGGTTGCTGCCCGCGGAGATGCTGCCTTCGTTGGCGTGGAGATAAGCGAAGCTCGCGCGTGCAAAGAGCCGGCTCGTAATCGCGTAGTCGAGAACGAAATCAGCCCTGGTGCGCCGTCCACCCACTGCGTCGAGGTCGAAGTTGACGCCGCCGAAGTCCCGCAAGAACTCCGCCCGCAGCTTGAGCTTGCGAGTCGGACTCCAGGTGAGCTCGGCACCATAGCTCAGCTCAGGCGTGCTCTCGATCGTGGCATTGCGGAAATGCTCCTCGGCGAACCTGAAGGTGAAGCGCCCGGTGACCAGCGGCGAGAAGCCGACCAGAATGCCGTTCACCGTTTCGAACTTCACCGAATCACGCTCGATGAAACCGGGCTCGTCGCGATAGTCCGAAGTGGTCAGGCCCTGGCGGCTGAACAGGCGCAGGCGGTGCGAAAGCCGCAACTCTTCCTCCTGCGTCACGCGCAGGACGTCGCGATCCAGGGACTGCAGGTTGATTGTGCCGCCGCTGGTCGAGCGGACATTGAAGTAGTTGTCATTCTCAAACCGCACCGTGGTCGTGGCGACGAGGGGCTGCCAATAGCGGATGAAGGCGGTCGAGGCAGTGTACTGGTTGTACGCCACAGGCGTGGCGGCGTTGGTGGGAATGTCGCGCCGGGTGAGGGAGCGGGGTTGGTTCACACGGCCCGCGGACGCGTTTACCTGGATCTCGAAATCGCGCTGAACGATGACCTTTCCATCGATGTCGGCACGGTAATCGGTGCGGTCTTCCGATGGGTTCCTGTCGTACTCGAGATTCTCGAGCATGGCGCGGAAGGTGAACTTGCGGTTCGGGTCGAGCGTCGTGACGGCCAGGCCGGGGCGGACGAAGAAGATGCGGTCCGACGCCACGTCCGTGTGCGTGGAAAACACATTCGAATCGTAGATCGCGCCGGCGGCGACTGAGGAATTGAACAGCAGACCGCCCACCTTGATGCCGGCGGGGACATCGGCAAACGTATCAACGCCAACGGATTTCAGCGGCGGCGAATCGGCATGCGCTTTCGGCAGCGGGCCAAAGAGCCACACTGCCAGGGTCAGCCCAGCCAAAAAAACCGCTGCTCGGCAGCCCATACGCCTTTGGTCTCGCTAACGGCCAATGTGTCCTCCTACGCAATTACCCGCCTTGAAAGACTAGCCAAGGGCGCGTCCCCGCCAGGATACCCGGCACCATGTACGTTGATTCGGGCAACGGCGATACGCTTCAGAGGGCACCTCAACGCTCACCAAACAGATGTTCGTATACCGCTATTGGGCTTCCTGCGAGCGATGGGGTCGAGAGGAGAAAGAATCGACATCGAACTGATGCGTGCAGGCCACGGATCGATTCGATTCCGCGACTGCAATAGGTAAATTTCTGACGATTTCGTGAAGATCCTGACCGGAATGTTGCGCCCCCAAGAAACCGGCGATCCGATGCCATGCCAGATCGGCACAGTCGTTAATCATCTCCGCGTTGTTGAATTGAATGATCGAAGTACCCGCGCCTACCGTTCTGCCCACGGCGGGTGAAATGCGGGAGGCAGTGCAGGGTCATGTCGCGTCGGGGTACCGCGGCAAGAGCGCGGGTGTCGGTCGTCGCCACCCCTGCGCTTTCGACGCCACGGGCGCCGGCCGTCCGGATTCCCGATCGCATCGTCCTCGACCTGCTCATGGTGTTCGAGATCGGCCTCGTGGTTTCGGCCGCCGCGCTTGCCAAGCTCCTCTACATCGCAACCATTCTTGTCAGCGCGCAGGACCTGCAGCCGTACGTTCTTGCCGGCCTGGCGGGCGGTGCAATCACGCACTACATGCTGCGGACCACCGGCCTGCATGAAACGCTTGCAATCGTCGAATGGCGGCGCCATCTCCTGCGGCTCATCGGCACGATCGCCCTCTCGTTCCTCACCCTCATCGCCATCGCGTACCTTTTCAAGGTCTCCGCCGACTACTCCCGCGGCTGGCTGCTTACGTGGCTCATGCTGGTGCTGATCCTCCTGCCGCTCGGACGGATGCTGTCCGCGCGCGTGCTGGCTTGGCTTGCGTCGGCGGGCTACACCGTGCGACGCATTGCCGTCGTCGCCCGTAGCGGCGCAGGTCAGCGCATTGCCGAGAGCCTGCGCGGCGTACCCGGCATCGATGTGGTCGGCGTGTTCGAGGATGCGGCCGCGCAGGGCGGGCCGGGTGCGAAGAAGCCGAAGCCCGATATTGCCGAGCTGATCTCCGTCGGGCAGCGCAACGAGATCGACGAGGTCGTCGTCGCTCTCTCGGAAGTGCCCCAGCAGCGCACGAGGCAGCTGCTCGACGAGCTCAGCGTGCTGCCCATCGATGTTTGGCTATGCCCATCCGAGATCGACGTGCCGGTGCTGAGCATGGCACGTCTCGGGCAGGTCAATCTTCTGCAGGTCAAGCCCAAGCCGATCCGAGAATGGGGCATCTTCTGCAAGCTGGCGCTTGACTACGTGGCCGGCGCGCTTGCGCTCGTCATATTTGCGCCGCTGATGCTTCTCATCGCCCTCGCGGTCAAGCTCGACAGCCCGGGAAAGGTCCTGTTCCGCCAGCGCCGGCACGGCTACAACCATCGCGTCATCGACGTATTCAAGTTCCGGACCATGCACGTGCTGGAGAACGGCGACCGCATCGAGCAGGCCAAGAAGGATGATCCGCGCGTCACCCGCGTCGGCAAGTTCCTGCGCCGCACGAGCCTCGACGAGCTGCCGCAACTCTTCAACGTGCTGCGGGGCGAGATGTCCCTCGTCGGCCCGCGGCCGCACGCTGTGGCGCATAACGTGCTCTATTCCGACCGTCTCCACCGCTACGCGAACCGGCATTGCGTCAAGCCGGGCATTACCGGCTGGGCACAGATTCACGGATACCGCGGCCCCACCGACAGCCCCGAGAAGATGCGCAAGCGCATCGAGCACGATCTCTACTACATCGAGAACTGGTCGCTCTGGCTCGACGTCAAGATCCTGGCGGCCACCCCGTTCCTGGGCTTTGTCAACCGCAACGCTCTCTGACGCGGCCCCAGGGATGCCTCGGGGAGGGCAGGCGGACATGCTTCCCGGCAGGGCAATCCCCGGTACTGTCCGCCATCGTATAATCCGTGGCAGCGCGCCGCGCTTGCGCGCGCGGCACTATCGCGACATTGTTGTCGCCGGCCGGCGAAACGTCCGGTATCGGATCAGCTGCGGGGATTAACGGCAATGCGCTGGAATCTTGTAGTCTTAGCGACCTGCCTGGCCGTGGGGCTCGGCGGGACCAGGGCAGAGGCGCGCGACAACTACGGCGCCATCGCCTATTCGCCTTCCACGGGAGCACACGGCTGGTCCTACGACTATCCCTCCCGCAGCGCCGCCGAAAGCACGGCGCTCAGGAATTGCCGGCGCCACGCCAGCGACTGCGTGGTCCCAATCTGGTTCCGCAACGCCTGCGGCGCGCTCGCGGTGGCGCCGGGCGGCGGCTACGGATCGGGCTGGGGGACCAGCCGGTCCTTGGCCGAGCGGTATGCCATGCAGAGCTGCCGCGGGCATAACAACAGCGGCTGCTCCATCCTGCGCTGGGCCTGCACCACCCGGTAGATCCCCGCAGCTCGCTGCCAGGCCAGCCCCGCCGGCGCCTATCCATGCAAGGATGCGCCATGCCGACGACAAGATCGCTGGACCAAAATAGTTATTCGTAATAACAATTGCTCAATATCGCGATTAGGGCCCGGCAACTGCCGGTCCGAGGCACGACGGCGCAAGTGCTCCCCCGCGTCCTGCCCGCGCGGGCCGGAACAAGCGAGGCTCGAAAGCGCCCAAGAAGCATTCTTTAGTGGTCTACAACAGGAACCAGGGAGGAACTGCAATGAGAATCGCATTCACCAGCAGTCTGGCCGGTTTGGCGATCGCGGCGGCCGCGCTGATGCCGCAAGCCGCGCTGGCTGAAGTGAAGGTCGGCGTCACGATTGCGGCGACAGGTCCGGGCGCCGCGCTGGGCGTTCCGGCCAAGAACACCTTCGAGCTTTGGCCCAAGGAGATCGGCGGCGAGAAGGTGACGCTGATCGTGCTCGATGACGCGGGCGATCCAGGACAGGCGACCACAAACGCGCGCCGGCTGCTGACGGAGGACAAGGTCGACATCGTCGTCGGCTCATCGCTGACGCCGGCGACCATGGCGGTTGCGGGCGTGGCGCTGGAGAACGAGGTGCCGCATCTCACGCTCGCCCCGCCGGCACCGTTCCCGCCCGGACGCGACAAATGGACCTTCATCATGCCGCAGAAGGGCGGGCTGATCGCCCAGGCGATCTTCGACCACATGAAGGCCAACAAAGTGAAGACGGTGGGATACATCGGCTATTCCGACAGCTACGGCGATCTGTGGGTGCGCGAGTTCAAGGCGCTCGCCGAGCCGATGGGCTTCAAGATGGTGGCGGAGGAGCGCTTCGCCCGCGCCGATACGTCAGTCGCCGGCCAGGCGCTCAAGCTGGTCGCGGCCAAGCCGGACGCCATGCTCATCGGCGCCTCCGGAACCGCCGCCGGCCTGCCGCAGCTTGCGCTGCGCGAACGCGGATTCACCGGCCTCATCTATCAGACGCACGGCGCGGTGACGAAGGACTTCATCCGCATCGCCGGCAAGTCGGCGGAGGGCGTGATCCTTCCGTCGGGTCCGCTGGTGGTGGCCGAGCAGTTGCCGGATAGCCCGCAGAAGGCGGTCGCCATTGAGCTGCTCAAGGCCTACGAGGGCAAGCATGGCCCTGGCACGCGCACGCAGTTCGCCGGCCATGCCTGGGATGTGCTGCAGATCCTCAAGCGCGTCATCCCGGTGGCCCTCAAGACGGCAAAGCCCGGGACGAAGGAGTTCCGCGAGGCCCTGCGCAAGGCGATCGAAAGCGAAAAGGAGATCCCGGCGAGTCACGGGGTCTACAATTTCACGCCGACCGATCACTTCGGGCTCGACAACCGCGCGCGCGTGCTCCTCACCGTCAAGAACGGCGACTGGGCCATCGTGAAATAGCGCTACAGACAGTCGGACATTGCGAGCCGCCGGATGCCGTCAGCGTCCGGCGGCTTCATTTTGGAGGCGCCGCTACGACGGCCCGCCGAGGCCGAGATAGCTTTCGACGATGCGAGGATCGGCGGCGAGGCTTGCCGCCGGGCCTTCGGCCGTTACCTCGCCCAGCTCCATGACGTAGGCGTGGTCGGCGGCATGCAGAGCCGCGCGCGCATTCTGCTCGACCAGCAGGATGGAGACGCCGGTCTTCTTCAGGCTCATGATGATCTCGAAGATGTCGCGCACGATGAGCGGCGCCAGCCCGAGACTCGGCTCGTCCAGCATCAGCAGGCGCGGCCGGCCCATCAGTGCGCGGCCCATGGCCAGCATCTGGCGCTCGCCGCCCGAGAGCGTGCCGGCGAGCTGGCCGCGCCGCTCCCGCAGTCTCGGGAAGCGCGCGAATACCTCGGCGATGGAGCGGCTGCGCTCCACCGCCGTCGTGCGGAAGCCGCCAAGCAGAAGATTGTCCTCCACCGTCATGGAGCTGAACAGCTCACGCCGCTCCGGCACCAGCGCGAGGCCCAGTGCAACGCGCTCCTCGACGGAGTACCCATCGACGGCCGCGCCGTCGAAGGTCACGTGGCCGCCGGCCGGCAGCACGCCCATGACGGCGTTGAGCAGCGTGGTCTTGCCGGCCCCGTTCGCGCCGATGACAGTGACGATGCTGCCTGGCTGCACGGAAAGAGAGATGCCGTGCACCGCTTCCACCTTGCCGTAGGCGACGGTCATCGCCTCGAGCGCGAGGATCGACCGGGTCATGCCACGCCTCCGAGATAGGCCTCGATGACAGCCGGATTGGCGCGCACGTCGGCGGGCTTGCCCTCGGCGATCTTGGTGCCGAAATCGACAACCACGAGGTGATCGGTGAGGCCCATGACGAAGCTCATGTCGTGCTCGACCAGCAGGATGGTCATGCCCTCGGACTTGAGCTTGGCGAGCATGGCGGCAAGCTCGCGCTTCTCCATGTGCCGCAGGCCGGCGGCCGGCTCGTCGAGCAGCAAGAGCACGGGATCGAGGCACAGCGCCCGGGCGATCTCGACGATGCGCAGCTGCCCAAGCGAGAGGCTGCCGGCAGGCCTATGCATCTGCTCGGCGAGCCCGATGCGCTCGATCTGAGTGGCGGCTTCGTTGAGCAGGCGCCGCTCCTCGGCGCGATCAAGGCGGGCAAGACTTGCCAGCGAGCCCTTGCTTCCGCGCAGGTGCGCGCCAAGTGCGACATTGTCGAGCACGCTCATGTTGGACAGAACGTTGACGTGCTGGAACGTGCGGGCGATGCCGCGTCGCGCCACGGCCTGGGCGTGCTGGCTGTCGATGCGCTCGCCCTTGAAGCGGACCTCGCCGCCGGTTGGCCACAGCACGCCCGTGACCAGATTGAAGATGGTGCTCTTGCCGGCGCCATTGGGGCCAATGAGGCCGACGATCTCGCGCGAGCGCACGTCGAAGCTGACGTCGTTGACGGCGAGGAGGCCGCCGAAGGACTTGCGGGCGGACTTGAGACTGAGAAGGGGTTCGGCGGCGTCGGGCATGGTCCGCCGGGGCAGCGGCTCCGCTGCGACGGGGCGCGGCGGTTGCTGGCGCGCCGGGAAGAGCGAGGCCAGCCACGGCCAAAGCCCTTCGCGCGCGGTCTGCAGCAGGACGACGAGCAGGAAGCCGAAGACGATCATCTCGTAATTGCCCTTGCTGCCGAAGAGCTGCGGCAGCAGCCGCTGCAGCTGGTCCTTGAGGATCGTGACGAGGCCGGAGCCGAGGATGGCGCCACCGACATGACCGGCACCGCCGAGAACCGCCATGAACAAATATTCGATGCCGGCGTTGATCCCGAACGGAGTCTGGTTGACCGCCCTTTGCATGTGCGCAAAGAGCCAGCCCGAGATCGCCGCCAGGAGGGCGGAGTAGATGAACACGATGAGCTTCACGCGAAAGGTCTTTACGCCGAAGGACTCGGCTGCGACCGAGCCGCCGCGCAACGCACGAATGGCGCGTCCAACACGGGAATCGAGCAGGTTGTGGGTGGCGATGCCGGCCAGGAGCACGAATGTCCAGATGACGTAGTAGATGGCGCGGCTGTCGTAGAGGTCGTAGCCGGCGATGTTGAGCGGCGGAACGGCGATAAGGCCGTCGTGCTTGCCGAGTATCTCGAGCTCACCGAACAGGAAATAGAGACTGATGCCCCAGGCGATCGTGCCGAGCGGGAGATAGTGCCCCGACAGGCGCATGGTGACGAGGCCGAGGATCAACGCAACCACCCCCGTGATGAGCAGGGCGACAGGCAGCGTCACCCAGGGGGAAAAGCCGTAGGCAGTGGTGAGCAGGGCCGTCGTATAGGCGCCGAAGCCGCAGAATGCAGCCTGACCGAACGAGGTGAGCCCGCCGACTCCCGTCAGGAGCACCAGCCCCATCGCCACCAGGGAAGCGAGGCCGATGTTGTTGAGCAGCGTGATCCAGAATACAGGCACACCCGGAATGACGGGAACGAGCGCAGCGACGGCAACAAGGGCGAGAAGGATGGTGCGGCTGGACACGGAAACCGCCCTCACTCGTCTTCTTCGACGTGAGTCGTGGTGAGCGATCGCACCAACAGAACCGGGATGATGATCAGGAAGACGATGATCTCCTTGAAAGCGGAAGCCCAGAACGAGGCGAAGGCCTCGACGATGCCGACGAAGACGGCGGCGGCGGCGGCCAAAGGATAGCTGACGAGCCCGCCGACGATGGCGGCGACGAAGCCTTTGAGGCCGATGAGGAACCCGGAGTCGTAGTAGATGGTCGTCACCGGCGCGATCAGCACGCCCGAGAACGCGCCTATCGCGGCCGCGATGAGGAAAGCAATCTGCCCGGAGAGAGCCGTCCGAATGCCTACCAGCCGGGCGCCGAGACGATTGACGGCGGTGGCGCGCAGCGCCTTGCCGAGAATGGTGCGGCCGAAGAATAGGTAGAGCGCAATCATCAAGCCGATCGCAGCGATGCAAATGGCGACGTTCTGGCCCGAGACCGGCAGAGGGCCGAGGGTGAAGCTCGCCCCGGACAACGGCGCGGCGCGCAATCCTTCGGGGCCGAAGAACAGCAGGCACAGGCCCGTCATGGAGAGGTGCGCGGCGACGGCCGCAATCAGCAGGACGAGAATGGAGGCTTCCGCAAGGGGCTGGAAGGCGATGCGGTAGAGATAGGGTCCCATGGGCGCGACGATGGCAATAGCCAGCAGCGCCTGCGGAAGGGGGCCGAGCTTCATCGGTGCCAGCCAGAGCGTAAGCAGCACGATGACGAGGGGCGGCACAACGTAAAGTAGGCCGAGACGACCGATCAGCTGCGCGCTCATGCGATTGCGACTGCTCCAACCTTCGACGAGCAGCGCGAGGCCCGCGAACACGATCAAGAGCCCAGCGGTGCCCGGAACCTTGCCGACGTCGAGCATGGCGAGCGTCAGCGCCCCGTAGGTGACGAACTCACCCTGCGGCACCAGGATTACGCGCGTGACCGCAAATACCAGAACCAGGGCAAGCGCCAGCAGCGCATAGACGGCCCCGTTTGTGATGCCGTCCTGTATGAGGAAGAGGACAATCGTTGAGTCCATGTGCGATGCCGGCTCCGCTGCGTTCGCGCGACTATATCGGACAGGATACCGCCTCGACCGCGGGCGAACCCGCGTTCGAGCTGTGGAAGCTGGCGTGACTGAGCAGGTAGCCGGCGACGACCGCTCTGCGAACCGGCAGCCTCATGGGGTCTCCCTTACGTCTTATTTTGTAGTCAGCAATAACAATTATGATTTATAATTTCAAGCAATTCAGGGAGACGCGCGACGGATGCCCCCCGAGGCAGACAAGAAGACCGCTACCGATGATCTGGATGTGCGCCTGGTGCGGACCGCTCGCGATGAGACCGGGCCGGCGGATGCCCCGGACAGCACTTCGGAGCAGCCAAGAGCCGACGTTGGACCTCTCTCGCGCATGATCGGTTATGCGCTGAGGCGTGCACAGCTCGCCGTGTTCGACGAGGTGATCGCCAACTTCGCCGAGATCGACCTGCGGCCCGCGCAGTTCAGCGTGCTCGTGCTGCTCAATCACAGGCCGGGCCTCAAGCAGTCCGACGTTGCGGCCGCGCTCGGCATTCAGCGCGCCAATTTCGTGGTGCTGTTTGATGGGCTGGAAAGGCGTGGGCTGGCGCGACGAACCCCGGCGCCGAACGACCGCCGCTCCTATGCGCTGTTTCTCACCGACGCCGGCAAGGCCATGCTGGGGCGCGCCAGCGAGCTGGAAGCGAAGCACGAAGCCCGCCTCGATGCCTTGCTGGGCGAGGGCGGGCGCGAGCGCCTGCTGGAGCTGCTGGAGCGCGTGGCAAAGCTGAGGTAGGCCGGGCCGCGGCCGCTCCTTGAATGCGGCGGTGGCATATCGCCGAGGGCGCTCGAACTCACGGCCACTTCACCAGAGGCGGCATGGAGGAGAGGATCGAATCCACGTTGCCGCCCGTCTTGAGACCGAAAACCGTGCCGCGATCGTAGAGCAGGTTGAACTCGACATAGCGGCCGCGGCGGATGAGCTGCTCCTCACGCTCGGCATCGCCCCAGGCCTGGGCGAAGTTACGCCGCACGAGCTCAGGATAGACGTTCAGGAAAGCCCGGCCGACATCCTGCGTGAAGGCGAAGGCCGCCTCCCACCCTCCCTGGTCGTCAGAGGGGCTGAGATAGTCGTAGAAGATGCCGCCGATGCCGCGCATCTCGTTGCGGTGCGGCAAGTAGAAGTACTCGTCGCACCACTGCTTGTAGCGGGCGTAGTCGGCCACCGCATGGGGCGCGCATGCGGCCTGCATGGCAGCGTGGAACGCCACACTGTCCGCATCCTCCTGCGTGCGGCGCTTCATGAGAACAGGCGTGAGGTCGCCCCCGCCGCCGAACCACCATTTGCTGGTGACCACCATGCGCGTGTTCATGTGCGCCGCCGGCACGTTCGGGTTTTGTGGATGCACGATGAGCGACACGCCCGAAGCCCAGAAGCGGGGGTCTTCCTCGGCACCTGGGATCTGCTTGCGAAACTCCGGTGCGAACTCGCCATGCACGGTCGAGGTGTGGACGCCCGCCTTCTCGAAGACCCGGCCGTGCAGCATGCTCATGATGCCGCCGCCGCCCGGAGCACCGC
Organism: Hyphomicrobiaceae bacterium; assembly: GCA_008933705.1. Classification (GTDB taxonomy): domain Bacteria; phylum Pseudomonadota; class Alphaproteobacteria; order Rhizobiales; family Hyphomicrobiaceae; genus AWTP1-13. The sequence goes on from WBUN01000028.1 coordinate 41,706, forward strand.
TGTGATCCGTCCGCGTCCAGGGGGTGCGCGCAAACCGGCCGGGCGGCATCGCAGCAAGCGGTGCGCCGGACGGCAGATCTGCTTCAACCCTTTCAAAGGCCGCGCACAAATCGTCTCGCAGGGTCTCGAACCAAGCTTTCGCCTGCTCCCGCCAACGATCGATTGTTTCCGCAGGTTCGCGCATCTTGCCGGGCTCGTGTGCTGTGGTGGTCATGCTTTGGCCAAGGTCTATCGTTAGCGCTCGCAACCCTTATCGAGCAATATGCACGCGACCGCGCCCGGCAGGCCATGTGCCGGGGCGCGAACGCGTCTCTTCGCGTCCGAGGCGACAGACCCATGTTTCGCTGGTTCGAAACGCGCATCGAGGCATTCCCGGCGGACGCCCCAGGGCGGCCGCCGGAAACGCTGTTCGCATTCTACATGTACTTCATCAGGCCGGTCTGGCCGGCGTTCGCCGTGTTGCTGGTGGCAGGCCTGCTCGGCTCGCTGATCGAGGTTGCGCTGCTGGCATTCGTCGGCAGTCTGGTCGACCTGATGAGAGCGGCGCCAACACCGGCAACCTTCATGAGCGATCACGGCATGACGCTGCTGTGGATGGCGTTCGTGGCGCTGATCGCCCGGCCGGCCGTGTCGACGATTCACGACCTGATCAAGAACCAGATGATCGCCGGTCCGGTGACGAACCGCGTGCGCTGGCTCACACATCGCTACGTGCTGCGGCAGAGCCTTGGGTTCTTCCAGAACGATTTCGCCGGCCGCGTCGCCAACAAGGTGATGCAGGCGGCACCGGCGCTGCGGGAATCCGTGGTGCAGCTGATCGATGCCATCTGGTATGCGGCCGTCCAGTGGATCGGCGCGGCCGTCATCTTTGCGACGGCGGATTGGCGCCTGCTCATTCCGCTGTTCGTATGGCTCGCGGCCTATGTCGGCGCCCTCATCGTGTTCGTGCCGCGCATCAAGGAGCGCTCCACCGAGGCGGCCGAGGCGCGCTCGACGCTGGTCGGGCGCATCGTCGACAGCTACACGAACATCCTGACCGTCAAGCTGTTCGCGCACGCCGAGCGCGAGGATGCGCACGCCCGCGGCGCCTTGCAGGAGCAGATGGGCAAGTGGCAGGCCTCGCTGCGCATCGTCACGACCATGGAGCTGGCCCTCTACACGCTCAATGGCATGCTGATCGTTGGCGCCAGCGGGCTGGCCATCTGGCTTTGGAGCCACGGAGAGGTGACCGTCGGCGCCATCGCCGTGATAATCGGCCTCGTCATGCGCATCGTCAACATGTCGGGCTGGATCCTGTGGGTCATCGCCGGCATCTTCGAGAACATCGGCGTCGTGCAGGAGGGCATGGAGACCATAAGCCGGCCCAACCAAGTGGTTGATCGGCCGGGGAGCCAGCCTTTGCGCGTCGACAGGGGCGAAATCCGCTTCGAGCATGTCAGCTTCCACTACGGGCAACGTGTCGGCGCTGGGACGGCTCGGCCGGGCGGGATCATCCACGACTTCTCGCTGGTCATCCGGCCGGGCGAGAAGGTCGGCCTGGTTGGACGCTCGGGGGCAGGCAAGTCGACGTTGGTCAACCTGCTGCTGCGCTTCTACGACCTGGAGGCCGGGCGCATCGTGATCGACGGGCAGAACATCGCCGACGTGACGCAGGACAGCCTGCGTGCGCAGATCGGCATGGTGACGCAGGACACCTCGCTTCTGCATCGTTCCGTGCGCGAGAACATCCTCTACGGCCGCCCCGGCGCGGGTGAGGCGGCGGCGATCATGGCCGCGCGCAAGGCACAGGCGGATGAGTTCATCGGCGGGCTCGAGGACATGAAGGGGCGCCGGGGCTACCAAGCGCACGTTGGCGAGCGCGGCGTGAAGCTGTCCGGCGGGCAGCGGCAGCGCATCGCTATCGCGCGTGTACTTCTGAAGGATGCGCCGATCCTGATCCTGGACGAGGCAACGAGCGCGCTCGATTCTGAAGTGGAGTCGGCCATCCAGGAGCAGCTCTTCAATCTGATGGCAGGCAAGACCGTGATCGCTATCGCGCACCGCCTGTCGACGATCGCCGTCATGGACCGTCTGGTCATCATGGACCAGGGGCGCATCGTGGAGAGCGGTAGCCACGCGGAGCTCTTGAAGCGAGGCGAGCTCTATGCGGAGCTGTGGGCGCGGCAATCGGGCGGCTTCCTGGCCAAGGAAGCAGCCGAGTAACGCAAAGGGCCTCGGGATCGCTCCCGGGGCCCGTCTCTGCTGAGACACATCGAGGTGCTCTGCGTGATGTGACTGTGCCGGCCTTGCGGGGCCGATCAGGCGCGCTCGATCAGATGGCGCCGTTGATCCAGTCGTGCAGCTGCTTCTTCTGCACCAGTGCGCCGACACGCTGCGCGGCCACCTGACCGTTCTTGAAGATCATCAGCGTCGGCATGGCCTGGATGCGATACTGCTGCGTGATGCCGGGGTTCCGGTCGACATCGATCTTGGCGACCTTGACCTTGCCCTTCAACTCCGCTGCAACCTGCTCGAGAGCCGGCGCCATCGCCTTGCACGGCCCACACCAATCGGCAAAGAAGTCTACCACTACGGGCTCGGAAGACTGCAGAACGTCCTTCTCGAAGCTTGCGTCCGAAACAGAAAAGGTCGCTCCACCCGCCATGGGTCAGTCTCCTTGTGATCGCCCGAAGGGGCCCGGGAATATGCTGGCCGGAACGTAGGAAGCCCCCTCTCACCCGTCAAGGCTTGCGGGATCAAGTTCCCAGAGGCTGCGCTCAAAGGTATCGAGCACATCGTCGGCTATCTCCATGATTCGCGGCCCGTCGGTCCACAAGATGGCGGCTCGGACACGCTTGCGCGGGAAGATGCGCTGGATAGCGAGCCGGTATGCGGCAAGTTGTAGTAGGTAGGCTTCGGCAACCCGTGCGGGGTCGCTGGGGGCCGGTCGGTTGGTCTTGTAGTCGACGATCAGCACCGAATCATCATGCACGGCCAAGCGATCGATCTTGCCGGTGAGCCGCAACGCCGGGCCGGTGCCGCTCATGCGCGGCACTTCTGCCGCAATGGCGACTTCCGCACGGCTGTCCCGAGCGAAGAGCGGAGCGAACTCCGGATGGCGCAGCACCGCCAGCGTCTCGGCGATGAGGCCCTTGCGCGCCGCCTTCGACATTCCCGTCTCGCGCACGGCAAGCAGAGCCTCTGCACCCGCTGGCCAGCCCTCCGGCGGCAGCATGGGCAGATGCTCGAGCAGCGCGTGGATCAGCGTGCCGCGCAGGAAGCGGCTTTTGTCGGTCAGCACCGTCGGGCCGATGACGGCTGGCTCGGTATACCGCCGATGCGGCGGATCGACCGGCTCCCCGGCGGCGTCGGTCTTGAGCGGCGCCAGCCGCGAAGGGACGAGCGGGATGGTGAGCATCGGCTCCTGCGGTGCCGGCTGCTTTGCCCAGGCCGGCAGAGGCACCTTGCCTTGCTCGGCCGCAGCCTTGGCCTTGCCCACCTCGGGCTTTGCGGACTGGCCCGTCTTCAGGCGCCAGAGCACGCGCCCATCTGCTTCGCGAACCTCTCGCAACTCGCCATCTAGGCCGTCCTTGATCAGGTGATACCAGCAGTTCTGCGGCGGTGGAATCCGTCCTTCGAATCCCGCCACGTACAGGCGGTCGCGCGCCCGCGTCAGGGCGACATAGAGCAGTCGGTTTCTCTCTTCCGCGTCGGCAATCTCGGCAGCGCTGCGCGCCTGCTGCACGGCATCGACGCTGCTCGAGCCCTTCACCGGCCAAAGGAACGGTGGCGGCGCGCCAATCGGACGTACCGCGTCTTCGAGCCGCAGCAGGCTGCCCGGACGGCGCCCCGATTTGGTCGAGCACGTATCGGGCAGGAACACGATCGGCGCCTCCAGACCCTTGGCGCCGTGCACGGTCATCACCCGCACCTCGTTCCTGCCCTGCTCCATGTCGCGCTTGATCTCGCGCTGACCCTGTCTCAGCCAGCAGAGGAAGCCTTGCAGCGACGGCGGCGCGCCGTCATCGTAGGCGAGCGCCAGATTGAGGAACTCGTCGATTGCGTCTGCCGCCTCGGCACCAAGGCGCTGCAGCATGCGGGTTCGCATGTCCTGGCCATCGAGCAGCGCCGAATAGAACTCGAACGGCGGCACCCGATCGGCCCGGGCGCGCCAGCCACGCAGGGTCTCTGCCGCAATCCGGAAACGTTCGCTTGCGGTGGCGCGCGCAAGCAGCTCCCGCCAAAGCGAGCCCTTGCGCATCGGTGCCAGCTCGATCAGGTCGCTGTCGTCGAGACCGATCAGCGGGGATTTGAGGACCGCCGCCAACGCCAAGTCGTCGTCCGGCAGGGTGACGAAATCGCCGAGCGCCATGAGATCCTGCACGGCGATCTGCTCCAACAACAGCAGCCGGTCGGCGCCGGCAACCGGGATGCCGCGCGCCTTGAGTGCGGAAACAACGGCAGGGGCAAAGGGCGCACGCTTGCGCACGAGTATCAATATGTCGCCGGCGCCGATCGGGCGCCCCTGCGATTCCAGGATCTCACCCGACCTCAACCAGCCCTGGATGGTCACGGCGACACGGGTCGCCAGCCTTGCAACAGGCGATGAGGCGCTTTCATCTTCCAGCGGCGCCCAAGGTTCGGGGCGGTCGACGCTGTCCGGCTTTTCGGTGGGCCAGATCTCGATCAGTCCAGCGTGCCCGGCGCGGTGCGCGATGTGCCTGATCTCCTCCTTCGCGGCCGTCAGGCCGGGCGTGCGGCCGGCGTCGGCGAAGATGCGGTCCACCGCCAGCAGCAGCGGCTCGACCGTGCGGAAGGAGAGCGTCATCGGCACCCGCTGCCATTGGAGGCGCGCACGCTCAGCTTGCACGGCGAACGCCCTGCCGACCTCGGCGAACATGTGCGGTGCCGCGCCCTGGAAGCCGTAGATCGATTGCTTCTCGTCGCCGACTGCAAACAGCGTGCGCACCACGTCGCGCGCGCCGCTGCCGGAGAAGAACTCGTTCGCCAGCGAGCGGATCACCTGCCACTGGATGGGGCTCGTGTCCTGCGCCTCGTCGACCAGGATGTGATCGAGCCCGCCGTCAAGCTTGTAGAGCACCCATTCGACCGCCTCAGACGTCGCCAGCAACGTCGAGGCCCTGACGATGAGGTCGTCGAAATCGAGCGCTGCGCGGCGGGCCTTTGCGCTGGCATAGCGCTGCATCACCGCGCTGCCGAGCCGCAGAAGCGCTATCGTCGCATCGAGCAGGCCAAGCTTGGCCCGCAGCATGCGCAGCTCCGCAAACGCGTCTTGCGCCCGCGCCAGCAGCGGCTCCACATCCGGGTGCTGCGCTGCAAGCGGCTTGGTCACCAGAGACTTGCGCGGCTCGCCCGCGCTCGTAAGAAGAAGGTCGGCCAGAGCCTGTCTGCGTGCGGCGGGGCCGCCGGCGCCGAGCACGGCCGCCACGCGCGCGGAAGCTTTGCGGTCGTTGGCGGAGCCCGAGTCGAGCACGTCGCGCAAGCGGGTCAACTCTGCTCGGGAGAGCAACGCATCGATCCGGTCGTCGATCTCCTCGATGGATGCGTCGGAGTCGAGGCCCAGAGCGGAGCGGTAGATCTGCTCGGCTCCCGCAAAATTCTCATCCGCATCGTCATCCAGTCGCGCGGCAGCATCGAGCCAATCGCGCTCGCGCAGCACCTCGCCGAGCAAGGCGTCGAAGTCCGTCTCGCTGGCGAAGCCGACCGCCGATTTCAGCGCATGGGAGAGCAGGGCGTTCGCACCATCCGTCGCCTCTGCCAGCATGTCGTCGGCAGCCTCGCGCAAAAGGGCGCTGCGCTCCTGCTCGTCGAGAATAGTAAAGCCCGGCGGCACGCCGGCCTCGAGCGGGAAACGTTGCAGCAGGCGCTCGCAGAAGGCATGGATGGTCTGCACCTTGAGACCGCCCGGCGTCTCTATGGCGATGGCGAAAAGCTGGCGTGCACGCTGCGTCTCGTCGGCGTCCGGCCAACGATCAAGCAGATCCTTGAGCTTCTCCTTCAGCTTGTCGTCGCTGGCGGTCACCCATTCGGCGAGGCGCTCAAACACCCGCTTCGACATCTCCGCCGCTGCCGCCTTGGTGTAGGTCAGCGCCAGGACGCGCTCGGGCGGTGTTCCGGCGAGCATCAGGCGCAGCACGCGCATGGTGAGCACGTGCGTCTTACCGGTGCCGGCGTTGGCGCTCACCCATGCAGAGGCGCCAGGATCGGCTGCACGCCCCTGGTTGCGGCGCGTTTCGATGCGCACCACGTCGATCTTGGACTTGAAGAGGAGGCCCACGTCTCACCCCTCCTCGACATTCTCGGCCGACCATTCGGCAACGCGCGCCAGGTGTGCGTAGTCGTCATAGTCGTACGTGAAACGGGCTCTCCGCAGCGCGCGATAGGGGGTCGCTTCGCGGTCGAACTCGGCGATCAACCTGGCGAGGCCCGCCTCGGCGTCTCTCGCAAGGAGGGCAGCATCTCCATCGAGGTCGCGCTCATGGCCCGGTGGCTCACCGCCGGAGGCGGAAATGTAGCGCAGCCCCAGCACGGGCCCCTTGCCGACGCCGGCAAAGCCGCCAGTCAGCGCGATCGCGGCCTCGAGCGGCAATTGCGGCGCCTCTCCATGCTTCGCGCGGCCTGCAAGCGACGCCAGGTTGGAGCCGGTCTTGTAATCCGTGATGACGACGCCGCCGGCGCCGATATCCACGCGATCGGCCCGCGCCGTCAAAGTGAACGCGCCGCCAGGACCTTCCAGCACCATCCTGCCGTCGACCTCGGCAATGGTCCTCGTCATGCCGGCGCGCCGCGCTGGTTCGGTCTCGGCAAACCATGCAGCAAAACGGGCAAAGCGCGGCGCCCAGAATGCCGCCACCCGCGGAGATCCGGTGTAGTCCGCCAACGCCGCCTCGGCCAGCGCCAGCAACTCGCCGCACGCATCGTCGGGCAACGCCTCCGGAAAGCGCCTGGCAAACCGGCTGAGCGCATCATGTACGATCTGTCCCCGCAGGGCAGCGTCCGGCTCGAGCCCCAACGGCGGCAGCGGCTCGAGGCCCAGAATGCGCTGCGCGAACAGGGCATACGGATTGGCAATCCACTTCTCGACCGCCGTCACGCTGAGCTGGCGCGGCCTCAGCGCGAGCGCTGGCCGCGGCGTCGGCGCGCGCACAGGCTTCGGCGCACCCTCAATGCTATTGCGCCCCTGCGCCCATGCAAGCCATGGCTGGTCAGGCGTTGCCGTCTGGCCCATGCCGGCGAGGAGCGCTTCCAGCCGCAGCAGCCAGCGCGACGGCACCGTCGGCACACCGTCGATCTTGGCAGCGCGCGTCAGGTACACGCGGTCGGCACCAAACAAGGAGGCGAAGTCGTGCGCCGCATAGCCGATGCGCTCCTCCGGCGCCGGCAGCCCCAGGGCCTTGCGCATCGGTCGGTTAAGCCAGGGACCGGGATCGGCCGCCTGCGGCCAGGTACCCTCGTTCAGGGATGCCAGGATCACGATGTCGGGCTGCTGCAGGCGCGATTCGAACAGCCCCCAGATGAACAGGCGGGGATGCGCGGACCCGCGCGGGCGGATGTTCTCGGCCGCAACCAGACTGCGATAGAGCTCCGGGTAGTCGGCCGCTTCGATTTCCGGCGCCGGCATGCCTGCATCCATCAGGCTCGTGAACAGCAGGGCAGCAGCTTCTCCGGCTTCACCGAGCCACAAAGGGCTGTCTTCGCCTTCCCCGGTGGCGGCAAGCGCCTGGGCCGCTTCGGCATGTGCCTTGGCGAGCATGTGCAGGCTGGTGGGTGCTGACGATGCGAACAACGTCTGCATCGGCCGCAAAGCCTTGTCGAGGCGTTGCAATAGGTCATGCGCAGCCTGCAAGTCCTCCGGACGCAGGCGGCGAACCGCGCGATGCCGCCGCGCGCCGCGCCGCATATCGCGCTCGGCCCGCGCCAATGCGGATGCAATTCCCTCGATCTCGTGCCCGAAATACGGCGCACGGCACACGGCAAGCTCCAGCGCGCGGGCGCCGCAACGAAGATCGCTCGCCTTCATACCGAGGCGGCACAGCGGATGCTTGAGCAGGGTCACGAGCGCGACCGGCTCGATGCGTTTGACCACCGCCTCGACCACCAGATCGAGGAACGCGCCGGGCACGGTTTTCGCGAACGGCACGCCCGCCGAATCATCGACCTGCAGGCCCCATGATTGCAGCCTTGTCGATACGCGCCGCGCCAGGAGCCGGTCGGGAGATATGAGGGCTGCGGTCTTACCCGGGGTCTGCGCAACATCGCGCAGAATGAGGGCGATGGCCTCCGCCTCGTCTTCGGCGTTCGGCGCATCGAGGATTGCAACGCCTGCCAGAGCCTGCGCCATCTCTTCCTTGCTGGCGCCAGCCACGAACTTGTGCCAGCGCTCGGTGGTGCCAGCCGGCCGCATAGCCTCGCTTGCCAGAGACCAGCGCGCACGCTGGCGGCGGCTTTGCACGGCGCCCCGCAGCGGCATGATGGTCTCCCGCTTCAATCCCAGCGCGTCGATCAGCTTCTTGAGCCCGAATTGCGGATGCTCGGGGTGCGCCGGCACAAGCGCATTCCAGCTTGCCTCATCCAGGACCAGATCGAGCGCCGGCAGCACTATGGCGCCGTTCGGCAAGCCGGCCACAACCGACATCAGCCGCGTGGCAGCCGGCACCGTTCCCGTAACGCCGGCTACGATGACAGGCGCACCGGGCCTGACGGCCGCGAGGCGCTCCGCCTCCGCCAGCATCAGTGCATTGCGTCGCTGCATAGGCGAGAAGAGTCCGCGCTCTTTCAAGTGCAGCGGCCAGAACTCGGTGACCACCTCGAGAAACTTCAGCGTCCGTGCCCAGTGCTCGGAGAAGGTGTCGGGTACAAGCGTGGCCAAGGCCGAAAGGCTCACCTCCTCGATCTCGACCACGTCCATCAGCCGCGCCAGCTCTTTCGCAAGGTGAGCCGCTTGCGCGGGCGTGCTGGCGCCAGCAGCCGAGTAAGGCAGAAGCTCTCCGTCGCCGCCCGAGCCATGGCGCATGGCGCGCGACCATTGCAGCACCAGCTTGGTCAGCACCAGCTGGCGCTCGATCTCGGTGATGGCCGGCCTGATGCTTGCTGCTCCGCCGTCACGTGCATCTGCGTCCGCCAATCCGGCGATGATGCCGAGTTCGTCGGCCCCCTCGCCGATGGGCCGTATCCTCGGCAGCAGCATCGCCGAACCGTTCGCAGCTTTGAGGAACGCATCCTGCAACGCTCGCGTGGCGCGCCGGGTCGGCAGCATCAGCGTGACGTCTGCCAGTTCCAGCGGGTCAGGGCGAGGTCCGCCGGGGACGGGCAGATCGCCGGCGAGCAGTGCGTGCGCCAGCGCCGTCAGAAATGGTGTGCCCTGAGGAACCGTGTAGACACGTCGCGCCGCCTGCTGCGTCGCCTGCTGCTTCATTTCAGTTGCGAAGAACACCACGCAGGCATTCCTCCGCTTGTGCCAGCGCGTCAGGCGTGCCGACGTGCATCCAAATTCCGTCCATGCGCATGCCGTACGCCCGGCCGGCCGCAATCGCGCGATTCCACACGACGTTGAGCGAGAATGTGCCGTCAGGGCTTCCATCAAACAGACGCGGATGTGCAATCGAGACGCCGGTGAACGCGAAGGGAACCAGCTCCTGCTCCATCTTACGGCGGCGAATGCGGCCATCGCTCTCGAAGGCAAAATCGCCACGGCCCTGATAGCCGTAGCTCGCGGAAGCAAGGGCCAACAGCATCAGACAATCCATCCGAGCATCGTCCCAGGCAGCAATCAGCCGCTCCAGGTTCGAGCCGACCCCCTCAATCCACACCGAGTCGGAGTTGTGAATCAAGAATGGACCCGGGCCGAGACGTGCAAGGGCCTTCTTCACGCCGCCACCCGTATCGAGCCTCGCTTCGCGCTCGTCGGAAATCTCAACCTTCGGTGCCTGACGCGACTCGAGGTGCTTCTCGATGAGGTCGGCCTTGTGATGCACATTGACGACCGCGCGGGTGATGCCGGCTGCGTGCAGGCGATCGAGCACGTGATCGATCAGGGCCTTGCCGGCGAGAGGCACAAGTGGCTTGGGCAGGGTGCCGTTGGCGGGCGCCATGCGCGTGCCGAGCCCGGCGCTCAGCACCATGGCCGTCGTCACAGCCACAGGCTTCGTCACATCACCCCCCATGGGATCACCTCTACCCTCGCAGCCGAGCCGTCCTCGCCGGGCGCGGGAAGTGGTGGTCATACCACACCGACAACTCGGCAAGGGCGGCATGGCTCAGGTCACGCGTCAGATATCCCCAAATGCGTGGCAGATGCGCAAGATACTGCGCCTTGCCGTCACGCCGCGCCAAACGCACGAAGATGCCGAGAATCTTGGTGTTTCTCTGCGCACCGAGCGCGGCATAGGCGTAACTGAACGCGGCCGCATCGAATCCGGGCTCCCGGCGGGCAACCTCGCGCCCATAGTGGGCAAGAAGCTCGGCTTCCAGCGTCGCCGGAATGTCGAGCCGCGCGTCCTGCAGCAGCGAGACAAGATCGTAGGCAGCCGATCCACGCTGCGCGTCCTGGAAATCGACAACGCCGACCCGCCGGATGCCTGCGCGCTCCGGCAGCCAAATCAGATTGGGCGAGTGGAAATCGCGCAGTACCCAGCCGGGCGGCTGCTGCGCCAACCGGTCGAACACCGCGCGCCACAGCATCAAGAATTCGGCACGCACGTCAGCCGGAACAGCGGCGCCGTGCAGTGCGGGCCAATACCAATCGAGCAGCAGCTCCGTCTCGATCTGCAAGGCGCCGCGATCGTACGAGGGCATGCAATACACACTGCCGTCACCGAGCGGCAGCTGCTCAGGCACGGGAGTGCAGCGCAAGGCAACCAATACGTCGACGGCGGCCCGCCACAGCTCGGCCTGCCGTCCGGGCTCTCGCGCCACCTCACTGCCGAATACGCGATCCCCGAGATCCTCGATCAGCAGAAGCCCCCTGCCGAGATCCTCGGCGTAGATGTCCGGCACGCTCAGACCGGCGGCGCGCAGCGCTCCTGCGATCGCCGAGAACGGCCGCACATCCTCGGCCAGATGCGCAATCTCGCTGTAGGGCTTGCCATCGCGGATCGGGGGACCGTCGGGCTGGCGCGGCGCATCCATGAGCAGCGCGGTTCCCTCATCGCAGGTCAGGCGTGCATAGGCGCGCGTCGAGGCATCCCCCTGCAGATGGGAGATGCGCGCCCCGCGAAAGCGCGCACTCGCATCGAGGAAGGCCAACACCTCGCCGATGCGCCGCACATGGGCGGCAGCTTCGCCGATCCCGCGAAAGGTTACGCGGCGCACTGCCGCCCCCACCGTCTCCGCGAGGGCTATCTCAAAGCGGCTCGCCGGCAGCAGCGCAGGTGCGCGCTCTGGCCATTCGACGATGGCCGCCCCCTTCTCGATCGCCTCCTCGAAGCCGATCTCGCGCGCCTCGTCGACCGAAGCCAGACGGTAGAAGTCAAAATGTGTCAGCGTCAGGCGTGGAGCCTCATAGGCTTGAAGCAACGAGAACGTCGGGCTCGGCACTTCCGCTGCCGGGTCGCCCAGCACGGCTTGGATCAGGGCCCGCGCCAGCGTTGTCTTGCCCGCACCTAGATCACCACTGAGCGCGATGACATCGCCAGCGCGAATCTTCAGCGCCAGCGCCTCCGCCAGACGCACCACGCCCGCCTCGTCGAGCTCACGGATCCATTCCGATATCATGCACTTTCGGCCCGCGGCGCCGGCTCCGGATTGCGCACGCCGCTCTCAGGGAAGCGGACCGTAACCCGCGTGCCTCGGCCCGGCTCGGATTCCAGCGACATGCTGCCGCCGTGCAGCTCAACCAGGCTCTTGACGATTGAAAGGCCGAGACCGGCACCGCGATGCTTGGAGCCCTGGCTGCGGCTCTCGAAGCGTTCGAGCACGCGCCGTTGCTGCTCCTTGGGGATGCCGACCCCCTTGTCCTCGACGGTGAACGCCATCATGTCGCCCTCGCGCCAGGCGGAGACGCTGATCGTCTCGCCCGGCTTGGAGAAGCCGATGGCGTTGGAAAGCAGATTGTAGAGCACCTGCCGAACCCGGCTTTCGTCGGCGACGAATTCCACGGCATCTTCGGCAATGCGAATGTCGAGATTGAGGCGTGCCCGATTGGCACGGTCGCGGACACCCAGCACGGCCGTATCCACCACATTGGCCACCCGGACCGGCGCAAGCTTCAATTCCAGGGCGCCGGCATCGATGGTGGCAAGATCAAGAATGTCGTTGATGATGGCCAGCAGCGTTCGTGACGACGCCGAGATGTCGTTCAGATACTCGCGCTGCTTGCCGTTGAGCTCCCCGGTGCGCGGGCTCGACAGCAGCTCGCTGAAGCCGATGATGTTGGTGAGCGGCGTCCTCAGCTCGTAGGAGACATGGCTGATAAACTGGTTCTTGAGCCGATCGGCGGCCACCAGCGCATCATTCCTCTCGAGCAGGGTCTGCTCGTAGCGCTTGGTGTCGGTCACGTCGACGAACGTTATCAGCGTCGCGCCATCGGGCAGAGGCGAGACGGCAAAGTCGATCACGCTGTTGTCCGTGCGCGTCATCTGGGCAGCGACCTGCTGGCGCCGGTCCGAGATGCCCGTCACGGCACGGCTGATGCGGGCCCAGGTGCGCATGTCATCATAGAGGGCACGGCACTGGGTGATGATCTCGTCGATGTGCGGCCCCTCGCCCAGCGTGCTGCGGGACAGTCGCCAGATCTGCGCGAAGGCGGAGTTGAAGAGCTTCAGGCGCCCGTCGGTGGCAAACACCGCAACGCCTTCCTTGAGGCTGTCGAGCGTCTCGCGCTGCGCCTCGATCATGGCGTTGTAGCGACTCTCGAGCGCAAAGCGCTCGGTGGCGTCGTCATAGAGATAGGTCAACCCGCCGTCCGGCCGCTGTGCGGAAACGACATGTATGGTGCGGCCATCAAGCAGATGCCACCAGTCGTCGTATTCAGTTCCGGTCTTGTAGCCGGCCAGAATCTTCGCCTTCCAATCGCGATAGTTGCCGACCTCGGGCAGACGCGACAGCTCGCGCAACCGGTCGAGGAGCTCGCCGTCCGAGGGCTTGGTGGCAAGCCAATCGGCATCGAGCTGCCACAGCTTGCGATAGGCCTCGTTGAAGAACGTGAGCCGTTGGTCCGGCCCAAAGATTGCCACGCCCGTCGCGACGCGGTCGAGCGTGCGCTCGTAGGCCGCGACGTGGCGCACGAGGTCGCCCTGCGCCGTCTCCAGGGCGGCGACGTCGATGGCTGCGCCCACGCTGGCACCCGGCAGGGGCAATACCACGACATCGTGGGCCTTGCGCACGCCGCCGCTGATCAGGTGCAGACGTTCGCGATGGGCCGCCCCCTTGACGAGCGAGGCTTGCACCGCCTCGCGCTGGCGGGTCTCGAGCAGCTCGATCTGGCGTTCTCGAACCTCCGCCTCGTCCCTTGCCTCGACGGCCTTCACATAGGCTTCGTTGACCCATTCGATGCGGCCGTCGTCCTGGCGAAACCAAGCCGGCATGGGCAGAGAATTGAGCAACGTGCGGCCGGCCACGGTATCACGCACCAACTGGCGGTGCTGATCCAGGATCTTGGCGAGATCACGCTTGCGCCCGGCGACGTCGCGCAGGCGCAGGATCGCCCGCCCGCCCGTGGCGCGTCCATCTGCCTCCACGTGCCCGCCGGCTCTGGTCTTGAGCAGAAGCGTGAACGGGCGGCCTTCAGCGAACAGTGCATCGAGTCCCCGCTTGAGATCCTGAGCCGCGGCCAGATCCAGCCACTGGCCGAATCTCAGCAGCTCCTCATGACGCTCAGGCAGACCAGGAATACCCGACAGGGTGTGCACCATGATGCGCACGCTCTGGCCCTGCTCCCAGAACACCAGGACCTGGGCCTCAGCCTTGATAATGGCCTCAACCGTGAGCAGGTTCTTGCGCAGCTCGGCGACCTCGTCGACTGCCGCGCGTTGCGAGCTGCTGCCGCGCCGGCTCAGCGCGCGAACGGCAATGACGGATGCGAGCACAGCGCCGCCAGCTGCAATGCACATCAGAAGGACGGCCTTGGGCTCCTGCAAGGCAATCAGCGAGGGGCCACCATCGGAGATGGCCACCACGAGAGCCGCAACCACGGCCAAGCTCGCCAGGAGAAGCACAGCCAGCTCCCCTCGCGGCCTGACAGAGCTGCTGTTAGCGCCTGCCTGCCACATCAACGCCGATCAAATCGGCCCACCCGCAAAAACGGCGAACGCAGAACCCGGCGCCCCCGCGCGAAGACCGTTCTCCCCTGGTTAACGAATCATTAACTATTATGTGGAGCTTCGCCGCTGCTGGCCATAGCGGCCAAGCCTTCGCGGGAGCATGGCACCCATTTGCCACGCTTGCTGACGGCCGTGGCGTTGTGCCGGCTGACGCGGGCCTCAAGAGCTGGAATCTGCCGGCCTCGCCAACCCTGGATCACCCAGATTCTGGCGCAGCATCTCCTGATAGTGGGCGGTCATATCCTTCACGAATGTCTCGTGATTGGGCACATCGAGTATCACCTTGGCCACATAGGCGCTGTAGCGCGCTGCGGCATAGAGAAATGCCATGTGCAGCTCGGTGGCCTTGATGCGCCGATTCTCGCGATTGGCAACGTCGATGAACTTGTCCGCGACCCTGAGGAAGGCGCTTGTGTCGAGATGACCCTGGGCGCGTTCCGCCCGGCGCTGCCTGCGATTCTTGCCGTCCATGTGCATTTCCTCCCTTCCCGGATCGGGCCTGCGGCGGGGCACTGAAAGCCGCCGAGCCTAGCGCTTCGGCAGGGGTGCGGCGGCGCCGGCACAACGCTCGATAACGGGCCTCTCCGTGCCGGGCCAGGCCTTGGCAGCCTCGGCCAGAAGAGCTCGCTTCAGAGCCTCGCCCCTCAACGTCTCGACGAGCTGCGGCCAGCAGCCAGCCAGCGCATCGGCGGCGAGAACCGCCGCCATTCTCGAACTCTCCGGCGGTCGGATCGCCTCACCTCCCGCGATCATAAGCTGCCGCGATGCCGTGACGAGGGCACCCACGTCGCGCGCTCCAGAATTAGGTGTGGTTTCCACAGCATGCGCCAGCGGCGCCGTCACGACCAGCACGTTGGCGAGCCCGAAGGCCGCGGGCCAGACAGGATCGCGGTCCAGGTCCTTGCCGTCGTCACCGGCGGCAATCAAGAACAGTATGTCGGGGAAGCGCAACGCGGCCTGCCGGAAAGGCTCCCAATCGCTTGCTTGCCCACTCCACAGGGGCACCGCAACGATGCGGGCCGGCGTGCGAGAGATGAAAGCCACGGCGCGCGCGAGCGAAACCGGATTGTCTGGGTCGATGCGCACAGGAATGACGCGCCGGCCTGTCTCGCCGATCAACCGGACAAGCTCCGTCCCGTCACCGCCCCAGTTGGCCGGCGTCTGGCCCCGGCTCTTGTCGAAGGGGCGGTTGTCGTTGTCGACGACATCCCAACCGATCAGCTCACCTTCCCCGTCTCTGGCCAGGCGCCGGGCGATGTCCGTCTGCGTATAGTCTATGCCCGTCAAGAATATCGCAATCGCTACACCACCCGGATCGCGGCCCGGCGGCAGCGCGGGCTTTCTCTCCTGCGCTCTCGCAAGGTCGGCCAGGAGCAGAGCTGCGACGAGCGAGACAAGGACGCGCAGCATCAGGATGAAGCCGCACCGGCCGCAGTTCGCACTGCAGCGACGCCTAACTTGGCGGCAATGAAGTCGGCAATGCCTGCCACATCATCGAGCGCGAACACCGGAATGCCTCTTCCCTCAGCGGAGTGGTCGGCAGCGATGGCGATCACGGTGGGGTCCTTGTCGGCCAGCTTCTCCTGAGAGGCGGACATGTCGCGGCGCACCTCGATCTTGGGAATTGGCGCGCGCTTGTAGCCTTCGACAATAACGAGATCGCAGGGGTCGAGCCAGGAGATCACCTCGGCGAGGTCCGGCTCCGGCGCGCCCTTCAGCTCACGCACGATCGCCCATCGATTGCGCGACACGATTGCCACCTCTCCAGCGCCCGAACGGCGATGCCGCGCGCTGTCGGTCTCCGCATCATCAATCTGGAAATTGTGATGCGCGTGCTTCACGGTCGCCACTTTGAGACCACGCGCCGAGAACTCGCTGATGAGGCCGGCCACGAGCGTGGTCTTGCCGGAATTCTTCCAACCGGCGATGCCAATGACGGGTGTGATGCCAAGGCCCTGCTTCATCGCGAGGTCTTGACAAGCATGGCGCGCAGCTCGTCCAGCTCCTGTGGCGTGTTGGCATTGAAGAACGGGTCGATGCTGAGGCCGCAGAAACGCGCCGATTGAAATGCGACAGGCACTGTGCCGTGCTTGTCCGTCCAATCCAAGACCTTGCGTATGCCCTGGCGCAGCTTGTCTTCAAGATCCTGCGCCAAGGCCACCGGCCAAAGCCCAATCACCGGATGAAGCTCACCGCCGGACTGCGCCAGTGCGATCGCCTTTTCGCGACCTGCCAGCGCATCAACGAAGCGCTCGACGAGATCGCGCGGCAGCAGGGGGGCATCTCCGGGTGCCGTCACGATCCAACGCGCGTCCGGCGCGTGGGTGGCAGACCACCGCATTCCCGCGAGCACACCGGCGAGTGGCCCGACGAAGCCCTCCACCGTGTCGGGCACGACAGGCAGTCCGAACATCGCAAAGCGCCTTGGATCACCGTTGGCGTTGATCACCATCGGCCCCACCTGCGGCGCAAGCCGGTCGATGACATGGCGCAGCATCGGTCTGCCCGCCAGCTCCAGCAGGCCTTTGTCGCCGCCGCCCATGCGCCGCGACAGCCCGCCCGCGAGCAATACACCGGTTACCAAAGCAGTCCTGACTGGTTCGCCTGCCAAATGGATAACACGCTGGATTTAAGGTTGAGCACGGTTTCCCGAACATCAAATTCTACGACAAGCAGGGCAAAATCAATCCGTCGCTTGCGCATGGCTGCCCTTGCGGGCATGCCGCTTGTCCTCATCGTCGGCGTGCGAGGGATCCACATCGAACACGAGCCGATCGAGCCCTGACAACGCCACGAAGCGCTTGCCGCGTGCGCGCCCGACCAAGGTCAGGCCGGCCTTGCGCGCCAGCTCCACGCCCCACGCCGTGAAACCCGAGCGGGAAACCAGAATCGGTATACGCATCTTGACCGTCTTGATAACCATCTCCGAGGTCAGACGGCCAGTGGTGTAGAAGATCTTGTCATCCGGCAGAATGCCGTTCAGGAACATGTAGCCGGCGATCTTGTCCACCGCGTTGTGCCGGCCGACATCCTCCATGTAGATCAGCGGCTCGTCCTCCCGGCAGAGGACGCAGCCGTGAATCGCACCGGCCTTGAGATAGAGGCTGGGTGCGGTGTTGATCTTCTTGGTGAGCCGGTAGAGCCAGGATGTCCTCAGTTTTGCGGTCCGGCTGAGCTCGACCTTGTCGAACTCCTCCATCAGGTCACCGAAGATGGTGCCTTGCGCGCAGCCCGACGTCTGGATCTTCTTCTTCAGCTTGTCTTCGAAGTCGGTCTGCCGACGCGTGCGCACGACAACTGTCGAGATATCGTCCTCATAGTCGATGGCAGTGATCTCGTCGTCGGCGCGCAGCATATTCTGGTTGAGAAGATAGCCGACCCCCAACAGATCGGGACGATCGCCGATGGTCATCATCGTCACGATCTCCCGCGCGTTGAGAAACAGCGTAAGCGGGCGTTCCGTCACGACCGCCGTCTCCACCTCCTTGCCCTCGTGGTCGATGCCTCGCAGGGTTGTCGATAGCCGCGGGTCGTCGGGATCTGGCCGGACATCAAATTCGTTCACCAGCGCCTTGCTCCCAAGTAGGGATCTCATGGGCATGTAGACACAGGACATAGCATGTGCAAGGCGCTTGACAGAGCACGAGAAGCAGATAGCGGCCGCAAAAGAATCCGGTTCCCGGCAGGTTGGGCGCCCCCAAGTGCCCGAAGCCCCGATCGGCCACAGCTCAGGCCGTTGCCGGAACCGATCGCGGATGCCTCATGAAGTCTGCCAACAAGGTTTACGCCGACATCGGCAGCAGGAAGGCCACTTGAGGATGATCCGGGAAAACACTGAAAACATTCCGGGGCGATCCATATCCCGTGCGATGCGGGTCGCCGAGAACACATATGACACTTGCGTGATGATCGGCGGCGCAAGAGACTCTGAACTGTGGCGGCCGCGTCATTTTTTCCCGCGCGGTAGCGCGCTTCCCGCGCCATTCCGCCATTGAGAGGCCCCATACCTACTCCTATAATGCGCGCGCCGACGACCGGATCGGGCGGAATGCTTAAGGCCATCGGCCGACTGCGCCTCTCCGCACAAATGGGGCAGAACAACTCAGGCAACTGGGTGTAACGCCGGCGGTCAAACCGCAGTCGCGCGGTGCGGCCGCGACACCTTCAGTCAAGGTGCTCGCGTGGGATGGTGCATGCCTTGGAGAAAAGCCGTCATGGCAGAAGTGAATCGTCGCAAGTTCCTGAAAGTCGCTGGTGCAGGCGGTCTGGGCTCGGCCGCTGCCGTTGTCGCTGCACCGGCGGTTGCGCAGTCGATGCCGGAAATCAAGTGGCGCCTGACATCGAGCTTCCCGAAATCGCTCGACACCATTTACGGCGCGGCAGAAGTGTTCTCCAAGACGGTGGCGGAGCTCACCGACAACAAGTTCCAGATCCAGATCTTCGCGGCTGGCGAGATCGTGCCCGGCTTGCAGGCTGCAGATGCGGTCACCAACGGCACCGTCGAGGCTTGCCACACCGCCTCCTACTACTATTGGGGTAAGGATCCGACCTTTGCCTTCGGCACGGCCGTCCCATTCGGCCTCAACCAGCGCATGCAGGATGCCTGGATGTACGAGATGGGCGGCATCGACCTGCTGAATTCATTCTACAAGAAGTTCAACATCTACGGCCTGCCGGCCGGAAACACCGGCGCGCAGATGGGCGGCTGGTACCGCAAAGAGATCAATACGCCCGATGACCTCAAGGGGCTCAAGATCCGCATCGGCGGCTTCGCGGGTGCGGTCATCTCCAAACTTGGTGCGGTACCGCAGCAAATCGCCGGCGGCGACATCTACCCCGCCCTCGAGAAGGGCACGCTCGATGCATGCGAGTGGGTCGGCCCCTACGACGACGAAAAGCTCGGCTTCTACAAGGTCGCCAAGTTCTACTACTACCCCGGCTGGTGGGAGGGGCAGGCCATGCTCCACCTGTTCTTCAACCTCGAGAAATGGAATGCTCTGCCGAAGAGCTACCAAGCTGCAATCAAGGCCGCCGCGCATACGGCCAACACAGTCATGATGGCCAAGTACGACGCGCTCAACCCGGCCGCCCTCAAGAGACTGGTTGCAGCCGGTACCCAGCTGAGGCCGTTCTCGGAAGCGGTGCTGGATGCCTGCTTCAAGGCCGCAATCGCGACCTATGACGAAAACAGCGCCAAGAACGCCGACTTCAAGAAGGTGTACGACGCGATGAAGGCCGTTCGCGGCGACGATTACCTGTGGTTCCAGCTGTCGGAGAACACCTTCGACACCTACATGATGATCCAGCAGCGCAAGAAGACCATTTGACGGCATCTGCCGGAAACGAACAAGCCCCGGGAAGGCGACTGGCCCTCCCGGGGCGTTGCTTTTGCAGCTCGCCGCACGCTCTGCCCAACGCCTCGCCTCCGCTTCCTTGAGAGGCCTCTAATTGGCCTTCGGCGGCTCCAGTTCCACGGGCTTGCCCACGTCCCCCTGCAGCAATTGAGGAACGGCCGGCGCCGGCTGCGCCGTGGGTGCCGGCTCCGCGCCGGCGGCCGGGGGTGCCGCTATCACGGGCGGCTGAGTTGGCATCGAAGGCGGCGTCCCGAAATTGGGTGGGGGGATGTTGAGCCCCGATGGCGGTGGCGGCAGGTTGAGCGAGCCTGGCCCCATGGGCGGGAGCGTCAAGCCGCCCGGAGTTCCGTCCTGTCCGAACGGTGGCAGACGGATCTCGACGTTGGTGGGTTCCACGCTCGGCGCCGCACTCTTGTAGTGCATCACCATGCCGGGGAAGGCGATGACAAGGGCCACCATGATGCATTGTATGACGACGAAGGGCACGGCACCCCAATAGATTTGCCCTGTCGTGACGGGCTCGGTCATGTTGCCGGTCACCCGGTCCTTGTAGGCTTCCTTGGGTGCAACCGACCGCAGGTAGAACAGCGCGAACCCGAAAGGTGGATGCATGAAGCTCGTCTGCATGTTCACGCCGAGCATGACGCCGAGCCAGATCAGATCGATGCCGATCTTCTCGGCTGCCGGACCGATCAGCGGGATGACGATGAATGCCAGCTCGAAGAAGTCGAGGAAGAACGCCAGCAGGAAGATCAGAGCGTTGACGAAGATGAGGAAGCCGACTTGGCCGCCCGGAAGCGAGGTGAGCAGATGCTCCACCCAGACGTGGCCGTTCACGCCATAGAACGTCAGCGAGAATATGCGCGCGCCAACCAGGATGAACACGACGAAGGCCGAAAGCTTCGCGGTTGCCTCGATGGCGGACTTGAGGAGTGCGAGATTGAACCGGTTGGGGTTCCGGTCGAGGATGCGCTTGAAGATCGCCAGCAGGATCGAGCCCGTTGCTCCCATGGCGCCGCCCTCGGTCGGCGTGGCCACGCCGATGAAGATGGTGCCGAGCACAAGGAAGATGAGGAACAGCGGCGGCACCATCACGAAGGTGACCTGCTGCGCCAGCAACGACAGAAATCTGAAGCCGGTGAGCTTGCCAAGAACCCAGTTCAGTACCGCCACGGCGAACGCGAACACGATCGCAGCCGCCATGGTCAGGATGACGAAGTCGGCACCACGATAGGGCTGGGTCCGCATCACGAAGTAACCCACGAGTGCCGATACCAGCGTGAGAACACCGAGCGAAGCCAGGCCTCGGCCGCCGTTCTTTTCGCGAAAGCCGACGGCATCCGGCGGCAGGCCCGGTGCGGCGGCCGGGGCTATCATGCTCACAAGGAAGATGTATCCCGCATAAAGAGCCGACAGCACGATGCCGGGAATGAACGCGCCCTCATACATGTCGCCGACGGACTTGCCGAGCTGATCGGCCATGACGATCAGAACCAGCGACGGCGGGATGATCTGCGCAAGCGTTCCCGAAGCGGCTATGACGCCGGTGGCAACACGCCGGTCATAGCCGTAGCGGAGCATGATCGGCAGCGAGATGAGGCCCATGGAGATAACGGAGGCCGCAACAACGCCGGTGGTCGCCGCAAGCAACGCGCCCACAAAGACCACCGCGTAGGCAAGCCCGCCGCGCAAGGTGCCGAACATCTGACCGATGGTGTCGAGCAGATCCTCGGCCATGCCCGACCGTTCGAGCACGAGCCCCATGAGCGTGAAGAATGGAATGGCCAGCAGCACGTCGTTGTTCATGACGCCGAAAATGCGTTCAGGCAGCGACTGCAGCAGCGGCCATGACAGCGTGATCGTGCCGTTCGACAGCGGCGCCACCTCGACGCCGACGATGAAGAAGAGCAGGCCGCACGCACCAAGCGAAAAAGCTACCGGATAGCCCAGCAGCAAGAACACGACCAGCGCAGAAAACATAATCGGGGCAATGTTCTGCGCAATCCAGACAGCCATTGGGAACTCCGCGAAATCTGCTGCGAGAGGAAGACGCGCTCAACGCCCGGGGGTGTCGGGCTGGGCCGTCAGCGTGGCCTCTCTGGCGGCTTGCAGCAGCCGCTCTGCCTCGGCTTCAGCAGCCGCATGCTGTCCGCCACCCGATGCGGTGTCGGCAAGGTCGCCGCGCATGATAGCAACGCGCTTGATCAGCTCAGAAAAGGCCTGAATGGCCAGGAAGGTGAACGCAAGCGGTATCAGCAGCTTGGGAGGGTAGACCGGAAGGCCGCCCGCGTTTGTCGATTGCTCGTTCTGCAGCAGGGAGCGGACGAAGAACGGCCAGCTTGTCAGCGCCATCACCAGGCACACCGGAAACAGAAAGAAGATGTGCCCGAATACATCGATCCAATTGCGGACCGCCTTGGGAAGCAGGCTGTTCACGATGTCGATGCGGATATGCTCGTTGGCGATCAGGGTCCACGCAGAGCAGAGCAGGAACACGGCTCCGAACAGAATCCACTGAATTTCCAGCCAGGCGTTCGATGAGGTGTCGAAGACCTTGCGCACGATGGCGTTGGCCGTGCTAACCAGCACCGCGGCCAGGACGGCCCAGGCGACCATGCGCCCGATCCATCCATTGAAGCCGTCGATGGCACGGCTAATCTTCAGCAGCCCCTTCAATCGTCCCTCCTGCTCCTTCTTGAGGCTTGCGGAACCGGCGTCCCACACCCTATTTCGTGCGATGTATAGCAGCTCGCCTGCCGTGACATCCAGCGGCGCGTCTGCCACTATTGGCTAATTTCGCAAGGAAAACAGAGCGCAACCAGCCGGTCCGGCCGCGGCATGTTTGCACCCGTGCCAGCCATCCAAGGAGAGAGTTAATGAACCCAAGCAAGAGCCAGGTCGTCGAGAGCCTGCGCCGGGTCAAGGGACCCGACATGCAGAGCAACATTGTCGATCTGGGCCTCGTCTCCGAGATCCTCATAAAGGATGGCCGCGTCTCCTTTTCGATCACCGTGCCGGCAGACCGGGCGAGCGAGCTGGAGCCGCTGCGGCAGGCCGCCGAGAAGATCGTGCGTGAAATCGAAGGCGTGCGGAGCGTCATGGCCGTTCTGACCGCCGAAAGGCCGCGCGCCGGTTCTGGCGGCAACGGCGCCGACCAGGCCAGCGGACGGGCTGAAAGCGCCAGGGTGCAGGAGGCGCGCGCCCGCGGGAGCGCACCGCCGCCGGCC
>WBUN01000145.1 GCA_008933705.1 Hyphomicrobiaceae bacterium
CGTCGTGGTAGGGGTTGAACTTCGATGCGCGGTCGTCGGATGGTGTCAGACCCGGAGGGTCTTGCCCCTCGACCGGGCCGTAGCCGACGGCGGCGCGCTTTTCGTTCTGCGAGAGGAAGGTGGCCTTTTCGATGCGGGTCCAGAGCGCTTCGCGCTCGATGCTCAGAGCCTCGATGGAGTCGATGTCCGGCCTCAGCTCCAGTCGGCCGAGGAGCGATGGGGTCAGACCCGCAGGGTCTGACCCCGCGTACGCCGGGGAGAGCCAGGCGGAGAGGGACTTGGCGGTGCGGTTGACGAGCGGCAGCACGGTCTGGCGCCAGAAGGTGCGGTTGGCCTCCTGGTAGTTCGAATAGGTGTTGTCGCCGGGAATGCCGAGCAGCATGGGCGGCACACCAAGGGCAAGGGCAATCTCCCGCGCCGCGACGTGCTTGGCCTCGATGAAGTCCATGTCCTTGGGAGAAAGACTCATCGACTTCCAGTCGAGCCCACCCTCCAGCAGCAGCGGCCGACCGGCGTGTGTGGCGCCCTGGAAGCCCTGCTCCAGCTCCGATTTCAGACGCTCGTACTGCTCGGGCGAAAGATTGCCGTCCCGCGCCGTGTAGACGAGGGCGCCGGAGGGACGGGCCGAGTTGTCGAGCAGCGCCTTGTTCCAGCGCGAGGCGGTATTGTGCACATCGATGGCGGTGGCGGCGGCCTCGATGGGCGAGAGGCCGTAATGGTCGTTGGCGGGATGGAAGAGCTTGACGTGCAGGATGGGGCGCACGCCCGCGACCACCTCGCCGGCAAAGCGCACGCTGCGGCCGTCGGCGGTGTACTCGAAGGCCTCGGGCCAGCCGTCGGGACCAGGGACCACCTTCATGCGGTCCGGGCGCAGCCCGTGCAGCTCGCGCACCTCCCCGCCGACGGCGACAGCCTCGAGATAGGCGTTACCGGAGACAAGCAGGAAGCCGTACCAGGCCTCAAGCAGGTCGGGCGCGCTGGCGACGGGATTGGGACGGGCGATCAGGTCGAGCAACGGGTGCCCGGCGATCTCCTCCTCGCCGGCGTAGAGCAGCAGCGGCACGCCGGCGGCGGCCTCCGCGATCATGCGCACGGCGCGGTAGACGACGGCGTTCTGCATGAAGCCTTCGCGCGCGAAGGCGGCGTAGTCGCGCGGCGCCCACGCCGGCTGCCGCAGGCCCTCGAAGGCGATCAGGGGTCCGGTGCGGCTGGCCTTGTGGGTGATGGCACCCCCACCCCGCATCTCATCCGCGCGCCTCGAGCGCGACGGGGAGTGGAATTCAGGCCGCGTGCGGGACGGCACGGTTGCGCCGAGCGCGCGGGCGAGCCAGTTCGCCAGCCGGCCGTATCGGTGCTGCTCGATCATGCTGGTGCTTTCTCGAATTATCATCGCGTCGGCGCCTGTCGAAGGCGTCTGTGAGGCACCGTTGCGGCCGCGTGGTTCGACAGGCTCACCACGGAGGACCGTTCCAACCGGAAGGGGCACCTCACGTGACGTCATTCCCGCGCAGGCGGGAACCCAGATCACTTCGCAACGCGGGTGCGCGCGCCGTTGGAGTGGCGCGCGCGGTCGCGGGCGTGCTCTGCGGTGAGCATGGCCCGTGCGGCCCGGTGACCTGGGCCCCCGCCTTCGCGGGGGTGACGGTGGTGGA
>WBUN01000029.1 GCA_008933705.1 Hyphomicrobiaceae bacterium
CTGCTGCTCGAGGGCGCCGGGCGCGTCATCGCCGTCGAGCGCGACGAGCGCTGCCGCCCGGCGCTCGACGCCATCGGCGCACGCTATCCGGGCCGCCTCCACGTGCACTACGGCGATGCCCTCAAGACCGACTGGGCGCGGCTCGTCGCCGGCATCTCGCCCAAGCCCGTCATCGCCGCCAACCTGCCCTACAACGTCGCCACCGTGCTGCTTGTCGGATGGCTCGAGAGCGAGCCCTGGCCGCCGTGGTACGGACGCATGGTGCTGATGTTCCAGAAGGAGGTCGCGGACCGCATCGTCGCGCCACCGGCCAGCAAGGCCTACGGCCGGCTCGCCGTCATCTCCCAGTGGCGCACACGCCCGCGTCTGCTGTTCACGCTCAAGCCCGAGGCGTTCACGCCGCCCCCAGCCGTCTCCTCCGCCGTCGTCGAGTTCGCGCCGATCGAGCGGCCGAGCCCGGAGTGCTCGGCGCGCGCCTTGGGCCTCGTCACCGGCGCCGCGTTCGGCCAGCGCCGCAAGATGCTGCGCCAGAGCCTGCGATCGCTGGTCGCCGAGCCCGAGCCCCTGCTCGCCGCAGCCGGTATCGCCGCCACGCTCAGGGGCGAGGCGCTGTCGGTTGCCGATTTTGCCCGCCTCGCCTATGTGCTGGAGCGCTGGCCCGCCGCCAGGGCATGACCGGAGCGTGCGTCAAAGATCGGCGAGCACGCCGGCCACGAACGCTTCGAGGCCGCTCTGGCGCTCCCGCTTCAGGCGCTCGGCCGCCAGGATCGCAAGGAGGGCGGAGACGCTCGCCTCGATATCGTCATTGACGATGGCGTAATCGTACTCGGCCCAGTGGCTTATCTCCGTGGCCGCCGCCGACATGCGACGCGCCATCACCTCGTCCGTGTCCTGATTGCGCGCCCTGAGCCGCTGCTCCAGCGTCTTTCCGTCCGGCGGCAGAATGAACACGCTGACGACGTCCTGCGGCAATTGCTTCTCGAGCTGCCGCGCCCCCTGCCAGTCGATGTCGAACAGAACATCCTCGCCGGCCTCCAGCGCCTGCTGCACCTGCCCCCTCGGCGTGCCGTAGAAGCGGTCGAACACCTCCGCCCACTCCAGCAACTCGCCCGCCGCCTTCATGCGCTCGAACTCGGCAACATCGATGAAGGTGTAATCCTTGCCGTGCACCTCGCCGCTGCGCGGCTTGCGCGTGGTCACCGACACGGACATGCGCAGGCCGTGGTCCGCCGCCAGCAGCCGGCGCGCCAGCGTGGTCTTGCCCGCACCCGAAGGTGACGACAGCACCAGCATCAGGCCCCGCCGCGCGATGCGGACGCCGTCGCGCCGGCCGGTCTCGCTCACGGCGTCACTCAATGTTCTGCACCTGCTCGCGCATCTGGTCGATCACCGCCTTCAGCTCCAGTCCCGCACGCGTCGTATCGGCATCGTTGGCCTTCGAGCACAGCGTGTTGGCTTCGCGATTGAATTCCTGCGCAAGGAAGTCGAGCCGCCGGCCGGCCGGCTCGGGCGAGGCGAGCAGCTCCCGGGCAGCCGCGACGTGGGCGCCGAGACGCTTCAGCTCCTCCTCGACGTCGGCCCGCGTGGCCAGCATCGCCGCTTCCTGGTAGAGGCGTGCCTCGTCAAGCGGCGCCCCCGCCTCGAACAGGCGCGCGAGCTGCTCCCTCAGCCTCTGGCGCACCGCTTCCGTCGTCCGCGCCGGCAGCGCCGCCACCGTCGCAACAAGGCGCTCGATCGCGGCAAGCTGCTCGCGGATCACCGCCTCCAGCCGCCGGCCCTCGGCGGCGCGCGCGCCCACCATGCCGTCCAGCGCCTGCGCGAGCCCGGCCAGCATCGTCTCCACGCGCGCACGCGCCTCCGCCTCGCTTTCCTGCGGCTCCACGAATTCCAGCACGCCCCTGATGCCGAGCAAGGCCTCGGCGCGAGGAGGCGCAGCCTCGGTCATCGCCTGCAGCCGTGCCATCGCCGCCAGCACCTGGCGCAGAGCGGACTCGTTGAGGCGGATCTCGGTGGCACCCTCGCTGCGCTTGACGTTGAGATTGACGGACACGCTGCCGCGCGAGATGCGCTTCGCCACGGCCTCGCGCACACGCGGCTCGAGCGCCTCGAACCCCGGGGCCAGGCGCATGCGCAGGTCGAGCCCCCGTCCGTTCACGGACCTGAGCTCCCAATGCCAGCTCACAGGCCCGTCCGTCCCGTCCGCGCGGGCAAATCCCGTCATGCTCTTGATGGTCATGGAAGCATTGCACGTGTGCCGCGGACGCCAAGCGCGAGCCATGCAGACCGCAGCCCACCTGGGGTGCGCACGCGAGTCGGCAGCTCGCCTGCGACTCTAGCCTCAGATGGCAGGAGCAACAAGGATGGGGGCAACGGCAGCCCGCAAGGGGAATGCGTCATTGCTTGGGCTGGGTGGCCGGCGTATTCGTCGGGGCCCACGTGCTGGCAGGCGCCGGAGCTGCCTTTGCACCATCCTTGGCATTGTCCGCCGGCGGAGGAGCTTTGCGCACCACCGCGCGGGTCTTGGGCATGGCGCCCTGGATGGGCGGCGCACCGGTCGCCTGCGTATCGGTGGACGGAGCGGGAGCCGCCGGCGGCGGCGCCTTGGCCCTCATGTCCTTCTCGATGACCCGCCATTTGGCGACATTGGCATTGTGATCCTTGAGGGTCTCGGCAAACACGTGGCCGCCGCTTCCGTCGGCGACGAAATAGAGGTCTTTGGTCTGTGCCGGGTTCAACGCCGCCTCGATGGCAGCGCGGCCGGGATTGCAGATCGGCGTCGGCGGCAGCCCGTCGATCTGATAGGTGTTGTGCGCGGTCTTCTGGGCGATCTCGTTGCGCATGATCGACCGGCCCCAGGCGACCTTGCCGCCGAAGATGCCGTACAGGATCGTCGGGTCGGACTGCAGGCGCATGTTCTGGCGCAGCCGGTTGTGGAACACCGCCGAGACCCGCTCGCGCTCGTCGTTGCGGCCCGTCTCCTTCTCGATGATCGACGCCAGGATGACGACTTCGGCAGGAGACTTCAGCGGCAGGTCCTTGCGCCGCTGTGCCCATGCCTTCTCGACCAGCTTGCGTGATTCAGTCGTCATGCTGTCGATGATCGACTGGCGGGCGGCGCCGCGCTGCACCACAAACGTCTCCGGCAGCAGCGAGCCCTCGGGAGGCACGACCTCGATGTCGCCCGACAGGTTCTGATCAGCCTTCAGGCGCTCGACGATCTGATGGCTGGTGAGACCCTCGGGGATCGTCACCTTGTAGGATGCGGTCCGGCCTTCCGAGAGCAGACTGACGACCTGGCGGATGCTCGCATTCTCGCGGATCTCGTAGTCTCCGGCCTTGAGCTGAACCGGCTTGTCGTTGCCCATCCATGCCGCGAACTTGGTCCACAGGTAGCCCGCGATGAACAGGCGGCGATCGGAAACGATCCCTTCGCGCTCCAGCCGGGCCGCAATCTCCTGCGTCCCGTCACCCTTCGGGATGACCACGATGCGCGTGCGCTGCAACGGGCCCGGCGCATCGATCTGCTCGTCGAACACGTACGCCGCGCCGCCGACCGCCAGCATCAACACCAGCGCAAGCGTCAGCATGCCGTTGATGAAACGCAGAAACGGACGGGATTTGCGCGGTTCTCGGCTCCGCCGTACGCGGCGGGGGCGGGCCGGCGGCCGTGTCGGCTCAAGCCGCTCTGCCGGACTGCGCGCGCGCGTGCCCGAGGTTCTGGACGACATGGCCTCGGCCGGCAGCTCCGGCAGACGATGTCTCATGGTCCGCTCCCAATCGGGCGCGCCATCAGTACCCCCCTCGAGCTGGTGCGCGCACCCACTTTGCCGGCGCCGAGCCGGCCCTTGAAACTAACGGCAAATGTGGCGAAAGGACGATTGCCCGGCACCGCTGTCGCGACGCCGCGCCGCCCGGCCCTGCGCCATTTCTCAGGCCTCAAATCGCTTCAGCACCAAAGACGCGTTGGTGCCGCCGAACCCGAACGAGTTGGAGAGGGCAACGTCGATATTGCGTTTCTGGGCCTTGTGGGGGACCAGATCGATCGCCGTCTCCACGGACGGGTTGTCGAGGTTCAACGTCGGCGGCGCCACGTTGTCGCGAATAGCCAGCACAGAGAAGATCGCCTCGACCGAGCCGGCTGCACCCAGCAGATGGCCGATCGCCGACTTGGTCGATGACATCGCGAGCTTGCCCGCGGCATTGCCGAACAGGCGCTCGACGGCGGCGAGCTCGATCTCGTCGCCCATGGTTGAGGTGCCGTGTGCGTTCACGTAGTTGATGTCGCTCGGCTGCATGCCCGCGCGTTTGAGCGCCATGCGCATCGACCGATAGGCCCCGTCCCCATCTTCGGACGGCGCCGTGATGTGGTAGGCATCGCCGGAGAGGCCGTAGCCGACCACCTCCGCATAGATGCGAGCGCCGCGCGCGCGCGCATGCTCCAGCTCCTCGAGCACGACGATGCCTGCGCCTTCGCCCATGACGAAGCCGTCGCGATCCTTGTCGTAGGGGCGCGAGGCCTTTGTCGGCTGGTCGTTGAAGGTGGTGCACAGCGCCTTGCAGGCGGCGAAGCCGGCGATCGCAATGCGGCAGAGCGGGCTCTCGGTGCCGCCCGCGACCATCACGTCGGCATCGTCCAGCGCGATCAGGCGCGCAGCATCGCCTATGGCGTGCGCGCCCGTCGAGCAAGCCGTGACGACAGCGTGGTTGGGTCCCTTGAGACCATGTCTGATGGAGACGTAGCCCGATGCCAGATTGATCAGCCGCCCCGGAATGAAGAACGGGCTCACGCGCCGCGGGCCCTTCTCCTTCAGCAGCAGGGACGTCTCGGCAATGCCGCTCAGTCCGCCGATGCCCGAGCCGATCAGAACGCCTGTGCGCTCCTGCTTCCCGACCGTATCGGCCTTCCAGCCTGCGTCCTGGAGCGCCTGCGTGGCCGCGGCCACGCCGTAGATGATGAAATCATCGACCTTGCGCTGCTCCTTGGGCTCCATCCAATCATCAGCATTGAATTTGCCCTCGGCCTGCGAGCCGCGCGGGGTGAAGCAGGCGATCTGGCAGGCAAGGTCACTGACCTCGAATTCCTCGATGCGGCGCGCCCCGCTCTCGCCGGCAATCAGCCGCGACCAGCTGGCATCGACGCCACACCCGAGCGGCGTGACGAGGCCGAGCCCGGTAATGACGACGCGTCGCAACATGAACGATCCTGGACGATACTGACTGCAGGCCCTGATCCGCTGTCACGCTTCCTGGCGATCCGATGGGAGGCAGGACGCGGCCCCGCCCCTGCTATCGGCCCGTCAGGCCGCGCTCGCGTTCTTCTCGAGGAACTTCACGGCGTCGCCAACGGTCTGGATCTGCTCGGCCGCATCGTCGGGAATCTCGCACCCGAACTCTTCCTCGAACGCCATCACCAGCTCGACGGTATCCAGGCTGTCCGCGCCGAGGTCGTCGATGAAGCTCGCATTGTCGGTAACCTTGTCCGCTTCCACCCCCAGGTGCTCGACAACAATCTTCTTCACACGTTGTGCGACATCGCTCATCGGTCTATCCCTCGGCTCTTTCGCTGATCCAAGCTGTTGCGGTTTGCATCGAACTCACCGGGATTTGGGCATTGCCCAATAAGCGATACTCAGGTCAGCGGCAGGGTAGCACATTGCATCCCGCCGACACGGCTCTTCCCAGGGTTGAACGCACAAATCACGGGCTCGTTAACACACTTCACTGGGCTTGACTAGCACTGCAAAGCGCCCCTTCGCGCCCCTCCGGCACGGCCAATATCGGGGTCAAATCATGACCATCCCGCCGTTCACGTGCAGGGTTTGCCCGGTCATGTAGCCGGCCTCCGCAGCGGCCAGATAAACCGTTGCCGCAGCTATATCATCGGGTGTCCCGAACCTCTGCGCAGGGATGGCCTCCTTGATGGTCGCCACCTGCTTGTCGTTCAAGGCATCCGTCATCGGCGTCGAGATGAAGCCCGGCGCGATGCAATTAACCGTTATTCCGCGCGATGCGACCTCGCGCGCCAGCGATTTCGACATGCCGATCATGCCGGCTTTCGACGCCGCATAGTTGCCCTGCCCCGGATTGCCGATGACTCCGCTCACTGAGGAGATGTTGATGATGCGCCCGTAGCCGGTCTTGGCGCGCATCATGCTGCGGGCCGCAGCCCGCATCAGCATGAACGTCGAGGTCAGGTTGACGGCGATCACGTCGTCCCACTGATCGTCCTTCATCACCATGAACAGATTGTCCTTGGTGAGACCGGCATTGTTGACCAGGATGTCCAGACGACCGAGCTTTGCGACCGCCTCGTCGACGAGCTTGGCCACCTGGGCCTTGTCGGCCAGATCGCACGGACACACGTGCACCCGGCTGCCGAGCTCCGCCGCAAGCGCGTCGAGCTTGTCCTTCTGCCGGCCGGAGATGGCAACCGTCGCACCCTGCTTGTGCAGCGCGCGCGCGATGGCGCCGCCGATGCCGCCGGTTGCGCCCGTGACGAGCGCGGTCTTGTCGGTCAACTCGAACATGGGTTCCTCTATTGCAGGAGCGCAGGCAGCGCGGCTTCTATGTCTTGCGGCGTGCCGATGGAAGTCGCATTGAGCGAGGCGGCGATGCGCTTGGCAAGCCCGGCCAGCACTTTGCCGGACCCGATCTCGTAGATGTCGCTGACGCCGTCCGCAGCCATTGCCGCCACGCATTCGCGCCAGCGCACCGTTCCCGTCACCTGCTCGACCAGACACCTCTTGATCTCGGCGGGGTCGCAGATGGGTGCCGCCAGTACGTTGGCAATGAGCGGCACGGCCGGGGCTTTCATATCCACCTTGGCCAGCGCCTCGGCCATGGCGTCGGCCGCCGGCTGCATCAGCGCGCAGTGGAAGGGCGCGCTTACGTTGAGCGGCATGAAGCGGCGCACGCCGTGCGCCTTGGCGAGCTGCGCCGCGCGATCGATGGCCGTCTTGGCACCCGAGATCACGACCTGCGTCGGCTCGTTGTCGTTGGCGAGCTGACAGACTTCGCCCTGGGCGGCTTCGGCCGCGAGCTTCTCGCCGACCTCCCGGCCCACGCCCAGCAGCGCCGCCATGGCTCCCTGCGCGACCGGCACCGCCGCCTGCATGGCCTTGCCGCGGATCTTCAGCAGTCGCGCCGCATCGGCCACGGTGAGCGCCCCCGCGGCTGCCAGCGCCGAATATTCGCCGAGCGAATGCCCGGCCACGTATTTGACCTTGCCTGCGAGACGCAGTCCCTTCTCGTTCTCGAGCACCCGCATCACCGCGAGCGACGCCGCCATCAGAGCCGGCTGCGCATTCTCCGTCAGCGTCAGCGCATCGAGCGGGCCATTGAACATCAGCTCCGAGAGCTTCTGGCCCAGCGCGGCATCGACCTCGTCGAATACCGCGCGCGCCGATGCGAACGTCTTGGCAAGCTCGGCACCCATGCCCACGGCCTGGCTGCCCTGCCCCGGAAAGACGAATGCAATCGCCATCAGCGTATCGCTCCCCTTCACCCACGACCGTCGGCCCTCTCCGATTGCGGGGAAATGCCGGTCGCCGGTTGCGGCTTAAGCCACGGGCTCGGGCGGCGTCAAGCGTAGCGCCCCGCTCTGCCTCCAACTGGCACCGCCCTCCTGTCCTTCCAGGGGGCTGTCCGCGAGGCCGCCCCCTTGAGTTGCATGGCCTGGGCCGGACGAGCGCCTAGCCAGCCCCGCTCCGCCGCCTAGGCGCTTGCGATCACGCGCGGAATGCGTATAAGTGGCGCCACACCCGCTCCGGTTGGAGGCTGAACGGGAGGCTGCCCTTGCGGGCGGCAGGGCTTCTTGCCCGTCTCCCGGTGTCTTCGCTCTTTCGGGTCCTTTGGGCCTTTCCTCGCGGCCTTGCGCCGCCTGGGGCCCAAAAGGGGCTTTGCGCCGGGGCGGACAGCAACGATGAGGAAAGGCACGGCATGCCGCTGTATGAGCATGTATTCCTGGCGCGCCAGGACATTTCGCAGGCGCAGGTCGAAGCGCTGACGAAGGAATACACCCAGGTCATCGAGGATGGCGGCGGAAAGGTCGGCAAGACCGAGTACTGGGGTCTGAAGACCATCGCCTTCAAGATCAAGAAGAACCGCAAGGCCCACTATTCGCTCATGAATATCGACGCGCCGCCTGCTGCGGTCGCAGAGATGGAGCGGCGCATGGGCCTGTCGACGGACGTCATCCGCTTCCTGACAGTGCGTGTCGAGGAGCATGAGACCGAGCCCTCGATCCAGATGCGCAAGAGCGACCGCGACGACCGTCGCGAGGGCGAGCGCGGCGGTTTCCGCGGCGGTGACCGCGGCGGCTTCCGTGGTGGCGACCGCGGCGGGTTCCGCGGCGGCGATCGCGGTGGCGGCGGCTTCCGTGGCGACCGTGGCGGCGGTGGTTTCCGTGCCCGCGACGAGGGCGACCGGCCGCCGCGCGGTCCGCGTCCGCCGCGCGATGCGGATACCCCTGTCGCCAACTCCGAGGAGGACTAGATCATGGCCGAAGTCGCCACCATTCCGGCCCGCCGGCCATTCCATCGCCGCCGCAAGACCTGCCCGTTCTCCGGAGACAAGGCGCCGAAGATCGACTACAAGGACATGCGCCTGCTGGGCCGCTATGTATCCGAGCGCGGCAAGATCGTGCCGAGCCGCATCACGGCCGTGTCGGCCAAAAAGCAGCGTGAGCTGGCCAAGGCCATCAAGCGCGCGCGCTTCATCGGGCTGCTGCCCTACGTAATCAAATAGGATGCGCCGGGCGGGACCCGGTGCATCCGATGTCGCATGGTTGGGACAGGACGGCCTCCTCCGGATCTGTCTCTAACCGCCAGAGGCGGGACAGCTGAGACATGCCAGTCGGTTTTCTCATCGGCCTCGGAGCAGGGCTCGCCTCCGCGCTGCTTTTCTATTCGGCGGCGCGGGGAACGCCCTTGCTCGGCACTCTTCTGGTGCTGCTCACGCCCCTGCCCTCCCTGCTCGCGGGCCTCGGATGGGGCTGGCTGCCGGCTGCGGCCGGTGCCGTCGCCGGCGCGGTCGTGATGGTCTTCCTCGCCAGCGCCCCCTTCGCGGTCGGCTACTTCCTCGCCCTCGGACTGCCCGTGGCGCTGGCCGCCTATCTCGCCTATCTGAGCCGCCCCGAGCCGCAGAACCCGGCCGTGCGCGAGTGGTACCCCGCCGGGCGCCTGATGGCCGTCATGTCGCTCTATGCCGGTGCGCTGCCCATCCTGGTTCTGCCGCTGATCGGCGGGAGCTACGAGATCCTGCACAATCCGTTGCGGGAATTCCTCCGCCGCCTGCCCGCCAACACCTCCGGCGACGTCAGGATGCAGCCGCTGACCGATCAGCAGATCGAGGCGCTCTCGGAGTTCCTTATTGCGGCGTTGCCCGGTGCATTCGCGGCCTATTGGCTCGCCATCTTCACGTTGAACCTCTATCTGGCGGGGCGGATCGCGCGCGCCTCGGGCCGGCTCGGCAGGGACTGGCCGGATCTGCCTGCCCTCGCCTACCCGCCGGGCTTCCCACTGCTCGCCGCGCTCGCCATGATCGCCTCGTTCGCCCCCGGCATCATCGGCGTCCTCGGCGTCAGCTTCACCGGCGCGCTGCTGTTCGCCTACCTCATCGCCGGCCTGGCGCTCGTGCACTTCATCGCCCGCAGCCGCGCGCCTTGGATCCTGTGGTTCGTCTACGCCGCTCTCATCCTGTTCGGCCCTACCGCGTTCGTTCTCATGCTTGCCGGCCTGCTGGAGCCGGTTCTCAAGCTGAGGCAGCGCGTCGGCTCGAGCCCGTCATCCACCTGAACAACCAACCTCGCAACGAACGGAGTACTCCCATGCAGGTCATTCTTCTTCAGCGCATCGGCCGCCTCGGCCAGATGGGCGACGTCGTCAACGTCAAGGACGGCTTTGCCCGCAACTACCTTCTGCCGCAGAGGAAGGCGCTGCGCGCCACTGAAGAGAACCGTGCGCGCTTCGAGAAGGAGCGCACCCAGCTCGAAGCCCGCGATCTCGAGCTGAAGAAGGAGGCCGAGGCAGTGGCCGGCAAGCTCGAGGGCAAGTCCTTCCTCGCCATTCGCCAGGCCGGCGACACCGGCCAGCTGTACGGTTCGGTCAGCACGCGCGACATCGCCGAGATCGTCGCGGCGGGGGGCTTCACGATCGACCGTCGTCAGGTCGTGCTCGACAAGCCGATCAAGACGCTCGGCGTGCACCCGACCCGCATCGCCTTGCACCCAGAGGTGATCGTGCAGGTGTCGCTCAACGTCGCGCGCTCCGAGGACGAGGCCGAGCGCCAGGCGCGCGGCGAGGACGTCACCGTTCTCAAGGAAGAGAAGGTCGAACTCGACACCTTCAATCCCGATGCGCTGTTTGAGGAGGAGGCGCTTGCCATCCAGCGCAGCGAGGAGGGGACAGGCGAGCCTGCAGACAAGGCCTGAGATCCCCTGCGCTTCAGGACAACTTGCATTGCCGCGGCGGGGCCCGAGGGCCCCGCCGCTCCCACGGGCCCCTGGAGCAAGATCGTTCTTGATGGAAGCAGTCGGCTTCCATCAAGAATGCGAATCTCGCTCTACACCAAGGGAGTAGGGATTCACGCTTCAGCCGCACCATCGCTCCTGGGCGGCGCGATTCAATCTGAAGCGATCCTGCTCCGGCACACTCCAAGAGTTGCACGCGCCACTCGGCTTCGGACGCGCAACCCCCTGCGATGAAGCATTGGCCCCGGCCGACCATAGCCGGTTGAGAAAGACCGCCGCTTCGCCCTCAGCGGGTGGGGCCGGCACTTCGTCTCGCACCTCGCGCGCAGCCGAGCCCAGGCAGATGCCGTGCTTGAAACGTGCCTGTAGCGTCGGCGTTATACTTCCGTATAATGCAGTGGAGTACCTTTAGTTCGGTGGTCGCACACAGAGCTGGTGGTGCGTCATGTTCAGATTGCTCGATGTTCTCCTGCACCGGGTTGTTCCCCGTGGTGATCTGACGGTCGTGGATGCAGGTGGGGTTGTGCGCCGCTACGGTGACGGCACCGGCCCTTCCGTGCGTGTCCGCCTTACCGACCGGCCGATCGAGCGCCACCTCATTCTCGATCCCCAGCTTGCCCTAGGCGAGGCCTACATGGACGGGCGGCTCGTGGTCGAGGAGGGCGACATCTACGATCTGCTCGCGCTGCTGCTGCGCGACACGCACAATCGCGAGATGCCGGTCTGGACCAAGACCATCGATTGCGTGCGCTATCTCCTGCGGCGCATGGCGCAATTCAATCCCTCGGGCCGGGCCCAGCGCAATGTGGCGCATCACTACGACATCAACGGCGCCATCTACGATCTGTTCCTGGATCGCGACCGCCAGTACTCGTGCGCCTACTTCACCGACGGCGCCGACCTCGATGAGGCGCAACACGCCAAGAAGCGGCACATTGCAGCCAAGCTTGCCATCGAATCCGGTCAGCGCGTGCTCGACATCGGCTCGGGCTGGGGCGGCCTCGGTCTTTATCTCGCCAAGACCGCCCATTGCGACGTGACCGGGGTGACGCTCAGCGCCGAGCAGCTCAAGATCTCGCGCGAACGCGCGCTCAAGGAAGGGCTCGCACGCTCGGTGCGCTTCGAATTCAAGGACTATCGCAAGATCGAGGGGCAGTTCGACCGGATCGTCTCGATCGGCATGTTTGAGCATGTCGGCGTGAACCACTACAGCACCTTCTTCCGCAAGGTACGTCGGCTGCTCGACGATGATGGCGTGGCCTTGATCCACACCATCGGCCGCTCCGAGCCGCCAAGCACTACCAGCGCCTTCATCGCCAAGTACATCTTCCCCGGCGGCTACATACCGTCCCTTTCCGAGATGCTTTCGGGCATCGAGCACTCGGGCCTCGTCGTCTCCGACGTCGAGATCCTGCGCATTCACTATGCCGAGACCTTGCGTGCCTGGCGCGAGCGCTTCCTGGCCAACTGGGACAAGGCGGCTGCCATTCTCGACGAGCGCTTCTGTCGCATGTGGGAATTCTACCTCGCAGCCTCGGAGGCGGCGTTCCGCTATCAGGGGCTGGTCGTGTTCCAGGTGCAGCTCGTGAAACGCATCGACGCGTTGCCGCTCACGCGCGACTACATGTACGCTGGCGAGCACCGCCTGCGTGCCCAGGACACCCGGCCTCGCCTGGCGGGCGAATAGTCCGGCGCGGCCCCCGATTCGCGTGCATTCAAGCACTTTCTCCGTCGCCGGCCGCGCTCTGTGCATTGCGAGGATGAGACGGGTTGACGGCCGGCCGCGCGCCGCTCTCGGCGCGGAATCGGGCTATGCCTGCGCCATGAACCAGACTCCACGCCGCAAGCCCGCCGAGGCCGCGCGACATGCCGCTTCGCCCGAAGCAATGCCGTTCCGCGCCGCTCCCCACAACATCGACGCCGAGCAGGCCCTGCTCGGAGCAATCCTCGTCAACAATGACGCGCTCGAGCGCGTGTCCGACTTCCTGCTGGCCGAGCATTTCTACGATCCGCTGCACCAGCAGATCTACGAGACGGCCGCCAAGCTGATCGCCTCGGGCAAGCAGGCGACGCCCATCACGCTCAAGACCTTCTTCGAGAACGCCGAGCCGATCGACGCCACGACCACCGTGCCGCAGTATCTCGGCCGGCTTGCCGCCAACGCGGCCACCATCATCAACGCACGCGACTACGGCCATACCGTCTACGATCTGGCTACCCGCCGGCAGCTCATCCTGATCGGCGAGGACCTGGTCAACGCAGCCTACGACAGCCCCGTCGATTTCCCGCCGAAGGAGCAGATCGAGGAGGCCGAGTCGCGGCTGTTTGCGCTGGCGGAGACCGGCAAGTACGGGCAGGGCTTCCTGGCCTTCAATACAGCGCTTACAAACGCCATCGACATGGCGGGCAACGCCTACAAGCGCGACGGCAACCTCTCCGGCATCTCGACACGGTTCACCGCGCTCGACAACAAGATGGGCGGACTGCAGCCGTCGGATCTCATCATCCTCGCCGGCCGCCCGTCGATGGGCAAGACCGCGCTTGCCACCAACATCGCCTTCAACGTCGCCCGTACGCGGTTGCGTTCGCGCATGGAGCGGCCCGACCTTGACCTTGACGATCCTGCTCACGACGGCGCCGTCGTCGGCTTCTTCTCGCTCGAGATGTCGGCCGAGCAGCTCGCCACCCGCATTCTGTCGGAGCAGGCCGGCATCGGCTCGGAGAAGATCCGCCGCGGCATGATCACGGAGCCGGAGTTCAAGCAGCTCGTCGCCGTCAGCCAGGAGATGGCGGCCATCCCCCTGTTCATCGACCAGACCGGCGGCATCTCCATTTCCCAGCTCGCGGCGCGGGCGCGCAAGCTCAAGCGCCAGCAGGGCCTTGGCCTCATCATCGTCGACTACCTGCAGCTCATGACGGGCAATTCGAGCAAGAGCGACAACCGCGTGCAGGAGGTTTCCCAGATCACGACCGGCCTCAAGGCGCTGGCCAAGGAGCTGAACGTGCCCATCATTGCCCTGTCGCAGCTCTCCCGGGCCGTAGAGAATCGGGAGGACAAGCGACCGCAGCTCGCCGATCTGCGTGAATCGGGCTCCATCGAGCAGGACGCCGACATTGTCATGTTCGTGTTTCGCGAGGAATATTACGTTGAGCGTACCAAGCCTCAGGAAGGCACGCCGGAATTCCAGGACTGGTTGGCAAAAATGAGCGTCATCAACGGCAAGGCCGAAATCATCATCGGCAAGCAGCGCCATGGTCCGATCGGCACCGTGAATCTCCAGTTCGACGGCAGCGTCACCCGCTTCTCGGATCTGGCGCACGATCAGTACATGCCGGAGCGGCGGGGGTGACTCCCGCCAGGAAACACGCCCGCTCCGCGCCGCGCCCGCGTGCACCGGTGCCGCTGTCGGCGCGTGCCATCCTCACGGTCGACCTCGCGGCCCTGCGCGCCAACTGGGCGCGCCTCAATCAGACCTCTGGCCGCGCCGAATGCGCCGGAGTGATCAAGGCCGACGCCTACGGGCTCGGGCTCGCACCCATTGCCAGGGCACTGACCAACGAGGGCTGCAAGACCTTCTTCGTCGCCACCGTCGATGAAGGCCGTGCCGCCCGCGAGGTTCAGCCGGGCGCCACCATCTATGTGCTCGATGGGCTGCTGCCGGGCGCTGAGGCTCACTATGCCGGCTTCGATCTGCGCCCCGTGCTCTCGGGCCTTGCCGAGGTGCGCGATTGGGCTGCCTACGGCCGTGCCCGCGGGCATCGCTTGCCGGCTGCCATTCACATCGATACCGGCATCAACCGCCTCGGCATGCCGGACTACGAGGTCGAGCTGCTCGCGGCGGAGCCCGGGCTGCTGGACGCGATCGATGTAACCCTCGTCATGAGCCATCTCGCCTGCGCCGACGAGCCGAAGAACCCCATGAATGCCGTGCAGCGCGACCGCTTCGAGACGCTGCGCGCCAAGCTGCCCCCTGCCCCCGCCAGCCTTGCCAACTCCGGCGGCATGTTTCTCGGGCCGGCCTACCATTTCGACCTCGTCCGCCCCGGCATTGCGCTCTACGGCGGGCGCGCGCACGAAGGCGCCCCGAACCCCATGCAAACGGTCGTGCGCCTCGCCGCCAGGATCCTGCAGGTGCGCGAGGTGCCGCCCGGTGCCACCATCGGCTACGGCGCCACCTACAAGGTCGCACGCCACTCGCGCATCGCCACCATCGGCTGCGGTTATGCCGACGGGTTCCTGCGCGCCTTGAGCGTGGCCACCGGCGAAGCCGGCCCCGTTGGATATGTCGACGACTATCCTGTGCCGATTGTCGGGCGCGTTTCCATGGATTTCATCACCGTCGACGTCACGGACGTGCCGGCCGAGCTGATCCATCGCGGCACCTGGGTCGAGGTGATGGGCGAGCGCGTCACCGTCGATGATCTGACTGATCGGGCCGGCACCATCGGCTACGAGCTGCTCTCCCGGCTGAGCTCGCGCGTCTATCGCGTCTACGAGGAGTAGAGGAGCCGACGCGCCATGGCCCGCCCTGCCAAGACGTCCTTCGTCTGCCAGAACTGCGGCGCAGTCTCCCCGCGCTGGGCAGGCAAGTGCAGCGCGTGCGGGGAATGGAACACCATCGCCGAGGAAGCAGACGCTGCCCCGCCTCCCGGCTCCGGCCTGACCAAGGCCTCGAAGGGCCGCGTCGTTCCCCTCGAAACGCTGAGGGATGCCGCCGACGCCAAGGTGGCGCGCATGCCGACGGGCCTTGCCGAGCTCGATCGCGTGACGGGCGGCGGCATTGTTCCGGGCTCCGCCCTGCTGATCGGCGGCGAGCCCGGCATCGGCAAATCGACGCTGCTG
The DNA here is from genome assembly GCA_008933705.1 of Hyphomicrobiaceae bacterium. GTDB lineage: Bacteria > Pseudomonadota > Alphaproteobacteria > Rhizobiales > Hyphomicrobiaceae > AWTP1-13. Next base: position 15,312 of record WBUN01000029.1, read on the forward strand.
CTGCAGCTCGCTGCCGCATTCGCCCAGGCCGGTCGCCGCGCCGTCTATTTCACCGGTGAAGAAGCGGCCGCTCAGGTGCGCCTGCGCGCCGAGCGGCTCGGCCTCAGCAAGGCACCGCTCGCGCTCGCCAGCGAGACCAACGTCGCCAACATCCTGGCCACGCTTGCCGGCGGCAAGCGGGCCGACCTCATCGTTGTCGATTCCATCCAGACCCTGTGGGCCGACGCCCTGGAGGCCGCCCCCGGCACCGTCAGCCAGGTGCGCGCCGCCACTCAATCGCTCGTCCGCTACGCCAAGGCACAGGGCAGCGCCCTGCTCCTTGTCGGCCACGTCACCAAGGACGGCCAGATCGCCGGGCCAAAGGTGATCGAGCACATGGTCGATACGGTGCTCTATTTCGAGGGCGACCGCGGGCATCCGTTTCGCATCCTGCGCGCCGCCAAGAACCGCTTCGGCGCCACCGACGAGATCGGCGTGTTCGAGATGGCGGCGGAAGGCCTGCGGGAGGTGGCCAACCCCTCGGAGCTGTTTCTCGGCGACCGGCTGGCGTCCGCTCCGGGCTCGGCCGTCTTCGCGGGCGTGGAGGGCACACGGCCGCTGCTGGTTGAGATCCAGGCCCTCGTCGTCGCCTCCGGCCTCGGCACGCCGCGACGCGCGGTGGTGGGATGGGACTCGAGCCGCCTTGCCATGCTGCTCGCCGTCATCGACGCACGCTGCGGGGTAGGCTTCGGCCAGCACGACGTTTACCTCAATGTCGCAGGGGGCCTGAAGATCACCGAGCCCGCCGCCGATCTTGCCGCCGCCGCCGCCCTGCTGTCGTCAATTTCCGGTGTTGCGCTCGACCCCGACCGGGTCTACTTCGGGGAGATCAGTCTGTCGGGGGCGGTCAGGCCGGCCGGACACATGCTGACGCGTCTCAGGGAAGCCCAGAAGCTCGGGTTCAAGCAGGCCGTGTGTCCCGCGGCCGGCGAGCTCGATGTGGGCGTGATCAAGCTCGGCTTGTCGCGCGTGGACCACGTCAAGGGGCTGGCCGAGACGCTTGGACTATGAACCTTTCACTCCGTGGCCCGGCCGCCATTGCATTCGGGCACCTGCCGGGCTACGCGCATGGTTTGTGACAAACGAGGAAGCACATCATGATCGCCGGCCTTGCCTATCTCGATGCGGCCTTGCTCCTGATCGTGGTGATCTCGGGTCTCGTGGCCATGTACCGCGGGCTGACGCGCGAGGTGCTGTCGATCCTGTCGTGGATCATCGCCGCCGGCGCGGTCGCCTATTTCATCAAGTATCACCGGGGCGTTGCAGAGGAACTGGCCAAGCAGTTCGCCAATCCGCCGCAGACCTCCCACGTCTATATCGCGCAGGTCGTCATCGGCGCCCCCATCTTCGTGGTCGTTCTGATCATCGTTCATCTGATCACGTCGCGCATCTCCGACACCGTCCTGGACAGCCGCGTCGGCGCCATCGACCGCATCCTGGGCTTCGGCTTCGGCGTGGTGCGGGGCTTCGTGCTGGTGGTCATTCCCTACATGTTCACCGTCTCGTTCATCTGCAAAGACAGCGCCTCGCGCGCCTCTACCCAGGGCTGCAAGCCCGGCGAGCTCCCCGTCTGGATAGAAAACGCCCACTCCCTGCCCATCATCAGCCAGACCAGCGGCACGCTGTTCTCGATCCTGTCGCGCTATGCGCCGTCCGCGCCGATCGGGGAACAACAGCAGGGATATTTTTTGCAGAATCATCACAAATGGATAGCCCGCCCTCTTGGTCAGGAGGCGCCACCTGTCCTATATCCGAGTGGCCCCGTGGAATCGAAATCCTGAGCACGACGGTAGGGCGCGGGGTAGCCCTGCCGCCCGTGCGCGAGAGACGCCACCATGATCGTTGGGCTTGATGAGGGCAGCGCCGCGCCGGCCTCCGGCGGCAGCCGACCTGATGACGACCGTCTGCGCGAGGAATGCGGTGTCTTCGGTGTCTTCGGCAACGAGGAAGCCGCCGCGCTGACCGCGCTTGGTCTCCACGCCTTGCAGCACCGCGGCCAGGAAGCCGCAGGCATCGTCACCTTCGACGGCGCCCATTTCCACTCCGAGCGGCGGCTCGGTCTCGTCGGCGACAACTTCAACAAGGCCGACGTCATCCGCCGGCTCAACGGCCACATCTCTCTCGGCCACGTCCGCTACTCCACCACCGGCGACACCATCCTGCGCAACGTGCAGCCGCTGTTCGCCGACCTCGATACGGGCGGCTTCGCCGTCGCCCACAACGGCAACCTCACCAATGCCCTCACCCTGCGGCGCGAGCTCATCTCCTCGGGCGCCATCTGCCAGTCCACCTCCGACACCGAGGTCATCCTCCACCTCATCGCCCGCTCCAAGCGCCGCCGCATCATCGAGCGCTTCATCGAGGCACTGCGCCAGATCCAGGGCGCCTACGCGCTGGTGTGCCTCACGAACGACATGCTGATCGGCGCGCGCGATCCCATCGGCATCCGCCCCCTCGTGCTCGGCAAGCTCGGCTCGGGCTACGTGCTGGCGTCGGAGACCTGCGCGCTCGATATCGTCGGCGCCGAGTTCGTGCGCGAGATCGAGAACGGCGAGATCGTCACCATCACCGCCGAGGGCGTGCAGAGCCACCGCCCGTTCCCGATGCGCCCGGCGCGGCCGTGCATCTTCGAGTTCATCTATTTCGCCCGACCGGACTCCATCGTCGGCGGACGCAACGTCTACGAGATCAGGAAGCAGATGGGCGTGCAGCTCGCCCGCGAGGCGCCGACCGCCGCCGACGTCGTCATCCCCATCCCGGACTCGGGCGTCCCGGCCGCCATCGGCTACGCGCAGGAAAGCCGCGTGCCCTTCGAGCTCGGCATCATCCGCAACCACTACGTGGGGCGCACCTTCATCGAGCCCGAGCAGCGCATCCGCCAGCTCGGCGTCAAGCTGAAGCACTCCGCCAATACCGGCGTGGTAAGGGGCAGCAGGATCGTGCTGATCGACGACAGCGTGGTGCGCGGCACCACGTCCAAGAAGATCGTGCAGATGATGTTCGAGGCCGGCGCCCGCGAGGTGCACATGCGCATCTCGAGCCCGCCGATCACGCACCCCGACTTCTACGGCATCGATACTCCGCGCTCCTCCGAGCTGCTTGCCGCCAACAAGACGGTGGAGGAGATGCGCCAGTTCATGGGCGCGACCAGCCTGGCCTTCCTGTCGGTCGACGGCATCTACCGCGCGCTCGGGCTCGAGAAGCGCGACGCCCGTGCCCCGCAGTTCACCGATCACTGCTTCACGGGCGACTACCCGACCGACCTCGTGGACCAGAACGGCTCCGCTCACAATGGCCAGCTCTCCTTCCTCTCGGAAGTGCGCTAGGCGTGTGGGCCGCGTGGCTTGAAGCGTGCCCATAGGCGCGTCGGCAAGACGGTTGCACGGTGCCTGCCCACTATACGGACCCGCCATGGACACCTGAGCGCGCCGCCGATTGGCAGCGCCGCACAGGCTGGATGATCGGCTGCAACTACACGCCGGGCTACGCCGCAAACCAGATCGAGTTCTGGTCGGCCGAGACCTTCGATCCCGCAACGATCGACCGCGAGCTTGGCGATGCCGCCGCCCTCGGCTTCAACGCCATGCGCCTCTATCTGCATGACCTCGTCCATGCAGCCGATCCGCAGGGCCTGCTCGATCGCATCGACCGCTTCCTGGCGCTTGCCGCCCGCCACGGGCTCGGCGTCATCCCGGTCATCTTCGACAGCGTGTGGCACCCTTTCCCGCATCCAGGCCACCAGCGCGAGCCCGAGCCCGGCGTGCACAATGCCGGCTGGGTGCAAAGCCCTGGCCTCGCCACCCTCGGCGACGCGGCACGCTTTGCCGCCCTTGAGGGCTACGTGCGCAGCCTCATCGCGCGGTTCCGCGACGACGCACGTGTTCTGCTGTGGGATGTCTGGAACGAGCCGGACAACGCCAACGCCGGCTCATACGGCGCGCGCGACCTCGGCGCTGCCAAGGCCGACATCGTCCGGCCATTGCTCGCGCTCACCTTCGCCTGGGCGCGCTCCGAGCAGCCGAGCCAGCCGCTCACCACCGGCGTGTGGGCCGGCCACTGGGACGATGCCTCACTCACACCCTTGCGGCGTCTCCAGCTCGACCTCTCGGACATCGTCAGCTTCCACTGCTACGACGATGCCGCGGCAATGTCGGTCCGCATCGCCGAGCTGCGCCGCTTCGGCCGCCCGCTTCTGTGCACGGAGTACATGGCCCGTCCCCGCGGCAGCACGTTCGAGGCGATCCTCCCCCTGCTGGCGCGCGAGGAGATCGGCGCCATCAGCTGGGGCCTGCATCGGGGACGCACGCAGACGCACTTGGCCTGGGACACCTGGCGTGCCCCATGCCAGGGCGAGCCCGCAGCGTGGTTCCATGATGTTCTCTGGCCCGATGGGCGGCCTTACCGGCAAGCCGAGGCCGACCTCATCCGTCGCATCGCCGCCGCGCACGCCGGGCCGCAACGATCTGCCACATGACAATTCGGTAACCTTTCCGATTACGCGCATTTGCGCCACGGTTTTGCCCTACGCAGCGAAGCCGTCATGCCGGCCCGGATTCGGCCGCGACCTGTGCAGGAGATGCCTTGCATGAAATCCCCTCGCTTCCTCGTCGCCCTCGCAGCGGCTCTGGCCGTGTTCACGGCCGGCCCGGCCCGTGCCAACCAGATCAACACCGGCGGAGCGGGCGGAGCCTATGATGCCAGCTTCTGCCCGGCGCTCGCGAGCCAGCTCAAGCTCGCCCAATTCGACTATCGCTGCACGCCGTCCAGCGGCACGCGCGAGAATATGGAGCGCGTGCTCGCCAATCCGCGCCAGCTCGGCTACGGCCAGCTCGACGTCTTCGTGCTCGAGAGCCGCCAGATGAAGGCCGAGAGCGCCCTCACCCTCATCCGTCAGGACGACGTGCGCGAATGCGTGTTCGCGGTCACCCGCAACAAGCAGATCACCAATTTCGGCGAGCTGTCCGCCTACGCTGACAAGCTGCGCTTCATCCTGCCGCCTGCCCACTCCGGCAGCGCCGGCACCTTTCAGTTCCTTCGCTCGATCGACTCCGAGGGTCTCGGCAAAGCCAAGAGCGTAACGAATGCCGCCACCGCCGAGGACGCCATTCGCGAGGCGCTTTCGGCCGACGATACCGTGAGCCTGTTCGTGCAGTTCGCCGATCCCGACAACGCGCGCTTCGATCTCGTGCGCAAGCTCGGCGGCCACCTCGTGCCCGTCATCGATCGCAACATCCTGCGCCAGGAGATCGGAGCCAGGAAGATCTACTTTGCCCAGGAGACGCAGGTCGAGAACGCGCAGTGGATCAAGTCGGCCCGCAAGCTCGTCACGGCTTGCACGCCCCTCGTCGTCTTCACGGGCCAGCCCGACCGCGTCGAGGGCGAGCAGGCACGCAAGGACCATGCGGACCTGATCCGTACCGTCAGCGCGCTCAAATCCGGCTCGCTGCTGCCCGAGGAGTCCCTGTTCCGGCGTCTCGTGAAGCGCACGCGCGAGCTTTCCGCCACCAGCACGGAGAAGCTGCTCGAGGTCACCGAGCAGGCCCGCGAGAAGGCCAAGCCGTACACGGAGAAGGCCATGGACGCGGCCAAGGAGACGGCCGAGCAGGCCAAGCAGGCGGCAGAGCGCGCCACCGAGGCCGCGAGACCCTATATCGACAAGACCAAGGAGGCCGCGCAGAAGGCCTATGAGGACGCGCTCAAGGCGGCCAAGGACCTGATGGATAAGTCGAAGTCGGAGTCGGCGCCGAAGAAGAACTAGCGTCCCGGCTCCACAGCCCGGCGGGCGCGCAGCTTCGCCGCACTTGCCACCTGGATGGCGCCGGGGCTAACCGTGTGGGCATGGAACAAGAAAAACGCCTCGCCGGCCGTCTGGCCCTTGTCACCGGAGCCACCCGCGGTATCGGCCGCGCAGTAGCCTGCGCCTACGCCAGGGAGGGCGCGCACCTCATCCTCGTCGGCCGCACGACCGGCGCGCTCGAGGAGGTCGACGACGAGATTCGCGCGCTCGGCGGCACGGCGACGCTGCTGACCCTCAATCTCAAGAACCAGGACAAGATCGACGCGCTCGGCCCTACCATCTTCCAGCGCTGGGAGAAGCTCGACATTCTTGTCGGCAACGCCGGCGTCCTCGGCCCCCTTTCCCCGCTCGGCCACGTCACGGCGGAGGCCTGGAGCGAGGTGATGGACATCAACCTGACCGCCAACTGGCGCCTGATCCGCACGCTCGACCCCCTGCTGCGCCGATCGGATGCAGGCCGCGCGATCTTCGTTACCTCCGGCGCCGCCGTCAGCCGCCCGGCCTACTGGGGCCCCTACGCTGTCTCCAAGGCTGCGCTGGAGGCGCTGGTGCAGACCTACGCGCACGAGGTGCAGAACACGCCGATCCGCGCCAATCTCGTCAATCCGGGCCCGACGCGCACGGCCATGCGCGCCAAGGCCTTTCCCGGCGAGGATCCCGCAACCTTGAGAACGCCCGAGGAGATCACCCCCACCTTCGTACGCTTGGCCGAACCCTCGCTGGTGGAGAACGGCAAGGTGTTCGATATCAAGACCGGCGCAGTGCGCTGAGGCGGCGCCGGCAAAAAGCACCGCCGCGCCCTAAGAACCATCCGATAGTGATGGAATCGCCGATCCTTCCGTTGTCATCCCGGAATTTCGCGCCAGCGAAATATCTTCTACCCCGCAGCCGAAGGACGCACCCGCTTTTCCCATGGTGAGCCTGTCGAACCACGCGGCCGCAACCGGCCCCCACAGCCATCCTTCGACGAGCTCAGGATGGAGGCGTTGCAGCTCCTGGGTTGCATCTTGGGTGCGGCGCACGCAATTCCACCTTCACGGCAAAGACCCTAATCGACGTGCACCACCATGCCGTCGTAGCCGGGCTCCACATGCGGCGGCAGCTCGCGGCGCAGCGTATCGTAGTCCAGCTCCACCGTCATGTGCGTGAGGATCGCGCGCTTGACGCCGATGCGGCTGATCCAGTCGAGAGCCTGCCGCAAGCCGAAATGGCTGGGATGGGGCATGTGTCGCAAGGCATCGACGATCCACACATCGAGTCCCTGCACCAGCGGCAGCGATGCTTCGGGAATGCCGCTGATATCCGGCGAATAGGCGACGTTGCCGACGCGAAAACCGAGCGAGGTGATGTCCCCGTGCTCCTGTGGGATCGGCACCACCTCGATCACGCCGCCGGCCCCCTCGATGCGCACGGGCTCGGGCGGGCGGATGTCGTGCGCCTCGAGAATGGCCGGATAGGCCGAGCCGGGCGGCTGTTCAAAGCAGTAGCCGAACCGCCGCATGAGAACGTCGCGGGCCGCAACGTCGACATACACCGGCACGCGCCGTCTGGTCATGAAGTAGATGCCGCGCAAGTCGTCGATACCGTGCGTGTGATCGGCATGATCATGCGTGAACAGCACGGCGTCGAGCTTGTCCACGCGCGCATCGATCAACTGCTCGCGGATATCGGGAGGCGTGTCGACGAGCACCCTGGTGCAGCCGCCCTTGCCGAACCGCTCGATGAGCAGCGCGCATCGCCGGCGCCGGTTCTTCGGATTGGCCGGATCGCACGCGCCCCAGACGTTGCCGACGCGCGGCACACCGCCGGAGGAGCCCGTGCCCAGGATGGTGAACCTGGTGCTCATGCCGCCGCCGACTGCCGCGGCGTCTTGTTGTAGAGGCGAAAGAAATTCTCGGTGGTGGCGTGCGCGATCTCGGCCTCCGACACGCCTTTCACCCTGGCAAGTTCTGCCGCCGTTTGAGCCACGTAGGCCGGCTCGTTGCGCTTGCCGCGGAACTTGCCGGGTGCAAGGTAGGGCGAGTCGGTCTCGACCAGCACCCGATCGAGAGGCACCATGGCGGCGATCTCGCGCAGGGCGTCCGACTTCTTGAAGGTGAGGATGCCGGAGAACGAGATGTAGAGCCCGAGATCGAGGCCCCGCCGGGCAAGCTCGGCTCCGCCGGTGAAGCAGTGCAGCACCGCGGGGAAGCGCCCCTTCGCCATCTCCTCGGTCAGGATCGCCGCCACATCCTCGTCGGCGTCACGGGCGTGGATGACGAGCGGCAGCTGCGTCTCCCGCGCCGCGGCGATGTGGTTGCGCAAGCCCTGCTCCTGCGCTTGGCGCGGGCTCTTGTCGTAGAAGTAGTCGAGGCCCGCCTCGCCGATCGCCACCACCTTGGGATGCCGTGCAAGGCGGACGATCTCCGCGACCGAGATGTCGAGTTCCTCGTGCGCATTGTGCGGGTGGGTGCCGACGGAGCAGAACACGCTCGGGTACGCCTCGGCAATGCTGCGGATCTCGCCGAAGCGGCGGATGCGCGTTGAGATCGTCACCATCAGGGCGACGCCAGCCGCGTGCGCGCGGGCGACCACGCCGCCGCGATCCTCTGCGAAATCAGGGAAATCCAGATGGCAGTGATGATCGACAAGCATGGGAGGATTTCAGTCGTGCACCGGCTGTGCTGCTGTCCGCGACCTTGCGCCATCCACCGACGTCATTCCCGCGGAGGCGGGAACCCAGATCACCAAGCCGCACCTGCGTGGGGAGAGCCACATGGATCCCCGCCTTCGCGGGGATGATGCCGAAATCATAGAAGCGCGCGACGCTCCCGTCGAGGGCGCCGGGGGGCAGACCTTTGCATCTGCCCCCAGCAATTCGTGCGACATTACGCCTTCTTCGGCCTGCCCTTCTTCTCCGGCTTCGCCTCGTTCTTGGGTCCGCCCTCGGGCTCAGGCTCCACGTAGCGCGGAAACACGCCCGCCGGCGGAGGGATCGGCGTGCCGGCTTTGAGCCGGCCCGCCTCGCCCAGCACCGCGAAGTTGCGGGCGTCCGCCGCCTGTCCCAGCGCATCGAGCAGCTTGTCCGCCGCGGCCGGCACGGCGGGAGCGGCCAGGATCGCCACCTGCCGCACCACCTCCGCCGTCACGTACAGGATCGTCTCCATGCGCTTGAAGTCGGTCTTGCGCTTGGCCCAGGGCTCCTCGCCCGCGAAATAGCGGTTGGCGTCCGCCACAACACCCCACACGGCATCGAGGTACTGCTTGATGCCCTGCCGGTCCATGGCCTCGCGCGCCTTGGCATACATGGCATCGGCCGCCGCCAGGATCGCCTTGTCCGCATCCGTGAATGCACTGGGCTGCGGAATCCTCCCGTCGCAGTTCTTGGCGATCATCGACAGGGAGCGCTGCGCCAGGTTGCCGAGGTCGTTCGCCAGGTCCGCGTTGATGCGGTTGACGATCGCCTCGTGGCTGTAGCTGCCGTCCTGCCCGAACACCACCTCGCGCAGGAAGAAGTAGCGCACCTGGTCGACGCCGTAGGCCTTCACGAGGTCGAAGGGGTCGACCACGTTGCCGACCGATTTCGACATCTTCTCCCCGCGGTTGTAGAGGAAGCCGTGCCCGAATACGCGCTTGGGCAGCTCGATGCCGGCCGACATCAGGAACGCCGGCCAGTAGACGGCGTGGAAGCGCACGATGTCCTTGCCGATCACGTGCACGTCCGCCGGCCAATAGCGCCAGCGCGGGTGGCTCGCGTCGGGAAAACCTGCACCCGTGATGTAGTTGGTGAGCGCGTCCACCCATACGTACATGACATGGCCGTCCGCGCCCGGCACGGGGATGCCCCAATCAAGCGTCGTGCGCGAGACTGAAAGATCCTCCAGCCCGCTCTTGACGAAGCTCACCACCTCGTTGCGCCGCTCGGGCGGCAGGATGAAGTCGAGGTTCCTCTCGTAGTGCTCCAGCAGCTTGTCCTGATAGGCCGAGAGGCGGAAGAAGAAGGTATCCTCCTCCGTCCACTCCACGGGCGAGCCCTGCGGCCCGCGGCGCACGCCGTCATCGCCGACGGTCGTCTCGCTCTCGGCATAGAACGCTTCATCGCGCACCGAATACCAGCCGGCGTACTTCTTGAGGAAGATGTCGCCGTTGTGCGCCTTCTGCATGCGCCGCCAGATCTCCTCCGACGAGCGATAGTGGCGCGGCTCGGTCGTGCGGATGAAGTCGTCGTTGGAAAGATCGAGCGCCTCGGCCATCGCGCGAAACAGCGCCGAGTTGCGGTCGGCCAGCGCGCGGGGCGTGATGCCCTCCTTGGCGGCCGTCTGCTTCATCTTGAGGCCGTGCTCGTCCGTCCCGGTGAGGAAGAACACGTCCTTGCCGTCGAGCCGCTCGAAGCGCGCGATCGCGTCGGTCGCGATCGCCTCGTAGGCGTGGCCGATGTGCGGCGGGCCGTTCGGATAGGAAATGGCCGTGGTGATGTAGAATTTCTGCTTCCCGCTCATGGTCGCAGGTTCCGTTGGCTGATCCAGAAGAATGGTTGCAGGCGGTCCCGGAAGGACAAAAAGGTCAGCACATTCGGGCGCGCGGCAGAGCGGCAGCCGCGGGCTCGAAGGGACGGAGCGGGATTGCGTCGAAGATCATTGTTTTTGCGATCACTGCCGTAACGGCGCTCCCCTAACACGAAAGGCTCAACGATGCCACCCGCGAATGCGGGACCTTCACCGCTCCTTCGCAACTGCCTCCAGTCGCGAAAAAGCGCTCATGATCAGGGCCTTGCGGTCGAGATTGAGTGCCATCGCCTCGCGCTTCTCACGCGCCAGCGTCTCCCACAGGGCCGCCCAGGCGGGCACCCTGTGCTCGGGGATCAGCCGTTCGGCAAGGCTCAGCTCGCCGGCATCGCCCACGCCCGTCGCCCGCACGTGCACCAGCCGCGCCAGCAGATCGAAGAAGAGGTCGTGGAAGGCTTCGAAGCGCTGCTCCTGTGCTGCCACGGCGAGCTGGTCGGAAAGGGCGTGGACCGCCGCCCAGTCGATCCTGGGCAGGCTTGCAAGCATGCCTTCGACGCGCTCACAGAGCTCGAGCCCGCCGCTGGCGGAGAGCTGCAGCACGCGGCGCACGCTGCCCTTTGCCAACCGCTCCAGCCGCACCCAGTCGGCCGGCGGCGGCGCATCCATCCCCTGCGCCGCCAGCGCCGCCGCGACGGCCCGCTTCAGCGGCTCGGCAGCGAGCGGTGCCAGATCGAGCCGTCGGCTGCGCGAGCGAATGGTCGCCAGCAGGCGGCTGGGCTCGGCGGTGACGAGCAGGAACAGCGCACGCGGCGGCGGTTCCTCCAGCGATTTCAGCAGCGCGTTGGCGGCATTGATATTGAGATCGTCGGCACGATCGACGATGACGACGCGCCAGGCGCCTTCACCCGCGGTCAGACCGAGGAACGTCTTCAGCCGCCGCACCTCATCGATGGGGATGCTGGCCGCGAAGCGCTTGGTCTTGGGGTCGTAGGGCCGCCGCAACACCAGCAGGCCGGGATGCGACAGCACACCCACCTGACGCGCTGCGCTGCACTCGGGGTCGACTTCGAGACTGACGCCCAGCGCATCGCGCTCCTCCGGCCGCGCCAGCACGAAGCGCGCCAGCCGGTAGGCGAGCGTGGCCTTGCCGATGCCCTCTCGCCCGGCCAGCAGCCAGCCGTGATGCATGCGGCCGCCGGCAAACACCTCCACCAGCACCTTCTCTGCCGCCTCGTGGCCGAACAGCGCACGCGTTTCACGCGGGTGCGGGAAGCCGTCCAGCCGGTCGGCTTCGGGGAGCGCCTCCGTCTCCTGCAGGGCGGGGGCGCGCGCCATCAGGGCCGGCCCGCCAGCAGGCGGCTTTCGACCAGGGACCACACGCGGGCAGCGATTGCATCCGCCGCCTCCGCCGCGTCCACCACCGCGCATCGCGCGGGCTCCGCCCCGGCGATGGCAAGATAGCCCGCCCGCAGCCGCTCGTGGAAGGCAAGGTCGCGCCGCTCGTAGGGATCAGCCTCGGCACAGGCCACATCCCCAGGCCCCGTGCGCCGCGCCTCCGCGCGGGCCAGGCCGAGCGCCGGAGCAAGATCGAGAATAAGCGTCAGATGCGGTTGGCCGGCCCCCACGACGAGCCGCTCCAGTTCAGCCAGAACGTCGGCGCCGAGGCCGCCCGCGCCGCCTTGATACACGCGCGTCGAATCCGAGAAGCGATCGCAGATCACCCACCGCCCTGCCGCCAACGCCGGCCTTATCGTGGTGGCCATGTGATCGGCGCGGGCGGCGTAGAACAGCAGCGCCTCGGCGAGAGGCGGGTGCGGAGCCAGGTTTCCGGACAGCAGCAGCTCGCGGATCTGCTCGGCGAAAGGTGAGCCGCCGGGCTCGCGCGTCAGCACGACATCGATGCCTTTGGCCCGCAGCCGGTCCGCCAACAGCTTCGCCTGCGTGGACTTGCCCGAGCCCTCGCCGCCCTCGAACGTGATGAACTTGCCGGATGCCATGACAGGCGCAGCCCCGGCGCATTCGACACCTCGGGCCGCAGCTCCTTCCTTCAATGCACTACCGCATCCACCCGGTAGCCAAATACAGCAGCGAGTCAAGCCCGCGCCGCATCACACCACCCTGGGCCACGTCCTCTGCCGCATACAGCGGCACCTCGCTGCTGGCATCCGTCGACGTGGTGACGCGCAACGTCGCCACCTGCTCGCCTTTCTTCAGCGGCGGCTTCAGCGGATCCATGTACAGGATCTGCGCCCTGACCTTCTGGTTGGGCGGATTGCGCGGCAGGAACATGCTCACATTGCCGTTGCCCGTGAGCGGCACGAACATGCGCTCTCCGCCCCAAACGCGCGCGTGGCCGATCACCTCGTCGGCATCGAAGAGCTTCACCTCGGAGAAGCTCTTGAACCCCCACTCCAGCAGCCGTCGGCCGTCGTCCTTGCGGTCATCCGCCGTCTGCGCGCCGTTGACGACGACGATCAGCCGCCGATTGTCCTGCCTGGCCGACACGACGATGCCGTAGCCCGCCTCCTTGATGAACCCGGTCTTCAGCCCGTCGACTCCGGCCACGAGATTGAGCAGCGGATTGCGATTGAAGAACTTGTGCTTGCGGTACTGGAACTCCTTCATCGCGAAGAGCGGATAGTAGTCGGGATATTCCTTGATGATGTGACGCGCGAGAACCGCAAGCTCGCGCACGGTGACCACGTGATCAGGGTGATGCAGCCCGGTCGCGTTCTTGAAGACGGACTTCTTGAGGCCGAGCCGCCGCGCCTCCGCCGTCATCTGCTGGGCGAACATTCCCTCGTTGCCGCCGAGACCCTCGGCGATGGCGATGGCCGCGTCGTTGCCCGATTGCACGATAATGCCCTTGATCAGGTCGTCGATCGTCGCCCTGGTTCCGACCGGCACGAACATCGCCGAGGTGCCGGACGGCGCACCGCCCTTGCGCCAGGCGAACTCGCTCATGAGGTACTCGTCGCTGAGCTTGAGCTCGCCGGCCTTCAGCGCCTTGAACACCAGCGTCAGCACCATGAGCTTGCTCATGCTCGCCGGGTGCACAAGATCATCGGCCGCCCGCTGGTACAGGATGGCGCCGGTGTCGGCATCCATCATGATGGCGTGTGGAGAGCGCACGGTGATGTCGGCGCCTTGCGCCGCAGCAGGTGTGGGCGTGCCGACCGCAAGAGCCACAACGAGCGACGCGACGGCAAGAATCGCGCCGGCGCACCGCAAGAAACGCATCCGGACGACAGCGTACATGCTGGAGATCCCCGGTCTCGGTGGTACGAGTCACGCGAGACGCGACTATCGGGTCTGCCCCAGTGCCAAGTCAACGGCCGGCGGGCCTCGCCAATGCAGCCCCGGTGGGCTAGCGCGGCCTCATGCGTCCGGCCAGGGGATCGATCGCCAGCGCTACCCGGAACCAGGGCTGATTCGCCAGGAAGCGCTGCTCGAACCGGTCGTCTCCCGAAAGCGGCGCCTGCCCGGCGTAGCGCACGCGCACGGACGCCAGCCCGCGCGCCTCGAAGCCCAGATACCGCGCTGCAGCACGCGAGACGTCGATCATCCGGTTGTTCACGTACGGCCCGCGATCGTTCACGCGCAGAAGCAGCGTCCGCCCGTTTTCCAGATTGGTGACATAGACATAGCAGGGCAGCGGCAGCGTCGGGTGGGCGGCCGTCAGTGCCCACATATCGAAGATCTCGCCATTGGCGGTACGGCGGCCGTGGAAATCCGCCGCATAGTAGGAGGCCACGCCCCTGCGGTCGTAGGCCGGGTCTTCCCGCGGCACATACCATTGCCCGTCGATCTGGTAGGGATCGCCCAGCTTGTATCTGCCGCCGCCCTTGGGGATCGGCTGGCCGTCGGCGATGACGCGCGCGCTGGCTGCCACCCCATGGTTGCGGTCAAGACGTGCGGCGCCCCCCCTGTCGGTGCGCGAGCATGCGCCGGCCGACACGGCGACGGCGGCAACGGCCAGACCCAAGGCCGCACGCGGCAGCAGCGGCAAACGCATGACGCAAGCCCACCCGAAAAAGGACGCGCGGGCAGGCACCTTCCGTGTCGCTCCCCGCGATCGAGGATCAACCTGCCAGGAGGCGCTTAGAAACGCGTTAACCGCACTCCTGCAGCCGGTTTGGCCGGCCGCGGCTCAGGGGCCTCGCTCGCGCGCCTGCGCGGCGGCCCGGTCGAGGAGGAGCGTGCGCTCGCGCTCGTTGCGCGTAAGGGACGCGGCGCGCTCGAACTCCGCACGCGGGCGGCGGCGAGGTCAGGCGTCGAGCGACGATCCGAGAGATCGACACGCCGGACGATTTTTTCTTGCAGGCGCCGCGGCGCGGTGCCACGTCGCGCGCCACCTCTTGGCGATCTGCTCACCCAGCTTGCGGTGGTGCTCGACCGCCTCGCTGGAGCCGAAGTCCTCCAGCTCGAAGAGCTGGCGGATCTCGATCTCGCTGTCCTCGCTGTGGGGATTGGGGCAGCGCTTGATCCATTCGATCGCCTCGGCCTTCGACTTCACCTGGATGATCCAGTAGCCGGCGACCAGCTCCTTCGTCTCCGCGAAGGGGCCGTCGATCACGCTGCGCTTGTCGCCGGAGAAGCGAATGCGTGCGCCCTTCGAGCTGGGCTGGAGCCCATTGCCGTCAAGCATGACACCGGCCTTGACCATCTCCTCGTTGAACTTGGCCATCGCAGCAAGCAGCTCCTCCGACGGCATGACGCCGGCTTCGGAATCCTTCGTGGCTTTGACCATGACCATGAAACGCATCGTTCGTCTTCTCCTTCTGAGCTTGCGAGCCTGGCGCGAACCCGGCTCTGCACTCACGTCGAACCAGCGACGGCGAAATCGACAACCTGGCCGAGATTTTCCGTAGAATTTTGTTAAGTGCATGTGATGCCGGGAAATTCCTGGCCTTGTCGGCTTCGTCCACGGCATAGGCCTGCCCGGACGCCGCAGGGCGTGCGCTGGAACTGTGAACCTCAGGGTGGGTGCGCGACACCTCTGTGCCTGCTGGTCCGCCCCATTCCGACATCGCGGCCCGCACGCGACTGCGGCACGCCCGCGAGGCGATGATCCGCGGCTCCCCGTGCCAAGCCGCTGGCAGTTTTCTGTTATCAGGCGCACCCGGCTATGCTAAGCGCCTGATCCTCCTGCAAGGATGGGTGGCCGAGTGGTTTAAGGCACCGGTCTTGAAAACCGGCGTGGGTCCACGCCCACCGTGGGTTCGAATCCCACCCCATCCGCCATTCGGTAATTGTCCGGCCCGTGTCCGGCCCGGACACATAGGTAACGGAACGTACCTAAGACATGGGTAACACCCTCGCGCCAGCGGGCAGTGACGCACCGCGGGCGCGCGCCCCGGGATCAAATGAGCCCGAGCAGGACGGCAGCGACAAAGCCGAGCGACAGGACCGCCACGACCCCTGGCCAAGCCGCTGCTGCCCGGCCGCCGGCCGCGCCCTGCTCATCGTCGAGCTCAACCGCCACGCCCGCCTGTCGCAGGAGGATGGCGACCTCGTTGGCGCGGCGGCGCAGCTCCCGCTCCGAGTCGGCATCGGCGCGGCCGGCGAGGTCCGCCCCGATGCCGCGCGCGATGAGGTCGCGGGTGAGCCGGAAGGCATTGGTCGATAGCCTGGCCTCGGGCAGGTGCGTCGCGCGCACGACGCCACCGGCAACGGACGCTCCGGTGATCGGGTCGATCAGCATGAAGGTGCCGGTCTCGCACTGATCGCTGAAGAGATCGATGGCGGCGCTGCGGCTCAGATCGATGCGTGCAACGGCGATGTCGTTGGCCGCGCAGGTGGCCGCCTGGCGCTCAGCCAGCGTTTCCAGGTCGAGGTGCGCGCGGATCTCGATGGACGCGATCGGAATAAGGTCGGTCGCCGTGCGCAGCAGGTAGCCGCGATCCGCGCTGAAGCGCTCGTCGGACAGCCATACCAACCGCGCATCGAGGCCGCGCGCCACGGCAGGCTCGCGTCCGGGGGATGCGAGCACCGCCCCGCGCGAGACATCGATGTCGGCATCGAGCTGCAGAACGACGGCCTGGCCCTGCCTGGCGGCCTCCAGGTCCCGCCCCATGGTCACGATGCGGCGGACCCTGGCGCGGCGCCCGCCCACCGGCTCGACCACGTCGTCACCGACCTTGATCTCGCCCGCGCTGACCGTCCCGGCAAGTCCGCGGAAGTCCTGCCCCGCGCGCACGACAAGCTGCACGGGAAAGCGGAAGGCGCCGGCCGACGGGATGCCGCGCGCGGGCAAGCCTGCCAGGTGCTCGAGCAGCGGCACGCCGCCGTACCAGGGCATGGCCAGCGAGCGGCGCGCGATGTTGTCGCCGAGCACGGCCGACACCGGTATCGCCACCGCGTCATCGAAGCCGAAGCGCTGCGCGAGCTTGGCGAACTCGGCACCGATCTCGGCAAAGCGCGTCTCCGACCAGCCCACCAGGTCCATCTTGTTGATGGCCAGCACCACGCGCCTGACGCCGATCAGATCGAGGATGGCGGCGTGGCGGCGCGTCTGCTGCTTGATGCCGCCACGCGCATCGACCAGCAGGATGGCGACGTCGGCGTGCGAGGCGCCGGTCGCCATGTTGCGCGTGTATTGCTCGTGGCCGGGGCTGTCGATGATGACGAGCCTCCGCCCCTGGGCGTCGAGATAGCGCCAGGCCACATCGATCGTGATGCCCTGCTCGCGCTCGGCGGCGAGCCCGTCGACCAGCAGGCTGAAATCGGGCGTCCCGGCGGCCGTCTTGGGCGAGCGCTGCAAGGTCTCGCGCTGGTCGGCATGGAGGCCGGCGGTGTCCCACAGCAGGCGGCCGATCAGGGTCGACTTGCCGTCGTCGACCGAGCCGCAGGTCAGCACATGCAGGCTGCCCGCCGCCTCTGCGCGCGCATCCTCCTCCGCCGTTCGAAACCTCATGGCCGGGCGGCCCTCGATCTCGCGGGTCGGGGCGAGAGCGGTCATCAGAAGTATCCTTCCTGTTTCTTGCGCTCCATCGCGCCTGCCTCGTCGTGGTCGATGAGCCGGCCCTGGCGCTCGGAGACCCGTGCAGCCAGCGTCTCGGCGACCACGCTGTCCAGATCGGCGGCATCGGATTCGATGGCGGCCGTCAGCGGCCAGCACCCCAGCGTGCGAAAACGGACCCGGCGCAGGCGCACGCTCTCGCCGGGCTGCAAGGGCAGGCGATCGTCGTCGCGCACCAGCAGGCTGCCGCCGCGGACAATGGTCGGCCGCTCGGCGGCGAAATAGAGCGGCACCACGTCGAGGCGCTCGCGGGCGATGTAGCGCCACACGTCCTTCTCGGTCCAATTCGAGAGCGGAAAGATGCGCGCGGTCTCCCCCGGGCCCAGCCGCCCGTTGAGCAGCCGCCACATCTCCGGCCGCTGCCGGCGTGGATCCCAGCGGTGGCCGTCCGAGCGGAAGGAGAACACACGCTCCTTGGCGCGCGAGGCTTCCTCATCGCGCCGCGCCCCGCCGAAGGCCGCATCGAAGCCGTGCTTGTCGAGCGCTTGCCGCAACGCCTGCGTCTTCATCACGTCGGTATAGACGGAAGGCGGGAAGTCGATCGGATTGATGCCGCGCACACGCCCCTGCTCGTTGACGTGCACGATCAGCTCGAGCTCGCGCGCCGCGCGATCGCGGAAGGCGATCATGTCGCGAAACTTCCAGGTGGTATCGACATGCAGCAGCGGGAACGGCGGCATGGCCGGATGGAATGCCTTGCGCGCCAGATGCAGCAACGCCGTCGAATCCTTGCCGATCGAGTAGAGCAGCACCGGCCGGCGAAACTGCGCGGCAGCCTCGCGGAAGATGTGGATGCTCTCGGCCTCGAGAAGATCGAGGTGTGTCAGCGGCGCGCTCACGCGGTAGCCTCGGCCCGCGTGCGCGCAGCCGCATGCAGCCCGCACTCCTTCCCGTCCTCGCTTTCCCACCACCAGCGGCCGGCGCGGATGTCCTCCCCGGGGCGGATCGCACGCGTGCAGGGCTGGCAGCCGATGGATGGAAAACCGCGCGCATGCAGCGCGTTGACCGGAATGTCGTTGGCCGCAATGTAGGCGTCGAGCTGCTCTGCGCTCCAGTCGGCGATCGGGTTGAGCTTGATCAGGCCGTGCTCGCCGTCCCAAGCCGCGAACGGCACCTGCGCACGACCGGAAGACTGGCCGCGACGGAGCCCCGTGATCCACCCTGCGGCGCCCTTCAGCGCACGCTTCAGAGGGCGCACCTTGCGCACCTCGCAGCATGCCTTCCGATTTTCGAGGGAGAGGCGGAAGCCGAACGCGCCGTCCCGGGCCACCAGTTGTTCCAGCTCATCGGCCGCGGGCGCCAGCACCCGTATGCGTACGCCGTAGCGCTGCTCGCTGCGCTGCAGGGCCTCCAGTGTCTCGGGAAAGAGGCGCCCCGTATCCAGCATGAACATGTCGATGTCGCTTCCCGCTTCAGCGATGGCATGCAGGATCGCCTGATCCTCCAGCCCGAGGCTGGTGGAGAACGTGATCGTTCCCCTGATGAGCCGCCGGATCTCGGCCACGCGGTCCGCCAGCCTGGCAAGACCGGCGAGCCGCTCGGCGACCTTGGCTGCCGTATCGCCGCCGGCATCGGGGACAGTCCTGAGTTGCATGGTATGCCTTCCCATCTGCATCGGGTTGAGGAGACGGGAATATATTGGAATGCGTTTCTATGAAAAGGGGATTTTCCAAATAAGAAGAGAATGTCATTTCCACGAGATGCCGCTGGAGAAATATTCCTCCTGCGCCGGCGTTGCGGCAATCCCTCAGCGACGATCATGACGCGCACAGAACGAGACAGGGGCCCCTGGGAGACGATGCCCGGCCGCTCCCGCGCGGGCCGGCAAGCCTCGACCGGCGGGCCGGCGCCGCATGAGGGGTCTCAGGGCGTGTCGGTGTGCCCCAGCAACCGGTCGGGCGCGATGCGGTCGCGCACGAGCTGCTTCAGCTCCTTGATGTCCGGGAAGCGCCCGCGTTCCTTGCGCGACCAGATCAGCTCGTCGCCGACGCGAACCTCGAACACCCCTCCCGCAGCGTCCGGAGTGAGGATCACCGAGCCGACCTCCTCGGCGAAGGTCGTCAGCAGCTCCTGGGCCATCCAGCCGGCGCGCAGGCCCCAGCCGCACAGTCTGCAGTAGGTAATCTCAATGGCAGGGCTGGCAGGCATGGTCGTCTCGGAAAGCCGCGCGTCCGTATCGGGCGGCGGCATCGTACTCCAATCGTGCGGCCTGCTTAATCCCCTCCAGCCGATAGGGATTTGCCGCCGGAGCACGCGGAGATTCCAATCGGCGCAGCCTGAGGTACATTGCAGCCACGGCCGCACTGATACGGGGACACGCATGCGCTCCAGGCCATGGAATGCGCCGAGAGCATGGTTGCGGCGCCGCCTGCAGATCTGGTTCAGGGACCCTCTGCCCTGGAAGGAGCCGCGCGCGTGGCTGCGCCGCTGCGCCAAGTGGCTGCTGAAAGGCCCATTGGGGCGCATCGAGATGCGCGCGGTCGACCAGGTGGGCTTCGGCAGCATGCGCGGGGGCGACTTCGCACACATCATCGATGTCGGTGTGGCCGACGGCACCTTTGATCTCTATCAACGCTTCCCCACCGCGTTCCTGGAGCTGTTCGAGCCTCATCCCGGGCATCACGACGGCATCGAACGCAACATTCTCAGCCGTCGCGCTGGCCGCCTGCACCGGATGGCCCTTGGCAGCGCCACCGGCGCGGCAACGCTCTATCTGGCAGGAACCACGGGCTCGTCGCTCTATCCGATTGAGGGAAAAAGCGAAACGGCCGCGACGCCGATAAAGCGGCTCGACCAGGTCCTCGACCCCGCTCACATCGGGCGGCCCGCCCTGCTGAAGATCGATACGGAGGGGCACGAGATGGCGATACTGGAGGGTGCGGCCGCGATCCTGCCCGTCATCGACTGCGTGGTGGTCGAGGTGCATTTCGACAAGCCGCACTGCTACCAGCCGAGCCAGCCTGTCGCCTATCTGACCGAGCGCGGCTTTCAGCTCGTCGATGTGCTCGACTCCCATATCAGGGATCGCCATTTCGTTTGCGCCGACATGGTGTTCGAGCGAAAATCGCCGCCATAGCACCAGCGAACACCAGCTCCCTGCTGCGCCCGGCCAAGCGCCCTTTTTTGTTGGCTCAGTGCAAGGACGAACTGGCGATATGTCGGCTGCTCTCATAGTATGAACGGCTTAAGCCCTTCCGGAGCCGGCGATGCGTTCCCTGTCGTGGTTGATGGATGCCTTGTCCACGGCCCTCTCGATATTGCCGGCGGGGAAGGCCGGCGCTGCCATGGTGGAAGCGGCGTCGTGCGAGCCTCTTCCCGAGGAGGACGTTTGGACCGCCGGCGGACAAACCTATGTTGCATGCGCATTCTACACGCCGAACTATCTCCCGATCGTCCTCAACCTGAAGCAATCCCTCGTCGAGCACGGCATCAACTATTGCCTGAGGCGATATGCGGGTGGGCACTCGTGGGAGGCGGCGACGCGCCTCAAGCCCGGGTTCATCGTCGAGTGCCTGGAGAGATTTCCCGACAAGGACGTGCTCTACCTCGACGCCGATGCGGTGGTCCGCGCGCCCCTTGCGTTCCTCGACAGCGTGAAGACCGACGTCGCTCTCTGGCCGCATCCCAAGAAGAAGAGAGGGCAATGGGACCTGCACGTGACGGCCAGCACCCTTCTGGTGCGCAACACGCCTGGGGGCCGCCAGTTCGCGCGGCTCTGGCGGGACGCTGCTCCAGGCTCGCCGCTTGCCACGGATGAGGACATGCTACACACCGCCTTTCGCGGCTTCGAAGGCATGACGATGACGGTGTTGCCGGGCAGCTACGTGAAGATTTTCGATCAGCCGGGCAAGGCCGTCATCGAGCAGTTCCAGGCCAGCCGCAATCAGTTCAACTGGCGCCGAGCCATCAACAAGTCACGCCAGAAGGCATTGGTCGTCGCAGGCGTGCTGCTGGCGGCATGGGTCATCTACTGGGCCGCGGGATAGCTGCTTGCAGCGGGCTTCGCAGTCCAGCGGAATGCGCCGCACCGGCTGTGCACAAGCTCCCCGCCCTTGATCCGGCGCAAAGTCCGCCACCCGCGACTCCCTCCACTCTCGCCGCACGATTCGCACGGCGCGTCCTGCGCGCCAGCCCGCGGAGGACACGGACATGTTCGCCTGGAGCAGCCACCGAATTGCATCGGCCTTTGTCGCCGCATGCCTGGGCGTCGGCAGCGCGCTTGCCGACGCTCCGGCCGATTGCGCGCAAAGCCGCAACCTCGAGATGCGCATCCGTGCCTGCGGCCAGATCATCAAGGGGGCCGGTTTCAGCACCGATGAGAAGGCCATGGCCTTCAAGAACCGGGGCAGCGCCCGCGTCGATGCCGGCGCGGCGCAGGATGCGATCGCCGACTTCACGGAGGCGTTGCGCCTCAAGCCCGAGGTCGCCTCCACGCATGCCGGGCGTGCCCAGGCCAGGCTGACGCTCGGC
Organism: Hyphomicrobiaceae bacterium; assembly: GCA_008933705.1. Taxonomy (GTDB): domain Bacteria; phylum Pseudomonadota; class Alphaproteobacteria; order Rhizobiales; family Hyphomicrobiaceae; genus AWTP1-13. The sequence goes on from WBUN01000029.1 coordinate 37,123, forward strand.
GATGCCGACGGTGCGATCAAGGATTACACGGACGCCTTGCGCATCATGCCGGCATCGGCCGCCTTCCACATCGGCCGCGGCCACGCGCATCTGGTCAAGGATAACGCCGCGCTGGCGATCGCCGATTTCACCGAGGCCATCCGCCTCAACCCCAATAGCGCCAGCGCCTTCAACCGCCGCGGCCTCGCCTACCGCAAGGCCGGCGACCTGGCGCGGGCCATCGATGACTACACGGCAGCCATTAATCTCAATCCCATCTACGCGCTGGCCTACAACAACAGAGGCTACGTGTATGAATCCCAGGGCCGCAAGGATGCCGCCATTGCCGACTTCCGGGCGGCGCTTCTGTTCGATCCCTCCCTGGTCGGCGCCAAGGACGGCCTGCGCCGGCTCGGCGTTCCCTCTGCGCTTGCCACGGAAAGCGAGCAGCTCGCGCGCGAGGGCAAGGCACTGGTCGAAATCAACTGCAGCCGCTGCCATGCCGTGGGGAGCCGCGGCGCAAGCCCCAATGCGAAAGCGCCCGAATTCCGCAACCTGCATGAGCGCCACGCGCTTCTGTCCTTGCGCGAGCCGTTGTCGCGCGGCATCGCCGCCCCGCACGACGAGATGCCGAAATTCCCTCTCTCCGTCGCTGAGATCGACAAGATCGTCGCCTACATCAACAGCCTGACGCCCGGCAATTGAGCCGGCCCTGCAGGTCTGCGCGGCGCCCGCCAGTCAGGACGGCAGCCGCGCGTGAGGCCACACGCGCACCGCGGGCGTCTCACCGCCGCGAGCCATGCGATCATCGATGCTGTCCTGTGACAGCAGGCCGGTTTGCGTATCGACATGCTGCACCACCGACGCGGCGTTGACGGCACCTGCGCGCAACGCCTCCTCGGGGTGCCGCCCCATCGCGATGTAGGCTGTGAACGTCGCATTGAAGGCATCTCCGGCACCCGCCGTGCCCGAGATCCTGGTCTCAACCACCGGGCAATGCATGATCGCTTCGTGCGTGCCGAGAAAAGCGCCGTGCCGCCCATCCGTCACGACGACGAAGCGCGGTCCGAGCTGAGCCATGGCACGAAAGAAGTTCACCACGCCCATCTCGTGGCCGCCGCCGACGAACCCACGCGCGGCCAATCGCGGCGGCGCTTCGCCCGGCTCCAGCGGCAGCGCCGGGCCGCCTTCGCCGAAGCGGGCGACAAGAGCGGGGACGAGCACGTCGGCCTCCGAGCTGTTGACGGCCAGCACGTCGATCTGGGCAAGCGAGTCCTGAAATGCGCTGCCGCGCGAGGAGAGCTGCCGGACGCCGGGATTCGTGGCCACCAGCGCCTTGTGCGCCTTGGCGCGTCTGACGATGGCGGGGAAAGCATCCGCGGATTCGTTGCTGAGCGAGGCGATGTAGACCACATCGGCCGCGAAGGCGTCATCGCGCAGGTCCGTCTCCTCGAGCAGCGTGTTGGCGCCGCGGAAGGTGAAGATTGCCGCGTTGCGCTCGTGCGAGGACAGCAGCACCGAGGCACCCGTAGGCGCGCGCCCGTCACGCACCGCCCATCGCGTCGACACGCCTTCCTGCAGCAGATGCGCAAGCACGGTCTCGGCGCGCGCGTCCTTGCCGAGCTTGACAATTGCCGCGACGTCGAGCCCGAGCCGGGCCATGGCCACCGCCACGTTCGCTGCCCCGCCTCCCACGTGCGTCGATATCTCGAGCGCCTCGGTCTTGCGGCCCTCCTCGAGCAGCAGGAACGAGCTTTCCGCATTCATCATCGTCATGCGCTCGATGCGGTCGCTGGCGATGATGGCGATGGTATCGATCATGGCGCCGCCGATGGTGAGCACCTTCATGCGCGTTTCTCCTGGGCCATCGGCTCGTCGCGAAAGAGCTCGTCGAGGTCCGGCTCCCACAGCCGCACCCCTCCCGTGATGCCGGCCGTATTGCTGACAATCCTGACGTGCGGGGGCAGCGCGAAGGTGATCTTGCGGGCATTGCCGCCGCCGATGTAGAGGACATCGCAGCAGGTGAGTTCGCTCACCGCCGTCACCGCCTCCGCAACCCGGCGGTTCCAGACATCCTCTCCCACGGCCAGCAGCGCCGCCTGGCCGATGTGCTCATCGTAGGTCCTGCTGTCGCACGCCCAGTACTGGCCGAGCTCGAGATGAAGCAGCAGGCGCCGGTTGCGGAACAGCGCACAGCCCACGCCCGTGCCGAGCGTCAGGACGCATTCGAGGCCATTCCCCTCGACGACGCCGAGTCCCTGCACCGCCGCGTCGTTGAGCAGGCGCACCGGCGTGCCGAAGCGGCTCGCCAGCGCCTCGATCAGCTTGAACCCCGCCCATAGTCCGGTGCCGAGGTTCGGTGCCGTCAGCGTCGTGCCGCCCTTGACCACGCCCGGAAAGCCCACTGAAATGCGATCGAAGGGCGGCAGCCGGGCCGCGAGCCGGCCGGTCGCCTCCAGCACCGCCTCAGGCGTCGCCGGCTTCGGCGTCGGCAATCGCACCTGATCGGCCAGCAGGAGCCCTGCCCGGTCGAGAACGGAGGCCTTGATGTTCGTGCCGCCGATGTCGACACCGAGCGTGAACGGCGGCAGCGCCTGATCGGCGTTCCGCCCTTCGGGCTGGTCAGGCTTGCTGGTCGCCATCGGCATGCTGACGGGCACGGCGTCTGAAGCTGCGTCTCTGACCCAGTCTTCTCGCGCGCGTTCGCTCCGAAGACAAGCAGGACCTGCGCATCGCCCCCTTATCGGGACATGATGCGCCCATCAACTCGATTCTGGCCCAGCGCCTTCATCCGGGTTTGGGCGCGCGTCGGCTGCTGCAGCTTCTGCAGGGCCCGGCGGATCGTCCTGGGCGGCCGGCTCCCGGGATCCTCGCCCGATCGGCCGCGGGCAAGGTGTGCGAGGAACGACTCTGCCCACGCTGTCGCATCGTGCTTTCGCACAGCCGCCATCAGGGCCGCGTGCCGCGCCTGCCGCTCCGTGAGATCCATCTCGAGCGCCACGCGGATCACATCGGCCGTGCCGTCGATGCTGTAGGGGTTGACGATGAGCGCCTCGCTCATCTCCTCGGCCGCACCGGCAAACTGCGACAGGATCAGAACACCGGGGTCGGCAGGGTCCTGGGCCGCCACGTATTCCTTCGCCACCAGGTTCATGCCGTCGCGCAGCGGCGTCACCATGCAGATGCGCGAGGAGCGGTATATGTCGGCGAGCCTGCGCCGCGGCGTCGAGCGGCGTATGTAGTGGATCGGTACCCAGTCCAGCTCGCCAAACCGTCCGTTGACCGAGCCCGCAAGGCTTTCGAGCTGCCGGCGGATGCTCGCGTATGCCTCGACATCCTCCCGCGTCGGCGGCGCGATCTGCGTCAGCACGACCTGGCGTCGGTACTGCGGGTATTTCTCCAGAAGCTTGCCGAAGGCCTTGAACTTCTGCGGCAGGCCCTTGGTGTAGTCGAGGCGATCGATGCCGATGATGCGGCTGACGGACTGACGAGCCTGCACGAGGCCGGCATCACGCTTGGCGTTGGCGAATTGCTCTACGTCGATGCCGACCGGGAAGCTTGCCACCGAGACCAGCCGGTCGAACAGCCGGATGCGCCCATCCGGCACGATGCGCCCATACACGCCATTCTCGAGATACGTCACGAAGTTGCCGACATCGGCCTTTGTTTGCAGGCCGATGAGGTCGTAGGCGGAAAGCGCGTGCGCGAGCTGCTGGTGCTCGGGGATCGCCATGAAGGTCTGCCACGGCGGGAACGGAATGTGCAGATAGAAGCCGATCGGGTTCGCAACACCGCGCTTCCTGAGCTCCATCGCGAACGGGATCATGTGATAGTCGTGCACCCAGACGATGTCGTCGGGCCGCAGCATGGGTTGCAGCAGCGCGGCGAGGCGGCTGTTGACCGCCATGTAGCGCTCGAAGAAGCCGGCCTCGAACTGCGCCAGATCGAGCCGGTTGTGGAACACCGGCCACAGCACCGAATTGGCGTAGCCGAGATAGTAACCCTCATAGTCGCTGGCGGTGAGCGGCACGGTCACGATCCGTCCTTCGCGCGACACGGCATCCGCCGTCTCCTGCGGCGCCGTCTCGCCGCTCCACCCGAACCACAGCGCGCTGCGCGTGCGCACAATGTCGGCCAGCGCCACGGCAACGCCGCCCGCCTGCGCGGCCTTGCGCAAGTCCATCACGCGATTGGACACCAGAACGACCCGGCTCATCGCATCCTTTTCCCGGTTTCTTGCCGTACGGGGCCACTGAGGGACGCGCCGCCACCTGCCCTGAGGGGAGTAAACGGCGGGACGGGGAAAAAGTTCCGGATTTGCCCCCTGTCAGCAGGGATGCGTCCAGGCTTCCTGCCAGCTACGCGACAGGATGCGAGCCGTGTTGACGATGCCAGCCATCGAGTACGTTTGCGGCAGGTTGCCCCAAAGCCGGCCCGTGCTCGGGTGAATGTCCTCGGACAGAAGCCCGAACGCGTTCCGTCGCGACAGCAGATCGGCGAACATCGCGCGCGCCTCGTCCTTGCGCCCGAGGGCCGCCAGGGCATCGATGTACCAGAACTGGCAGACCAGAAACGCCGTCTCCGGTACGCCGAAGTCATCGTGCGACGTGTAGCGCATGATGAAGCCGTCGCGGCTGAGCTCCTTCCCGATCCTCTCGCATGTGCGCACGAAGCGCTCGTCCCGGGCTGGAAGGAGACCAAGCTCGGGCAGCAGCAGGACGCTGGCATCGAGCTCGTCGTCATCGACGGCGCCCGCCAGCGCCCCGAGACGCGGATTCCATGCCCGCTGCAGGATCTCCTGGCGCAGCTTCTCGGCATGGCCTCGCCAATGGGCCGCGCGGCCCGCAAGGCCCAGGCGCACCGCGATACGCGCCAGGCGGTCGCAGGCCACCCAGCACATGGTTGCCGAGTGCGTGTGTATGCGCTGCCGGCCGCGATATTCCCAAGGGCCGGCGTCGGGCTCCATGGCAAACCGGCGCGCCTGCGCGCCGAGCGGCTCGAGCCGGTGGAACAGCGCTGCATCGCCCATGCGCGGCAGGCGCTCGTCGATGAACATCTGCGATGCGCCGAGGATGACGCTGCCATACGCGTCGTGCTGGAGCTGCTCGGCGGCCTGGTTGCCCACGCGCACGGGGCCCAGCCCGTGGAAGCCCGCAAGATCCGGCGCGATGCGCTCCTCCAACGGCTCCGGCGGGATGATGCCGTACACCGGGCGCAGCGGCCGCTCAGCATCGACGGCGATGTTGGTGATGTAGTGGATGTATTCTTCCATCGTCTGCGTCGCGCCGAGGCGGTTGAGCGCCTTGATGACGAAGAACGCATCGCGCAACCAGCAATAGCGGTAATCCCACGTGCGCTGCGTGCCGGGAGCCTCTGGGATCGAGGTGGTATGCGCAGCGATGATGGCGCCGGTCTCCTCGAAGTTGCACAGCTTCAGCGTGATGGCCGCGCGGATCACCTCCGCCTGATACTCGAGCGGAACGGCGAGCGAGCGCACCCAGTCCATCCAATAGTCGCGCGTGCGCTCGAGGAACTCGCGCGCGGTCGTATCCACCGCGGCCTCGAACGGCTCGTCGGGCCCGAGGATCAGCGTGATGGGCTTGATGAGACCGAATGGTGTTTCGTGCGCGATGTAGCTCAGCGCACCGTCCGTCGTCAGGCGCAGCGTATCAGCGCCGCCGCCGAAGCGCAGGTGGTTGGAGCCGATGGCGCGGGACGTCCAGGGGCCGCCGTAGTTGAAGGTCGGGCGAACTCTGATCGTGATCCGCGGCAGACCGGCTACCGGCTCGATGCGGCGAAAGATCTGCGGCGGATTGAAGATCCGCTCGAAGCGCTCGAACCGGGGCGTAAAGTCGGTGATGCGCAGCGCGTTGCCGGCGGCGTCGCGGATGGTGGTCTGGACGATGGCGGTATTGCGCAGGTAGGCGGCCTCCCAGGCGACCGCGCCCTCCAGCACCACGTCGCAGAACCCCTTTTCCTCCGTGCCGGCCAGAAGCCGCGAGAACACCGGATCGGAATCGAAGCGCGGAAAGCACCACCAGACGATGCGTCCGCGAGGATCTGTCAGCGCCGCCGTCCGGCAGTTCCCTATGACCGCCAGATCGAGTGCGTCTCCAGCGGGGATGTCATGTGCCATGCATTGCCCCAAGCGGTCTGCCGATGTCAGGTCCCGGCGGCGTAACCAAAGCTAACGCCGTGCGGCAGATTTGGTTCGAGGCAACCATACGCGTGGGCGGCGGTCGGCTCCATCAGGGAACGAGCCGCCGAGGGCCGGCCTAGCGCCGGATCGTGGCGAGACCCGTCAGGCCGTCATTGCGGGTCCATTGCACCGAGCGGCCCTGGCGACGCAGGGTGAAGCAGTAGGACTTGCCTCCAAGCCAGTTGTTCCAGCGCTGGCACAGCTTGTTCGCCGCTACCCACCAGATGCCGCGATCCTGCGTGGAGCCCGTGTAGTGCGCCAACTCCTCGCTCTTGCTGTGCATGGTGCCGTCGATCCGATAGCTGATTGGCAGCGCACCGAGCGGCGTCGCGAGGCTCACCGTCCGCCCGGCCACGGCCTTGCGCAGGGCTTCCCCGCCCAATTCCGTCTCATCGGCCAGCGCCACGCTACTCGCGGCCATGAGCGCCGCGGCCAAGAACAGTCCAAACCGCATTCTCTGCTTCCCCGTCTCGATTGCAAATAGTCCCCCGATGGAAGGGCTTGTTACGGCCTATCGTGTCGTCTTTGTGGCACTGCAACATCGGCGTCATGCCAATGTCTGGAAAACTTTGCAATTTTAGTGCCGCTCAGCGCGCGGGCGGACGCAGCAATGCCAGCCCGATGCCATAGGCTGCCGTTGCAAAGAGGATAATCTGCATCAGTGGTGTTGCCGGAAATCCCGCCCACAAGGTGAAGATCGCGGCGCCGGCCCAGAGGACGGTGGCGAGCGCGGTCAGCGGCCAGAGCGCCGGCGTGCGCATGGGATGCGCCCATCGCAAGGGGACAAACGTCAAGACGACGCATACCACGACCACGCTCGCGGCGGCCCAAGGCGGCATCTGGAAGGCGAATACATAGAAGGCCACGATGTTCCAGACGGCCGGAAAGCCGACAAAGCAGTGATCCTCCGTCTTGCTCTCCGTGTCGGAGAAGTGGAACAGCGAGGACAGCAGGATCAGGCTCGCCAGCAGCAGCCCGATGCCGCCATCCAGATAGCCTGCCTGCAGCAGTGCCAGCGCCGGCACGAACACGTAGGTGACATAGTCGATGACAAGGTCCAGCCGCTCGCCCGAGAATCGCGGCAGCTTGGTCGTCACATCGGCCACGCGCGCGAACGTGCCATCGATGCCGTCGATGATCAGCGCGATGCCGAGCCACGCGAATGCCGCTTGCCAGGCCCCCGTCAGCACGGCCTCGGTGGCAAACAGCGCGCAAACCGCGCCGAGCGCCGTGAACACATGCACCAACGCTGCAGGCCAGGACGCGCGCATCGGACCTCGTCTGGGTGGCGGAAATCGCCCGCTGGCGCACGGTGAAAATACAAAGGAGCGCCGAAGCGCTCCTCTAACATGGCCTGCCTCGTGTCAAAACCGCTCAGAACCGATGCTTGATCGTTCCACGGATCTGAACGTCGCTCGGCTCCGATTTCTCGTCCAGCGGAAGCCCCTTGGAGTCGTTGGCCCCATAGAGCAGCTCCAGGCCGAAATCGAGCTTCGGCAGCACCCCCACCGTCCCAATTCCAGGGATGCGTACCTCGGTGCCGGTGTTCTTGCCGATGGCGACATTGGGAACCGACAGGCTCAACCCCTTACCGGGCTCGACAGCAGCCTTGGGCGGCTCGGCAGCAGGCGCAGCCGTCTGCTGGTTCCCGCCACCCACGGTGGTCTGCTGGAACGCCACAGCGGCCTGGGCAGAGACGCCCAGCACCATTGCCAACAATATCAACCGCATAGATCTCATCGTTCCTGTCCCCGCACCCCGAACCAGTGTCGAGGGCTATAGGTACATGGCGACGGTATACACAAATCCAAGTATGTTTCCACGGACGTTAAAGTGCACTGAATGTTTCGATGTGGATGTGTGCCTTAGATGTCATGTAGCAAAAGTGTCACAACACAGAATAACGCTGAGAGACGCCAGAAATTGCCTTGCGCTCAACCTGGCGGGATCTCCCGACGCTGGAAGTAGGTCGCGCCCCAGTTTGATCTGGGCTTGGCGGGCCGCGCCACGGGCCGCGGTGGCGGCTGGGGCTGCGGATCGGAGACAGCAGCGGCGGGCGGCTGCCCCTGCAGGGGTGCGATCTGAGGTGCCGCACCAATCGCGACCCGGTCGCGCTCATCCGCCGCCAGCCCTGCCGGATCGCTCCGCGGACCGGACAGCGCCATCCGCCCATCGATCGGCGCGCTTGGCGGGGTTGCCACCACCGCCGTGGTGGTGGTCGACCAGCTGCTGATGGTCGGCCGCGGGGGAATCGCGGCGGCAGCAGGCGCGGTCTTCTTCTTCGCGGCACGCGCGATGATCGCGTTTGGCAGGCACTGCCCCTCGCTCAGCGACTGCCCAGCGGGGCATCCCTTGCCGCACACCTCCTCGGGATGGCTCCTCACCAGCGCCAGCAAAATATAGTCCGGCTGATCGATGGGCAGCGTCGCGTTCACGCGATCCGTGAATGCCTTCATGCTCCGGCGCGACTCCGCGCCCCAGCCCCCGTTGATATCCCCCCTGTAACAGCCAACCCTTCTCAGTTCGGCCTGCAGCTCCCGCGCCAGCCCTTCCCGATTGGCCGGCATCGCCGCCATCCTCTGCGTCGGCGGAAGTGGCCGCATCATCGTGCCGCCAGGCTGCCGCACCACAACGGCTGCCGGCGCCTGCGGCGGCGTTGCGACCGCTGTCGTCGCCGCAGCCACCTCGGGCGCCACCGGCCGGGCCGCCGTCGGCCGCACCGCCGGCTGCGGCTTGGGAGGAATGATCGCAGGCATTGCCTTCGCCACCGCCTCGGGCGGCCGCGCTTCAGGCAGCAAAGCCATGCTGACGCTGATGCCTGCCGGCCTTCTGGCTGTGAGGTCGGACGGCGTCTCCCTGGCCCCGCGCTCCCAGGGCATCGCGTACGCCGCCATGCCGAGCCCTGCAAATATCAACAACAGGCCGCTCGCCTTGCTCATCGTCGGCTCCTGTACGCCCTACCACACACGCAGACTGAGCCTACCGCGCCCGCACAAGCCGCCGAATGCAGACCTTGCTCTTAACCTAGAGGAGTCGTTGCAAACCGAAACGGCAAGCGAAAGGCAATTTCGCCAAAATCGACCCTGTGGCCATTGTTCGCAAATCTCGCCGGTGACAGCAAATCACATTGCGGCCAACAAGTGCGGCCGCCATCACCTTGCCGTTGACCTCCCAGCGACTTGCAAAAAAGAAAGAGCCGCCCGAAGGCGGCTCTCCCTCATGTCGGTTATTGGAACCCGATCAGAACTTGATGCGGGCGCCGGTCATGACCATCGAGAAGTCCTCGACCCGAGCATCCGTTGTGCCGACCACGATATCCGCACTGTAGTTGCGGTAGGCGGCATACAGCTCCATCGCAGCAGCGTCGATGTTCTGGACAACGCCCAGACCCCAGAAGTTGACTTCTGACGATGTAACCGTGCCGGTCAGCGCCGCACCACCGGTCACACCGGTGATCGTCAGGCCGGCGGTGGACGTCAGAGCGAGGCCGGTGGCGCCATCCTCGATGTTGCCGTACTCGCCGTAGAACACCGTCTTGCCGAGGCCGGTCCAGTTCTGAGCGATACCACCGGCGATGTACCAGTACTTGGTGTCGGGGCGGTTGCCACCGGCGACCGTGCCGCCGTACAGCTCAGCCGCCGTCAAGCCGTTGTACGACTGGACGAGGTAGGCACCATCCAGGAACAGGCCGGATGCAACGTGCAGGATGCTGGCCGAACCTTGCCACTTGCGGATGTCCGGAGAGATCGAAGTCAGACCGGTCGCAGCGCTCGACGAGGTGTCAGCCTCGGCATCCCGATTTTGCGAATACGATATCGTACCGGCGACGCGGAAGCCGCTGAACTCACCCGCGTAACGGGCGGCCACGTCCCAGAAGTCGTCCTCGGCCCACGCCACCGATGCGGAGAAGCCTGCCCAGGTCGGTGTGTCGTAGCGTACGCCATCCGCGCGGCTGGTGCCCGCAATGGTCACCTGAGCGCCGCCCATCATGGTATTCCACGTCAGGCCGGTCGGCGTGAGCGGCGTGGTGGCCGAAGGAGCAGCAGCCAGGTTTCCACCCGACTGGCGAGCATAATAGGAGTTGTTCCACAGACCCATCTGCGGACCGCCGATGACGAGAATGCCGCCGAGGTCGGTCTGGGTCGTGGCCGTCTGCGCCGTGTTGATACGGCCGACCGTCAACTTGCCCCAATGCTTGCTGTCCAAATACCAGTTGGCGATTTCGATTGCCGGGATGGAGTCGGCGGATATTGCGCCTGCATCCACAGCGGTGCCGAAATTGGCAGCCGTGTTGCCGTCGTCGTCAAGCTGGTTGACGTGATGGCCGCGAGCACCAAGCCCGAGCACCCACACGAACTGATAGCCGGCCGTCACGTCCGCGTTAATGCGGGCAGAGCCGTCGAACTGGAAAGCGCTGCGGGAAACGCCGCTATCCACCGAGTAGACGTCGGTCTTGTAACCGTCGTCCCAGAACGCCACAGCGCGGTTAACCTGGCCGCTGATGACCAGACTGACCTTGCGGTTGCCCTTGCGGGCAGTGGTGGCCTCGAGCTCTGCCACACGCTCTTCCAGATCTGCGCAGCAATTGCCACCGAGGTCGGCTGCCTTAGCGGACGGCATGGCCATGCCACCCACGAAGAGACCGGCCGCGGCGGCGATGGCGAAGCGACTAGTCGCTTTCATCAGTGCCCCGTTCATATCTATCTCCACAGAGTTATCTCTACGTTGAAGCAGGAAGCAGCACGCGCGTGCCCGGCGTCTGCCCCGTGTCCGGACCGCGACGCACGCACGCGCGTGTGCGCAGGCGCCGAGAACCGGACGCGAAACGCGTTGACGCAACGCTTACAACGCTGAACTACGGTGGATACTCAATGCGGCTTCCGAAGAGGCGCCGGGCTTGCTTCCTGCTGCTCGCCTCCGCCGGTCCTGGCTCTCCGGCCGGGACCAATATGCAGAAGATGAGCGTTCAGACCTCAAGAAGGCCCTGCCGCACGACTCGTGACAGTGAAACAGACTTAGTGGAGTAAACCGTTAACTGCAAATGATCGCGCAATCGCAGGGGGCAATTGACGCTGATTGTGGCTGAAGTGCCACGAATTTGGGCAGTGGACTGACACATTTGCTCTGCCGAAACGCGCGAAATACCGCGATTTTCGGATCTCGAAGGTCGAACACTTCAGGTTGCCGCCTTCAGCTTTCGGCACCCTTGTGGCGCTTGCCGTTTTCCACACAAAACGGCGTTACGCATCGAGCCGTTGGGCATCGGTCGCGCATAGCCAGCAGCGCTTTGCCGCCTCGCCCCATTCCGCGCCCGCCCGGTGCGCACTTCCAACTCCGACGGCCAACGTCGACAGCATATTGTCAATCCGGCAAGGGTGGCCGCGGACGCCTGCTCGGCCAGCGGGGCCGCGAGATATGCGAGGTCGCCAGCTATTGGGGGTGATGCGGCGGCGTCATCGCCATCAACGCCATTGATGCACCGTGTGCATGCTGGCTGGGGGGACCTGACCACATGCGCGAACAACCCGAATGTTCATGTAATCTCGCCGAAAATTAGCAGAGACAAGTCCCCAACGTCGCCCTTCCGGAAGCGATGGCCTCATTTATAGCTTGCTATGATGTGATTCATGTATTATAGCAAGCTATGACATCACCATCGGAGGGGCGCATGTACCGTGTTCTGAAATTCCTTCATCTCCTCGGCTTGACCCTGTTTCTGGGCAGCATATTCGGCCATATCGTTGTCAGCGTGCTGGGTGGCGGACCGCACAGCCCGCTTTTCCTGTTCGCTCGCCAGAATGTGACGACGGCCACCAATGTCTTGACGATACCTGGCCTCGGCTTGGCAATCGTTTCCGGTATCGGCATGGCCGTGATCTCCCGCTTATCGCCGCTGCGGGCGAGATGGCTCGCTCTTCATGGGAGCCTGGCGCTTGTTGTGGCAGCAATTGCCGCCGTGGCGATCATCCCGGCGGGCCGTGATATGTTGCAGGGGGCCATCGCCTTGCGGGACGGCTCGCCAGATGTCGCCGCCGCGCAGATTTTGACCGCCAAGCGCATCGAGGACATCGCCGGGGCAATCAACATTCTGCTGGCCCTCACCATAGCGGCCATTGGGGTATGGAAGCCGAAACTGTGAGCTCTGCCGAACGCCCCTTCAATCGACATCAAAGCCTCGGCTATCTGGTCAACCAGTTGGCGCGGCTGTTCGCCCAGCGCCTGGAACGGCGGCTTGCGGTGCATGGCATACCGCTCGGCCAGTTCCCCCTGCTCCTCGTGCTGTGGGAAGAGAACGGGTTGACCCAGTCGGAAATCGCCCGCCGCCTCGATTTCGAGCAACCAACGGTGGCCAATACTCTCAGGCGGATGATGCGCGACGGGCTGGTGAGAATGCACCCCGATCCGACCAACCGCAAAAAGGTACTCGTATTCCTGACCGAAAAAGGCCATCGCCTTCACGATCCCCTGAGCGCCGAGGCCAGAGCAGTCAACGCCGAGGCTGCAGCCGCCTTGGGGCCGGAGGAGATGACCGGACTTCGTCACGCCATTGCGAGACTTACCGACGCCTTGCGCTGACCGACGTATAAGATAGTTGCGCTGTTGCCTGCAGGCTGTCGTGGAATGAAGACACGGCTGGTTGCTGGCTGGGGGACTAGGATTCGAACCTAGACTAACGGAGTCAGAGTCCGCTGTTCTACCGTTAAACTATCCCCCAACAGGGAGCGTGCGGCCCCTCCGGGCCTCGTGCGACCGCTATCTAACAGCGACGGGCGCAAGGGGCAAGGGACGCCGGCATCCGCACCCCGCCGGGAGGCGCCCACCAAGGCCGCTCCGGCTCAGCGGCCGGCTGCCAGGATCTCGGGGCGGTATTCGAAGTGCATGGTGTCGTAGTGGTACCATTTGCCGCCCCAGATGAAGCCGTGCTTCTCGAAGATGGCGACGATCTCGGCCGGCACCTCGTTGCGGTAGGCGTAGGCGCTGCCGGCCTTGGCCCAGCGCCAGTAGTGGGCATGCCCTATGGCGATATCGATGGCGACGCCATAGCCGTGCGCGCTGACCCGGGTGGTGCCGGCGATGGGCCGGCAGTTGTACGTCCCGGCGACGGGCACGAGGTACTTGGCGAAGCGGTCCGGCAGTGCGTCGAGTTCGCGGCTCGCCGCGGCGAGGCGCTCGGCGACACCATTGATCCTGGTCACCCTGACCTTGGCGCCCGACCGTTTGGGCAGCCAGACGACATCAGCCAGGTTTCTCGCCACCTCGCCCTTGGTGCAGTCGCCGTACATCTTCTTGAAGAACGCCTCGTTGCGGATGCGGCCTGGGTCGGCGTTGAGCGCAGGCGGCGCACCCGCAGGCCCCCGCGGATAGCGGATCGCGAACATATCCTCGATGTCAGGCTCTGCCAGCAGCATGTCGAAATCCTTGGCGCCGCGACCATCGTCGAAGGGCAGCCGGGTGCCGTCCTTGAAGACGATGTCGCTCCCGGCCTCGGCGGAGAGAGCCTCGGGGTAGGCCGCCAGCAGAACGGCGCGCTTCTCTGCCGCCGTCAGCTCGACCGGCGCCTGCGCCAGGGTTGGGGCGGGATTGGCGGGCAGCATCGCAGCAATCAGGGCCAGGACGGCAAGGCGTGGACGGCGCATGACATTTTCTCGAAGAAGCCATTGATCGGGCGATAATTCCAGAGGCGGCGGAATCTGGCGATAGCCGCAATGGTCGGAGGCCGCCGCAGAGCCAGGCTCTGCACCCGCGCCTTTACCCGCGGCCCCGACCTGCTAGATTGACGGCCAAGTTCCATCAGAAAGACGCTCGGCGATCGATCGGGATCGAACCGCGGCGCGGAGAAGAACGGTGGAGGGTGCGAATACGCATGGCGGCGCGGCCAACGCGCAAGCCGAAGCGGCAGACTATGCCGGCGGCTCCGCAAGCCCGTCGCAAGACGCAGTCGCCGGACGTGCGCCGGTGACGGCGGACGGCGTAGATGGCCGCTCGGCGGGGACCTCCAAGGCGGGGCGCGCCTACGCGGCGCTCGATCTGGGCACCAACAATTGCCGCCTTCTGGTGGCCCGTCCCTCGCGCCGCGGCTTCAGGGTGATCGATGCGTTCTCCCGCATCATCCGCCTGGGCGAGGGGGTGGCGACCAGCGGACGACTGTCCGACGCAGCGATGCAGCGCACCGTCGAGGCATTGAGGATTTGCGCGGGCAAGATGGAGCGCCACCGCGTCGAGCGTGCCGGCCTCATTGCCACGGAGGCCTGCCGGCTCGCCGCCAACGCCGAGGAGTTTCTCGACCGCGTCCAGCATGAGACCGGTCTCAACATCACCATCGTCAGCCGCGAGACCGAGGCCAAGCTGGCCGTGTCCGGATGCGCCTCGCTGATCGACGCCAATTGCGACTGTGCGCTCGTGTTCGACATCGGCGGGGGCTCCTCGGAGCTGATCTGGCTGGACCTAGCGCGGCGCAAGCATTCCTGGCGGCGCTCGATGGTCGAGAGGCTGGAGGTGCAAAGCTGCATCGCCGCCTGGACGTCTCTGCCGGTGGGGGTGGTGACGCTCGCCGAGCGCTTCGGCGGCAGGTTCGTCGATGCGGATATGTTCCAGACCATGGTCGCGCACGTTGCCGGCATGCTGCAGCCGTTCGAGGCCGAATACGGCTTGCGCAAGCGCCTCGCCTGTCGCCGGACGCATCTGCTCGGCACATCGGGCACGGTCACCACGCTGGCGGGCGTGCACCTCGGCTTGCCGCGCTACGAGCGCAGCAAGGTGGATGGCTGCTGGCTCGATATCGGCCAGGTGCGTGCAGTGACGGCCGGGCTGCTGGCGGCCAGCTACGAGGAGCGCGTCGCAGAGCCTTGCGTCGGCAGGGAGCGGGCGGACCTGGTGCTCGCCGGCTGCGCCATCCTTGAGGCCATGCTGCGGATGTGGCCCTGCGACCGGCTGCGCGTGGCCGACCGCGGCTTGCGCGAAGGCATCCTCGCCACGCTGATGACGGAGGACGGCGTCTATCGCACCGGCGGCAGAGCCGGATACTGGAGACGGTAGGCCAGCCGCAGATGACAACGCACAGCAG
The DNA here is from genome assembly GCA_008933705.1 of Hyphomicrobiaceae bacterium. Taxonomy (GTDB): domain Bacteria; phylum Pseudomonadota; class Alphaproteobacteria; order Rhizobiales; family Hyphomicrobiaceae; genus AWTP1-13. The sequence continues at coordinate 52,365 of WBUN01000029.1, forward strand.
AGGCGGACGCGGCAAGCTGGGCGGCCAGCGCCAGCTCAAAGTGCGCGTCAAGTCGACCGGCCAGCGATCGACGTCCTCGCAGCGCTGGCTGGAGCGCCAGCTCAACGATCCCTACGTGGCCGCGGCCAAGCGCGAGGGCTACCGCTCGCGAGCGGCATTCAAGCTGATCGAGATCGACGACAAGGAGCGGCTGCTCAAGCCGGGCAAGCGCGTCGTCGACCTTGGTGCGGCACCAGGCGGCTGGAGCCAGGTTGCGGCGGACCGCGTGAAGTCGGTCGAAGGCCGGGGCCAGGTGGTCGCCATCGATCTGCTGGCGATGGAGCCCTTGGCCGGCGTCACCGTCCTGCAGCTCGACTTCATGGACGAGACGGCGCCAGCCCGGCTGAAGGGCCTGCTCAGGAATGGAGCGGCCGATGTCGTGCTGTCCGACATGGCCGCGCAGGGTACCGGTCACGCGCGTACCGATCATCTGCGCATCATGGGCTTGGCGGAGGCGGCGGCGGCATTCGCCTGCGAGGTCCTCACCCCCGGCGGGGCCTTCGTCTGCAAGGTGTTCCAGGGCGGCACCGAGAGGGAGCTGCTGGACTTGCTCAGACGCGCGTTCAGCAAGGTCAAGCACGTGAAGCCGCCAGCCAGCCGCGCCGAGTCGGCCGAGCTCTACGTGGTGGCGCTGGGCTTCCGCGGCGGCGACAGGCCGTGATGGACGGCCTCACCGCCTTCGGACTTGCCGCCGTGACCGCCATGCTGGTCTTCTATGCCCTCGAAGACCGCAGCAGCCCCTGGTTCATCCTGGCGTTCGCGGCCGCCTGCGCCTTTGCCTCCCTTCATGGTTTCGTGCAGGGCGCCTGGCCGTTCGGGGTGGTCGAGGCCGTCTGGGCCCTGGTCGCGCTCCGGCGGTGGAGAGCGCGCATATCTGGTGCGCGGGGCGCCGGGGCCTCCTTTCCCTGATTCGATCGGGGTGCTAAGAGGGGACTTGGAACGATTCCATCACAAGGGCGGCTGAGCGGGCCGCGTGCCGGAGCCGGAAGGCTTGGCGCGCCCGTTTTCGGCCAACCTGATGCACGAGGAGACCGCATATGGCGCAACGGCCCATTCTGGACGAAAGCACCGTGGCGCTGACCTTCGATGATGTGCTTCTCGTCCCCCGTCCCTCCGACGTGCTGCCGGGCGAGACCGACGTCAGCTCGCGGGTAACCCGCCAGATCGGCTTGAAGATTCCGGTGCTGTCCTCGGCCATGGACACGGTGACGGAAGGGCGGCTCGCCATCGCCATGGCCCAGGCCGGCGGCATCGGCGTCATCCACCGCAACATGACGCCGGAAATGCAGGCCGAGCAGGTGGCGATGGTGAAGCGCTACGTGTCGGGCATGGTGGTCAATCCCGTCACCATCAATCCGTCGGCAACCTTGCGCGACGCGCTGCGCCTCATGGACGAGCACAACATCTCCGGCATCCCCGTCGTCGAGCCCGGCAAGCTGGGCAAGCTCGTCGGCATTCTCACCAACCGCGACGTGCGCTTTGCCACCAACCCCAAGACACCGATCGCCGAGCTGATGACCAAGGAGCTGGTGACGGTGAAGGAAGGCGTGTCGCGCGAGGATGCACGGCGCCTGCTGCACCAGCACCGCATCGAGAAGCTGCTGGTGGTGGACGAGGGCTATCGCTGCATCGGTCTCATCACCGTCAAGGACATCGAGAAGGCGCAGAAGTATCCCAACGCCTGCAAGGACGAGCCGGGCCGGCTGCGGGTGGCGGCGGCAACAAGCGTGGGCGAGGACGGCTTCGAGCGCGCCGAGCGCCTGATCGATGCAGGGGTCGATCTGGTGGTGGTCGACACCGCGCACGGCCACTCGAGCCGGGTGCTGGAGGCCGTGAAGCGGATCAAGAAGCACTCCAACCGCGTTCAGGTCATCGCCGGCAACGTCGCCACGGCCGACGGCACCAAGGCGTTGATCGATTCAGGTGCCGACGCGGTGAAGGTGGGCATCGGGCCGGGCTCGATCTGCACCACGCGCATCGTCGCCGGCGTCGGCATGCCGCAGCTCACGGCCATCATGGACGCCGTGGAGGTTGCCAAGAAGCAGGATGTGCCGGTCATCGCCGACGGCGGCATCAAGTATTCGGGCGACATGGTCAAGGCGCTGGCGGCGGGCGCCGACTGCGTCATGATCGGCGCACTGCTGGCCGGCACCGACGAGGCGCCGGGCGAGACCTATCTCTACCAGGGCCGCACGTATAAGGCGTACCGCGGCATGGGCTCGGTGGGCGCCATGGCACGCGGCAGCGCCGACCGCTACTTCCAGCAGGAGGTGAAGGACACGCTGAAGCTGGTGCCGGAAGGCATCGAGGGCCAGGTGCCCTACAAGGGGCCGGTGGATGGCGTGCTGCACCAGCTCGTTGGCGGCCTGCGCGCCGGCATGGGCTATCTCGGCGCGGCAACGCTCAAGGACCTGCGCGAGCGGGCCCGCTTCGTGCGCATCTCTCCCGCATCGATCAACGAGAGCCACACGCACGGCGTGGCGGTGACGCGCGAGGCGCCAAACTATCCACGCAACATGTAGGCACCGGTCGGTCTGCTCATCTTCCCAAGGGGCCGGGCAACCGGGCTGCGTCCATGAATCAGATTGCCATTCTCTATCCTGTCTTCGTGCAGGTTCTCCTCGTCTTCACGGTCACCCTCTCGATGGCGGTTGCACGCGCCCGCGCCGTCAAGACCATGGATCGCAAGCGCGGCAACCCCGACCTTGCCCTCGGCAGGGCGCCCTGGCCCGAGGACGCCATCAAGCGGGCGGCCAACTACAGCAACCAGTTCGAGCTGCCGGTGCTGTTCTACGCGGTGGTGGCCTTCGCCCTCATCACCAAGAGCGCCGACAGCCTGATGGTCACCCTCGCGTGGCTGTTCGTGCTGACGCGTCTCGTGCACGCGGCCATTCACATCGGCCCCAACAAGGTGCGGTGGCGCTCGCCGGCCTTTGCGCTGGGCTTCCTCATTGTCGTGCTGATGTGGATCAAGTTGTTCCTGCACGTGCTCACCACCGGTCTAGCCTGAGCCGATGCGGCCCGGCGCCCGGATCAAGGCTGCCATCGAGGTCCTCGAGGAGGTCGTGGGCCGTCATCGCCCGGCGGCCGCTGCGCTTGCCGACTGGGGCAAGAGCCATCGCTTCGCCGGCTCGGGCGATCGCACCGCCATCGGCAATCTTGTCTATGACGCCCTGCGCCGCCGGCGCTCGCTTGCCGCGCAGATGGGTGCAGATACTCCGCGGGCCATCGCGCTGGCGGCCGCGTCCCGCGCGCTCGGGCTGCCGCCCTCCGGGATCATCGCCAGCGCGGATGGAACTGTGCATGCGGTGGAAGCGCTCAGCGCCGCCGAGCAGGCTGGCCTGACCCGCGAGCTGCCCGCCGATACGCCGGTGGCTGTGCGCGGCGACTTCCCGGATTGGCTCACCCCCTCTTTCGAGCGGGTGTTCGGTTCCGCTGCCGCCGAGGAAGGTGCGGCGCTCGCCCGGCGCGCGCCGGTCGATCTGCGCGTCAACGCGCTCAAGGCCGATCGCGAGAAGGTGCTGAAGGCGCTGGCGCGCTTCGCCCCGATGCCGACGCCCCTGTCACCGCTCGGCGTTCGCCTCGCTGCCCCCGAAGGCCCGTCCCGCACGCCCAATGTCGAGGCCGAGGGCGGCCACGGCAAAGGCTGGTACGAGGTGCAGGACGAGGCCTCGCAGATCGCCGCACTGATGGCGGGCGCCGCCCCGCGCGCGCAGGTGCTAGATATTTGTGCAGGCGCGGGCGGCAAGACGCTGGCGCTGGCCGGAGCCATGCGCAACACCGGGCAGATCTACGCCTACGATGAGGACGCCGCGCGGCTGCGGCCGATCTTCGAGCGCCTCAAGCGGGCGGGCGTGCGCAATGCGCAAGTGCTCGCGGCCGGAGACAAGGCGGCGCTGGCCGCCCTCGGGCCGCGCTTTGATCTCGTCTTCGTCGATGCGCCCTGCACGGGCACCGGGGTTTGGCGGCGCAGGCCGGACGCCAAATGGCGGCTGAAGCCGGCCAACCTGGCGCAGCGCCAGGAGGAGCAGCGTGCGGTGCTCGAGAGTGCGGCCGCGCTCGTGAAGCCGGGCGGCCGCGTGGTCTATGTCACCTGCTCGGTGCTGGCGGAGGAGAATGGCGACCAGGTGAGATGGTTCGTGGCGAACCATGCGGGCTTTGTGACGTTACCGTGGCGGCAGGCGTGGACTGCCGGCGTCGGCGGAACGCCGCCGGCCTCCGCGGACGACGGCGAGGACGCTCTGCTGCTCACGCCGGGGCGTCACGGCACCGACGGCTTCTTCATCGCCGTGCTGAGCAGGCAGGGGTGAGTGTGGCGAGCGCGCGCCGCGGCGCGCGGACCTTGCGTGGGCCTCCCATCGTCCACAGATAAAAGTTTGACAGGAAAAATCGAGAGACTAAGGATCGCGTTTTGTTGAGGCCAGAGGGGTCTCGTTCATGACCGGCCGGGGGCCGGCGTCCAATGGAGAGCTTACTCTCTCCGACGGCCGCTGTCGGCGGCATCGAGGAGGACTTTCGTCCACCATGGTAATGCCTTCCAAGCCGAAGCGTCCCAAGCGCTTGGCAACGCGTTCCTGCCTCGGCCCGGTTGCGGACCTCGAGGCACACCTGCCCGAAGAGTGGTGGCGAAAGCTCTTCAACGCCCTTTATGTGAAGACCGACGGCGACGTCGTCGAGAACACCGAGAACACCCGCCGCGAGGTGGACTTCATCGTCTCCTCCGCCGCCATCCAGCCCCACAGCCACATCCTCGACCTTTGCTGCGGACAGGGCCGGCACTGCCTGGAGCTCGCGCGCCGCGGCTTCAAGCACGTCATGGGCCTCGACCGCTCGCGCTATCTCGTGCGGCTGGCCAAGAAGCGGGCCCAGACCGAAGGCCTGCAGGTCGTATTCAAGGAGGGCGATGCGCGCAATCCGCGGCTGCCCGAGAGCAGCATGGATTGCGTTGCCATCATGGGCAACTCGTTCGGCTACTTCTCCAACAAGCAGGACGACGAGAAGGTCCTGACCGCGGTCGGCAAGATCCTCAGGCCCAGCGGCCAGCTGGTGCTCGACATCACCGACGGCGGCCACATGCACGAGAACTTCGACAAGCGCTCGTGGGAGTGGATCGACGAGCACCACTTCGTGTGCCGCGAGCGGTCGATCAGCCAGGACGGCGAGCGGCTCATCTCGCGCGAGGTGATCGTGCACGACGAGATGGGCGTGATCGCCGACCAGTTCTACGCCGAGCGGCTGTACACGCGCGAGAGCATCGGCAAGCTCCTGGAGAAGACCGGCTTCCGCAACATCCGCCATCACGGGCATGCCGAGGCGCAGTCCGAGCGCGACCAGGATCTCGGCATGATGGCGCGGCGCATCCTGCTCACGGCCGACGCCCCGCACCTGCCGGCACGCAAGAAGGGCAAGCTGCAGGCGCTCGAGGTGACCGTGCTGCTGGGCGATCCGAGGTTGCCCGATCAGATCAAGCGGGGCGGCGCGTTCAACCCCGAGGACATCGACACCATCCGCAAGCTCAAGGACGCGCTCGTTGAGCTGCCCAACTACAAGTTCCGCTACCTCGACAACCACGCGACGATGGAGCGCGATCTGGCGGAGCTGAGGACCGACCTGGTCTTCAACCTCTGCGACGAAGGCTTCAACAACGACCCCTTCAAGGAGCTGCACGTTCCGGCGCTGCTGGAGGTGCTGGGCATCGGCTATACGGGTGCCGCCCCGGCGGCGCTGGCTGCCTGCTACGACAAGGGGCTTGTGCGCGCGGTCGCGCAGTCGCTCGACGTGCCGGTGCCGCTCGAAAGCTACGTGCGCCCGGGCGACCAGGGCGCGACGCTGCCGTCCGTATTCCCCGCCCTGCTGAAGCCGAACCAGGGCGACAGCAGCCAGGGCATCACCAAGGATGCCGTGGTCAACAACGAGAAGGCGCTGCTCGACTATCTCGACCGCCTGAGGGCCGATTTCCCCAGGCGCGGCGTGCTGGTGCAGGAGTTCCTCACAGGTGCGGAATACTCGGTGGGCCTTGTCGGCAACCCGGATCAGGGCCTGAGGGCGCTGCCGGTGCTGGAGGTCGACTACTCCCATCTGGAGAGCGGGCTGCCGAGGATTCTCGGCTACGAGTCCAAATGGCTTCCCGACAGCCCGTACTGGACGCAGATCAGATATCGCGAGGCGACGCTGTCGGACCAGAAGCAGCAGCACGTCATCGACAGCTCCGCGCGCCTGTTCGAGCGGCTGGGCTGCCGCGACTATGCGCGCTTCGACTTCCGCGCCGACGCCAGGGGCGAGATCAAGCTGCTCGAGGTCAACCCCAACCCCGGCTGGTGCTGGGACGGCAAGATGAACATCATGGCCGGCTTCCAGGGCATGCGCTATTCCGAGCTGCTGGGCCAGATCCTGCAGGCGGCGGTGGAGCGCCTCGGCATCACGGCCAAGCCCGCGCAGGTGCACGCCAACGGCAACGGGCAGGCCGCAGCGGCAGAGTGAAGCTCGCCGGACAGCGCCGCCGCTGGCGGGGGCAGACTGTGGAGGTCAGCCCCTCCACGACGGTCAGCGCGGGCGACGGCGTTCGCCACAGGCTCTGCCCCCAGGCGCCGGGCCCCGCAGTCACGCCGTCGGCGTGGAGCGGCACGGGTCGTCGTCCTTGCCATCGGGCGTCTTCGGTGCGCGCTCGGTGACGACGCAGAATGCCTGCTCGCCGAGCTTCTCGTCCTCGGACCAGATCTCGAAGGTCCACAGCCCGGCCACCACCTCCCAGTCATGCTCCAGCGTGTAGCCGACGAGCGTGCGGCCGCCGATGACCTGTGCGGACGGGCGCCAGCGCTCACGGTAGGTGGGCTCGGCGTTGGCCGGGTTCCTCAGCCCCGCCTTCGGCAGGATGACGACGATGGTGATGGGAACGTCGGCGCCGTCGGGCTTGCCCCGCAGCTGGTACTCGAGACCGAAGCTCACCCCGAGCCGGCCCTCCACCGTCGTGGTGGCCCGCAGCTTGCGGATGTTGGAGAGCTGGTTGGTGCGGCCGATGGCGGTGTGGGGCTGGCTGACGGTGCCGGTGACCTCGGCCTCATAGAGGCCGGCCCAGACGATCTCGGCCCGCGCGACGCTCGGCGGCTCGGCGGGCGCGCTCCCGGCCGCAAGCACGACGAATGCAACGGCCGCCCACAGTGTCCGCACGACGCTGTTCCCTCCACTGCTCGACTTTGCCGCACAAATGAGCCCGCAAAATGAGGGATTTGTTCGACGGCGGCGCTTGACCCCCCATGGGCAGCGATGGTCTATCGGAAGTGCCTGTGCAACCGATTCTGCCGCCGAGGCGGCGCGAGGGCCATGACCGACACCGTTCTCATCATCGATTTCGGCAGCCAGGTGACCCAGCTCATCGCCCGGCGGGTGCGCGAGCAGGGCGTCTACTCCGAGATCGTGCCGTTCAACAAGGCCGACGAGGCGCTCGAGCGGCTGAAACCCAGGGCCGTCATCCTGTCCGGCGGGCCGGCCAGCGTGACCGAGTTCGGCACGCCGCGCGCGCCCGACTGGGTGTTCACCTCCGGACTGCCCGTGCTCGGCATCTGCTACGGCGAGCAGACCATGGTGGCCCAGCTCGGCGGCGGCGTCGAAGGCGGCCACCACCGCGAGTTCGGCCGCGCCGAGATCGAGGTCACCGGCGAGAGCGCGCTGTTCGACGGCGTGTGGAGCAAGGGCGAGCGCGACACCGTGTGGATGAGCCACGGCGATCGCGTCACGCGCCTGCCCCCGGGCTTCAAGGTGGTGGGCGTATCCAAGGGCGCGCCCTTTGCCGCCATCGCCGACGAGAAGCGCAAGCTCTACGCCGTGCAGTTCCACCCCGAGGTGGCGCATACCCCGCGCGGGAGCCGGCTCATCGGCAACTTCGTGCGCCGCATCGCCGGCCTGCCGGGCGACTGGAGCATGGCGCACTTCCGGACGAGCGAGATCGCCAAGATCCGTGCCCAGGTCGGCAAGGGGCGCGTCGTCTGCGGGCTGTCCGGCGGCGTCGACAGCGCCGTGGCGGCGGTCCTCATCCACGAGGCCATCGGCGACCAGCTCACCTGCATCTTCGTCGACCACGGCCTGCTCAGATTGAACGAGGCCGAGGAGGTCGTCTCCCTCTTCCGCGGCCACTTCAACATTCCCCTGGTGCACGTGGACGCGAGCGCCCGCTTCCTGAAGGCGCTCGCCGGCACGACCGACCCCGAGGCCAAGCGCAAGACCATCGGCGCACTCTTCATCGACGTGTTCGACGAGGAGGCCAAGAAGATCGGCGGCGCCGAGTTCCTGGCACAGGGCACGCTCTACCCCGACGTGATCGAGAGCGTGTCGTTCATCGGCGGCCCGTCGGTGACCATCAAGTCGCACCACAACGTCGGCGGCCTGCCCGAGCGCATGCACCTGAAGCTGGTCGAGCCGCTGCGCGAGCTGTTCAAGGACGAGGTGCGCGCGCTCGGCCGCGAGCTCGGCCTGCCCGAGCATTTCATCTGGCGCCACCCCTTCCCCGGTCCGGGCCTTGCCATCCGCATTCCCGGCGAGGCCACGCAGGAAAAGCTCGACATCCTGCGCAAGGCGGACGCCGTCTTCCTCGACGAGATCCGCAAGGCCGGCCTCTACGACAAGATCTGGCAGGCGTTCGCGGTGCTGTTGCCCGTGCGCACGGTCGGCGTGATGGGCGATGCGCGCACCTACGACCACGTCTGCGCCCTGCGCGCGGTCACCTCGACCGACGGCATGACGGCCGACTTCTTCGAGTTCCCCCACGACGTGCTCGGCCGCGCCGCCACCCGCATCATCAACGAGGTGAAGGGCATCAACCGCGTTGTCTACGACGTGACCTCCAAGCCGCCGGGCACGATCGAGTGGGAGTGACGCGGGCTTCTATCCGTTTCCTGCGAACGAGGTTTGCCAGCGACCACTGGTTTGGTGTCCTCTCAATCCCTGGTGTCACGACCGGCGGCTTCAGCGGCGCGCTGTTTGGTCATGAGCTGAACTCGGCTGCTCACTCGGCCCCACGTCACCCCCGCCATTCCGTCTTGATCGGACGGTCTCACACCCCGCTCCGCCCTGAGCCCGTCGAAGGGCGGCCGCGCCGGCCGTGGTTCGACGGGCTCACCACGGAGAAGCGTTCCAGCCGGAAGGGGAACCCCACCTGACGTCATGCCCGCGTAGGCGGGCACCCAGGACACTTCGCAACGCAGGTGTGCGCGCCGTTGGAGTGGCGCGCGCGGCCGCCGGCGTGATCTGCGGCGAGCATGGCCCGCGCGTCCCTGTGACCTGGGCCCCCGCCTTCGTGCCGGAGGCGCGTCTTCGACGCGACGCGGGGGTGACGCTGGTGGGTGAGGTACGCGAGTGCCTCACCATTGCAGTGAAATGCGAACCGATCAGCCAACACTGACGTCATGCCCGCGCAGGCGGGAACCCAGATCACAGATCAGCAGAGGTGTGCGCGCCGTTGGAATGGCGCGCGCGGCCGCGGGCGTGGTCTGCGGCGGATGTGGCCCGCGCGGCCCGGTGACCTGGGCCCCGCCGTCGTGCCGGAGGCGCGTCTTCGACGCGACGCGGGGGTGACGCTGGTGTGTGTGCGGTGCGCGAGCGCCTCACCATTGCAGTGAAATGCGAACCGATCAGCCAACACTGACGTCATGCCCGCGCAGGCGGGCACCC
>WBUN01000030.1 GCA_008933705.1 Hyphomicrobiaceae bacterium
ACCCTGTCCCTCCCCCACAAGGGGGGAGGGGACGTTGACGGCACGCTCCGGCGTCCGCAGCGGCTTGTCCATGGCGATGAACCATTGCGGCGTGTTGCGGAAGATGACGGGCTTCTTGGAGCGCCAGGAGTGCGGGTACTGGTGCTTGAGGCGGCCACGGGCGATCAGCGCGTTGGCGCGCACGAGGGCCTCGATCACCGCCTGGTTGGCGTCGCCCTTGTTGCCCTTGTCGTCGATGACGCGCCTGCCCTCGAAGCCCGGTGCGTCCTTGGTGAAGCACCCGTCGCCGTCGACGGTGAAGGGGATGGTGGGATCGATGCCGCGCTTCTGCAGCTCTCCCGCATGTTGCATCCAGATGTCGAAGTCCTCGCGGCCGTGGCCGGGCGCCGTGTGCACGAAGCCCGTGCCGTCCTCCTCGGTGACGTGAGCGCCATCGAGGAGAGGGACCATGAAGCCGTAGCCGAGCACGTGCAGCGGATGCACGCATTCCATCATGTGGAAATTACCGGCAGTAACGCTTCCCAGTCGCCGGTAGCCATCAGCTTCGATCTTCGCAGCCTTGAGAACTGCGGAGGCTAGCTTGTCCGCGAGAACAAACCTCTCGCCTGCCTTTGCCCAATTGCCTTCGGGCGCTGCCGTCACTTCGTAGAGCCCATACTGGATCTTGGAAGAATAGCTGATCGCCCGGTTGCCGGGGATCGTCCAAGGCGTGGTGGTCCAAATGATGATGGAAGCGCCGGTAAGCTGGTGCGGATCCGAAATTTCACTATCGCCTTCCGCACTCGCTCGTACGACCGGGAACTTCACCCAGATCGTGTCGCTCGTGTAATCCTGATACTCGACCTCGGCTTCCGCCAGCGCCGTCTTTTCCACCACGCTCCACATCACGGGCTTGGAGCCGCGGTAGAGCGCACCGTTCATGGCGAACTTCATGAGCTCGGCCGCAATCGTCGCCTCCGCCTTGTAGGCCATGGTCGAGTAGTAGTGCTGCCAGTCACCTTCCACGCCGAGGCGCTTGAACTCCTCGCGCTGCACGCCGATCCAGTGCTGGGCGAACTCGCGGCACTGCTTGCGGAACTCGTTGACGGGAACGCTGTCCTTGTCCTGGCCCTTGGCGCGATACTGCTCCTCGATCTTCCACTCGATGGGCAGGCCGTGGCAGTCCCAGCCTGGCACGTAGTTGGAATCGAAGCCCAGCATCTGCTGGCTGCGCGTCACCAGGTCCTTGAGGATCTTGTTGAGCGCCGTGCCGATATGAATGTTGCCGTTGGCATACGGTGGACCATCGTGCAGGATGAACTTCGCACGCCCCTTGGCGGCGTCGCGCAGCTTCTGATAGAGGCCGATGCCGGCCCACCGCTCGAGCAGCCGGGGCTCGAGCTGCGGCAGCCCAGCCTTCATGGGGAACTGAGTCTTGGGCAGGAAAAGGGTCTCGCTCCAGTCTCGCCCCTTGGCGCCCTCTGCGACCGCGCTGCCTGTCGTGGCTGCCGCCTGCGCCGGCTTGTCTTTTGCCATCTGTCGTCTTTCATCACGCATGTTTGGCGCGTTCTAGCAATGGCGCGGCCGGCAATCCAGGGCGTCGGCACGGCCTGCACATCATCTTCCGCCTCCGCGGCTGCAACGGGCCATGCCGGACAATCACAGGATAGCGGAGATTGCGTATCCTGCGGTCTTGCGTTGCACGCGAAGCACATGCGGTCCGTTTATGCAAGCGTGACGAAATTGAAGAAGCCAACCGGGCCCGTGCGCGGTTAACGTGCATCGAGGGATGCCGCCGCGAGGAGTAATCGCTCAGCACGCGGGGGTGCGGCGCTACTTCCAGAAGGCGCGGCAGCATCCCTCTCGTCTCCTCCAGCCGATCTCCGGTCACACCGGGCGAGACGAAAGCGGGTTGGCACCTGCTCTGGCCAAAATCTCCTGCACTCGGGCCACATCCTTGGCCATCTGCGTTGCAAGCGCGTCCATCGAATCGAACTTGGCGTCGGCGCGCACGAAGTCGATGAACTCGATCTCGACGTCGCGGCCGTAGAGATCGCCTTCGAAATCGAGCAGGAACACCTCCAGCACCGCTTCGCCGTTGTCGAAGGTCGGGCGCGTGCCGAGATAGGCAGCCCCTGCATGGCTCACGCCATCGACATACACGCGCACGGCGTAGATGCCGTGGCCCAGCATCGTGCCTCGCGGCAGCTTCATGTTGGCGGTCGGAAAGCCCATGCCGGTGCCGCGCCCGGCGCCGCCCACCACTAAGCCGGCAACACGCCACCAGTGGCCGAGCATGTGCGCGGCCCCGGCCACGTTCCCCTGTGCCAGCGCGGCGCGGATGGCACTGGATGAGAAAGCCTCGCCCGCTTCCTCGACCTGCGGCACGACCGTGACGCCGAAACCAAGCGCATGACCCGCCTGCCGCATGGTCTCGGGGTTTCCCGAGCGCCCCTTGCCGAAATGGAAGTCATAGCCGATCACCACGTGGCTGACCCGGAGGCTTTCGACGAGCACGCGGGCGATGAACTCCTGGGCCGCCAGTCCGGCAAGGACTGCGTCGAAACGCAGCACCACGGCAAGATCGAGGCCCAGGCCCTCGAGCAGGGCGAGCTTGCGCGGCAGCGGCGTCAGGCGGAAATGCGGCTTGTCCGGCTGGAAGAACTCGCGCGGATGCGGCTCGAACACGATGACGCCCGCCAGGCAGCCGAGCCGCCTCGCCTCGTCCATCGCCGTCTCGAGCAGCGCACGATGGCCTCTGTGCACGCCGTCGAAATTGCCGATCGCGAGCACCGCGCCGCGGGCGCCTGTCGGAACGCTGTCGTAGCCGTGGAACACATGCATGGCGGCGAGGCATCGCCCATCGACCACCGGGCGGTCAAGCGCCTGCGATCAATTGCGCAGGCTCGGAACGGCGCGCAAAGGTGGAAATCGCCTCACGCCGCAGCCGGACGGCCCGGCACCATGAGCACGGCTTCACCCTCGAGCACCATCGTGCCGTCGACGACGCAGGTGCACTCGAAGCGGGCGCGGCGCTTGGCCGGATAGAGCTCCATCACCCGCACCTTGGCGACCACGCGGTCACCCTTTTTCACCGGAGCGCGGAAGTTGAGCGTCTGCGAGACATAGATGGCGCCAGGCCCTGGCATCTCCATGCCGAACACCGCCGAGATGTAGCCCGCAGTCAGCATGCCGTGGGCAATCGGCTCCTTGAAGATCGTCTTGGCAGCGTAGACGGCATCCAAGTGAACGGGGTTCTTGTCCCCGGTGACCTCGGCAAATGACACAATGTCCGCCTCGGTAACCGTCTTGGCGAAGCTGGCCTCCATGCCGACCTCGAGGTCTTCGAAATGGTAGGCCTGTCTCATTATGGCCGTCATGTGGCTGCCTTTGCTTCATTTGCGCTCATATCGCGCCGCAAAATTAATCCGTCCGAGTTTGCGCCGCAACAAGACGATGGCATTGGTGCAGGGATAATGCCAAAGTCGACAACAAGATCAGTGTGCCTTGATGATTCAACGCCACACCCGGCCAGCTTGGCCAATTTGACCATTGTTCAATTTCGGGTACTGCGACGCACACATTGAAGCCGGCCCTTCGATCCTGCGCCTTTCTTGGGCAGGGACCGCATGCTGGTTGCAAGACGTCGGCCGCTGGCGCTATAAGAGCGGCATTCCAAGGCACGCCTACATGTTTTTGGCCTACGCGGGGATGGCCTTCCCGCGCCGGTCCCGAGGAAAGGACCTTTATGAGCGACCGCCGCCCCCTGATGCCCAAAGCCACCGCTGTCTGGCTCGTGGAGAACACCTCGCTGTCCTTCGAGCAGATCGCCGAGTTTTGCGGCCTGCATGTGCTGGAGGTGAAAGGCATTGCCGACGGCGACGTGGCGCATGGCATCAAAGGCATGGACCCGATCTCGAACGGCCAGCTGACGCGCGAGGAGATCAAGCGCGCGGAGGAGGACCACAGCCTCAGCCTGCATCTGGCCGAGTCCAAGATCGACATCCCCGAGGTCAAGACCAAGAAGGGACCGCGCTATACGCCCGTGTCGCGCCGCCATGATCGGCCCAATGCCGTCGTCTGGTTGCTGCGCAACCACCCGGAGCTGAAGGACAGCCAGATCATGCGCCTGGTCGGCACGACCAAGCCGACGATCGCCTCAATCCGTGACCGCACACACTGGAATTCAGCCAACCTGACACCACAGGACCCTGTCACGCTTGGGCTGTGCTCGCAGGTCGATCTCGACGCGGAAGTGCAGAAGGCGGCGCGCCGTGTCGAGCGCGAGCGCAAGGAGCAGCAGAAGCATCTCGAAAAGGGAGGCACCCTGCTGCCCACGGCGCAGACCACCGTTCCGCCCGGCCTCGGTCCGCAGCCGAGCGTCGAGATTCTCGCTCCGCGGCCTGCGGAAGAACCGCGCGCGGAGACGGAGGCCGAGGAGCAGGCCCGCGTGTTGGCGAGATTGCGCGAGATGGGCGGCGCCAAGACGGAAGAAACGTCGGAGTAGGCTGGGCGCGACGGTGCAGGCCAGACTGCTTCCCTTGCGCCGTGCGGCATTCAGCCGGGAAGATGCTGCCTCACCAACCCTCGTTGTAGTAGCGACCGGACCACGCGCGATAGGCGTATGCGTCGTAGTAGACCGGCGCGGCGTAATAGCGGGGATAGACCGGCACATACACTGGCACCGGCACCGGCACCGGTACGTAGTAGACGCGCGGCGCGTGGTAGGCGATCACCGGCCCGGCACGACGTAGATACGGCGAATAGGAATTGTACGCGCCGACCATCGGGGCACGATCGTGCGGCGAGCGGCAGCACCAGCCGCATCCGCGCCCCCTGCAGCGTACCGTCAGGACGCTCGCATCGGCATGAGCCTTCGCCTCGGACTTGAGCGCGCCGACCGTCAGGGCCGGCGCTGGCGTGCTGCCCAGCGCAGCAAGAATGACGAAGGCAAGGCCGCATCCGAACGCCGCCAGCGGTCTTCGCATGTCGACCTCCCAAAGATCCCTTCCCAGCGGAAAAGACTATAGGCCCTGCTGACGCCGAGCCGTCCTGCCGATGCGCGGGCCGGTTAACCGCTGGCTAATGCCGTCGTCAGCTTCCCTCCGCCACCGGCACCACATAGTTCAGCGGCAGGCGCCCGCCGTCGGCAAAGATGGTCGTACCAGTGACGTAGCTCGATTCAGGGCTTGCCAGCCATGCCACGATTGCCGCCACTTCCTCCGGCTGGCCGAAGCGACCGATGGGGGTGCGCGACAGCACCTTGCTTCGGAACGCCGTGTCCTTGATGACATCTTTGAGCAGCGGCGTCTCGATCGTACCGGGTCCGACGGCGTTGACGCGGATGCCTTGAGGCGCAAGGGCCACCGCCATGGCCTTCGTCAGCTGGCCGATGCCGCCTTTGGAAATCGAGTAGGCGACATGATCGGGCAGCGCAAACACCGCGTTGACCGAGCTCATGTTGACGATGGCGCCCGCCTGCGACTCACCCTCGGGCTTCCCTTGCCTGACCATTTGGCGCGCGACGGCTTGGCCCATCAGGAAGGCACCCCTCAGATTGACTCCGACGACCCGGTCGAATTCCTCGAGCGACAGATCGAGGAACGGCGCATCGTCGAGCACGCCCGCATTGTTGACCAGCACATCGATGCGCCCCAAGGCGTTGATGGCTGCCGCGATGACACGATCAACGTCGCCGCGCTCTGCCACATTGCACCTGACGTAGATCGCGGTTGCGCCGGTTGCGGCGATCTCATCGGCGGTGCGCTGGCCCTGCTCCGTGCTGATGTCGCACAGCACCACCTTCGCGCCCTCCTTGGCCAGTCGCACCGCGCATGCCCGCCCGATGCCCTGCGCCGCGCCCGTTACGATCGCCACCTTGCCGCCAAGCAGCATCGCACACGCTCCCGAATGTTTGGTTCGACAGGGGCCAAGCTAGGGCGACCGGCGTGGCCACTCAAGCAGGCATCCAAATCACGTCGAACGGCGGCCGATCAGTGCCGGCCGGATGCGGGCTCAAAAGGAGACCAGGGTGGCGGCGGCATCTTCCACCACACCTGCCGCCCTTCCGGCGCTGGCTCGCGCGGGAGTGCCCCGAGGTTGCTCATGCCCTCCGGCCGGGACGACCGCACCTGCCCCGTGGGCGGGGGCAGGCTCGCCTCGGCGAGAACAGGCTTGCTCCTGGCGTCCTGCGGCTGTTGCGCGACTGCTGGCCGCTGTACCGGCCGCTGCTGCACTTGCGCGAGCCGGGTTGCCGGCACGGTTTCGGTGCGGAAGGGGGTATCGACGCCTCGCTCTGCTCCACGTTGCAGAGCCTGATCGATCGAGCCCGTCGTCATGCTCGGCGGCTCATCCACAAGACGCACCCGGGCCACACTGCGCGCCACGCGGGCTTCGACTGACGAAGCCACCTCGATCTTCATGTCGAATGCATCGGGCGTTCCATCACCCAGCGACAAGCGGAGATCGGCAAGATCGGACAGCTGCAGCGACCAAGTGTGCTCGTCCTGGCGCTCGCCGCTCGACAGCAGCGCCGATACCGGAACGTCCCGCAAGGTGACCTTGATGGCCTCGGCCGCATTGGCCCCGATCACGCGCAGCGGAAACGGCGCGCTGTCGCGCTCGCTCCGGTTCACCGGCAGCTCGAGGGTCGCAACGGCAGATCCGCTGGCGGCCGTCCTCGCAACATGCGCGCGCTCGAGCGCCTTTGCGGCATGACGCGTCTGTGCGGGATACGTGAACAGCACGGGCAACAGGGCCACGCAACCGAGCACGCAGCTCGCCGCAAAGCCGAGGCCGAAGTAGGTGCGCGCAACGTCTCTACGTGATCTTTCGGCGAGATCCCGGGCGATCGCTGCCTTGGCTTCACGAGGCACGACCGGCCCGCCTTCGAGCGCCGCGAGCCGTCGCATCAGGCTCAGCGGCACGGTGGCTTCCCTGGCTTCCGATGCTGTCCCCGGCATCGTCGCCCTCCCCCTTACGCACTCCACCCCGGTTCTTCCCGCTCAGGTACCCCACCCCTCGCGCGCCGCCGAACCGGATACACTTCACAGCGGCATGCAATACTTATCCACAGCGAAACCTGGCAAGGCAAGGCTTTTTGGTTGAGCGTTGCTCGGCGGCATCATCGAACTGTCATGGAACGGGCTGCGCTGTTCCTCCGTTCCCAGTCATTCCGCCGACGCTACTTGCTGACGTCCGCCGCCGGCTTGCCTGCACCGGGCGATTGCTGGTCCCTCCTGCTTCCGTTAGCCTCCGGCTCGAGGCCTCTCTTCCACTCCTGCCATTGAAGCGCATCCCATGCCGCAAGATCCTTATTCCGACCACCTCGACAAGTGCCCGGCGAACTATCAGCCGCTCAGTCCATTGCCGTTCCTTGAGCGTGCGGCCTTCGTCTACCCGCACCTTGTCGCCATCATCCACGGCAAGCAGCGCTTCACCTACGCCGAGCTTTATGCCCGCGCCCGCCGCCTGGCCTCGGCGCTTGCCGGCCGCGGCATCGGCCCGGGCGATACCGTCACCGTCATGCTCGCCAACACACCGCCCATGATCGAGGTCCATTACGGAGTGCCGATGACTGGCGCCGTGCTGCACTCCCTCAACACGCGCCTTGATGCGGCGATCCTCGCCTTCCAGCTCGACCACGCCAATTCCAAGGTGGTCATCTGCGACCGTGAGTTCGCGGTTGTGATGAAGGCGGCATTGGCGCAGGCGAAGGTCAAGCCGCTCGTCATCGACTACGACGACGCGGAGTTCCCGCAGACACCCGAACGTCTGTCTTCCATCGAATACGAGCAGTTCCTCGCCACGGGAGATGCGGCTTTCGAGTGGCGCCGGCCTGACGACGAATGGGAAGCGCTCGCGCTCAATTACACGTCCGGCACCACCGGCAATCCCAAGGGTGTGGTCTACTCCCATCGCGGCGCCGCATTGATGTGCTACGGCAACGTGATCTCCGCCGGCATGGGCAAGCACCCAGTCTATCTTTGGACGCTGCCGATGTTCCACTGCAACGGCTGGTGCTTCCCCTGGACGCTGTCGCTCGCCGCCGGCACGCACGTCTGCCTCAGGTGGGTACGCGCCAAGGCCATGTATGACGCCATTGCCGAGCACAAGGTCACGCACCTGTGCGGCGCGCCCATCGTGATGTCGACGCTGCTCAACGCCAAGGCAGACGAAAAACGCCCGCTTCCGCACAGGGTCGAGTTCGTTACGGCCGCTGCTCCGCCACCCGAGGCGGTGCTCGCTGCGATGGCGGATGCCGGATTCAACGTCGTGCATGTCTATGGCTTGACCGAAGTCTATGGCCCCGCCGTCGTCAACGAATGGCACGCGGAATGGGACGCGCTGCCGTCGGCGGAGCGCGCCGCCAAGAAGGCACGCCAGGGGGTGCGCTATCCGGCGCTCGAGGATCTGACCGTCATGGACCCCTTGACGATGACGCGTGTGCCGGCCGACGGCGAGACGCTGGGCGAGGTCATGTTCCGCGGCAACATCGTCATGAAGGGCTACCTCAAGAACGGTGCGGCCACAGACGAGGCCTTCGCCGGCGGCTGGTTCCACTCGGGCGATCTCGGTGTGCTGCACGCCGATGGCTACATCCAGCTCAAGGACCGCTCCAAGGACATCATCATCTCGGGTGGCGAGAACATCTCCTCGATCGAGGTCGAGGACGTGCTCTATAAGCACCCGGCCGTCGCGGCCTGCGCCGTGGTCGGCAAGGCTGATGAGAAGTGGGGCGAGACGCCGTGCGCTTTCATTGAGCTGAAGCCGGGGGCCCAGACGACCAAGGACGAGATCATAGCCCATTGCCGCGCCGGCCTCGCCGCCTACAAGTGCCCGCGCCACGTCGTCTTCACCGAGCTGCCCAAGACATCGACCGGCAAGATCCAGAAGTACGTGCTGCGCGAGACGGCCAAGGGGGTGTGAAGGGCTGCAAGTGCGACGGCGCTTCGCAACCCCGGCGCCTCGCGCACCTCACACCTTGCGCTGCAGCGCCCTTCCGTCCAAGCGGGGGTCGGCCTGTTGGCACATATGCCAAAGGACACCCTCCCGGCGCTCCTGGCGCCGGCGGGCATCCACAGGGATCAGTCGCTACGTCAGTGCCGTGTTTGGCCTTGTAGCTTCGCCATCTCGTCTTTGAGTTTGAGCTTCTGCAGTTTGAGCTTCGTGATCTGCACGTCGTCGGCGCCGGGTCGCGCCATTTCCTCTTCGATTTTCCGCTCCAGAAGTCGATGCTTTTCGGAAAGCTCTGCGAGATGTGCAGAAAGCGCCATATGGCCCTCCTTTTGAGCGTTGAAGGGACTTGAAGTGTGACATGATTGCGACGGTTTGTCTAACGGCCGAATTCCCTCGGAAATGCGAAAAGCTGGGGACGGCTTCGTTCAAATTTTACCCATCTCGCCCGGGACCGGGGCATTGGCGCGGCCGGGCTTGCGCAACGCCCCGTTCCTGGCGATAGTGCGGGCACTGTGCAGGCGGCTTCCCGGCGTACCAGACCTAGATGCAGCGACCGGACGAGCGCGAGCTCCGTGAGCAATTGATGCGGCTTAGGGCCGAGCACCGCGACCTCGATGCCGAGATCGTGGCGCTTGAGGATTCCGCGGCTGCCGATCAGTTGCATATCAAGCGTTTGAAGAAGAAGAAGCTTGCCCTCAAAGACCGCATTATCGCGGTGGAGGACCAGTTGCTTCCCGATATCATCGCCTGACCCGCGGCCGGCCCGATGCAGGCACCGGAGGTTGTACACGGCCACACGATCCGGCCCATCTTGCCAGCCGCCCCGCTCTCCTCTTTAACTCGTCGTTTCACTGTTCGTTTCGGACTGACGAAAACGTGGCATCGCAGGCAAAGATCGGCATCATCATGGGCAGCCTCTCCGACTGGCCGACCATGAAGCGCGCGGCCGACGTGCTCGACGAGCTCAAGGTCGCCTACGAGGCCAAGGTCGTCTCCGCCCACCGCACGCCCGA
The DNA here is from genome assembly GCA_008933705.1 of Hyphomicrobiaceae bacterium. Taxonomy (GTDB): domain Bacteria; phylum Pseudomonadota; class Alphaproteobacteria; order Rhizobiales; family Hyphomicrobiaceae; genus AWTP1-13. The sequence continues at coordinate 9,951 of WBUN01000030.1, forward strand.
CCGGCTCTACGACTATGCCAAGACCGCCAAGCAGCGTGGCTTGAAGGTGATCATCGCCGGTGCCGGCGGAGCTGCGCACCTGCCAGGCATGACGGCATCCATGACGACGCTGCCGGTGCTCGGCGTGCCGGTGCCGACCAAGGCGCTGTCGGGGCAGGACAGCCTGCTGTCGATCGTGCAAATGCCGGCCGGCATTCCCGTCGGTACGCTTGCCATCGGCGATGCAGGCGCGACCAACGCCGGCCTGCTTGCCGCGCAGATCCTGGCGCTCGATGACGCCGACCTCGCCCAGCGGCTCGACGCCCTGCGCGCGCGCCAGACCGCCGACGTTCCCGAGGCGCCGAAGGACGATGCCTGACGCATCGCGCAGCGCGCCGCTTCCGCCCGGCTCCACCATCGGCATACTCGGCAGCGGCCAGCTCGGGCGCATGCTGGCGCTGGCAGCCGCCCGCATCGGCCTCAAGACGCACATCTACTGCGAGGAGAGCGGCCCGGCGTTCGACGTCGCCACCCGCACCAGCAGAGGCGCCTTCGAGGACGAGGCTGCGCTATCCGCCTTCGCGCGGGAGGTCGACGCCGTCACCTACGAGTTCGAGAACGTGCCGATCCGCACGGCGCACGTCCTGGCCGGCCTGGTGCCCGTGCGCCCATCGGCGAAGGCGCTGGAGGTCGCGCAAGACCGGCTGGCCGAGAAGCAGTTCATTTCCGGTCTGTCCATCCCTGTCGCGCCCTTCCGCGCCGTCGACGGGCCGGGCGATATTGCATCCGGCCTCGCCGCTTTCGGGTCGCCGGCCATCCTGAAAACGCGGCGGCTCGGCTACGACGGCAAAGGCCAGGCGGCCATTGCACCGGGCGAGGATGCGGCAGCCGCGTGGCAGGCGATCGGCGCCAGGCCCGCCGTGCTGGAGCAGCGCATATCCTTCGCCCTGGAGCTTTCCGCGCTCGTCGTACGCAGCCTCGACGGTGCGCTGGCTTTCTACGATTGTCCGCGCAATACGCACCAGGGCGGCATCCTGCGCCTTTCTGTCGTGCCATCCGGCGTGCCCGAGGCGCATCTGGCGGAGGCGCGCGAGATTGCCGCCACCATCGCCCGCGCGCTCGACTATGTGGGCGTGCTGGCCGTCGAGATGTTCTACCTGGGAGCTGACGCCCGAGCGGGCGCGGGTGCCGGCGCGCGTCTGGTGGTCAACGAGATCGCCCCCCGGGTGCACAACAGCGGACACTGGACCATCGAGGCTTGCGGCATCAGCCAATTCGAGAACCATATCCGCGCCGTGGCAGGCTGGCCGCTCGGCTCACCCGATCGGCACAGCGACGCCGAGATGCGCAATCTCATCGGCAGGGAGGCCCTCGATTGGGCAAGCCTCGCCGCCACCCCCGGCACGTGCCTGCATCTGTACGGCAAGCGCGACGCCCGCGAGGGACGCAAGATGGGCCACGTGACGCGGCTCACTGCCAAGACGGGTCCGCAATAACCGGAGACGGCCCCGGACCTGCCCGCATCGCTTGTGAATGGACATCTTAACCGGTCTTTGCTAGAAGCCCGTCCACACGCGTGGGGCAGGTGCTCCAGGCGCGTTTTGTTGTTGCCCGGCCGAGGCCGCGCCCACAGGAAATGCAGGCACAACCGAGGAAATCACCAATTGCTGGTTCAGGTTCGCGACAATAACGTCGATCAGGCCCTCAAGGCGCTCAAGAAGAAGATGCAGCGCGAGGGTATTTTCCGCGAGATGAAGCTGCGGAATTACTACGAGAAGCCGTCCGAGAGGCGCGTGCGCGAGCAGGCCGAAGCCGTTCGGCGCGCCCGCAAGCTGGCGCGTAAGAAGGCGCAGCGCGAAGGACTGCTGCCGGGCAAGGCGCCTGCGGCTCGACCAGGCGCGCCAAAGCCGGGTGGCCGCGCTGGCGGCGGGGCTCCCCGCGGTGGCGGTTTCGGCGGCGGACCGCGCTGAGCCGGCAGCCGCAGGATAGAGATTTGAGGCCTCCGGCATCCGGTGCCGGAGGCCTTTCGTTTTCTGCCGGCGCTCGAAGGGCAGAACGCTCGTGTCAGTTCTTCAAGCCGGCAATCCATGTGCGCACGGAGGCCACTGCATTGTTGCCGTCGACGTAGAGATTGCTGTGCTCCCCTTCAGGGAAGATGACCAACTGCTTGGGCTCATTTGCCAAGCGGGCGAGCCTGCGCCCCATCTCCACCGGGATCACGCCATCCTCCTCTCCATGCAGGATCAGAACCGGCACCTTCACCTGCGCGATCACCTTGTCCGTCTCGTAGCGGTCGCTGAGGAGCAGGCGAAGCGGCAGGATGTGGAACGACAGCCGCGCCATGTCCAGGATCGACGTATAGGGCGCCTCGAGGATCAGACCGGCCGACGGCCTCTCGACCGCCATGCGCGCAGCGACGCCAGTCCCGAGCGACTCGCCATAGAGGATGATCGAGTCGGGCGCGATCCCCTCCAGCACGAGCGCGCCGTGCGCAAGGCGCGCATCGGCGATGATGGCCCGCTCCGACGGCGCCCCCGTGCTGCCGCTATAGCCGCGGTAGCTCATCATATAGACGCCCCAGCCTTCTCCCATGAAGCGGCGAAAGCGATCCGCGCGGTCGGCAAGCCCTCCGCCGTTGCCATGGAAGTAGAGCAGCGTCGGCTGCCCGGGTCTCGCCTTGGCGTACCAGGCGATGACGCGCGCGCCGTCCGGCATCTTGAGCACCCGCTCCTCGACATTCGCCAGACCGACCTGAACCGGCCGAACGTAGGCCCGGTCGGGGAAATAGATCATCCGGCGCTGAACGAGGTAGGCAAACAGAACCAGTAGCGCGTAGACGCAGAGCAGACCGGCAGCAATCTTGAAGAAGGCCGACATGATCGCCTTCTCGCTTGCGCGGCGGGCCCGGTCAAGCGGGCCCGACCACGCAAATGGGCAAGACGTCAGCGATCGCCAGGTTTCCGCGATATTGGGAACAAACGGCGAGAGCGGGGGCGCCCTGCCGACATCAATGCCCGAGCGCCTTGCCGATCTCCTCGGTCATCTTCTTGGCGTCGCCGAGCAGCATCATGGTGTTGTCGCGGTAGAAGAGCGGGTTGTCGATGCCGGCATATCCGCTCGCCAATGAGCGCTTGTTGAACATCACCGTGCCGGCCTTCCACACCTGCAGCACCGGCATGCCGTAGATCGGCGAGGTTCTATCCTCCTCGGCCGCCGGGTTGGTCACGTCGTTGGCGCCGATCACGTAGGCGACATCGGTCTGCGCAAACTCGTTGTTGATGTCCTCGAGCTCGAACACCTCGTCGTAGGGCACGTTGGCCTCGGCCAGCAGCACGTTCATGTGTCCGGGCATGCGGCCTGCCACCGGGTGGATGGCGTATTTCACCTCCACGCCGGCCTTCTTGAGATGGTCGGCCATCTCGCGCAGCGCGTGCTGGGCCTGCGCCACCGCCATGCCGTAGCCCGGCACGATGATCACCTTGCCCGAATTCTTCATCAGGAACGCGGCATCTTCCGCTGATCCGAGCTTGACGGGCCGCTGCTCGGCCCCCGCTGCCGGCCCCGCCGTCTCGCCGCCGAAGCCGCCGAGGATCACCGAGATGAAGGAGCGGTTCATGCCTTTGCACATGATATAGGACAGGATCGCACCCGACGATCCGACCAGCGCGCCGGTGACGATCAAAGCGATGTTGCCGAGCGTGAAGCCGATGCCCGCCGCCGCCCAGCCCGAATAGGAGTTGAGCATCGAGATGACGACCGGCATGTCGGCGCCGCCGATCGGAACGATGATCAGCACGCCAAACAGCAGCGCAACGATCGTGATGGCCCAGAACAGGAGGCCCGAGCCGCCCGACTGGCAGAACCAGTAGATGAGGACCACCAGCAAGGCCGCCAGGCCGATATTGATGAGATGCCGGGCGGGCAGGATGATGGGCTTGCCCGACATGCGGCCCGACAACTTGGCGAACGCGATGACCGAGCCGGTGAACGTGATGGCGCCGATGGCGACCCCAAGCGACATCTCGATGAGGCTGGCGGCCGCTATGTTGCCGGGCGTGCCGATGCCGAACGCCTCGGGCGCATAGAGCGCTCCCGCGGCCACGAACACTGCGGCAAGGCCGACAAGGCTGTGGAACGCCGCCACCAACTCCGGCATCGACGTCATCGGGATGCTGCGCGCGATGTAGGCGCCGATCCCCCCGCCCACGACCAGGCCCAGCACGATGAGGATCCAGGTGAAGGCCGAGTCGCCGCCGCTGAGCTGACCCAACGTCGTCAGCACGGCGATCGTCATGCCCGTCATGCCGAACAGGTTGCCGCGCCGGGAGCTCTCCGGGCTCGACAACCCCCTCAAGGCCAGGATGAACAGCACGCCTGAGGCGAGATAGAGGAGGGCAACGAGATTGGGTGACATGGGCTGGCTTATGGGGTCAGACCCCAATCCTCTGCCGATCAAAACCGAAAGACGCGCTGAAGTCTGGGGTCTGACCCCGTGTCGCCCTCATTTCTTGGGCTCTTTCTTCTTGTACATAGCGAGCATGCGCTGAGTGACCAGGAAGCCGCCGAAGATGTTCACCGAGGCCATCGCCAGCGCCAGAAAGCCGAAAATCTTGGCGAGCACGCTGCCGGCTGCCACCAGCGATACGCCCACCGCCAGCAGCGCACCGACGACGATCACCGAGGAGATGGCGTTGGTCACCGACATCAGCGGCGTATGCAGGGCTGGTGTCACGCTCCAAACGACGTAGTAGCCGACGAAGATCGCGATCACGAACACCATGAACTGGTAGACGAGCGGGCTCACATCTCCGCCGCCGGCGGCGAGGGCAGCATCAGGCAACAGCACCAGCGCCGTTGCTGCGGCGCCTAGCACGCGACGCCTGCTTCTCCCTCCCCCTTGTGGGGAGGGGAAGCCCGTTGCGAATGCGGCCCGGTCATGCATCTCACGCCCCCTGTGGCTGCAGGCTGGGGTGCACGATGCGGCCGTCCTTGGCCACCAGCGTGCCCTTGATAATCTCATCGTCCCAGTTGACCTTCAGCGCCTTTTCTTTCTTGTCGATCATGGTCTCAAGGAAGGCGAGCAGGTTCTTCGCGTACAGGCTCGAGGCGTTGACGGGCACTTCACCAGCGAGATTGATGGGCCCCGCGATCGACACGCCTTTGTGCTCGATGACCTTGTCCGGCTGCGTCAGTTCGCAGTTTCCGCCACGCTCGGCGGCAAGGTCGACGATCACGGCGCCCGGCTTCATGCTTTCCACCATGGCCGCAGTAACAAGCCGCGGCGCGGGGCGGCCGGGAATCAACGCCGTGGTGATGACGATGTCCTGCGTCTTGATGTGACTGGCGATCAGCTCCGCCTGCTTCTTCTGGTATTCGGCAGACATCGGCTTGGCATAGCCCGCCGCCGTCTGCGCCTGCTTGAACTCCTCATCCTCAACAGCGACGAACTTGGCCCCGAGCGAGGCCACCTGCTCCTTGGTGGCGGGCCGCACATCGGTCGCCGAGACGATGGCGCCGAGGCGGCGCGCCGTGGCAATGGCCTGCAGACCCGCCACACCCACGCCCATGATGAACACCTTGGCGGCCGGCACGGTGCCGGCCGCGGTCATCATCATCGGCATGGCCTGCTCGAACATCGCCGCGGCATCGATGACGGCCTTGTAGCCGGCAAGATTGGCCTGGCTGGAGAGCACATCCATCGACTGCGCTCGCGAGATACGCGGCATGAACTCCATGGCCATCAGGGCGGCACCGCTTCCCGCCAGCGCGTCGAGACCGGGTCGGTCGTCGAAAGGAGACAGCATAGCCGCGACGATGGCGCCGGGCTTGAGCGCCTTCACCTCCTCGGGCGTCGGACGGCGTACCTTGAGCAGGATGTCTGCCCCGCCCAGCGCCTCGGCCGCGCTGGCAGCGATAACGGCGCCTTGCGCCTTCAGCGTTTCGTCCGCAAAGCGCGAGCTGGCCCCAGCCCCGGCCTCGACCTTCACGGTGCAGCCCAGTGCCGACAGCTTCTTCACCGTCTCGGGCGACACGGCCACCCGGGGCTCGCCCTCACGCTCCGCCGTAACGGCAATCGTGATCATGAATATGTTCCCGGGGCTGTGGCCGGCAGGCAGAGGCCCTGGAGGCCGGCTGTGGGAGGATGACGAGGCTCAGGGTACGAGGAATATCGCCATTCCCGCGAGCAGCACCGCCAGGAGGGCCACCACGATGATGATGGCGCGAACGAAGCCGGCGTACGTGCGTGTGTGCTCGGCGTAATCCATGGCGGGGTGACCGCCCGAAGTCTCTACAGCCATGAAGCAGCTCCCATCAGCCCCCCGGGGGATTACCCAGGCATCGCTACGGACGCCTTGGTATCGCATGGGCCAACCCGCTTCAAGCACCTACAGGCCCGAACCGGCGGGACAAAATCGCCGATAGGATATTCCGCCGCCTTCTCTCGGCGCCGAGGCCATGCTTCAATCGCAGCAATTCAGACGGCGATCGCAAGCGCGCACGGAGGAATTTCCATGGATCTCGGCATGTCGAACAAGGTCAAGCCGCTCGTCGAGAAGGTGCGCGCCATGGTGCGCAACGAGATCATGCCGCTCGAGGAGGAGTACGAGGCCGAGATCGGCAAAGGCGGCAACCGCTGGGCCCACACCAAGCGCCAGGAGGAGATCCTGGAAGGCCTCAAGGCCAAGGCGCGGGAGCGTGGCCTGTGGAACTTCTGGCTCACGGCCTCGGACAAGGGCTACGGCCTCACCACGGTCGAGTATGCCTACCTCGCCGAAGAGATGGGCTGGTCACGGCTCGGCCCCGAGACATTCAACTGCTCAGCTCCGGACACGGGCAATATGGAGGTCCTGGAGCGCTACGCCTCCCCAGAACAGAAGGAGAAATGGCTGAAGCCCCTGCTCGAGGGCAAGATTCGCTCAGCCTACGTTATGACCGAGCCTGGCGTCGCCTCTTCCGACGCCACCAACCTCGCCATGGAAGCCAAGCTCGAAGGCAAGGAGTGGGTGCTCAACGGCGAAAAATGGTTCGCCTCCGGCGCCGGCGACCCGCGCTGCAAGATCTACATCGTCATGGTCTGCACCGACCCGACGGCTGAGAAACACAAGCGGCACTCCCAGATCCTCGTCCCTGCCGACACCAAGGGTGTCGAGGTCGTCCGCGGCATGAACGTGTACGGCAACGACGATGCGCCACACGGCCACATGCACATCAAGTTCACCAACGTGCGGGTGCCGAAGGAGAACCTCATCCTCGGCCGCGGCCGCGGCTTCGAGGTGGCGCAGGGCCGGCTGGGTCCCGGCCGCATCCATCACTGCATGCGTGCCATCGGCAACGCGGAGCGCGCGCTGGAATTGATGTGCCGCCGCTCGCTTACGCGAGAAGCCTTCGGCAAACCGCTGGCCCAGCTCGGCGCTAACTACGACATCATCGCCGAGAGCCGCATGAAGATCGAGATGGCCCGCCTGCTCTGTCTCAAGGCCGCCTACATGATGGACACAGCCTCCCCGCGCGAGGCTGCCACCTGGATATCGCAGATCAAGGTCGTGGCGCCCCGCATCGCGCTGGAGATCACGGATGAAGCCGTGCAGATGCACGGTGCCATGGGTGTCACGCAGGATGCGCCGCTGGCCCGCATGTGGACGGGACTGCGCACGTTGCGCCTCGCCGACGGTCCTGACGCGGTGCACCGCCGGCAGATCGCCCGCGCCGAGCTCAAGCGCTATACCAATCTGAAGCCCTAGGTTGTGGTCCCGGCGCGCGCCGCCGGGACCCATCGTGCCGTCGGCTTCGGCGCCCGCGGATGGCTGGATACCGGGGACAAGCTCCGGTATGACAGCCATGGTTGGACACAGCACATTCACCTCAGGACGTCGCGCATGACCTCATTTGCGCACCAGGCCGCCCACATCGATCTGACCGCCCTCGCGCGCTACCTTGATGCGCACCTTCCTGGCTTCAAGGGACCGATCGAGGCGCAGAAGACGCCAACCGGCCAGTCGAACCCGACCTTCCTGCTCTCGTCCCCGAGCGGTCGCTACGTGCTGCGTAAGAAGCCGCCTGGCCAGCTCCTGAAGTCAGCCCACGCCGTCGATCGCGAATACCGCGTCATGAAGGGCCTCGGCCAGACCGATGTGCCAGTGCCGCGCATGCTGCTGCTGTGCGAGGACGAAAGCATCCTTGGCACCACGTTCTTCGTCATGGAGTTCGTCGACGGCACGATTTTCTGGGATCCGGCGCTTCCGGAGCTTACCAACGCCCAGCGCGCGAAGGTCTACGACGAGGAGAACCGCGCGCTGGCCGCCCTGCATTCGGTCGATCCGGCGAAGATCGGCCTGGCCGATTTCGGCAAGGCCGGCAGCTACTTCGCCCGCCAGCGCGATCGCTGGACCAAGCAGTACCGCGCGTCGGAGACGGAACGCATCGAGGACATGGAGACGCTGATCACCTGGCTCGAGAAGAACGAGCCGGCGGACGATGGCCGCGTCAGCCTAGTGCACGGCGACTACCGCATCGACAATATGATCTTCGCCAAGGACGCTTCACGCCTGCTCGCCATCATCGACTGGGAGCTTTCCACGCTGGGGCACCCCTTCTCCGATCTCGCCTATCAATGCATGCAATGGCGCCTGCCCAACAAGGACGCCATGCGCGGACTGGCCGGCATCGACCGCAAGGCGCTCGGCATCCCGACCGAGGAGGAATACATCGCCAAGTACTGCGAGCGCATGGGGCTATCCGGCATCCCGAGCTGGAGCTTCTGCCTCGCCTTCTCCTTCTTCCGCCTCGCCGCCATCGTGCAGGGCGTCAAGAAGCGCGGCCTCGAAGGCAACGCGTCCAACCCCGAGCGCGCACGCCGCTCGGGCGAGATGGTGCCGGTGCTGGCGAAGATGGGCGTGGGGGTGATTTAAGGCCGCCCGCTACTTCCCATCGCAGCGCGAGACGGTGACCTTGCAGAATTTCTGCCGGTCGCGGCCCGCCGTGGCGAGACAGGCGGCCATCGCCTCCTGCTCCGCCGTCTGCATGCTGACGGCGATGGCCCAGCCAACGCCCGGCGTGCCAGCTTCGGGATCGAGCGCGATGGCCACGCACTCGTTGCGGAAGGTCTGCACGACTTTGCACAGCGCGCGCGTGCTGGCCGGCGCCTCCTTGAAGTCGAGACAGAATTCGAGCGCCTTGGCGCGCGCCGAGCCTTCGTTGGCCGAGTTGATCACCCAGCCCATGGCGACGCCATCCTTGGCCACATCACTGGGGAGCCCAACCGCAAGGGCTCCCTCCGCCGCTCCGGCGTTCGGCCACAGAATGATGGCCGCCAGCAGGCCGCCGGCGATCATGTGCACGCGCGTCGAACGCGGCGAAAGGGCATGTTCCATCAAAATCTCAGCTCCCAAATCGTGGCGATACATCATAGCGCTGAACGGCCGCGGCCTGCCGTGGCACCGGTGCATCAGTGCCGATGATTGTCGCCTGCTTGGCCATGTGAGGAGCAGGACTTTGCCCACCTCACCTGAAGAGCAGCAGCACAATTGGTGGAACGGCCATGCTCAGTCCATACAGCGCATACACATCACAGGCATATTGGAGCCGAGCCGATGCCTTCTCGGTCCAGGGAACGCCGCGCTCGGCCCGCGCCATCGCATAATCGACGCGCGAGTGGTTGATGGGGCAAGAGCGCACCACCTCGTTATACCGACGGCGGAATTCCTGCACGGCGGCAGCATCGCTTGGCCTGTTGATCTTGAACTCGTGGTAGAGGTCGTTCACCGCAAGCGCGCACGTGTGCATATGGTGTGCTTTGATTCTGTAGTCGTTCATGGCCTCGATCAGGGCCAGCACCAGCAGGAAGATCGACGACATGATCGACACGAGCGTCAGCAGACGGTTGGTCGGCTCGTCGATAGTGGCCGCATACACTGCCTGCCAGACGGACAGGCCGACGAAATAAAGCGACACGATGGCCATCGCGAACTGCGACAGCGTGTGCTTGCGCTCGAAGCGGCTCGCAGCACTGAAGCGCGCAGCCTTGACGGTGCGCATGGCATGCAGGAGCTGATCCACGGGCCGGGTGTCGCCCGCGGTCAGAACGCGGGGCCCGCGACGCGCCACCATCGCCTCCTCGATCGAGGAGATGACCCGCGGCCCGATGCGGGGCGCCGGCCGCTGCGGCTCGCTGACGTTGGCGGAGCGTTCAACCATTCGATGATTCCCCCTGCGGCGAGGTTAGGCGGACCGCCGCGCGCACCCAAGCGCGCGGCAAGAGCTCGTCCACAAGAGATCATCGTGATCCGGCAGGTTGTATGCGCAGGCTTCGTCGGACGCTTCCCGCGCCGGGCTCAGTGCACGCGAAATTCGCCGTCCACAAGCCGCACTTCTGCGGGCGTAAGCAGCCGCCTATGCGCAACGATCACGCGGTAGAGCTTGCCGTCGAGATTCTGCGACCAGAAGTCGAGGAAGGTCTTCAAGCGAGGAAAGCGCGGATGGACATCGTAGTCCTGCCAGATGTAGCTCTGCAGCAGCGCCGGATGATCCGGCATGCGATAGAGAATCTCGGCGGTTGTCAGGCTGAAGCCGGAAAGTTGTGCCCGAAAATCGCGATCGCCCATTGCTGCTACCTCGGCTCTTTCACGCGTAGCACGCCCGGAAAAGATAGCTGCGATTCCCGATTCCCGGGTTGCCCAGTTCCCACAGCCTCGCTCTCCTCTCAGAGGACGTGCCGTCTGCCGCACCCCACGGGGGCGGCCGCAAACTGCAACGAAGCAAACGCCGGTCCAGTTCCGCCGGCGTCGAACGCGAGGGCTCATGCACGGGCCCGCGCGTTGCTATTGCGTCACAAACCTGAGGCTGATGATAGCGGCAACAATCATGATGATGAACATCGCCCGCTGCAGTGAGGCAGCCTCGTCGAAAAGGCCGAGCCGACATAGCTGTGCGCCGATAGTGCCAATGCTCGCGCGATCAGCATTTGCAGTGTCCGCAAGCAATGCGCGGGCTTGAACATGCAGGGTGATGAGACTTGGCGTGCCTCCGCGGCCAGCAAAGCGGCCCCGGCCCCGTCTGGCACTCTCTCCTTGACACTGCTAACAAGGCTCAAATATAGCAGTGCGCACGGCTCAGCCGCCCGCCCCTCGGGGGCCCCATCGGCGCGCTGAGCTGCACTGGCCCGCCCTGCAGCGACGGCAGGCGACCAGCCGAAACTTGGAAAAATTGCTCTGAATAGCGAGGTAGAGGCCATGAAGTTTCGTCCTCTGCATGACCGCGTGGTTGTGCGCCGCATCGACGAAGAGACCAAGACCACCGGCGGCATCATCATCCCCGACACCGCCAAGGAAAAACCGATGCAGGGCGAGGTGATCGCCATCGGCCCCGGCGCACGGGACGAGAGCGGCAAGCTCGTACCCCTCGACGTGAAGAAGGGGGACAGGGTGCTGTTCGGCAAGTGGTCCGGCACGGAGGTCAAGATCGACGGCGAGGAGCTCCTCATCATGAAGGAGAGCGACATACTCGGCATCATCGAGGGAAAAGCTTCGGTGCGCGCAGCGGCCTGATCGGCCGGCTGTTGAATTGGATCCGTCGATGGCGCGAGGTCACACCCTATCGCATCGCCGGTAACCGCAATCCCTAACGCAGCCCACGGGGTCACCCCAAAGCTGCCGGAGTCTTGCAAACATGACGGCCAAAGACGTCAAATTCTCTCAGGACGCACGCGAGCGCATGCTGCGCGGCGTCGACATTCTTGCCAACGCGGTGAAGGTGACGCTGGGCCCGAAGGGCCGCAACGTCGTGCTCGACAAGTCGTTCGGCGCGCCGCGCGTCACCAAGGACGGCGTGACCGTCGCCAAGGAGATCGAGCTCGACGACAAGTTCGAGAACATGGGCGCGCAGATGCTGCGCGAGGTCGCCTCGAAGACCTCCGACGTCGCCGGAGACGGCACCACGACGGCGACCGTCCTGGCACAGGCCATCATCCGGGAAGGCGCCAAGTCGGTCGCGGCCGGCGCCAATCCGATGGATCTGAAGCGCGGCGTCGATCTCGCCGTCGCTGCCGTCGTCGACGAGCTCAAGGCCAAGGCCAAGAAGGTGACCTCCAACGATGAGATCGCCCAGGTCGGCACTGTCTCCGCCAATGGCGACGGCGAGGTCGGCAAGCTCATTGCCGAGGCCATGAAGAAGGTCGGCAATGAGGGTGTCATAACGGTCGAGGAGGCCAAGAGCCTGGAGACCGAGCTTGATGTGGTCGAGGGTATGCAGTTCGACCGCGGCTACATCTCGCCGTACTTCATCACCAACGCCGACAAGATGCTGGTCGAGCTGGAGACCCCCTACATTCTCATCTACGAGAAGAAGCTCTCTTCGCTGCAGACCATGCTGCCGATGCTGGAATCGGTGGTCCAGGCCGGCAAACCGCTGCTGATCATAGCCGAGGACGTCGAGGGCGAGGCGCTGGCCACGCTCGTCGTCAACAAGCTGCGCGGCGGCCTCAAGGTGGCAGCCGTCAAGGCGCCTGGCTTCGGCGACCGCCGCAAGGCGATGCTTGAGGACATCGCCATCCTGACCGGCGGCACGATGATCAGTGAGGATCTTGGCATCAAGCTCGAGAACGTCACCCTCAACATGCTGGGCCGCGCCAAGAAGGCAACGATCGACAAGGACAACACGACGATTGTCGACGGCGCCGGCAAGAAAGCCGACATCACCGCGCGCGTGGGTCAGATCAAGGCCCAGATCGAGGAGACGACGTCGGACTACGATCGCGAAAAGCTGCAGGAGCGGCTGGCGAAGCTCTCTGGCGGCGTGGCGGTGCTGAAGGTCGGCGGCGCCACCGAGGTCGAGGTCAAGGAGCGCAAGGATCGCGTCGACGACGCACTGCATGCGACACGCGCTGCCGTCGAGGAAGGCATCGTCCCGGGCGGCGGCGTCGCCCTGCTCAGGGCGAGCAAGGCTCTCGAGGCCCTGAAGACCGACAACGACGACCAGAGGGTCGGCATCCAGATCGTGCGCAAGGCGCTGCAGGCCCCCGCGCGCCAGATCTTCCAGAACGCCGGCGAAGACGGCTCGGTGGTGGTCGGCAAGATCGTCGAAAACAGCAAGTACGCCTTCGGCTACAACGCCCAGACCGGCGAGTACGGTGACCTCGTCGCCGCAGGCGTGATCGACCCGGCCAAGGTCGTGCGCTGCGCCCTGCAGGATGCGGCCTCGATCGCCGGCTTGCTGATTACGACCGAGGCGATGGTCGCCGAACGGCCGAAGGAGGCCGCACCTGCCATGCCCGGCGGCGGCATGGGTGGAATGGGCGGCATGGGCGGGATGGATTTCTGATCACGGCCCCTTCCATGCAACCGCAATCGGCCCCGGCGCTTGTCGCCGGGGCTTTTTTGTTATGCGTGGACGCAGGGAGTCAGGCTGCGCACATTGCGCTATGATGAAAGGCTGACCTAAGTTCGCTCCGGCAAAATCCAGAGTGCTCGATGACCGACATCGCCACCCGCGTCTACAACCACACGTGGAAGATCGACCCGATCGTCCGCTCCGTTCTGGACACGGACTTCTACAAGCTGCTGATGGCGCAGACGATCTTCCGCCGCCACAAGGCGGTGCAGGTCACCTTCGGCATCATCAACCGCACCACGTCCGTCAGGCTTGCCCATCTCATCGACATCGGCGAGTTGAAGGAGCAGCTCGATCACATTCGCACGCTGCGGCTCAGCCGCGGGGAATCGACATTCCTGCGCGGCAACATGTTCTACGGCAAGAGGCAGATGTTCTCGCCCGAGTTCATCCAGTGGCTCGAGAGCTTTCGCTTCCCCGACTATCATCTGGAGCGCAAGGGCGACCAGTACGAGCTGAAATTCGAGGGTCCCTGGATCGAGACCAGCATGTGGGAGATTCCGGCGCTCGCCGTGCTGATGGAGCTGCACAGCCGCTCGGTCACCAAGGGCCTCGGCAAGTTCGAGCTGCAGGTGCTGTACGCCCGCGCCATGACGCGCGTGTGGGAGAAGATCGGCCGCCTGAAGCAGTTGCCCGACCTCAGCATCGCCGATTTCGGCACGCGCCGACGCCACGGCTTCCTGTGGCAGGACTGGTGCGTACAGGCGATGATCGAGGGCCTCGGCAACGCGTTCCTCGGCACCTCCAACTGTCTCATCGCCATGCGCCGCGAGGTGGAGGCGATCGGTACCAACGCCCACGAGCTGCCGATGGTCTATTGTGCGCTCGCCCGCAACGACAAGGAGCTGGCTGAGGCGCCCTACAGGGTGCTGGCCGACTGGCAGGAGGACTACGACGGCAACCTGCGCGTCATGCTGCCCGACACGTACGGCTCGCGCGGCTTCCTGGATCGCGCGCCCGACTGGGTCAAGCATTGGACGGGCCTGCGCGTCGACTCCGGCGACCCCATCGAGGGCGGTGAAATCGCCATCGACTGGTGGCGACGGCGCGGGCAGGATCCGCACCGCAAGCTTGCAATCTTCTCAGACGGCCTCGATGTGGACGCCATCGAGCGCATCCACGCCCATTTCCATGGCCGCATGCGCATCGGCTACGGCTGGGGCACGTTGCTAACCAACGACTTCCGTGGGCTCGGTCCCGACGGCGGGCTCGATCCCTTCTCGATCGTCTGCAAGGTGATCTCGGCAAACGGCCGACCGGCGGTGAAACTCTCCGACAACCCGATAAAGGCGACGGGACCGCAGGCGGAGGTCGAGCGCTACCGCCGCGTATTCGATGTCGGCGCCCAGGCGAGCCTACCGGTGGCCGTGTGAGAGCGATGTACCCTACTGGCGGCGCCTGAAGCGGTCCCACACAAACAAGACGAGTGTGTCGGCGATGCCGATGATCAGGAATGCCGTGGAGACGAGCCGGGCGGTGCCCTCCTCGATCCCAAGCCTGGCATGCAGCACATAGATCGCGAGGCCTACGAGCACCGAGCCGAGCGCCATGACCGCGAACACAACTCTGGCAAGGCGATCATGAGGACCGGGGTCGCGCATCGTCATTCCAGCCCTCGTTGATGACATCCCACGAACCACGACGGCCGGGGCAGGCCGCCGAACAGATCCCGGCAATCAGCCGCCCAATAACGCTTGCAGCACACTTCGACGCTCAGCATTTTGCGACCAGCTCCTCGAGCTTCGCGCGCAGCGCCCCTTCGTCAGCCCCGAAGTCGCCGGCGATCCACCAGTCCTCCAGGGCGCGCAAGACTTGGCCGACGCGTGGCCCAGCGGGCACGCCGAGCGCCATCACATCGGCGCCACCGATGGGAAAGCGCGGAGGTCGCCAGCGCTCGGGTAGCGCCAAGCGGCGGCGCCAGAGATCGTCTTCGGCGCCGGCATCGGCTCGTACCCACGCCAGGAGAACACACTCGCGATAGGCTGCTTCACCCGCTGCATACAGGAAAGCTCTGGCGTCCGACTCGGGCGTTGCCGGGCCGAGGTCTGGCGCAGGTTGCGCAGCGCGCGACAGCCTCTCGTGCTCCTCGTTCGACAACCGCAGCCGTTCCCGCAGCCGTGCAGCATCCTCCGGAACCTCCACTGCCAAGACTGAAAGGCGAAGGACGGCGTCGGGCGCGAGGCCCAAGGCGGCCTCCAGAGCAGCCAGCGCGTCGAGCAGCTGCGGCCTAGGCGCTGCGCCGAGCACATCGACAATGAGGCCGTGATCGAACATCACCGCGACCATGTCGGGACCGCGCACGGCCGTCAGGAGGCGGAATAGTTCCTGGCGCACCCGCTCGGCGGAGAGCCTTGCCAGACCCGCTCGCTCCCGGACGCAGGCGGCCAGCCCCACGGCATCGGGCGCACCGGCCGCGTACTCCGCCGTGAACCGGAAGAAGCGCAGGATGCGCAAGTAGTCCTCGCGGATGCGCTCGGTCGCTTCGCCAATGAACCGCACGTGCCGCGTCAGCAGGTCGGCATATCCGCCCAGCGGATCGAACAGTTCGCCCTCGGCGCTGCAGTAGAGCGCGTTGATGGTGAAGTCACGCCGGCGCGCATCGGCTGCCCAGTCGTCCGTGAAGGCAACCGTGGCGTGGCGGCCGTGCGTCTCGACATCCTCGCGGAGCGTCGTGACCTCGCAGGGCATGTGATCGGCGACCACCGTGACCGTGCCATGCGCAATGCCGGTCGGGATCGCTGCCAAGCCCGCAGCCTCCGCCGCCGCCATGACCTGGTCGGGCCTGGCCGGGGTGGCAATGTCGATGTCGATGACGGGCCGCCCGAGCAGGGAATTACGTACGGCGCCGCCGACCGCGCGGGCAGCAAAGCCTGCCGCCGCCAGCGCCGCGAACACGGCCTGCGTCTCGGAGCGCCTCAGCCAGGATGCCTCGGCGAGGCGGGGCGGGACCGGAGTGGCCATAGGCTCCTGTGGCGCTACTTGAAATGACCGGGAACGATTTTCCCGTCTTTCACATGCGGCGGGACATACACTTGTTGAGGCGTCCCACCGGTCGTGTTGGTTGCATAGTATGCAAGCGTCGCGAACACGAGGGCGGCGCCCGCGACGAACAGCCAAACCAGCGGAGCCTCGCTCACTACCGCACCTGCGGACGTAGACCCGCGCCGCGTCAGCAGGACGTAGCCGAGGTATACCGCCGTCGGCAGCAGGAACAGCAGGACATTCTCAATGACGACGCGGATCATCCCAGAAACAGCCTGTCGTACATATTCTTGAGCATGCCGGCGGTCGCGCCCCAGATGTATCGACCGTCGTAGGGCATGGCATAGAAGGAACGCTGGCGGCCCCGCCATTCGCGAGACTGCTTCTGATGATTGGCCTCATTCATCAGGAACCTGAGCGGCACCTCGAAGACTTCGAGCACCTCGCGCGGGTCGAGCACCACCTTGAAGCCGGGGCGGACGAGGGCGACCACGGGGTTGATCTGAAAGCCCGTGCCGGTCCGATAGCTGTCGAGATAGCCGAGCGGCTCCACGTGCGCCGGAGGCAGGCCGATCTCCTCCTCCGCTTCACGGAGGGCGCAATCGACCGGCGTCGCATCGCGTTGCTCGATCTTGCCGCCGGGAAACGAGATCTGGCCCGGATGGCTCGGCACATCATGCGAGCGCTGGGTCAGAAGCACGGTGAGCTCGGACCGCAGCACGATGGGCACGAGCACGGCGGCAGGCCTGGGCGGTGCCATGGCCGCCAGATCGGCCTTGAGCTCTGGGTTGAGATCCCAGTCGCCCGGACCCAGCGCCCGCCCTGAGCGCGGATCGAACACGGCCTCGGAGGGTTCGTGCTGCAGGCCGCGCCGCGCCAGCGGCCGGAACCCCGCCTCGGTGAAGGGGTCGGCGATGTTGTCGACAGATGCATCCATGGTCAAAGTATACCACCTTGCGCCCACGCCTTGCCAACGCAGACGGCGTGCTGATGCGGGATTTCCAGGACTACCGGGAGGCGCCGAGCGTGCGGTGTTTCTCGCGCCTTACCCCCCTAATTCGGCTCCCGCATAGGGAAGAACTTGCTCCCGCTCCAAAGCCCGAGCCGCCCGCCATCCTCCACCGCCAGCTCAACCAGATCGTAGTAGAGCGCACGGGTGACCAACGCCTCCAAGCGGCCGCGAATCAGGAGATAGGGCTTGAGACCCTCGCTCCGAGGCTCGACCGCGAACCGCAGAGGATGCTCGGGGCCAGCCGTGACCACATCGTCAACGTTGGTGCGGAAGATGAGGCTTTGCCCGCGGCCGCTGCCCTGCACCTCCATCTCCACAGCCATGAAGGGGGCGTCCTCGACGGCGACGTCGACTTTCTCCGCCGGCGTAACGAGATAGTGCCTGCCGTCGGCATCCTTGCGCAGGACGCTGGCGAACAGCTTGACGAGAGGCATGCGCCCGATCGGGCTTCCCTGGTAAAGCCATACCCCGTCCGACCGGATCCTCATGCCGATGTCGCCGCAATAAGGCGGATTCCACTTGTCGACCGGCGCGGGGCCCTTGCCCTTCTGGGCCTTCAGCAGTGACTCCAGCCCCGCAATGCGGTTCGTGTCGGCTTCACCCGCCATCATCTACTCCGGAAAGCGCCTGAGCGGCTCGTCGCCGTCAACCCTGGTGCGCGCAACGTTCATCACCATCGCCAGGAAGCCATAGTAGCCGCTGATGCCGACGAGATCGATCACGCCTTGCTCGCCAAACAGCCCGCGAGCGCGGGCGTAGGTCGCATCGCTGACGCGCTTCGTGCGGTGAAGCTCGACTGAGAAGTCATAGGCGGCCGCCTCGTCCTCACCCATGACGTCGGGGCGGCGCCCTTGGGCAATCGCATCGGCGATCTCGCGTGCGAGCCCTGCCTCAAGCGCCATGGGATAGTGATAGGACCACTCGTACTGCTGGGTCCATTCGCGCGCTGTTATGAGAATCACCATCTCGCTCACGCGTTTGGGAAGCACATTACGAAATCGTAAGTAGTCCCCCATGGCTTTTGCGCGCAGCATGACCTCGGGCGAGCGCAGCATAACCGCGAAGGGGCCGCTGACCGCGTGGCCGCGCCCGGCCTTGAACTCCTCGGCAGCCCGCCTCTGCTCGGGCGACATGTCATCCACCGGGATAGGCGGCATGCGTTCAGTCAG
This sequence comes from Hyphomicrobiaceae bacterium, assembly GCA_008933705.1. Lineage (GTDB taxonomy): Bacteria > Pseudomonadota > Alphaproteobacteria > Rhizobiales > Hyphomicrobiaceae > AWTP1-13. Next base: position 28,476 of record WBUN01000030.1, read on the forward strand.
CATGGTGCTTCTCTTCCTTTACCCTGCGTTTGCCAGTAATGGCCGCGTCGCGCGGCATGTGACCAGCCCAAGATTTCGGCTGCGTGCCTCATTTCCGGGCCGACCACCTTAGGTGTTCATATTGTGACCATTTTTGCCAACTCAGTTTCGCATTCGGCCAAGCCAAGCGTATAGTTGAGACCATGAGCACACTGACCCAAACCGACGACGCCATTGTCGGTCGCATCGAAGCGGCCGGCGAACGGATCCAGCGCGTGCAGAAGGCTGCCTCGGCCGTCATCTTCGGCCAGGAGGAGGTTATCGAGCGCACGCTTGTTACAATTCTATCCGGCGGCCACGCGCTCCTCATCGGCGTCCCGGGCCTTGCCAAGACGTTGCTGGTGGAGACGCTCGGCAAGGTCTTGGGACTCGACGCCAAGCGCATCCAGTTCACCCCCGACCTGATGCCTTCCGACATCATCGGCTCGGAGGTGCTGGAGGATGGCGGCAGCGGGGGCCGGCGCGGTTTCCGCTTCGTCAGAGGCCCTATCTTCGCGCAGCTACTCATGGCGGACGAGATCAACCGGGCCAGCCCGAAAACACAGTCCGCGCTTCTGCAGGCTATGCAGGAGCACCACGTCACGGTCGCGGGCCAGCGGCATGATGTGCCTATCCCCTTCCACGTCCTGGCGACGCAGAATCCGCTGGAGCAGGAGGGTACCTATCCGCTGCCCGAAGCCCAGCTCGACCGGTTCCTCCTGCAGATCGACGTCAGCTACCCCGATCTGGGGGCAGAGCGCCGCATGCTGTTTGCCACGACCGGCACTGACGAGCGCCGAATCGAAGCGATCCTGACGGCGCAGGAACTGATGGCGATCCAGCGGCTTGTGCGGCAGCTTCCGGTGCCCGACAAGGTGGTCGAGGCCATCCTGAAACTCACCCGCTCGGCCCGTCCGGGCACGGGCGCAGGCAGCGAAACCGATCGCCTGATCGCCTGGGGCCCGGGGCCACGTGCCAGCCAGGCCCTCATGCTGGCGGTGCGGGCCAAGGCGCTCATCGATGGACGGCTTGCGCCGTCGGTCGACGACGTCATTGCGCTGGCCGAGCCGGTCCTTAAGCATCGCATGGCATTGACGTTTGCCGCGCGCGCAGAGGGCGAAACGGCAAGCGGCGTGATTAACCGGTTGGCAGCAGCGCTGGAGTGACGGCGGGTGGCGGCGCGAGGCTCCGCGACGACAGGAACTGCGGCGGGCGCGGGCGGCGTCTATGCTCTGGAAGGCGAAGCACAGAGCTTGGCCGACCGGCTGCCTGAGCTATTGCTCGAGGCGCTGCGCGTTGCCAACACAGTGGCTCACGGCATCCACGGCCGTCGCCGGGCCGGCACGGGTGAGACCTTCTGGCAGTTCCGGCAATTCCAGGCCAGCGATCCGGCAACGGTGATCGATTGGCGCCGCTCGGCCAGCTCGGACCACCTCTATGTGCGCGAACGCGAGTGGGAGGCGGCGCACACCTTCTGGCTCTGGCCGGACGTATCGCCGTCCATGGCCTTCCGCAGCCATCTCGCCCCCACTCCTAAGCGTGACCGCGCGTTGGTCTTGACACTGGCCTTCGCCGAGCTGCTGGTGCGGGCCGGCGAGCGCGTGGCGCTCCTCGGGTTGACGCCGCCGCTGGCGAGCCGCAAGGCTACCTCGCGCATCGCCGAGGCGTTGGCCACTCATGAATCGGACGCAGCGGTGCAGATCAGCCTGCCGCCGCCGGCCCGCATGAGCCGTTTCTCGAGTGCGTTGCTGTTCGGCGACTTTCTGGACCCGCCGGAAGCGATCGCCACGCGCCTGAAGGAGATGGCGGAAGGCGGCGTTACCGGTCACATCGTGCAGATCCTGGACCCAGCCGAAGAAACCTTGGCCTACGAAGGGCGCATTGAATTCCGCTCGCCGGAAGGCGACGAGCGTTGGATTGCCGACCGCGTCGAGACGCTGAGGCCGGCCTATCAGCGAAAGCTCGCCGCGCACCGCGCAGCCATCGAGGAGGCGACGCGGCGCATCGGCTGGTCGTTCCTGGTCCATCATACGGACCGGCCGGCCTCCGAGCCGCTGCTCACCCTCATCATGCGGCTGCAGGGCTTGGCCGGCGACTACCGCTGGAAACCGCAGGCACAGGAAGGAGCCGCGCCATGACGCTCGGCGGAATCGCCTTCCTGAGCCCCTGGCTGCTCTCCGGCCTGCTGGCCCTGCCCGTCATATGGTGGCTGCTGCGGACCATTCCGCCACGGCCGCGCCGCATCGCCTTTCCGCCGACGCGCATCCTAGTCGGCATCGAGAACCGGGAGAAGACGCCGGCCCAGACGCCTTGGTGGCTGACGCTGATCCGCATGGCCGCTGCCGCGCTGGTCATACTCGCCCTGGCCGAGCCGGTGCTGAACCCAAACAGCGAGAAGGCGCTCGGCGGCTCGGGTCCCGTCGTGATCGTCGTCGACAACGGCTGGGCGGCGGCGGCGCAATGGTCGGCGCGCATCTTCCTGATGGAGCGCCTGATCACCGAAGCGGAAGGCCAGAGCCGGGCAATCATGATCGTGCCGACGGCCAGCGCTACCCGCAGCACGGCCCTCAAGGTCGAGGCGCCGACGGCGGCACGCTCCACCGCCGCAGCGGTACAACCGCAGCCGTTCGCACCGGATCGCGCTGGCACCATTCAGGCTTTGACGGCGGCGCTCGGCAGCGGCAATACGGCCACGGTGGTCTGGCTTGCCGATGGCATCGACCATGACGGCGGCGCCCGTCAGTTCGCCGAGAAGCTGCAGCAAATCGCAGCCGGCGGCCTATCGGTGCTCGAGACCAGACCCGGCCAAGAAGCGCTGGGACTCACCGCGGGTGTCGCCAATGGCGGGCGCCTGGAAGCGCAGGTTCTCCGCGCCGACGGCAGCACGCGCCACGGCACGCTGCACGCCATGTCGGCGCGAGGCCAGCGCCTCGGCGAGGCGCCGTTCAAGCTTGAGAACGGAGAGACGCGTGCGCTTGCCAGGTTCGACCTGCCGCTGGAGCTCAGGAATCAGGTGACGCGCGTGGAGATCGCAGGGGAGCGTTCGGCCGGGGCTGTCCATCTCCTCGATGCGCGCTCGCAATGGCATCGCGTCGGCCTGCTGTCGGGCGCATCGAGCGAGCAGGCCCAACCACTGCTCGCTCCCCTCTACTACATCGAGCGGGCGCTCCAGCCATTCTCCGAGATCGCCAAGACAGAGGATGCCAATCTGGCCTCTGCCATCGACGGCCTCATCAAGCGCAATGTCTCCGTGCTCGTGCTCGCCGACATCGGCACGCTCCCGCACGACGTGAAGGAGCGCGTCAACCAATGGGTCAAGAAGGGCGGAGTGCTCGTGCGGTTCGCCGGCCCCCGTCTTGAGAAGGGCGGCGACGACCTGCTGCCGGCAACCCTGAGGATGGGGGCGCGCACGTTTGGCAGCGCCATGTCATGGCCGCAGCCGCAGCCGCTTGCCGCCTTCAGCGATGACAGTCTTTTCGCCGGGCTCGCAGCCCCTTCCGATGTACTCGTCAACAGCCAGGTGCTGGCCGATCCGGCGGCGCTGAGCCCCGAGGTCAAGGTGTGGGCGCGGCTCAAGGACGGCACACCGCTGGTCACTGCAGCCAGACGCGGCGACGGTCAGCTCATCTTCTTCCACGTGACCGCCAACTCTGAGTGGTCGAACTTGCCGCTGTCGGGACTGTTCGTGGAGATGCTGCGGCGCATCGCAAGTCTCGGCAGGCTTGGCGGCGTTTCCGAGGTGCTGGTCGGCGATGGCAAGGACAACGAGGCTGCGGCAACGGCTGAGGTGCTCTCGCCGCTGCAGGTGCTGGATGGCTTCGGTCTGCTGAAGAACCCGCCGCCGACAACGCAGGCAATTGCCGCGGCCAAGATCCAGGACGCCAAGCCGAGCGCAGAGAATCCACCGGGCTACTATGGACCCGCCGGGGCACCGCGGGCGCTCAACCTCCTGACGCCGAAGAGCGCAATCAAGCCGCTGCCCGCCATGCCTTCCGGCGTCGAGCGGCGGGTCTATGAGGACGACGCGGCGCGGCCGCTCAAACCACAGCTATTGACCATCGCGCTGCTGTTGCTGTTCGCGGACATCCTGGCAGTCGTCATTCTCCAGGCAGGCGGACTGGTGCTCAGCCGTCGCATCGGTCGGGCACGACCCGCAATGCTGGCAGCAATCGCCATCGGCGCGGGCGCCGTTGTGCTCGCCACCGATTCGGCCGGCGCGCAAAGCCCCACACCTGCTGCGCCCCGTGCCGGCGTCGGCGCGAACGACGCACGTGCCATCCAGGCCACGGCCAAGGTCACGTTCGGCTACGTGCTGTCGGGCGACGCGGCAACCGACGAGGCTAGCCGGTTGGGGCTGATCGGCCTTGGCAAATTCCTCATCGCCCGCACCGCCGTGGAGCCGGGCGAGCCCTACGCGGTCAACATCCTCACCGACGAGATCGCCTTCTTCCCGATGCTCTACTGGCCCGTTCTCGCCAACGCTCGGCCCCTACCCGAAGCGGCACTGGCCAAGATCGACGCCTACATGAAGCAGGGCGGCATGATCGTGTTCGACACCAGGGACTACGGCCAGGGCCTGCCGACCGGCTTCAGCCTGCGCAACGACAGCACACCCCTGCAGCGGCTGCTCGGCAACCTCGACATCCCTCGCCTCGAGCCGGTGCCCGAGCAGCACGTGCTGACCAAATCGTTCTACCTGCTGCGCAGCTTCCCCGGGCGCTGGGACGGCGGACAGCTCTGGGTGCAGGCTGAGGCCCCGGCCGACAGCGATCAGGGCCGCCAGGCGCGCCGCGTCGACGGCGTCAGCTCCATTCTGGTCACATCCAACGATTTCGCCTCCGCATGGGCTCTCGATGATCGCAACCAGCCGCTCTACCCCGTCGTGCCCGGCGGAGAGCGCCAGCGCGAGATGGCCTTCCGCACAGGCGTCAACATCGTCATGTACGCGCTGACCGGCAACTACAAGACCGATCAGGTGCACGTGCCGGCGATCCTCGAGCGGCTGGGACAGTGATGAGCAACTGGTCGATTGACTTCTCGCCCATGGTGCCGGGGCCTTTGTTCTGGGTCGGCGCGGTGCTCGCCGCAGCACTTGTTGCTTTGCTGCTGGTGCGCCGCAGCCGCGGTGCCCTGCTGAGAGCGCTGTCGCTCGCTGCCCTCCTGCTGGCGCTCGCCAATCCGACACTGCGGCAGGAAGAGCGCGAGAGCCTCGCCAACATCGCCATCGTCGTGCTCGACGAAAGCATGAGCCAGTCGATCGCCGGCCGGCCGGAGCAGGCGCAGGCGATCCGCAAGGAGCTCGAGACGAAGCTCGGTGGCATCGGCAATCTGCAGGTGCGCTGGGTCAGCTCGTCCAAGCCCACAGGCGATGCGGCGTCGGGCACCAATCTGTTCACGGACCTCAATAGCGCGCTCGCCAACACGCCGCCCGATCGCCTGGCCGGCGTGGTCATGATCACCGACGGCCAAGTGCACGACGTGCCCAAATCGGTGGCGGCCCTCGGCTTCGATGCCCCGGTGCACGCGCTGCTGACCGGGCGTCCAGGCGAATTCGACCGGCGTATCGAGATCATCAAGGCACCGCGCTACGGCATCGTCGGCGAGAAGAAGGAGTTGTGCGAACGCACCGGCCCCGAGCGCCCCGTGAGCGGGGAGCGCAACATTCAGTTCCGCATCGTCGAGGAAGGGCGCAGATCGCCGCCGGGCGAGACGGTACAGGTCCGGATCCGCCGCGAGGGTCGTCGCGACGAGATGCGGCGCGTGCCGATCGGGCGCATCGTCAATGCCGAGATGGATTTCCCCCATGCAGGCCAGAACATCGTTGAGATCGAGGCCGAGGGCGCGCCCGGTGAGCTGACCCTCATGAACAATCGCGCAGTGATCGTCGCCGAGGGCGTGCGCGACAACCTGCGGGTGCTGCTCGTCTCAGGCGAGCCGCACGCGGGCGAGCGCACTTGGCGCAATCTGCTGCGCTCGGACGCCGCCGTCGACCTCGTGCACTTCACCATTCTGCGCCCTCCGCAGAAGCAGGACGGCACGCCCATCCATCAGCTCTCTCTCATCGCCTTCCCCACCCGCGAGCTGTTCTCGGAGAAGATCAACTGCTTCGACCTGATCATCTTCGACCGCTATCAGCACCGCGATATTCTGCAGCTCCTCTACTATGAGAATATCGCCCGCTATGTGGATCAGGGCGGTGCGCTGCTGGTTGCGGCCGGCGACGATTTTGCCGGGCAGATGAGCCTGTCGCGCACGCCGCTGGCCACAGTGCTGCCGGCGACACCGACAGGGCGTCTGCTCGAGCAGCCCTTCAAGGCCAAGCTGTCCGTCGACGGCGCCAAGCATCCCGTGACGCGCGGGCTGCCGGGATCGGAGGCGACCGAACCTTCGTGGGGCCGCTGGTTCCGCCAGGTCGACGTGGTGCCGAGCCGGGGCCGTGTGGTCATGAACGGCGCCGAGAACAGACCGCTCCTGCTGCTCGACCGGAAGGGGCGCGGGCGCGTGGCGCTTCTTCTGTCGGATCATGCCTGGCTGTGGGCACGCGGCTATGAGGGCGGCGGGCCGCATACCGACCTGCTGCGCCGCCTCGCCCACTGGCTGATGAAGGAGCCGGACCTGGAAGAGGAACGGCTGCGCGCCACCGCCAAGGGTCTCAAGCTCACCATCGAGCGTCGATCCATGGAAGAGAGCGTACCGCCCGTACAGCTCTCCGCGCCCGGCGGCGAGACGACCGAGGTGGTGCTCGACAAGGCTGGCCCCGGGCTGTGGCGCGCTACCGTCGATGTGAAGGCGCCCGGCCTCTACAAGATGCAGAGCCAGGCCCCCTCCGGACCGCTCACTGCCGTGGCCCACGCCGGCATCGAGGACGCGCGCGAGATGAGCGAGGTGACCGCGACCGAGGACAAGATGAAAGCGCTGGTCGAAGCGACGGGCGGCGGCATGTTCTGGACGCGCGGCGGCGGTCTCCTGTCGAGCGCCAGCTCTACCGCGGTCGATCTGCCGCGCATCTCCATGCTGGCGAACGCAAAGGTGCTGGCGGGATCCGGCTGGATGGGGCTGAAGGACCGCGAGGCCTACATCACGCGCGGCGTCAAGCTTATCCCGATGTTCACTGGCTTCCTGGCCCTGGCAGCGCTGCTCGCGCTGCTGGCCGTGACCTGGTGGCGCGAGGGACAGTAGGCTTGCCGCGCCCGGACCGCCGCGCCGGTAGGCCCCAGGTCAGGCGCTACCTGCCTTCCCTGCCCGGAAATGGCCGTACAACGGCGGAAGCGGTTGCAACGGCAATCGGCGTTCCGTCGGGAAGCCGCAGCGTGCCCTGCATCTGCGCGGTGTTGGCGCCGACGCGCAGCACCTCGCCGCGCGCCAGCAGGCGCGTGACCGGCGCCGGATTGAGGAAGCTCACCGACATCTGCAGGGTCGGTACGATGACCGTGAAGCCGCGCGAGATGCTGGCCGCTAACGCCATGGCGTCGTCGAGCATGCCGCAGATGAAGCCACCCTGCACGTTGCCCGTCGGGTTGGCGAAATCGCGCGATGGGTTGAAGGCGAACTCAGCCCAGCCCTCCGACGAGGACAGATCGATCAACTCCAGCCCCGTCAGCCTGGCGCTGGGCGGAAATCGTGAGGGGTCGCGCAGCATGGCGCGAATCTGATCGTCGGAAAAAGCCACGGGCGCGTTTCCCTCCTCATTCCGGCTCGTCGTCGACAGGCAAGAGGCCATATCGCGACTGCGGTTTGCCGGCAACTGCATGCGGCATGCACGGCGGACGATCCGGCACGCATCGCAATTTTGACGCAGTCGTGCGTATTGTGCGCTGCCGCCGCGTCGTGCGGCATCGGTGAAGCACAAGAATTGCCCTGGCCGCCCCGGCGGCCTGCTGGATGGAGGTCGACATGAGGAAGATCACTCTGATCCCGGCGCCCGGCGCCAAGCCTCGTTCGTTCTCGACCCCATTCACCTGTGAGACCCCATGGGCAATTATCCGTTCTCGTATGACGGCGGACTAACCGAAACCACCGTCCGCCTTTTTGCATCCAAGAGCACGTGGATCGAAGGAGCTGCGGTCCAGCAGCTCGAGACCACGGCCAAGCTGCCGGGCATGAAGCTCGCCTGCGGCTTTCCCGACCTGCATCCCGGCAAGGGCTTCCCCGTCGGCGCCGCTTTCGTCAGCGAGGGGATGTTCCACCCGGTGCTTGCCGGCAACGACATCGGCTGCGCCATGGGCTTCTGGCAGACCGATCTGCCGGCCCGCAAGCTCAAGCTCGATCGCTGGGCCGGCAAACTGGGCGGTCTCGACGAGCCCTGGGACGGCGATGTCGCGGACTGGAGGGAGCGTTACGGGCTGCCCGAAAGCCCATCGGATGCAGGCCTTGGCACCATCGGCGGCGGCAACCACTTCGCCGAGTTGCAGATCGTCGAGGAGGTGCAGGACGCAGCCGCGTTCTCCGCACTCGGGCTCGACAAGGACCGCCTGGGCCTTCTCGTCCACTCAGGCTCGCGCGGGCTCGGTGAGGCCATCTACCGCGAGTTGCTGCACAAGCACGGCGCCAACGCCCTGACGGAAGACACCGACGATGCCGAGCGATACCTCGCCCGGCACGCACACGCCGAGCGCTGGGCGGCGGCCAACCGCGCGCTCATCGCGGCCCGCTTTGTCGCGCAGCTCGGCGCGGAGGCTGCGCTCGTCAGCGACGTGCCGCACAACCTCGTGACGCGCGAGGCCTGGAGCGGGCGGCCTTGCTGGATCCACCGCAAGGGCGCTGCCTCCTCCCGGTGCGTCGCGGTCATGATCCCGGGCTCGCGCGGCACGCTCAGCTACCTCGTGAAGCCGCTGGGCGATGGCGAGGGCAACGCGCATTCGCTGGCACATGGAGCTGGCCGGCGCTGGCAGCGCGGCTATGCCAAGCCGCGGCTCAGCCACAAGTACCGCGTCGCGGATCTGGAGCGCACGCCGCTGGGCTCGCGCGTCATCTGCGAGGACCGTGAACTGATCTACGAGGAGGCGCCGCAGGCCTACAAGGACATCGGCCAGATCGTCGCCGACCTGAGCACGGCCGGCCTCGCTTCCGTCATCGCCGTCTACCGCCCGCTCATCACCTACAAGACACGGAGGCAGCCATGACCGTGACGAGAGATCGCCAGTGGCTGCTCATAACCTCCGGACGCGGTCCTGCGGAATGCGCGCTCGCCGTGGCGAAGCTGGCGCACCGCATGGCGAGCGCCGCAAGTCTCTTGGGCTGCCGAACCGAGATCATCGATGCGATGCAGGGACCGGAGAGGGGCACGTTCGCCTCGCTGCTGATTGCCGTGGACGGCGAACGCGCGCAAGCCTTTGCCGCAAGCTGGAGCGGCACACATCTTTGGATTTGCCAAAGCCCATTCCGGCCGCATCACAAGCGCAAGAATTGGTTCGTAGGCGTTGAGCACATTGCACCCGCAAAGGACATCGATGACGTGCTGCGCGTCAGCGATGTCGCCTTCGAAGCTATGCGCAGCTCGGGGCCGGGCGGCCAGCACGTCAACACCACGGCCAGCGCCGTTCGTGCCAAGCACAAGCCGACCGGGCTCGTCGCCGTAGCGCGCGAGGAGCGCTCGCAACACATGAACAAGCGGCTGGCCTTGGCGCGGCTGGCGGCCGCGCTCGAGGCCAAGACGAACGCTGCGCGCTCAGGCGTCGCGCGCGAGCGCTGGGCGAAGCACGACGCGCTCGAGCGCGGCAACGCGCAGCGCGTGTTCACAGGCTCGGAATTTGCGGAGCGTACTTGAAGCGCTCGAGAAGCCCGGAGACGTCAATGCCAGTCGGATGGCGACATGCGTGCGCGCAGGTAGAGATCGAGGCACATGGACGGCCCCCCGAAGAGGGGAAACCGGCATTGACGTTCCCATGCACGCATATCGTAGCGGATCTCCGGCGTCTCGGCGCTCCTGGCAATTTCTATGAGCAGGCCGCATCGAGGACAATGCCAACGCGCAGGCGCAAGGGCACCGTGCTCCTCGCCGAGTTCCGAATGCATGAGACCGTGCCCCAAGTGGCAGCGCCGCCATAGCCGAGGCGACGCTTGAGTCTCATATACTAGTATCTGATCGGACCAGCAATGACGCATTCGTGCTTCGCGCTATTCTGTGGCTGCGCTACCATAGTGCGGATGCAATGGTGCAGGAGGGCGAAAAGTCTTGCCGGACAGAGCTTTCGTGCGGCCGCGCTCTCTGGCGGAGCAGGCAGCGGAGCAAATCCGCCATCGCATTGTGAACGGTGATTTCCAGCTCGGAGAAGCCTTGTCCGAGACCGCCCTGGCATCCGAGCTCGGCGTCAGCAAGACGCCGATCCGGGAAGCCTTCCTGAGGCTCAAGACGGAAGGCCTCGTCGACGTTCAGCCGCAACGCGGCACATTCGTGTTTCAGATCGATCACGACGAGGCGCGCGTTCTGAGCGACTTCCGCGACGTTCTGGAGATCGCGGCACTGCGCCAGACCATGCGCGAGAATGCGCCCGGATTGGCTCGTCTGTTGAAGCCGATCATCAGCGAGATGAAGACTGTGTTGGCCCGCAAAGACACGCGGCGCTACCGAGCGCTCGACGACCAATTCCATAGGCGTCTCATAGACTACTGCGGCAACGCGTATCTTTCCGAGGCGTACGCAACGATCGCCTTCCGCATACAGGCTCTGCGCAACAGGCTGTCGCAGGATCCGCGCCTCAATGCCAAATCCCTGCAGGAGCATCAGGCCCTGGTGCGGCTGATCGAGCGCGGCGCGACCTCCGAAGCCGTTGGCGTTCTGCGCAGGCATATCGCCCGGACGCCCAAGGACTACGCGAAGACCCTGGTGGCTTGCTGCAAGAAGTGAAGGCGCCCACGCCCTTTCCCCCAAGCGAACCAGCCGAGAACCTGGGGATAGTCGCGTTCCCCGCGCCCTGCGACTCGAGCTAACGTCCGCGCCTGCCGTGGCCCCTGCCTCATCCGGAAACGCGCCCCATGAACATCCTCTTTCACATTGTTTACGCCGCGCACGCCTCCGGTACCCACCACAAGCTGGCGCTCGATGCCCTGCGGCACCTCAATTGCGTCGATGCCGACCTGTGGCAGCGCCTGTTCCTGGCCAACGCGAAGCTGTATCTCGACGGCTCCAAGGCACCCGACAACGAATTCAAGGACTTCAAGAACCACGTGCTGCACACGCGTGACGGCTACTGGGGCGGTGCGCCGGAGAAGGTTCGGAGCTGGTACCAGCATCTCGTCGAGGCACTGGCGCAGCAGGACTGGCACACGGCAGTCTATTGCGCCGGCGTGCTCAGTCACTACTACACTGACCCACTGCACCCCTTCCATACTGCGCAATCGGAGGCCGAGAACAACATCCACCGCGCGGTGGAATGGAGCATATGCAAAGCCTATGACGAACTCAGGGACCTTGGTCGAAATGACTTCCGCAACATGGATGTCAACATCTCGTCCGATCCCAACTGGCTCGCCCATCTCGTGTGCGACGGAGCGGAGATGGCCAATGGCTACTACGAGAAGCTGATCGCCCACTACGACATCCAGCGCGGCATCAATGACCCGCCGGCCGGACTTGATCGCGTTGCCAAGCGGATCGTCTCTGAGCTGATCTGGTATGCAGCCTTGAGCTACGCAGCCGTGCTGGCGCGGGCTATCGACGAATCCAATGCGCACCCGCCACAGGTGACGCTTACGCCGGCCATCCTTCTGGCGACGGTCCAGGTCCCCTTCAAGCTCATCGCACGTCGCATTGCCGATGCCGAGGAGCGCCGTGTCGTCGAGCGCATGTATGACGAGTTGATCGCGACGGGCACGGTGGATAGGAACTTGCCCGAGGACGATCGCACGGTGCGCGATCTGCATGCGGCCGAGGTTCTCGCCAAGCGGCCGCCGCATCCTGACGCCTCCAAGATCTTTCCTTTCCGCCCGCGCGAGCGCGTCGTCACGCGCATCGAGCAGAAACGCGCGGCACGCGGCTCCACGTCACCGGCAGGCAATGTGGTTGCGCTGCACACTGCGCCGCCTCCGGTTTCCGCACCCGTCCCTGCGCCCGCGCCAGCCGTCGTGCGTAACGAGAGCTCACCAGTCGCCGAGGCGCCGGCAGCCGTGCGCCCAAGAGCCGGACTCACGGATCGCCTGGATCGCCTTACCGTGGCGCCTCTGGCACCGCGTACACCGCGTCAGGAGGCTCCGGCGGTCGCATCCGCTTCCGAGCCGCGCTTCCATCTCGCACTTGATCAGGACGTCGTCGATGCGCCGACGATCGGACCGAAGACAGCCGAGCGGCTCAACCCACACGGCGTCAAGACGGTGCGGGACCTCCTGAAGGCCGACCCAGTTGCTCTCTCGGTGCTCATGAACGCACGCACCATAACGCCTGCCACGATCACCGACTGGCAGGATCAGGCGAAGCTGGTCTGCACGGTTCCGGGACTGCGCGGCACGCATGCGCAATTGCTGGTCGGCGCCGGATACCGCTCAGCCGACACGATCGCCGCGGCAGAGGCGGAGAAACTCTGCGCGGACGTCCTGGCTTTTGCCACCTCGCCGGCCGGTCAGCGTGTGCTGCGCAACGGCGACCCGCCGGACATCGAGAAGATCAAAGGCTGGCTTGAGGCTGCGCTGAGCGTCAAGGCGGCCTAAGCCGCCTGCCGGCGCGGCGGGGCCTTGAGCACAACATCACGCTCGCGGGCGAGCGCTACTGCGCTGGCGAGAAGCCCGAAGCCTTCACCGCAGGCGCCCACAGCTCCGAATCCGCCTTCTGGATTCGCGCCAGCTCAGCCGCGGACGTCCCGGTCGGCACCAGCCCGAACGCAAGCAACCGCGCTTTCACCTCGGGCGTCTGCACCGCTGCGATGATCGCCTTGCTCAGGCGTTCGACCGTGTCCGGGGGCGTCTTGGCCGGGGCAAAGATGCCGTACCAGCCGGAGCCCTGAATGTTGTAACCGGCCTCCTTGAAGGTCGGGATATCGGCAAGGAAGGGCGAGCGCTGCTTGTCGGAGGTGGCAAGGACGCGAATGCGGCCGCTCTTGTGCATCTCCAGCACGTCGCTCGTCGTCGTGAACACGATCGGGATCTGCCCTCCGACGAGGTCTGTGAGCGCTGCCGCAGACCCGCGATAGCCGACATGACGCAGGTCGAGACCAGCGGCCTGGCCGAACGAGACGGCGAAGAAGTGCGGCAGCGTCCCGGCGGCCGGCGTGCCATAGTTTCCCTGGCCCGGATTGGCCTTCACCCAGGCGACCAGGTCCTTGACCGTCTTTCCTGATACCTGCGGACCCACGGCAATTGCGAAATCAAAGGTTGCGACTTGCGATACGGGCTGGAAGTCGGCAATCGGATCATAGCCCAGCGTCGTGTAGACATGCTGGTAGACCGACATCGGCGCCACTGGGGTCAACAGCAGCGTCTTGCCGTCCGGCGCTGCGCCCTTGACCGCCTGCACGCCGATGCGACCGGCTGCGCCGGTTCTGTTCTCCACGATCACCGGTTGGTTGAGAGCGGTACGCATATGCTCCGCAAGCAGCCGCGCGAGCGCGTCACCGGAACCGCCGGCCGCAAATGGGAAGATGATGCGGATCGGCTGCTCGACGAGCTGTGCGCGGGTTGGAATCGAAAGCAAAACCGCAAGGGTCGCAATGCCGGCGATCGCCAAACCGAGCATACGGAAGCCTCTCATAGCCTATTGTCCTCCCCAATTTCCCTTTTGTTTGCCGCTTGTCTAAACGATATTCGCCGCCTGCCCCCAGTCTAGCTTCATTCCTTGCTCCCGAGATAGGCGCTCCAGAACTCGTCGGAAACGTCGCGTTCATCCCATACGCCGATGAGGATGCCCTTGCGCTGCGACTGGCCACGTGCTTCGCGAATCTGTTGTTCGGATCGCGTCGTGCGCTGCGACAGGCGCAATCCCCATTCCGCCAGAGCTGCGGCAAGGCGGCGGCGCTCTCCGTCGCAGGCGGGATCCTCGCCGAGGTCGCGCAGCTCTTCGGGGTCGGCCGCCATGTCGTAGAGCATGGGCCGAAAGCCCAGCGCGTGCACATACTTCCAGCGCTTGTCGGCAACCATGAACAGGCGGGCATCGCGCGGCGCCACGCCGAGCTTGGCTGCAGCAGGCAGCATCGAATAGTCATACTCGCTGAAGGCGAATTGGCGCCAGGCCGTCGGTATCTCTCCGCGCAGGAAGGGCGCAAGCGAATGCCCCTCCAGCCGGTGCGACTGGCTCACCGGATCGCCGCCTACAGCCTCCAGGAAGGTCGGCGCCAAATCGATGGTCTCGACCAGCTCGTCGCACACACCGCCACGCGCCCGGTCACAGACCGGCGAGGGATCGTAGATGAGGAGCGGCACCTTCACGGAAGGCTCGTGGAAGAGATCCTTCTCGCCCAGCCAGTGGTCGCCCAGGTAGTCACCGTGGTCGGACGTGAACACGATCATGGTGTTGTCGAACAGGCCGCGCTCCTGCATGAAGCGGAACAGCACGCCGAGCTGGTCATCGATCTGCTTGATCAAGCCCATATAGACCGGAATCACTGTCTCGCGCACCTCATCACGCGAGAAGGCGACGCTGACGCGATGGCTCATGAACGCGCCATAGACGGGATGAGGGTCGGCCCGCTCCTCTTCGCTGCGCACGGCCGGTATCACATCCTTTGCAGCGAACATGTCGTTGTAGGGCGCGGGCGCGATGTAAGGCCAGTGCGGTTTGATGTAAGAGAGATGCAGACACCAAGGTTCGTCGCCGGCCTCGGTGATGAAGTCCATGGCGCGCCGCGTCATGTACGGCGTCTCGGAGTCTTCCTCCCTGACGCGCGCAGGCTTGGCGGCGTGGCGCATCGCCCACCCGGACGCCAGTGCGTTGCCTTCGTCCTGCGCGGCATTTGCCCAGTCGTGCCACGGATTGGCACCGAGGTAGCCCTTTTCGTTCAGATACTGGTTGTAGCGCGGTATCTGTGGATCGTAGCGCCCCTCAGGGCCGACGCCGTGCAAGCCATCGTCGCGCTCGTAGGGATCAAAGCCGCATTCCGAGACGCGCACGCCGATGATCGAATTGGGGTCGATGCCCAGACGCTCCATGCCCTCCACATCCGCGCGCATATGCGTCTTGCCCACCAACACGGCCCGCAGACCGAGGGGACGCAAATAGTCACCCAGCGTCATTTCGCCGACTTTGAGCGGGAACCCGTTCCACGCCGCGCCGTGCGATTGCACGTAGCGGCCGGTATAGAAGCTCATGCGCGAGGCGCCGCAGACCGGAGACTGCACGTAGGCGCGGGTGAAGCGCACGCCCTTCGATGCCAGCGCATCGATATTGGGCGTATGCAGTCTGGGATGGCCTGCGCAGGACAAGTAGTCCCAGCGCAGCTGGTCACACATGATGAAGAGGATGTTCCTTGTGCGGCGGGTCACGGCGCGGCCATCAGGCGATGCATGCGGTCCCAATCACGTCTTGAGCCGGCTGGTCTCGACCTCTCCGCGATCCACACGACGCGAAAACTCCGTAGCTCCGCCGGAAGCGAGGATACGCGCCTGCTCGATCCAGTTTTCCCGCTCGATGCGACCCTTGAAATCGAGCAGGTGGCTGACGCGCTCGATATCCGCAGCAGACCAGTTCGCAATCTGCTCGTAGGATACGACGCCCATGGAATTGAGCCTCTTCTCGATGAGCACGCCGATGCCGCGGATGCGCTTGAGGTCCTCGAGCGCCGCAGAGCGCAACACTTTGTTCTGCGCCCCGGCCCGCTGAGCCGCCTCGGGGCCGGGCTCGGGATTCTGATAGGCCTGCGAACGAACGGAGCGTAACGCGCCGAGATCAGGATTGGCCCCGCGCCCATCGGGAGCCTTGGCGGCGGCGTGCTCGCGGATGGCGTCAGCCAGCTTGGCTGGCCGCAGAGCAGCAGAAGGCTCCTCGCCGCGCATGCGGCGATCGAAGTCGCGCGAGAACGCGGTGTCGCCGCCACGGCTCAGTATCTGCGCCTGCTCCACCCAGTTCTCGCGCGCGATGCGCCCGCTGGCGGCAAGCTGGCGGTCGAAGCGGTCGACATCCGCCGGCGACCAGTGTGCGATCTGCGAATAGCGGGTGACGCCCAGCGCACTCAGCCGCTGCTCCGTCTGCGCGTCAATGCCGCCGATCCTCTGCAGATTGTCACGGGCTGCAGGTGCGACCGGGCGCACCGGGACGGCGGGAGTCGGCTCCGGACCGGCTGTCGCAGCAGGCAGCGGTTGGGAGGCTGGCGCGCCAGTCGCCTCGCTCCTGCGCGGCTCGGCAAATGCGGCACGCTCGGCCACATGGGCGGGTTGCGGCTTCGCTTCCGCCCTCACGGGCGTTACGGGCATGATAATGTCCGCGGCAACCGCCGCAGCACCACCCGTCGCAGGACGCGGCTGGAGTGTCACCTGCGGCTTGACCTCCACCGCAGCGGCGACCTTGCCGGGCGGGGCTGGAGGCAGGGCAGCACGCTCGCCTTCGTCGGGCGTCGGCAGCGCAGTTGCACCTTCGCCGCGCGCACGACGCATCGAGTAGAAGGTCTCTCCGCCCTTGGCCAGGACTTGCGCCTGCTCGATCCAGTTCTCCTGGCTGATGCGGCCCTTGAGTCCCAGGGCGTGATCGACGCGCGCGACATCGGCGTGCAGCCATCCAGCGATTTGATCGTAGCGCCGTACGCCGAGCTTGTTGAGACCGGCCTCCAGCGCCTCATCGATGAGACGAATGCGCTTGAGGTCTTGTGCGGGAGTCTCGCCCGCCGCGGCCGCAGACGGCACGGGAGCAGGCGACGGCGGGGGAGCTGCGGGGGGTGCGGGCTTCGCCGAACGCGCGTCCTCGGCAGCACTGCGCCCGAACGGAGCAACTGTACGCTGGGCCATGTCCGGCAGGGGGTCGACGCGCCGCTCCGCCACCTCGGGCATGGCTGGCCTGAACAGGCCGCGCCGGATCAGACATGCGGCCATAGCGCCCAAGAAATATGCCGCCGCCATCAGCAGCAGCGTCTGCACAGACAACGCAACCATGACTCAACACCCCCAAAACGCGCAGGCACCCGTGGCAGGTCAAGACTTGCTGTTCCCGGCCCTACCACAGGACAGCCAGCCGACGATCAGCCCGACGGCAAAAGCGGCCAACAGCCACCAGAAGAGCTTGTAGAGCAGAAAGTCCATGGCCGTTTCCCCGAGATGCGCTGTTTCCTCGCCCCATTCTACATCGGTCAAATCGCGAACTACATCGGCCGAACGGCGAACTCGATGCGCCGGTTCTTGGCCATGTTCTCGCTGGTATCGTTGGGCGCCACCGGACGCCGTTCACCGTGGCCTACCGCCTCGAGCTGCTTTGCGCTGACCCCGGCCCGGACCAGATAGCTCGCAACCGCTTGCGCACGCCTGAGGGAAAGCTGCTGATTGTACTCGGGCGCACCTTCGATGTCGGTATGGCCTTCGATCTGGATGATCGCGCCTGGGCACGACTTGGCAGCATCGGCAAGCCGCCCCAGGGTCGCGAAGCTCGCTTCGTTGAGCTCCGCGCTCGCACGCTCAAACAGGATACGCCCGGCCTTGGCCAATTCGGCAAGCCTGTCCTGGCACGCTCTCGCCTCGGCCTTGGCCTTGACCTCGGAGGGGCTCGGAGCCGGCGGCGTTGCCGGCTGGACGGCAACCGTGGGCGGGGCAACGGCGGGCTGCGGCGTGGCAACGGGCAGAGGCGGCGACAGCACAACGTCCTGCGGGGGAGGCGTCTGCGGCAGCGGTGCGGGCCCGGTGGGCGATACCGCCGTCGCACCTGTTTCGGGCGGGCGCAGTTCCGGCACCGCGGCACGACGCGGCTCGCGCGGGCGGATCTGATCGGCAAGCTTGATCGTCGCCGGCATGGCCGCACGCAAAGCGCTGCGCGCCGCCTCGGCAGCGGCGTCGTCGGAGGAAATGCCGGAAACAGCCAGCGCTCCGTCCTTCATCTCGGCACTGCCGCTCTCCAGGCGCAACAGCTCCCGCACCGTCGCGACCGCGGCGGCAGCCCATCCCTGCGGCGCGCCCTCGCCGGGCTCCATTTGATCGATGACAGCAGCAGCCGGCGCAGTTGCCTTTACGGCGGACAGAAGCTCGGCACGGGCAGATTCGCTTGGCACATAGCCGGAGAAGGCGATGCGCCCTTCGCTGAATTGGACCGTCCAGGTGAACGGGCTCACCACGGGTGGGGTGACCTGATCCGTTATGATCCTGATGCCCTTCGGCACGCTGTTGAGCAGCGCCGACTTGACAAGGCGATAACCGGCAAGATCCTCCGCCTCGCCGGTGACCGAAAGGCCGAGGTCATCGAGGCGAACGTCGCCGCGTTTCAGCGACGCAAGCTGCTTCAGTGCAAAGCTGACACCGGCGAGCCACGTGTCGGCCGAAGGCACGCCACGCGCCAGCGTCATGCGGTCGACGACCTCGTAGCCCGGGAAATTGGCTTTGGTCACACCGAGAATGGCCTGCTTGGTCGCTACGCTCGGAGCAAGGCCCATGACGCGAATGCGGTTGTTCCGTCGGGTCGCGAGCCAGATGTACTTGTCGGCCTTCTCGATCAGCTCGGTCTTATTCTCGACGATCCGCACACCCCAGAGATTGCGCAGAATTTCCATCGCCTTGCCGACATCCGACTCGTCCCAAGCCCTCCCACCGAGGATCACGTCTCTGCCGTTGAGCGCCGGCACCGCCCAGCTTGCACCGCTCTGCGACAGCGCCTGCCTGGCGCGCTCGGCCAAGTCGTGCTCGATGCGGCCGCGCTCGGCCTGGACGGCAACCCAGCTCAGTATGAGGATAGGGATGATGCCCCATAGCCAGCGCCGCCAATTACATTTCATCCTGACTTGGCTCCCCAGACTGAAGCGTTTTGCCTATTCTTGCGACAATTACGGCAAGCCACGCACGTCGTACGTCGCGGGCCAATGACTGACAGCCCGACGCGAAATCGCTCGAGGATAACCTGGGCCCTTGTGCGCCGGCACTATAGACAACCGGTTGTTGCATTCCAAGCCGCCCAACCCCGCGACGTTAAGGCCGCCGCTTGTGCCAAAGACGCCTGACCCGGCCTTTCCATCGGCAGTTTCAGAGGTGGTTTTGTTGGGCTAGAAGAACGTGGTAGGGCCGACCCACCCAAAAAATGCACATCAGGAGGAAACCGCAGTGACTGAACGAACAGTCCTGAGCATGCGAAGCGGAGGCGTCCTGCGCCTGACGCTCAATCGGCCGGACAAGCTCAATTCCTTTACGCGTGCCATGCACGCCGAGCTTCGGGCCGGCCTGGAAGCCGCAGCCGCCGACCCAGACTGCAGGGTTGTGGTGCTGACCGGCGCTGGCCGCGCGTTTTCCGCGGGCCAGGATCTGGCCGACACCGGCTGGGCCATCGGCGGAGTTGCGCCGGATGCTGGTGCGCTGCTCGAGGAGGCTTACAATCCCCTCATTCAACTGATCACCACGCTCGAGAAGCCTGTGATCGCAGCCGTAAACGGCGTTGCCGCAGGTGCGGGCGCCAATATTGCTCTGGCCTGTGATCTGGTGTTGGCGGCACGCAGTGCCTCGTTCATCCAGGCTTTCGCCAAGATCGGCCTTATCCCCGATGCCGGCGGCACCTGGGTGCTGCCGCGTCTCGTCGGCGCCGCCCGCGCACGGGGCCTGGCCATGCTGGCTGAGCCGCTGCCGGCGGAAAAGGCCGAGGCCTGGGGTCTGATCTGGAAGGCCGTCGACGACGACAGGCTGCAGGCCGAGGTAGCGGCCGTGGCCGACAAGCTTGCCGTGGCTGCGACCTATGGCCTCGCGCTCACCAAGCGCGCCATTGCGGCCTCCTCCACCAACACGCTGGCCGCCCAACTCGACCTCGAGTGCGAGCTGCAGCGCCTGGCCGGCGCGTCGCCCGACTGCGCCGAAGGGATCGGCGCATTCCTGCAAAAGCGTCCGGCAAAATTCAGCGGACGCAAGGCATGAGCCGGAGCGCGGACGAGGTCGCCCGCCTGAGCGCCGAGGCGATGTGGGCGGACGACATGGCGAGCCAAGCCATGGGCATGAAGCTCGAGAAGGTCGGTCCGGGGCACGCCGTCATGTCGATGACCGTCGCGCAGAGCATGGTCAACGGCCACGGCACCTGCCACGGCGGCTTCATCTTCACGCTGGCCGACAGCACGTTCGCGTTTGCCTGCAATTCCCACAGCCAGCGCCAAGTGGCGCAGAGTTGCCAGATCACCTATCTGGCGCCGGGTCGGCTGGGCATGCGGCTTATCGCCGAGGCGCGCGAGCGCTATCGCGCCGAGCGCAGCGGCATCTACGATGTGACGGTGAGGACCGACGCCGGCGACGTGATCGCGGAATTCCGCGGGCACAGTCGCGCCATTCCGGGCGTGCTCGTGCCGGAGACCTGAAGCGCGACGGGCTGACGATGCGGCCATTGCGGCTCTTGTGCAGGGGGCCGGGTTGCCATTACGTCAATTGGCAGGGACGAACACCGGGATCACCCCACCGCAGGGCGCAGCCCTGAACCGGGGGCAAGGCCGCGCAAGACCGGCCGGAAAGGAAACGGGAGGATTGTCATGCAGGACCTCACTCCGCGCCGCGAGGACCTCGATCCGATCGAGATCGCCTCGCGTGACGAGATCGCCGCGGTGCAGTTGGCGCGCCTGAAGTGGACCTTACGGCACGTCTACAACAACGTACCCCACTACTGGAAGAAATTCGACGCGGCGGGCGTGCATCCCGACGACCTCAACACGCTTGCCGATCTCGCCAAGTTCCCCTTCACGACCAAGGAGGATCTGCGCTCGAACTATCCGTTCGGGCTGTTCGCGGTGCCGCGCGAGCAGATCATACGCATCCACGCCTCGTCGGGCACTACGGGCAAGCCGACCGTGGTCGGCTACACAAGCCGCGACATCGAGACCTGGGGCGAGGTGGTAGCGCGCTCGTTGCGGGCGTCAGGGGCGCGGCCGGGCATGACTCTGCACAACGCCTACGGCTACGGCCTGTTCACCGGCGGACTCGGCCTGCATTACGGCGCAGAGAGGCTCGGCCTTTCGGTCGTCCCGATCTCGGGCGGCATGACCGAGCGCCAAGTTCAGCTCATCATCGACTTCGAACCCGATATCATCACCGTCACACCGTCGTACATGCTGGCGATCCTGGACGAATTCCGCAGGCAGGGACTCGATCCCCGCAAGACCGCCCTCAAGGTCGGCATCTTCGGTGCCGAGCCGTGGACCAACAGCATGCGCGGCGAGATCGAGCAGGCCTTCGACATGCATGCGGTCGACATCTACGGGCTGTCCGAGGTGATAGGTCCCGGCGTCGCCAACGAGTGCGTCGAGACCAAGGACGGCCTGCACATCTGGGAGGACCATTTCTATCCCGAGATCATCGACCCTGTGAGCGGAAAGCCGCTGCCCGACGGGGAGAAGGGCGAACTGGTTTTCACGTCGCTCAGCAAGGAGGGCATGCCCGTCATCCGTTACCGCACGCGCGATCTGACGCGACTGCTGCCGGGCACGGCACGCAGCATGCGCCGCATGGAGAAGATCACGGGCCGGTCCGACGACATGATGATCGTGCGCGGCGTCAATGTGTTCCCGACGCAGATCGAAGAGCAGATCCTCAAGGTCCGGGGACTGGCCCCTCACTATCAGATCCTGCTGACGCGCGAGCACCGCCTCGACGAGATGGAGATCCAGGTCGAGGCTGCCACAAACGCTGCTCAGGCCGATACCCGCAGCGCTTCCGCAGGCGAGCTGGGCCACCTCGTCAAGAGCCTGATCGGCATCACCGCAAAGATCACCGTGACTGAGCCCGGCGGCGTCGAGCGCTCGCAGGGCAAGGCCCGGCGGGTGATCGACAAGCGACCGAAGGATTAGGCAGGGAGAGCGCGCGTGGACCTTGCAGCGCTGATCATCTTCGCGGGCGCCCTGTTCGTCGCGGCAGCCTCGCCGGGTCCCGGCATCGCCGCCATTGTAGCGCGCGTGCTTGGCCGCGGCATGCACGGTGCCCTGGCGTTCACGGCCGGCATCGCGCTCGGCGACGTGGTCTGGCTGACCATTGCCATTCTCGGTCTCGCGGTGGTGGCACAGACCTTCCACGGCGTATTCCTGGCCATCAAGTATGCCGGGGTTGCCTATCTGCTGTACCTCGCTTGGAAGCTGTGGACGGCGCCGGTCGAGACGCGCGCGGCCGCTTTCGACGCCCCCGACGTTCGACCGCTCAGGCTGTTCCTGGCCGGCCTGGCGGTCACCATGGGCAATCCCAAGGTTATGGTGTTCTATCTGGCACTGCTGCCGAGCATCATCGATCTCGCCGCCGTGTCCGTGCTCGGGTGGCTTGAGCTTTCGGCCGTCACCCTCGGCGTGCTCGCGATCGTGTTCGGGGCCTACGTGGCGCTGGCTGCCCGCACGCGCCGACTTTTCACCAGCCCGCGCGCCATGCGTATGGTCAACCGCGGCTCGGGTGTGGTGATGGCGTCGGCGGCTGCGGCGATCGCCGCAAAGTAAGACCGGCTGCGGTGCAGCAGCCGGTCAGGGATGCGCGCAATCCTGATGCGATCTCAGGCCTTGGCTTTCGCCGCGCGCGCCTTGCCCGACAACTTCTTCAGACGGCGACGCACAGCAGCCGTGTTGCCCTGAATGCGCGTGACCTTCGCGCGCGGCGCTGCGCGACGCGCCTTCTTCTTCTGCTTCTCGACGTTGCGTGCGGAACGGATCGCCATGCTCGGCTCCTTCATGAGTCTGTCGCGGCTCATTTAGGGGCTTTCTCGCACCGGCACAAGCGCCAACCGCGTGCCCGTGCGGCACTCACGGCATATCCTCGCGCAGCCACACCATGAGCGGCATGCCGCCTCTCGGGCGCAGCGTGACACGGCTGACGGGCTCGGGCGCGTGCCGCCCGTCCCAGCCGAAGCGGGCGTGTTGCACGAGCGTTGCCAGGATGGCGACCGCTTCCATCATCGCAAACGACATGCCGATGCACGTGCGCAGCCCGAAGCCGAACGGCATGAACTGCGTACGCTTGTAAGCGGCCTCGCGCTCGGGCGAGAAGCGAGTCGGATCGAACCGATCGGGGTCGTCCCAAAGCTTCCGATGACGGTGCACGGCATAAACCGGGATCACGATCAGCGTGCCGGCAGGAATGGTCTGGCCCCCGAGCGCCATCTGGTCCGCAGCGACGCGCGTCATGACCGGTGCAGGAGGATAAAGACGCATGGACTCTTTGAGCACCGCGCGTGTCACGGGCAGCTCGTCGAGGTGACGCGCCTCGACGGCGCCGTTACCGATGACGGCCGCCACCTCGCCGTGCACACGCTCCTGCCACTCCGGAGCGCGCGCAAGAAGATAGAGCGTCCAGGTCAGCGCCTTGGCGGTGGTCTCGTGGCCGGCCGCGAGGAAGGTGACGAGGTTGTCGATGAGCTGCTTCTCCGACATCGGCGCGCCGGTATCGGGGTCCTGCGCCCGCGCCAAACGCCCAAGCAGGTCATCGCCAGCCATGCCGGCAGCGTGCCGTCGCGCCAGGATGGCGGCAACAGAGGCACGCAAGGCGCGGCCGGCCCTGCGGCGACGGAACTTGCCCGGATACCAGACCCACGACGGAACGCGCAGCATGGCTGCGGCAATATCCCAGGATATGGTGGCGAGGGCGGTGTCGGCGGCATTCAGGATGGCCTTGGCCTCGGCATCGGCGCTGCCGGCGAACATTGTTGCCGAGATGACGTGGAAGGTCGTCTCGGTCATATCCCTGTCGACCGGCTGCATGGTACCCGGCGCGGCACCGCGCCAGCGTGCCAACTGCTCCTCGGCGGCCCGCGTCATCGCAGGCACCAGATTGGCGAGGTCGGCGGGACGGAACAGGGGCGCAGCCGTTCGGCGCTGCCAGCGCCAGCTCGCACCGCTGGACGTCAGAATGCCGTCACCCAGCGTGCTCGCGAAGACCTGCTTCTCGAGCTCCGTCTTGGGAAAGTGCTCGTTGGCATGCAGCAATATCTTCTCGACCAGGGAAGGATGCGTAACCCAGGCGACGATGCTGCGGCCGTTGTCGTGAACGACGATGGGCTCCTCGTAGACCGGCAAGGGCAGGCTTTGCAGGGGGTTGCGCACGAAGCGCAGGAGGAAGCGGCGCAGCGGCAATGGCCGTGGGGGCGGCTGAACCGTCGGCGGATAGAGTGCGACGCGCTCCACTGCCGGTGCACTCACGGCCGTCATGACACGCTCCGGAAGCGATTGATCCAAGTCATCAATCTACTCCCCGACTCAGACCTCCTGAAGGCGCTTGCGGACCTGCCGCGTCAGGAGGCGTGATTGAGCCACCAGTTCAGGCCGAACGTGCCCGGCGAGAGCAGCACGAACGCCCACAGGAATGCCGATGCAAAGTTCGCAATCTGGAACGGCATCATGGGCATCTGTGTGATGCCGGCTATGATCGGCACGCTGGCGCGCAGCGGCCCCGAGAAGCGTCCGATCACGATAGCCCAGATTCCCCACTTCTCGAAGAAGACGTGGCCCTTTGGCAGAAGGTCGGGATAGCGGCTGAGCGGCCACATTCGGGCGATGCGCTCATGATAGTGGTAGCCCAGCCAGTAGGAGACCCAGTCGCCGAGCGCGGCCCCTATGGCGGCGGCCGACAGGATCATCCAGAAATTGAGCGAGTGGGTGGCACCGATAATTGTGCCAATAATGACCAGGATGCCCCAGAACGGCAGAATGAGCGAAATGAAGGCGAGCGACTCGCCGAACGCGAGCAGGAAGACAATGGGGGCTGCCCACTCCCGGTGAGCACTCACGAACGTCTTGATGGCGTCCGTGTATTCCGCGAACGGCATGCTGCTTCTCCCCATCGTTAAGGAAGATGAGCAAGGCCAGAGGGCCCAGTCTTTGTCAACGCGCCCCGCGCACATGCGAGGGCTCGCGTGACCGGCACGGTTTGTGCTTGGCCGCGATTGTGCTTATGGTTTCATACAGGTAAACAGCCTTCTCGTTTGCGAGCAGGGTGGGGGGAGTTTTGAGTATCGCGTCCCCGGATAGCGGACGCCAGGCCATGGCCCGGCGGGTCACGGTCGGCGTGCTGATTGCGGCCAACACCGGACTGATGCTTTCGGTCGCAGGCAATCTCACCTCGCTTTCCGATGTTCTTGCTCCGCTGATGGGGCATTTCATCGGAATCGGCTTGGCGGCCAGCCTGGCTCTGCTGGCAAGGCGCAGAATGATGGCGACCCTGGCGGTCGGGTTCGCCGCCACGCTCGCTGTGCATGCCATCCTGGGCCTGGCACAATGTTGCCGTGCGCCCACCGAGAAGGGTGGGACGGCAACGCTGACGACCGCCTCGCAAGAGACCGGGCGGGGTCTCACTGTTCTGACGCTCAACACCTGGCACGGAAACGACGACGCCGGTCGCATCGAGCAGTATCTGCTCTCGGTACCCGCCGACATCATCGTCCTTTCCGAGTTCGGCCCCACGAAGCAGGCGCTGCTGACGCGGTTGAGGGACGTGTATCCGTTCCAGGTCGAGTGCGCGGGCGAGTGGCCTTGCTCGCTCGTCATGCTCTCGCGCGTGCCGCTCGAGTCGGCAGGCGCGTCGCGCATCGCCGCAGACAAACCGGCGTTCCTGTGGGCGCGGCTCGCCGAAGCGCAGCACGGCGCATTGACCATCATCGGCACACACCTGCGCCGGCCGAGCCTCAACCCGTGGGAGCACGAAAAGCAGATGGCCGAGCTGGCGCAGTTCATCCGCCGTATCGACGGGCCGCTGGTCCTGGCCGGGGATCTCAATACCTCGCCGTGGTCGCAGGCATTCCGATCGCTGAGGATGGCGACGGGTCTCCAACCTGCGGGCCTCCTGACGCCGAGCTGGCCCGCGTGGCCGGTCGCCATCCCGCAGGTGGCGCTCGACCACATCCTCGTCTCGCAGGAGCTGTCGGTTTCGTCCGCGGGGACTGGTCCGGCTGTCGGTTCAGACCATTTGCCCGTGTGGGCGCATATCCGGCGTCGGCCGCTTGCCGTCTATCGCAACCGGCCTCGCACCGGGTCACGCCTTGCAGCGGCGGCTCCGCATCTCGGCAGTCAGCTCCTTGCTGACTTCCGCAGCGAACATGGTGGCGCGCGAAATCTGCGCCGGTGACAGTCCCTTGCCGTCCGGACCGCGCAAGATCTTGGCGGCGCCATCCGCCTCCCGGCGCGCGTAGGCCAGCTCCTCGCAGTTCAACTCTTTCTTGCGCGTGCGAAACGCAAACAGCCTGACGCCGGACGCGTGTGCCTGCGGCGTGGCAGGCTCACGCACCCACTTGTTCTCCTTGTCCGCCAGCATGGCATTCAATGTTGCCTGGCGGCTCGCAACACATTCGGGCGTGTCATCGACGCACGACAGTCCCGCTTTGGTATCGTCCACACCCAGTCCGGAGCATCCGGAAGCAAGCATGGCAAGCGCGCTGCAGGCGGCCGCAAAGACCATCTTCGATCTGCTGGCGTACATCGTTTCCTCTTGAGGTTCCCGCGGGGAGCCCATAGAAGGCGGTCATGGCGCACATGTGGCGGTCATTTGCCGCATGACGCAACGATGCTGTTCTATAGGGGATTCGGCGGGTGCCTTTCACAAATATGCCGGGCCGCCCCCCTTTTCCAAGCTTGTAACAGGGAGTGACGACCATGGTCCACGCTATCCGCATCCATCAGAACGGCGGCCCCGAGGTCATGAAGTGGGAGAGCGTGGAGGTGGGCGAGCCGGGACCGGGGCAGGTGCGGCTCAAGCAGCACGCGATCGGCGTCAACTACATCGACACCTATCATCGCTCCGGCCTCTACAAGGTGGCGCTCCCAGCCGTGATCGGATCTGAGGGCGCCGGCGAGGTCGTGGCCGTCGGCGCCGGCGTGGCGGACTTCAAGGTCGGCGATCGCGGCGCCTACGCGGGCGCCATCGGCGGCTACGCCGAGGAGCGGCTGATGCCCGCCGATCGTCTCGTGAAGCTGCCGGCGAACATCGACTACAAGACCGCGGCGGCGATGATGCTGCAGGGCATGACGGTGCGCTATCTGCTGCGCCAGACCTACAAGGTCGGGCCCGGCACGATCATGCTGCTGCACGCGGCGGCCGGCGGCATTGGGCTGATCGCCTGCCAGTGGGCGCGCCACCTCGGCGCCACCATCATCGGCACTGTGAGCACTGAGGAGAAGGCGAAGCTCGCCAAGGAGCACGGCTGCACGCACGTCATCAACTACAAGACGGACGACTTCGTGAAGGGCGTGAAGGAGATCACCAAGGGCCAGGGCGTCGACGTCGTCTACGACTCCATCGGCAAGGACACGTTCCCAGCCTCGCTCGACTGCCTGAAGCCGTTCGGCCTGTGGGTCAGCTTCGGCAACGCATCGGGCCCGGTCTCCGCCTTCGACATCACGATCCTGGCCGGAAAGGGCTCGCTTTACGCGACGCGGCCCACGCTCGTCACCTATACGGCGCGGCGCGAGGACCTGCTTGCCAACGCCAACGAGTTGTTCGACGTGGTCGGGAAGGGGATTGTGAAAATCACCGTCAATCATACCTACCCGTTGAAAGACGCGGTGCAGGCGCATCGCGACCTCGAAGGCCGCAAGACGACCGGCTCGGTCGTCCTGCTGCCGTAAGCGCGAAAGAGGGAACCCGACATGGCGCAAAAGGCGATCGAGCTCTACTACTGGCCGACCCCGAACGGGCACAAGATCACGATCATGCTGGAGGAATGCGGGCTGCCGTACGAGATCAAGCCGGTGAACATAGGCAGGGGTGACCAGTTCAAACCGGAATTCCTGGCCATCTCGCCCAACAACCGCATGCCGGCCATCATCGATCCCGATGGCCCGGGGGGCAAGCCGATCTCGGTGTTCGAGTCCGGGGCCATCCTGCAGTACCTCGGTCGCAAGACGGGCAAATTCTACCCCAGCGACGAGCGCGGGCGCGTGCAAGTCGAGGAGTGGCTGTTCTGGCAGATGGCCAACCTCGGTCCCATGGCCGGGCAGGCGCACCACTTCCGCAACTACGCGCCCGAGAAGATCGCGTACGGCATCGACCGCTACACCAACGAGGTCAACCGTCTTTATGGCGTGATGAATACGCGCCTGAAGGACCGGCCCTACCTCGCCGGCGAATACTCCATCGCCGACATGGCGAGCTATCCGTGGGTGCGGCCCTACAAGAACCAGGGGCAGGATCTCGCCGAGTTCCCCAGTCTCGAGGCGTGGTTCCAGCGCATGCGCGATCGCCCGGCCGTGGCGAAGGCGGTCAGGGTCGGCGAGGAACTGCGATCCCGGTACAATCTCGCAACCGACAAGGAAGCGCAGAAGGTTCTGTTCGGGCAGCGCGCGCGCAAATAGCGGGTCCGCGACCTCTTCACGCTTCATGTGGAACACAAATGACAGGCGGGAGCGCTTTCGCGCCCCGATCAAAGCTGTCGTCCAGCTCAATTGAGGTCGTTCAGCCGCGAGGGATCGGGCTTGCGCCCGGTCACGCGCTCCAGCGCGATCGCCGAGAGAACCTTGGAGGCAAGCGTCTTCTTACCGGGGTCGTAATCGGCCTCGGTAGCCTGCGCGGGACCTGCAAAGCCGGTGGAAAGCGGCTGGCTGGCGCACCCCCCAAGAAGCATGCACGCGAGGACGAGAACAGCCCCTCGCAACCGCATGATTACCCCCCCCTGATTGCTGACAACGCAGCACACGCTGTAAGGCCATAGGCCAAAAGGCGATGGTCAAGACTTACCTGCTCGAAGACACATGGCAAGCGTAAAATGCAATCAACTCACGACAAGCAGTTGACAGCCGCCCGCCGGGAATCGGAAGGCCTGCGGCACAATGTGCTTTCACGGTTAGCCATTGGTGGAGGGTCGCTGAATCGGGCGTTGCCCGGCGATCCAAATCGAGAGTTTCGACCCAATCGGAAACCGGCCGACACACATCGTTGATGCGACGCGAGCTTTGGGCACCCTCTCGATGCGTCGATATTTACGAGTCTTCATCCAAGACTTGACATGATTTTTGCCGACGCGAGCCGGTTGCTGCACGCTGCAGGCCGGGACAGCGGTCGATCGGTCCGCTTGGGGGAGCGAGGCCAGGAGGAAGCAGGGAGCGTAAGGGCGTGTCATGGCGCGATTGGATGCGGGCGCGCACGAGACAAGCAACATCGGCGTTGCGGCCAGCGCGTCGGATGCGCTGTTCGAGCTTGGTCTCATGCATTGTGCGGGGCGTGACGTGGAGATGAGTCTGGTGGACGCACACAAGTGGTTCAACCTGGCGGCGATGCGGGGCAACCAGGAGGCCAAGCGCTATCGCATGGAGATAGCGCGCGAGATGTCAAAGGCGCAAATCGCCGAAGCGCAGCGGCGTGCGCGCGAGTGGCTGGCCCGGCACTAGAAGGTGAAGTGGGATTCACGCTTCAGCCCTCGACGTCGCACGCGAGGCAACGTGAGTTCCTCCGGCGATCCTGCTCCAAGCCCGCCTGCTGCGGCTCAGCACCGCGTGAACAGCGAGGTCATGCAGTCCCAGGTCTTCTTGGTTGCCGTGCCGAGGGCTTGCCCGACGGACTTGGCCGACTGCTTCACGTTGTCTCCCGCCTGCTTGAGCTGTTCCTTGGTCTGCTCGTTCGCCTGCTTGGCGAGATCGACCATGGTCTGAGGCGGCTTCTGCGGATCGGACTTGGGAGCGGCGGCCGGCGGAGGCGGAGGCGGCGGCGGCAAGTTGGACTGGTCGGTCGGCGCGGGCGGCGCTTCGACGGCAGACCACGGGATGCGCCTGATCTGGCCGTCGCACTCGAAAACGGTGCCGCGCTTGACGCTGCAGGTGGCATGGCCGCCGGTCTTGGCCATGGTCGTCACGCAGAGCATCTGCAAAGACTGTCCGCCGCCCGGCCGGGCGTTCTCGATGATGCAGCGGTAGAGCGCATTGGGCTCGGAGCAGGAGACGCAATACTCCTGGGCTTCGGCGCGCGACACGCCTGTGCAGATCGCCGCTGCGAGCGACAGGCCTGTCTTGAGCCCCTTGCAACGCATGAAAACCCGTATCTCCCGCCAGTCCCGGTGACCGGAATGCGCCGGGAATGCGGCAATCCTGGGATGGCCGGTGCGCCGGATGCCCTCAGGGCATGCCGTTCCGGCCATGCGCCCGGTAGGCGGGACGCTCCGTGAGGAGATCATAGTAGGCGGCCACCGCCTTGAACTCGGGCTTGGCAAACGGGATGGCGAACCAGCGGTTGACGACGAGACCGACGGGAATGTCAGCGATGGTGAAGCTCTTGCCCATCACGTAGGGACCGGCGGCGGTCAGGTGCTGATCGAGCACCTTCATCTGCGTGGCCCATTCCTTCACGCCGGCCTCCACCTGATTGGCGAAGGCAGGGTTTTTCACTACCAATGCGTGAAACACCGGTCGCATACCGTTGGCGAAGTCCGTCGACGACCAATCCATCCAGGACTCGATCGTCGCCCGCGTCTTGAGGTCCTTCGGATACAGATCGGTGCGGCCATGCTTCTCGGCGAGGTATCGCACGATGGTATTGCTCTCCCGCAGCCGGAAGTCGCCGTCGTCGATGACGGGAACCACGCCGACAGGGTTGATCTTGCGGAACTCCGGGTCGTCCGTCGGGCGATAGCCGCGCCCCCAATCCTCGCGCTCATACTTGATGCCGATCTCGTCGGCCATCCACAGCACGCGGCGGACGTTGATCGAATTGGCACGGCCGTAGATCTTGAGCATGGCGCTTCTCCTCCTGATCGGTTGCCGCCCATCCTAGACGCCGAAACGCCAAGGCGCATGCATCAAACCTTGCGCAAGACCTCTGCAACGCCGTTGGGTGTGGAGCAGACCGTCACGCCCGCAGCCTCGAGCGCCTTCTTCTTGCCTGCGTAGCTGCCCTTGTCACCCATGACGATCGCGCCCGCGTGGCCCATGCGCTTGCCGGGCGGCGACGCCGCGCCAGCGATGAATGCGGCGATGGGCTTCTTCATCGTGCGGGCATACTCGGCGGCTTCCTCCTCCATGGAGCCGCCTATCTCGCCTACGAGCGCAATCGACTTCGTCTTCGCGTCCTTGTCGAGAGCAACGAGCGCATCCTTGGTGGTGGTGCCGATCACCGGATCTCCGCCGATGCCGACGAACGCCGAGATGCCGAGGCCGGCCTGGACGAGGTTGAGACACAACAGGGTGCCGAGCGAGCCCGAGCGCGAGATGACGCCGACATTGCCCGGCTGAAACACGCGGGCGTTGAAGGCCGGCATGAAGCCGACAAAGCATTCGCCGACTGTGACGATACCTGCGGTGTTTGGCCCGATCACCTGCGCGCCGCGTTCGCGCGCGGCCGCGAGGAAATACATGGTGTCGTGCACCGGCACATGCTCGGTCAGGCATACGATCTTGCCGATCCCCGCCTCGATAGCATCGAGCGCAGCCTCCTTCACACCGAAGGGCGGGATGAACATGACCGCGGCGTCGATCTTGCTCTCGCGGGCGGCATCGCGCGCCGTCGCCCAGACGGGAAGATCCAGATGCTTCTCGCCGGCACGCTTTGGGTTCACGCCGCCGATGATCCGCGTGCCGTAGTCGCGCATGCGCTCGGACCAGAAGGTGCCCTGCTTGCCGGTGATGCCCTGCACCAGGACAGTCTCGCTCCCTCGTATGATCACGCGCGCACTCCCTTGGCGGCGGCAACGGCGGCCCGGACGGCGTCATCCATCAGATCGAATGGCGTGATGCCGAGCCGCTCCTTGACCATGGCGATGGCTTCATCCTCTCCCGTGCCGTGGATGGTGAAGAAGATCGGCAGTTTGGGCTTGAGATCGAGCCATGCATTGACCACGCCCTCCGCCATCACATCGGTGCGCGCGAAAGCGCCGCAGAAATTGACGAGCAGGCACTTGACGCGCTGATTGGAAAGCACCAGCTCCAGCGCCGGTTTCGCCTTGGTGTAGCTCTCGCCGCCGATCTCCATGAAGTTCGCGGGCTCTCCGCCGTAATGGCGCACAGCATCCATCGTGGTCATGGTGAGACCCGCACCATTGGCGAGCACGCCGACGCTGCCGTCGAGCTCGATGAACTTGAGCCCCAGCGCCTTGCCGCGCGCCTCGAGCTCGGTCAGCTTGTCGGGCGTACCGG
>WBUN01000113.1 GCA_008933705.1 Hyphomicrobiaceae bacterium
GCGACAGCGTCAAGCCGCGCGGGCCGCTCCCGCACCTCCAAGCTTGAATCGGGCATGCCTTGCTCCACTCGCTATGTGATGGCGCCCGCTTCAAGCGTCGCCGCGGTCGCGACGCCTATACGCCGACGCTCTGGCCAACCTTGGGCACGACGACGTTGTGGTCCTTCATCTCAGCAACGAATTTGTCGGCATTCGGATCCAGCATGCCGGGGAATGTTCCATAGTGGGCGGGGAGAATCATGTCGAACTTGAAGAATTTCTTGCAGGCAAAGGCGGCCGATTTCGCCCCCATGGTGAAGCGGTCGCCGATCGGCACAATGCCGATGTCGGGCCGATGGAACTCCGCAATCAGCGCCATGCCGGCGAACATCTCCGTATCCCCCATGTGATAGACCGTCTTGCCCTCCTTGGGGCGGATGACTATGCCGTTGGGGTTGCCGAGATAGACGTCCATCGACGAGGAGTGGAGCGCGTTGACGAGCGTGAGGTCGAAATCATCCGCCGCGACGGTGCCGCCCGTGTTCATCGGCTCGATCTTGTCGGCACCCTTCGACTTGATGAACATGGCCAGCTCGAAGTTGGCAAACAGCGTGGCCCCGCGCAGCCGGCAGATCTCGGCCGCGTCGCCGACGTGGTCGCTGTGGCCATGGGTGAGGGCCACGTGCGTGACGCCCTTGGTCGCCTCGTCCCACGCGACGCCCGACTTCTCGAACGTCGGGTTGCCCTTGAGGAAGGGGTCGATGAGGATGGTGCTGCCGCCCGTCTCGAGGCGGAAGCAGGAATGCCCGTACCAGACGATCTTCATGCTCGAACGGCCTCCTTGGGGCTTTGGCCTTGACTGGGAGCGGAGTATAAGGCGGCCGATCGCCACAACAACACTCAAGATCGGCAATGATCGGCGTTCCGGCCGGCAGCGAGACCCCAGGTGGGATTTTGGAGCCCGAGGCTTTTGTCCGCGCACTGCGGCCGGCTGCCCGCCTGATCGGCATCGATCTCGGAACCAAGACGCTGGGCCTTGCGCTCTCCGACGTCACCCGCACCATAGCTTCAGGTCTCGCAACCCTGCCGCGAACCAAGTTCGCGGCCGACGCGCGCCGCCTGCTCGATCTCGCCGCGGAGCATGGCGTGGGCGGCTTCGTCATCGGCCTGCCCGTCAATCTCGACGGCTCCGAGGGCCCGCGCGCGCAGGCCACCCGCGCCTTTGCCCGCAATCTCGGCCGGCTGACGCCCCTTGCCATCCTGCTCTGGGACGAGCGGCTGTCGACGGCGGCGGCCGAGCGCACATTGCTGGAGGCGGACGCCTCGCGCCGGCGCCGGGCCGAGGTGATCGACAAGGTGGCCGCCACGCTGATCTTGCAGGGCGCTCTCGATCGCCTGAAGCTGCTCGATCGGTAAAATCGGTATGAGGGGATCTGGGGGGACCTTATGACGCTGGACAACTTTGCCACGCCCCTGGACGTGGCAGCGCTCGCCTTCTTCTTCCTGACCGTCGGCGTTTACCGCTTTCTCCTGAGCCGGACCTTCCTCGAGAGACGGAGCTTGGTCGGAGCCATACAGCAGCAGCGTGTGCGCTGGATGCTGAACATGGGCCGGCGCGAGAACCGCATGCTCGATGCCATCCTCCTCGGCAGCCTCGGGCAGGGAAACGCGTTCTTCGCGTCGACGAGCGCCATCGCCGTCGGCGGCCTGGCCGCCACCATGGGCTCCGGCGAGAGACTGCAGAACATTCTGGGCGGGCTGCCCTACGTCGCACCCGCGACGCCCGTCGTCTGGGAGGTCAAGCAGCTCCTGATCATGGGCATAGCCATCTACGCCTTCTTCAAATTTGCGTGGGCGTTCCGCCTGTCGCACTATGCCGCGATCATGATCGGGGCCACGCCGGTTCCCGGCGAGGCCAGCAGCGAGGAATGCGCTGCGCATGCGGAGCGAACGGCGCGCCTCATCGGCATCGCCGCCGAGCATTCCAACGGCGGCATTCGCTCCTTTTACCATGCAATTGCCGCCATCGCCTGGTTCTTCCACCCGCTGCTCTTCATGATGGCGACGAGCTGGGTGATCCTCATTCTGGCACGCCGCGACTTCTTCTCGCGCTCGCTGCGCCTGATCTCGGGCACCAGCCCATGATGATGGTCGGAACCGACCACGACATGTCGAAAAGAGGTGTCCGCGAACGCGTGTCGGAGGCCTGCTGACGAATCCGTGATTTGTGTGTTGGTCAATCCTGGCTGAAACCAGAACGCAACGCTACGTAGCTACACAGACGGATTTGCGCATCGCGCTCCGTTTGTCCAAGACCCGAACACGTCGTGGAGAACTTTCAATGAAGCATGATCACCGTTCCGGCCAGCTCGATCTGTCCGCCCTGCACCTGCTCCACCGCGCAGGCCAGTGCGCGGAGGTGCTGTTTGCGAACGAAACGTCCAAGACCGACCTGACGCCGCGCCAGTACGCGGTCCTCGCCTGCGTCGCCCAGAACCCCGACATCAGCCAGACCGGCCTTGTCGAGCAGACGGGCGTGGACCGTTCGACGCTCGCCGACATCGTCAGACGCTTGGTTAAGAAGGGGCTCCTGCAGCGCAAGCGCACCCGTAGCGATGCGCGCATGTACGCGGTGCGTCTCTCCGCCAAAGGCCAGTCGACCCTCGGCTCGATCAAGCCGATCGCTGCACGCGTCGACCAGCGCATTCTGTCCGTGCTCCGCTCCGATCAGCGCAGCGACTTCATCGAGGCGCTGGGCGAGATCGTCCGGGCCATGAGCCGGCACGCGGCACAGAACTGAGCCGGCGTCCCGCGGCGCTCACATCGGCAGCGCGCGATCGACGATCGCGTGCGTGTCGGCCCAGTCGAGCCCCTGGCCGTACGTCTGGCGCATGCCGCCGGACAGGCGTGTGCCGATAAAGGCGTCGGCAACCGCCGCCGGTGCGTGGGCGCGCAGGATCGTGCCCGCCGCCAGCGTGGCCAGACCTTCAGCAAGATCGCGGCCGCGCCTGTCGAGCAGCCGCGGCTCCTGAAGCATGCCCTGCACGCGCCCCAGGTGCGCCTTCAGGTGCGGATCGCCTCCGACGGCGGCGCCGAGGTCATCCATGACGATACCGACGGTCTCCGGCTCACGCTGCAGCACGCGCAGCAGATCGAGCGCCATGACGTTGCCCGATCCCTCCCAGATGGCATTGACCGGCAGCTCCCGATAGAGCCGCGCTGCCAGGCCGTCCTCGACGTAGCCGTTGCCGCCAAGACACTCCATCGCCTCATAGGCGAAGGCCGGCGCGATCTTGCACACCCAATACTTGGTGACCGGCGTCATCAGGCGGCGCCAGGCGGCAGCGTGCTCATCGGAAGCCCGGTCGAAGCTGCGCGCCAAACGGAAGGACAGCGCGGTGGCGGCCTCCACGTCGAGCGCGAGATCGGCAAGCACCTGCTGCATCAGCGGCTGGTCGACGAGGCGTTTCTGAAACACGATGCGGTGGCGGCAATGGTGGATGGCATTCGCCAGGGCCAGCCGCATCAGCCCGGCGGATGCAACGGCACAGTCAAGACGCGTGCCGGTGACCATCTCGATGATCGAGGGGACGCCCCGGCCCTCCTCGCCGATCAGCCAGGCGTGCGCCGCCTGGAACTCTACCTCGGAGGAGGCGTTCGAGCGGTTGCCGAGCTTTTCCTTGAGGCGCTGGAAGCGCAGCTCGTTGACCGAGCCGTCGGGGAGAAACCGCGGCATGAGGAAGCAGGACAGTCCGCCCGGCGCCTGCGCGAGCACAAGGAAGGCATCGCACATGGGCGCAGACATGAACCACTTATGACCGGTGACGAGATATTCTGCGCCGGGCCCGCCTTTGCCCGCGGGCGTCGCCCTCGTGGTGTTGGCGCGCACGTCCGTGCCGCCCTGCTTCTCCGTCATGCCCATGCCGATGGTGACGCCGCGTTTCTCAGCGGCCGGCTTGAAGCGTCCGTCATACTCACGCGAAAGGATCTTCGGAAGCCACCACTTGGCGAGATCGGGCTGGAGCAGCAGCGTCGGCACCGACGCGTTGGTCATGGTGATGGGACACTGATGCCCCGCTTCCATCTGGGCGGCCATGTAGCAGCCGGCCGAGCGCGCGACATTGGCACCCTGCCCGGGCTTGGCCCCGGGCGTGGCGAGGTGATCCCACACCGAGCAGTGCAGACCCTCCTTGATGCTGATCTGCATGCACTCGTGGTAGGCGGGATGGAATTCGACAATGTCGAGCCGGTTTCCCTTGGCGTCGAATGCCTTCAAACGAGGCAGATGCTCGTTGGCGAGCCGCGCCTGCTGGAGTGCTTCCGCGCTGCCGCAGATCTGCCCGAACGCCCCGAGCCGCTTGGCGGCATGGCCCGCACCCTCCCGCTGCACCGCCTCCAGCAGCGGCCGGTCGGTGGTGAACAGATTCACGTCCTCGAGCGGAGGGCTCTGATTGAACACATCGTGGGTCGCAAATGCATTTTCCATGGCCGTCGTCCCGAATCCCCTGCCGGTGGGCGTCAGGGTAGCAACACCGGCGGAGCTGCGCACGCCCTCTCGTGCAGATGGGAGGGGACTGGCCCCTGCGGCGCCTTGCGGGGCGCCGTGAGTCGGCGTATAGCAGCGCCTTTAATGGCAACTTCCATCGCTCATACCGCGTTTGCGCGCCGGCATCTGCTGACGTGCGAAGGCCTGACGGCTGGCGAGATCAACGCCCTTCTCGACCTCGCCGACAAGGCTGCGGAAAGCAATCGACAGGTCATCAAGAAGCGCGATGTCCTGCGCGGGCGAACGCTGATCAATCTGTTCTTCGAGGCATCGACGCGCACGCAGAGCTCGTTCGAGCTGGCCGGCAAGCGCCTTGGTGCCGACGTCATGAACATGAACGTGGCGACCTCGTCTGTATCGAAGGGCGAAACCCTGATCGATACCGCCATGACGCTCAACGCCATGCGGCCGGACATCCTGGTCGTGCGTCACCATGCGGCGGGTGCCGTCGAGTTGCTGGCGCAGAAGGTCGACTGTGCCGTCATCAATGCCGGGGACGGCGCACATCAGCACCCCACGCAGGCGCTTCTCGATGCCCTCACCATCCGCAGGGCGAAGGGCCGCGTCTCCGGCCTGACGGTCGCCATCTGCGGCGACATCCTGCATTCGCGCGTCGCCCGATCCAACATCAACCTGCTGAACACGCTCGGCGCGCTCGTGCGCGTGGTGGCACCCTCGACGCTGCTGCCGGCTGAGGTGAAGCGGCTGGGGGTGGAGGTCTTCACCGACATGAACGAGGGGCTGGACGGCGCCGACATCGTCATGATGCTGCGCCTGCAGCGCGAGCGCATGCAGGGCTCCTATGTTCCCTCCACTCGCGAGTACTTCCACTTCTTTGGGCTCGACCATGAAAAGCTGGCCAGAGCCAAGCCCGACGCGCTGATCATGCACCCGGGCCCCATGAACCGCGGCGTCGAGATCGCCTCGACCATCGCCGACCATTCGCGCAGCGTCATCCGCGACCAGGTGGAAATGGGCGTCGCCGTCCGCATGGCGGTGCTGGAAGCGATGGCGCGCCTGCTGCCCAATCACTGAAGGCTTCGACCGGGACGGATTGGATGCGCAAGAACGGCTCACCGGCGGAAGAGGGAACGGCCTTCCTCAATGCGCGCCTGATCGATCCGGCCTCGGGCAAGGACGAGCCGGGCGGGTTGCTGGTCAAGGGCGATGTGATCGCCGACCTGGGCGGCCACCTGCGCCGCAATGCGCCGGACCGCGCCAAGGTCGTCGACTGCAAGGGACACGTGCTGTGCCCGGGCCTGATCGACATGCAGGTGTTCACGGGCGAGCCCGGTCAGGAGCACCGCGAGACGCTGAAGACGGCAAGCCATGCCGCGGCGGCCGGCGGCGTCACGACCATGGTGGTGATGCCCGACACGGAGCCGGTCATCGACCAGGTGGCGCTCGTCGACTTCATCCAGCGCCGCGCACGCGACAACGCCGTCGTGAACGTTCACGTGATGGCCGCCATGACGCGGGGGCTCAAGGGTCAGGACATGACCGAGATCGGCCTCATGAAGCGCGCCGGCGCCATCGCTTTCACCAACGGCAAGGCCAGTGTCGCCAACACGCGCGTGATGCGCAACGTCCTGCTCTACGCCAAGGATTTCGGGGCTCTGATCGTGCACCACACGGAGGACCCGCATCTCACCGAGGGCACGGTGATGAACTCCGGCGAGGTGGCGACCAGGCTCGGCCTGCCTGGCGTCAACAAGGCAGCCGAGACGATCGTGCTCGAGCGCGACGTGCGCCTTGTCGAGATCACCGGCGGCCGCTACCACGCCTCCGGCCTCACGTGCGCGGAAAGCATCGCCGTGATCCGCAGCGCCAAGGCGCGCAAGCTGCCCGTCACCTGTGGTGTCTCCATCAACCATCTGACGCTCAACGAGAACGACATCGGCCCCTACCGCACGTTCTTCCGTGTCAAGCCGCCGCTCAGATCGGAGGACGACCGCACGGCCATGGTGCGGGCGCTGGCGGCGGGCGACGTCGACGTGATCGTCTCAAGCCATGATCCCCAGGATGCCGACACCAAGCGGCACCCTTTCGCCGAGGCGGCGGATGGCGCGATCGGCCTGGAGACCCTGCTCGCCGCCGCACTGCGGCTCTACCACAACGGCGAGATCGGGCTGATGCCGCTGCTCAAGGCCATGACCATCAATCCTGCCAAGCTGCTGGGCCTCGCCTGCGGCCGGCTGGAGAAGAATGCGCCGGCGGATCTGGTCCTGGTCGACCTCGGCCAGCCTTGGGTGGTGGACAAGGCGCTGCTCAAGGCGCGCTCCAAGAACTCCCCCTTCGACGAGAGCAAGATGCAGGGCCGGGTGTTGCAGACCATGGTTGCCGGCAGCACCGTCTACCAATACGCTGGCGCCGATCGCACCTGACCCGGTGCCGGTACACGGGCGTTCGAGACGGGCATTTCGATCATGGGCCTCCTCATCTCAAGCTATGCCCCCTTGGCGCTGATTGCGGGGTATCTGCTGGGCTCCATTCCCTTCGGCCTGCTGCTGACCTCGGCGGCCGGAATGGGCGATGTGCGCAAGATCGGCTCCGGCAACATCGGCGCTACCAACGTCCTGCGCACGGGCAGCAAGGGTCTTGCCGCGGCTACGCTGCTGCTCGATCTGCTGAAGGGAACCGTCGCCGTCCTGATCGTCTACGAGGTGGCCAAGCGCTACACCTCCTTCGAGGCCTTTCACCTGGCCTACGTGGCCGGGCTCGGTGCCTTCCTCGGGCACCTCTATCCGGTCTGGCTGTACTTCGAGGGCGGCAAGGGCGTCGCCACCTACATCGGCGTGCTGCTCGGTGTGCATTGGCCGGCCGCGATCGTGTTTTGCTTGGTCTGGGCGGCAGTGGCCGTGACGACCCGCTATTCGTCTCTGGCGGCCTTGTCCGGCACCATCGCCGTCGTTCTCTATTATCTCATCACAGGCTGGGCCGGCATGCTGTTCATTCTCATCATGTCGCTGCTGATCTTTGCCAAGCACCAAGCCAATATTCGCCGCCTCCTCGCCGGCGAGGAGAGCCGGATCGGTGCCAAGCCGTGAGCCCCGCACGCGACTGACGCCGGCGCCGCTGCCGCAGGCGCCGCTCGACGACGCCCAGCGGCTCGCCTGCCTGCGCTTGATCCGCAGCGACAGCGTCGGCCCCGTCACCTTCCGCGAACTCATCAACCACTTCGGCGGAGCCGTGCAGGCGCTCGATGCCCTGCCGGACCTGTCCCGCCGCGGCGGACGCCGCCAGGCCATCCGCGTCTGCCCCCGCCCCCAAGCCGAGGCCGAGCTGGAGGCTGCCCGCCGCATCGGTGCGCAGCC
>WBUN01000031.1 GCA_008933705.1 Hyphomicrobiaceae bacterium
GCCTGACACGGCTCGCGGCCGCTGCGCCTGCGTCGCCGCAGCGGCGGCCGGGCGATTGGCGGCCATGCCGGGCTGGCGCAGCGCCAGCTCCACGCGCTCTGCGCCAGCGAACTCCGCGGCGCAGCATTCGAGCAGGTCGTCGGCGTAGTGCGACTGGATCCAGCTCTTGAGGAACTTCACCGGCACGGTGGCACGCACCACCCGCCCGTCGAAGCTCTCG
The DNA here is from genome assembly GCA_008933705.1 of Hyphomicrobiaceae bacterium. Taxonomy (GTDB): domain Bacteria; phylum Pseudomonadota; class Alphaproteobacteria; order Rhizobiales; family Hyphomicrobiaceae; genus AWTP1-13. The sequence goes on from WBUN01000031.1 coordinate 221, forward strand.
AACTCCATGGCCGCAAACCAGCTCGAGAAAATATCCTCGCCGAGCCGCGCCTTCAGCATGGCGCGCACCTTCTCACCGCTTCCTGCGCATGACTTGGCCGCCGCGACCGCCGTGTCGACGCCCTCCATGGGTTCCGACGGGACATTCCGGATATGGTCGATGTGTTGCATGCGTAACCCCCGCACATAACTGTTCACTGCCGCACTTGCCGTGTGCGTCGCCGATCTCGCCCGTACCGCCCTACATGCCGGAACGCGATCGTTGACACGCACGCACTTCAAGATCGGGTGCCGGCTATCCCTGCACCCAAGGGAGCCCCTTGGCTTTCCAACCCGCGAGCTGCCCTCTATGCCGATACGGATCGAGTGGCCCCTCGAACCCGTCGGCCACGTTACGGCAACGCATGTAGCCTGCTGCCGTCATCGCCTGGGCGGCCTTGTGGCTCCGGCTGCCCGAGCGACAAATGAAGAACAGCTCGCTGCTGCGATCTGCTCCCATCGGATCGAGCGCCTCGCCAAGGCGCTCCACGAAGGCGGCGTTCAGTCGGTCGCCAGGGAACTCCTGCCACTCGACGAGCACCGGCCGCTTACCGATTGACGACAAATCCGGAAGACCTACGTACGCCCACTCTGCAATTGTCCGCACGTCTATCAGGACCGAGCCTGGATCACCTTTCAACCTGGCCCACGTCTCCTCAACCGAAACGACCTGGATGAGGCCCTCACCCAACTGCTTTCTCCGCCCTCATACGCGACAACGTCGGCATAAAAACGCTTGCCGTACACTAGATCAAAGATAAAGCCGCCGCCTTATCTTGGGATTCCTGATTATTGTTACACGATTACACGTTGCTTACAGCAAACGGGCAAAGATCCTGAAGGCACGCATACTTGGCCACTTCTCAGGAAATAACGCTGCCCGACGCGACAGTTCTTGGCCTGCTCGGCCGCTGCCGTCCCGCTCTTCTAGAGCAACGACGGATGGCTGGCAACCCGCGGCCACAGCGGCTCCGCCGTGTGCGATCTTCATATGTCCAGTGGATAAGCGCTCCCGGCCTGTTCGAAATTTGGGGAGAAAGACCTTGAGTCCGTGGATGGAATCCGCAGGCGCCAAAGACCGTTCCAACGTACCCGGACGAATGTCACCTAAGCGTCGTTCAGCGGTAAAAATTTGCTTGGCGCGCGAGTCTCAAGCGGCAACCGTGATACCCGCGCGCCAGGTCAAGGCAATGCTAACCGCTTGTATTCGCGCGTCTTCCCAGCAAAGCCGAATGATTCCGCCAGATGATTAATTTGCGACATTTGCGCAACAGGGCCTGAAGGCGGCAACCGAAAATTAAGAATCTCGTTCAACCCAGCCTCAGGGCAATGTGCGCATGCGCGCGGCCAGACGCGACACCTTGCGCGCGGCGGCCTTCTTGTGGATGACGCCCTTCTGCGCCGTGCGCATCAGGAGCGGCTCGGCCGCTGCAAATGCCGCCTTGGCGGTCGCCTTGTCGCCTGATGCGATGGCTTCCTCGACCTTGCGCACCTGGGCTTTGAGCCGTGAACGGCGCGATTTGTTGACTTCCGTGCGCCGGACCATCTGACGCGCGGCTTTCTTGGCCGATTTGGTGTTGGCCATCGGTACTTCCTCCATGAGCGAGAGTGGCCCTCGGCGGCACGCCGCCAGGGAATTCGGCGCTCCTAATAGACTGGGCTCTACGCCGGGGTCAACAACGCGGCGTGTGCGGCAGGCCGATAAGTGCAGGCTGGAGCACTCATTTATGCTTGAAGTCGGGCTTCCGCTTCTCGACGAATGCGGACATTCCCTCCTTCTGGTCCGCCATGGCGAACATGGCGTGGAACACCCGGCGCTCGAAGCGGATGCCTTCCGCCAGCGTCGTCTCGTAGGCGCGGTTGATGCTCTCCTTGGTCATCATGGTCGCCGGCAGCGACATCGCTGCGATGGTCTCGGCCGTCTTCATGGCATCGTCGAGCAGCCCAGCCGCCGGCACGACGCGGCTGACGAGCCCCACCCGCTCCGCTTCCGCCGCGTCCATCATGCGGCCGGTGAGGCACATCTCCATGGCCTTGGCCTTGCCGACCTGGCGGATGAGCCGCTGCGTGCCGCCGGCTCCGGGCATGACGCCGAGCTTGATCTCGGGCTGGCCGAACTTGGCGGTGTCGGCAGCAATAATAATGTCGCACATCATGGCGAGCTCGCAGCCGCCGCCTAGCGCGAAGCCTGCAACCGCAGCGATGGTGGGCTTGCGGGCGCGTGCCACGCGGTCCCACGCCCCGATGAAGTCCTCCTTATAGGCCTGCATGTAGGTCTTGGACTGCATCTCCTTGATGTCGGCGCCGGCGGCAAACGCCTTGTCGCTGCCGGTGATGACGATGGCGCCGATGCCTTCGTCCGACTCGAAGGCGTCGATCGCCGCCGACGTGTCCTTGACGAGTTGAGCATTGAGGGCGTTCAGCGCATTGGGACGGTTGAGCTTGATCAGGCCGACCCGGCCCCTGGTCTCAACGATGATGGTTTCGTAGGCCATGATGTGCTCCTTGGATTCTCGACTGATGTGGTTCGTGCCTGAGACGGCGGATGGGAGGTATGTGGTATGGGCGGTCTCTGATCGGTTGGCGTCGATGCGCTCCCCCTTGGCGGGTGCGCCGGTCCCACCGGAGTAGACGTCGGCGGGGGTGAGGTTGTCCAGACCGTCTTGCAATGCGCGAGACGGCCGGGCAAGCCGGGGGGCGCGCCTCTCCTGTCCTGACTGCGCTTCTGCACGGAGTAACAGCGCCCCGTCATTCGTAGACAAAGGCTGCGTCGCGAAGGTCGATGGCCGGGAACTGGTCCTTCTCGCTCCAGTAGTCCTGGTTGTGCTGCCACTCCGGCTTGTCGCCGCGCCTGGGCAGCAGGTGCATGGCGCGCATCATATAGCCCGGGTTGAAGTTTTCCGGATCGATCCAGGGCAGCAACGGCATGTCCTCGTCCTGCGGCCGCAAGGCCACCGACACCTTCCTCGCGCCTGCCCCGTCCATGTGCTTGAGGAGCCGGCACACGAAGTCGGCAACCATGTCGGCACGCAGTGTCCAGCTTGCCCGGAAGTAACCGAACACCCAGACCAGGTTGGGCATGCCGGTGAACATCATGCCGCGGTAGGTGACCGTATCGGCGAACACCAGCGGCTTGCCGTCGATGACGAACTCGATGTCGCCAAGCACATTGATGTTGAAGCCCGTCGCCGCAACGACGATGTCGGCGTCCAGTCGCTTTCCGGATTTCAGAAGGAGGCCGGTCTCGGTGAATCGCTCGATCTCGTCGGTGACCACCGAAGCCTTGCCGGCGCTGATCCCTTTGAACAGATCGCCGTCAGGAATGAAGGCGATGCGCTGTCGCCAGGGCCGGTATTTGGGCGTGAAGTGCCTTTCCACGTCGTAGTCCGACCCGAGGTAGTTGCGAACCACCCCGATCAGCTCCTTCGCCACAACGTCCGGCTCATCGACGCAGCGGTGCGTGAACGCGGCCTGATCGAACAGGATCTTCCGGCGCACGATCTCGTGAATCCACGCCTCATCGATCTGCAGCTGCCGCAGGGTCTCGGCCAGATCGTTGACGTTGCGGCCGGTGATGAAGAAGGTTGGCGAGCGCTGCAGCATCGTGACGTGCGCACAATCGCCCGCGATCGCCGGAATGAGCGTTGCCGCGGTGGCGCCCGAACCGATGACGATGACCTTCCTGCCCTTGTAGTCGAGGTCTTGCGGCCAGGTCTCGGCGTGCACGAGCGGGCCCTTGAAGTTCTCCATGCCCGCCCACTGCGGCATGTAGCCCTGCGAGTGCCGGTAATACCCCTGGCACATCCAGAGGAAGTTCGCCGTGAACGTCAGCCTCTCGCCGGTATCCGTCCGGGTGGCCTCGATCGTCCACAGCTTGTCTCGGCTCGACCAGTTCGCCGACACGATCTTGTGCTTATAGCGGATGTGGCGGGCCAGATCGTTTTCCTCGATCACCTCGCCCATGTAAGCGAGGATCTCCGCAGCCGTGGCGATCGGCGGGCCGGTCCACGGCTTGAAGCGATAGCCGAAGGTGTGCAGGTCGCTGTCGGAGCGGATGCCGGGGTAGCGGTGCGTCCACCAGGTGCCGCCGAAGCTGTCCTGCATGTCCAGCACGAGGAACGTCTTCTCGGGGCACTGTTTGGTCAGGTGGTACGCGCCGCCGATTCCCGAGATGCCGGCCCCTGCGATCAACACATCGAAGTGCTGAGGCTCGCGCGATGCCGTCTCCGGCAGAGCTGGTTTTGCAGACATTGGTCCCCGTGTCGGTTGGCGATCTACCATAGCGCCTGAGACCGCACGAAGCGAAGGCGTTCCGCCAAGTGACATCCGGTGGTCAGACGAAGACCGCGCTCGTGACCGCTCCGAAATGGCAGCCCGTGCCTGCCAGCACAAAACCGTGCCATACGGCATTCTGATACGGCAACGTCCGCCACACGTGGAAGATCACACCGACGGAATAGAGCACGCCGCCGATGGCGAGCAGAATGAGCGCGACCGGAGTCACCGAGGCTGCAAGAGGCCGGAACATGACGACGCCGACCCAGCCGAGGATCAGGTAGAGCGGGATGGCGAGCCGATCCCACGTGGAGGCCAGCAACAGCTTGCCGGCGGCGCCGAGCAGGGCAACCGCCCACACCGAGCCGAGCAGGCCGAAGCCGCCGATGCCTCCGATCTTGACGGCTGCGAACGGCGTGTACGTGCCCGCGATCTTCACGAAGATCGCGGCATGGTCGAGCCGCTGCAGAAAGCCCTTCCACTTGGTGACGGGCGCCATGTGATAGGCGGCCGAGCATCCGAACATGGCGAGCATGCCGGCGCCGTAGACCGCCAGGCTTGCCGTCGATGCGGCGGGCAGGTGCCTCACCGCCAGGACCAGCATGACGATGACCGCGACAGCGCCTGCTGCGACGCCGACCATGTGGATGATATTGTCGGCAGTGCGCTCGCCGGTGGTGCGGGGCATTCTCACGTCTCAGCAATTTGCAGACTGCGGGGCCGGATACCCATGCCTTGCCGGGCGATATCGTCACAATTACGGCATGGCCTTAGAATCCCCTTGCAATCATTTGTAAATCAAAACAATTGATCTTCTGCGGACGAATTCATTTCGCACTCCCGGAGAATGAACATGGCAAAAGTGAACGGCCTCGAGAAAATGTCCTATGCCGAATTGGTTGCGTTGGGCCGTCAAATCGAGAAAGCGATGGTCGAGCGGCAGCAGGCCGAGCGCGCAGCACTGCGCCAGAAGATGATCGACATGGCTCGCCAGCATGGCTTTGATCTGCGCGAGTTGCTCGACGGCCGCCGCAAAGGTGGCAGCGTCGCCCCGAAGTATCGCGACCCCAAGAACCCCGAGAACACCTGGACCGGCCGCGGCCGCATGCCGAAATGGATGGTCGCCGCGACCAAGGGCGGCAAGGCCAGGAAGGAAGACTTCCTGATCTAGCGACCATCCGATCGGGAAGGGATCGCCGATCCTCCCGTTGTCATCCCGGAGTTTCGCGCCAGCGGAATTTCCGGGACTCAGGGATGAAGGACAACCCCCGTCCTGATGAGCCCGTCGAAGGACGGCTGTGGGGCGCCGTTGCGGCCGACCCTGTCGGCGCGCGACGGTCCGCTTGCCTGATGCGGTCGGGAATGGCTGGGCTCGCGGAGCACAAGCGTGCGATTGCCGCCGAAGCGGAGGTGCTTTCGGCAAAATTCTGCTTCTGCCCCGCGATCCGCCGACATTGCCGCCTGCAAGCGGCGCATCGGAGAGGCTTTCCGGTGGCTAGGCGGTCCGCCTCTCATCCTTGCCGATGCCAGTCCCGGGCCGGCTTCGGAAGGAATAACGAATCGTGACCAGGATTGGTAAAGGATTAGTAAAGCAAGAGCCGACAGGCCGGCGGATGCCGGTTTAAGTCTCCCTCGCGGCGAGCGCGTCCCGGCGACTGCCAGTCCGAAGCCGCTCTACGATCGTGCTGGCACGCGCATCGGGGTCTACGCCTCTGGCCTGCTTGCTGACAATCAGCCCGGAGCCCGCAGCCGGTAGCCGATGCCCGTCTCCGTCTTGATGTACTGCGGGCGCTCGGGATCGGCCTCGATCTTGCGGCGGAGCTGTCGCACGTATACGCGCAAGTACTGCGGATCGGTCGGCTCGTCCCAGAGTTGCTGCAGCAGGAATCTATGCGTGAGCACCTTGCCGGCATGCTGCACGAGCAGGCGTAGGAGGTCGTATTCCTTGGGCGAGAGCTTGACCTCCCGCTCTCCGACCTTGACGATCCGGCGCACCAGATCGACGCTCAGATCGCCGAGCTGGAACACGGGACGTTCGCCCTGTGCCTGGAGCTGGTGGCGCAGCGCCGCACGCATGCGGGCGAGAAGCTCGTCCATGCCGAAGGGCTTTGTCACGTAGTCATCGGCCCCGAGATCGAGGGCTGCGACCTTGCCGGCTTCGTCATCACGGCTCGACAGCACGACGATGGGCAGGCCCTCCCGGCGCTGCCGGATCCTGGTCAGCAAGTCCAGTCCGTCGACATCCGGAAGCCCGAGGTCGAGGATGACAAGGGCCGGCTCGCGGTCCAGCAGAGCAAGCGCGGCCTTGCCGTTCGGCGCATCGAGGACCTCGTAGCCATGCGCGGTCAGGCCCATGCGCAACAGCTTGCGGATGGGTGGCTCGTCGTCGATTACCAGAATCTTGAGCGGTGCCGAGTTCATGCCGCAACCTCCCGCGGCTCCGCCGCCTCAGGTATGGGCAGCGTGATGGTGAACACGGCGCCGGGCCGGTCGGAGCGATTGGCGGCGCTGATCGCGCCCTGCATGGCTTCCACGAAGCCTCGGGAAATGGCGAGGCCCAGCCCCGTGCCGGCGCGGACCTGGTCGCCCTTCTGCGCCCGGTAGAATTTGTCGAAGATGCGTTCGAGATCGGCCGGGGGAATGCCGTTGCCTTCGTCGAGGACTTGCAGGCGAATGCTGTCTTTCTCCCGCCAGCTTTGAATGCGGATGGTCGTGTCGAGCGGCGCATACTTGGCGGCGTTGTCGAGCAGATTGAACAGCACCTGCTCGAGGAGAACGGCGTCGACCATCACCATGGGCAGGTCCGGCCGGATGTCCACCTCCAGCCGGTGCCTGGCCAGGACCTTGCTGGCGCGCTCCAGCGCACTTCCGATGATCTCGCCGATGTCGTAGAGCGCGGCGTTGGGCACGACCGCGCCCGACTCGAGCTTTGTCATGTCGAGGAGGTTGGCGATGAAGCGGTTGAGCCGCTCCGATTCATCGACGATGGTGGAGAGCAGATCGGCTCTTGCCGCATCATCGAAGGACGTGGAAAGGCTGCGGAGGGCTCCAGCGGCGCCGAGGACGGCCGCGAGAGGCGTCTTCAGATCATGGGAGATGGAGGTCAAAAGCGCCGAGCGCAGCCGATCCGTCTCTGCCGCCCGTCTGACCCGTTCGATGTCCTCCACCAGGTGCACGCGCTCGATGGCCAACGCACCTTGGTCACTGAGCGCATCTAGGAGCCGGCGCTGCTCGACGCGGAGCAGCGGACTTGGCTCCTCACGCGTGATCCCGACGATGCCGATGGTGCCGCGGCCCGTGCGCAGGGGCAGGAACAGCCACTTGGCGCCGGGCAGCGCGTCGGAATCGCGACCGGCGGGGCGATTCTGCTCCCATGCCCACTTGGCTGCGGCCACATCGGCTTCATCCAACCGATCTTCCGGAGGGTATCCTGCCTTCACGCCCAGGAAGCCGCCGTCGGGCAGCAGCAGGACCACATGAACCTTCAGCATCGCGGCAATCTGGTGGGCGGTGGCCCACAGCACGTCGTCCAGCGTGCCCGCACCGGCCAGCTTGCGGCTGAAGGCGTATAGGGATTCGGTGGTGCGCGCGCGCTCCATCGTTGCGACGTGCTGCAGGCGGGCGCGGCCTGCGACGTTGGATACGACAATGGCCACAATGGCGAAGAACACGACGGCAAGGACGTTCGACGGATCGGAGATGGCGAACGTGTAGTAAGGCTCTGTAAAAAAGAAATTATAGCACAGCGCCGAGACGGCACTCGCCAGAAGCGACGGCCACAAGCCGAGACGCACGGCAACGCCCACGATGGCCGTGAGGAACACCAGACCTGTGTTGGCGAGGCCGATCCAGGGCCAGAGCAGGGCGCCAAAGCCGACCGCTGCGGCAACGCTCAGCAGCGCGTAGACGTGGGGACGAATGTCGAGAGGTTCCGGTCCTGTGGCCGCTCCGACCGCCTTCTTGGCGATCGGCTCGTTTGAAATCTCCTCGCCGGCAATCACGTGCACGCTGATGTTGCCGGCGCGCCGGACCAGATCGTGCACCACGGAGCCGTGAAGGATCTCGAACCAGCGCGATCGCGTGGACTTGCCGATGATGATGTGCGTGACGTTGTTCTTCTGGGCAAAGCTGATGACGTCGTCCGCGATCCTGCGGGTCTTGGCGGGCACGGTGACCGCTTCGCCGCCAAGGCGCTCAGCCAGACGCAGCACGTCGGCAATGCGGTCTCTCTCGTCCTCGCTAAGTTGCAGGCTCCTGCTGGTTTCGACGCACAGGGCCGTCCACGGCGCGTGCAGGCGGTCCGCCAGGCGCTTGGCGTGGCGCACGAGACCCGCCGCACGACGGTCCTCGCTGACGCAGACCACGATCCGCTCGCCGGCCGCCCATGGACCGGGGATGGCATGGGCCTGCATCTGCTCGAGGAGTTGGTCGTCGACCCGTTCCGCCGTGCGCCTGAGCGCAAGCTCGCGCAGCGCGGTCAGATTGGCCGGGGAGAAGTAGTGCTTGAGCGCCCGCTCGGCCTGCTTGGGGACGTAGACCTTGCCCTGTTTCAGGCGCTGGATCAGCTCATCGGGCGTGAGGTCGACGAGCTTGATGGCGTCGGCGCGGTCGAGAACAGCGTCGGGCACGATCTCGCGCACGCGCACCCGTGTGATCTGCGCCACCACATCGTTTAGGCTCTCGATGTGCTGGATGTTGACGGTGGTGTAGACATCGATGCCGGCATCAAGCAGATCCTCTGCATCCTGGTATCGCTTGGGATGACGGCTGCCTGGAAGATTGCTGTGGGCAAGCTCGTCCACGAGAACGAGGGCCGGGCGGCGCTTGAGGGCCCTGTCGAGATCGAACTCGCTCATGAGGGCGCCCGCGTGCACCACGGGCCTGCGGAGCAGAACCTCCAGACCCTCGAGGAGCGCTTCCGTTTCCTTGCGCCCGTGGGTCTCGATCACACCGACGACCACATCCACGCCTTCCTTCAGGCGTGCGCGTGCCGCCTCCAGCATGGCGTAGGTCTTGCCGACGCCCGGCGCTGCTCCGACGAAGACGGTGAGATGGCCCGTGCGGCCTCTTTCCTCCCGGCGGGCCTCGGCTAGCAGGGCGTCCGGCAAGGGTCGGTGCTCGGGTGCGCTCGGCTCGTCCGCCATCTTTCCTTGTACCTGTTGGAAATTTGCTCAGAGCACGCCGCCAACACCGGCGAATTCCTCGATCATCACACTAGGGCCTGGAGGGCCTGGCTGCGCGATCCAACGCCATGTTGAGCGCAAGCACGTTGACGCGCGGCTCGCCGAGGATACCGAGTACCCGGCCCTCGATGTGGCGATCGACGAGCTGCCGCAGGCGATCCTCGGGCATGTTGCGCGATTTGGCAACGCGGCGCACCTGGAAGAAGGCGGCCTCGGGCGAGATGTGCGGGTCGAGCCCGCTGCCTGAGGCCGTCACCAGGTCGGTCGGCACCCTGGCGTCCGGATTCTCCGCCTTGCGGGTCTCAGCCTCGTTCCTCACGCGCTCGATCAGGGCCTTGCTCGTGGGGCCAAGATTGGAGCCGCCCGAGTTCGCGGCATTGTAGGGCGCGTCCACCGTCCTGGACGGGTCCTTGGGGTCCGCTGCGACCGTCGCCGAGGGCCTGCCCTGGAAGTAGCGGTCGGCGTTGAACGGCTGGCCTACCAGGGAGGAGCCGACCACCCTGCCGTCGATCACCACAAGGCTGCCGTTGGCCTGGCTCGGGAACAGCACCTGGGCGACGCCGGTGACAGCCAGGGGGTAGATGAGCCCCGTGATGAGTGTCAACAGGCCGATCAGCACGAGGGCAGGGCGCAGCTCTCTCAACATGCCAGTCTCTCCTCAGGCGAGGTGCAGGGCGTTCACTATGATGTCGACGGCCTTGATGCCGATGAACGGGACGATGAGGCCGCCGAGGCCATAGACAGCCAAGTTGCGCCGCAACAGCGGACCGGCGCCGATCGGCCGGTAGGCCACCCCCTTCAGCGCCAGCGGGATCAGCGCGACGATGATCAAAGCGTTGAAGATGATCGCCGACAGGATGGCGCTCTCAGGCGTGGCAAGGCCCATGATGTTGAGTGCCTGCAGCTGGGGGTAGAAGGCGGCGAACATCGCCGGGATTATGGCGAAGTACTTCGCCACGTCGTTGGCGATGGAGAAGGTCGTGAGCGCGCCGCGCGTCATCAGGAGCTGCTTGCCGATCTCGACCACCTCGATCAGCTTGGTCGGGTTGGAATCGAGGTCGACCATGTTGCCGGCCTCGCGCGCGGCGATGGTGCCGGTGTTCATGGCCACGCCGACGTCGGCCTGGGCCAGCGCCGGCGCGTCGTTGGTGCCGTCGCCGCACATGGCGACGAGCTTGCCTTTGGCCTGCTCATCGCGGATCAGCCTCAGCTTGTCCTCCGGCGTCGCCTGGGCAAGAAAGTCGTCGACGCCGGCTTCTGCGGCGATCGCAGCCGCGGTCATCGGGTTGTCGCCCGTGATCATGATGGTGCGGATGCCCATGCGCCTGAGCTCCGCAAATCGCTCGCGCGTGCCGCCCTTGACGACGTCCTTGAGATGCACCACGCCCAACAAGCGGCCATCGCGAGCAACCGCCAGGGGCGTGCCGCCGGACTTGGCGATCTCCTCGGCGATGCCCTTGATCTTGCGTGCCGCGTCGGCGCTCACGGCGTGCTGCGGAGCCGGATTCCCCACCGTCGTGCGGGCCGGCGCCGATGCTGCCAGATGGTCGAGGATGGCGTCCACGGCCCCTTTGCGGATCGACGTGCCTGCAAACTCCACCCCGCTCATGCGCGTCTGAGCCGAGAACGGAATGAACCTGGTGCCGAGCTCGCTCATGTCGCGGCCGCGGATGCCGTATCTCTCCTTGGCGAGCACGACGATGGAGCGTCCTTCCGGGGTCTCGTCCGCCAGAGAGGCAAGCTGGGCCGCGTCGGCCAGCTCCTGCTCGGCGATCCCGGGCATGGCCCTGAACTCGGCGGCCTGCCGGTTGCCGAGCGTGATGGTCCCCGTCTTGTCGAGCAGGAGGGTATCGACGTCGCCCGCCGCTTCAACGGCGCGGCCCGACATGGCCAGCACATTGAAGCGCACCAAGCGGTCCATGCCGGCGATGCCGATGGCGGACAGCAGAGCGCCGATGGTGGTGGGGATCAGCGTGACGAACAGCGCCACAACGATGATGATCGAGATCGGCCCGCCCGCGTAGTGGGCGAAGCTCGGGATCGTTGCCGTAGCAAACACGAAGATGAGCGTCATGCCGACGAGCAGAATGGTGAGCGCGATCTCGTTCGGCGTCTTCTGGCGCTGGGCCCCTTCAACCAGGCCGATCATCCGGTCCAGGAACGTGGCCCCTGGGGCTGCGGTGATGCGCACGCGGATCCAGTCCGAGATCACCTCGGTGCCCCCCGTGACCGCAGAGCGATCGCCGCCGGATTCGCGAATGACCGGTGCCGACTCGCCGGTGATCGCGGCCTCGTTGACAGATGCGACACCCTCGATGACCTCGCCATCCGATGGGATGATGTCGCCGGCCTCGACCAGGACAACATCGCCGATCTTCAGGCTGGTGCCGGCAACCAGCTTGTAGTCCCGGGCATCAGGTGCCCTCAGGAGCTTCGCCTGCGTCTCGGTGCGGGTCCGCCGCAGAGAATCGGCCTGCGCCTTGCCGCGGCGCTCGGCGACGGCTTCCGAGAAGTTGGCAAAGAGGACGGTGATCCACAGCCAGAGCGTGATCTGGAACGTGAAGCCGAGATTGGCGCCGCCCGCAACGAGGTCGCGCAGGAGGATGGTAGTGGCCAGGGCTGCAACGATCTCGACCACGAACATCACGGGGTTGCCGAGGAGGGCACGCGGGTCGAGCTTGATGAGCGCTGCGCGGAGGGCCGGCAGGGCGATGGCCGGGTCTGTCAGTGACGTGACCGGCATCCGCTTGCGCAGTTGAGAGGATTCCATGGGTGTGGCTCCGTAGGGGCCTGGTCAGAACAGCATCATGGCGCGCATGGCGAAGTGCTCGGCGATGGGACCGAGCGCCAGCGCGGGGAAGAAGGTGAGCCCGCCGATGATGAGGATGACGCCCACCAGCAGGCCGACGAACAGGGCGCTGTGCGTCGGGAACGTCCCGGCGGATGCCGGCACGATCTTCTTGGTGACGAGCGAACCCGCAATCGCCATCGCCGGAATGATGACGAAGTAGCGGCCGATCAGCATGGCGAGGCCGCCGGTGACGTTGTACCAGAGCGTGTTGCCGGTGAAGCCTGCAAACGCCGAGCCGTTGTTGCCGGTGCTCGACGTGTAGAGATACATGATCTCGCTGAAGCCGTGCGGGCCCGCGTCCTGGACGCTCGAAAGGCCGAACGACGTCACCGTTGCCACCGCCATGAAGCCCAGGATCGACAGCGGCAGGACGAGGATGGCGAGCATCGCCATCTTCACCTCCTTGGCCTCGATCTTCTTGCCCAAGTACTCGGGCGTGCGGCCCACCATCAGGCCGGCAACGAACATGGCGACGATCACGAACAGCAGCATGCCGTAGAGGCCCGAGCCGACGCCGCCGAAGATGATCTCGCCGAGCTGCATCAGGATGATCAGCATCATGCCCCCGACGGGCGTGAAGCTGTCGTGCATGGCGTTGACGGACCCGTTGGAGGCGGCCGTGGTGGCAACCGCCCACAGGCTCGAATTGACGATGCCGAAGCGGACCTCCTTGCCTTCCATGTTGGCAGGGTGGAGCCCGAGCTGAGCGAACTGCGTGTTGCCGGCGGCCTCGGCCCAATAGGTGATGGCCACGCTTGCCAGGAACACGATCGACATGGCGGCGTAGAGTGCCCAGCCTTGCCGCTCGTCCCTGACCATGCGGCCGAACGTGTGGGTAAGCGCCGCCGGGATCAGCAGAATGAAGAGCATCTCGAAAAGGTTGCTGAGCGGCGTGGGGTTCTCGTAGGGGGATGCACCATTGGCATTCCAAAAACCGCCGCCGTTGGTGCCGAGCTGCTTGATGGCGACCTGCGAGGCGGCCGGGCCCTGGCTGATCACCTGCTTTGCGCCCTCCAATGTGGTTGCGTCCACATAAGGGCTCAGGTTCTGAGGCACGCCCTGCCAGACCAGCACCAGAGCCGAGATGGCAGACAACGGCAGCAGCACATAGAGCGTGCAGCGGGTCATATCCACCCAGAAATTGCCGATGGTGTTGGCGGAGGCCCGCGCAAACGCACGGACGAGAGCGATGACAAGCGCGACGCCGGTCGCAGCGGAAACGAAGTTCTGCGTCGTGAGGCCCAGCATCTGGCTCAAGTAGCCCAGCGTGCTCTCGCCGCCGTAGTTCTGCCAGTTGGTATTGGTAGTGAAGCTGACGGCCGTGTTGAAGGCGAGGTCAGCGGGAACCGCCGACATGCCCTGCGGATTGAGGGGCAGCCATCCCTGCAGTCGAAGCAATGCGAAAAGCAGAACGAACCCCGCGGCGTTGAAGAGCAGCATGGCGATCGTGTAGGTGGTCCAGTGCTGCTCGCGCGTCTCCGCGACGCCGGCAGCGCGATAGAGCCACGTCTCGACGGGACGGAGTGCGGGCGAAAGAAAGGTCCGCTCGCCGTCGAAGACCCTGGCCATGTATCGGCCAAGAGGAACGACGAGGGCCGTCAGGAGCCCGAAGTAGATCGCAATTTGGGTCCAGCCATTGATGGTCATGAGGCGCGCCTCTCTAGAACCGTTCCGGGCGCAGCAGGGCGTAGGCCAGATAGGCCAGAACCACCACCGTCACAGCGGCCCCCAACACGTAGTCGATGATCATTCAGCCCTCCTCACAATCGATCGCAGCCGGCCACATAGGCCCACGCCAGGGCGAAGAAGCCGAGACCGGCGGCAAGCATGATCAGGTCCAGCATGGGGTGCTCCCAGAGGATGTGCGGCGGCCGCAGAGCCGGGCCGCTGCACCAGGCCTCGCCTCGGCTGCGAACCGGACGCGGCCGAACTCGCGCTTGGCAGGCGGCAGACATTTGCTGATGGGCGCATATGAAATCGAGGGCGGCCGAGAGCCTTCCTCATAAAGATTTCATATAGGGCTTGAGGCAAACGGCTTGAGGCCGGTCGCTCTCATGGCGTCCGGCCCGGTCGGCAGAGGCTGTCCCATTCCGAATCCGGGAACGGGCGCTCGCCAATTGGCGGCAGGAATTGATGCGAGGATCCGAGATCGCGGCGAATGCCAACCCACAATGCGGCGCCCGTGCTATGCGCGCCGCCTCACGGCGGGGTCATTTCAGGCGTCGTCCGCAGCGCAGTGCGGCCGATGCTGTTGGCCTGCCTCTGATGCAGCCAGACGCACAGGCATGAACACAAGAGCAGGATGGCGCCGAAATCGAATGTGGATGATGAGGCTCCCAGCCAGCCCGCGATGGCCCCACCGAGCAACGGACCAGCCACCATGCCGATGTAGAACACCGTGAAGTAGATGCCCATGCCGACGGCGCGCGTGCCTGGCCCGAGAATGCGCGCCGGCAGGCTCATGATCGCACCGGCGGGCAGGCCTGCAACGATGCCGAGCGCGGCAAAGATCAGAAGCACCGTGTCAAACCTCGTTGCCGCCACGAGCAGCGCGGCAAATGCGAGGCATCCAGCAACAATGAACTCGATCGGCCGTTCGCCCCGATCGGCGATGTAGCCGCCCACAGGAACGGATACCGCAACCAGCCACAGCGCAAGGCTCACGGTGGAGCCGGCCGCTTCGATCGTCCAGCCGCGCTCGACCAGCATCGACGGCCCGAACCCGAACACCATGGCAAAACCGGCATTGTAGAGGCTCCAGGTGAGCCCTGCGGTGACAACGGCCATGGTCGTGGCGCGATCAGGCATTGCGCCACCGGACAAGGCCGTCGAGACGTTCGGGGGCTCCCGGTACAGCCAAGCGAGCGCGATCAAGCCGAGAAATACCAGCGCTGTGCAGATCAAGAACACCATGGGCACGCCATGGGCAACTGCGATCAGGGGCAGGCCGACAAGACCGAGCGCAATGCCGACCGGCCACGAGTTCACAAAGATCGCCATGGCCGTGGCGATCTCCCGCCCCGCGAACCAATCGGCAATCATCTTCGACATGAGCACGTTGAGCAGAACGCCGCCGATGCCGGCGATGAGCCTGCCTGTGATCTGTCCGCTCCAGGACTGGGCCACGCCCATGATGATGCCGCCGACAGTCATCAACGCGAGGCCGACCATGACACATCTCTTGTCTCCGAATGCCCGGCCGAGCGCGCCGCCCGGCAGGGCGAGCGCCATGCCGGGCGCCAAATAGAGGCCGATCAGCAGGCCGATGTCGGCAATGCCTACCAGGTAATCCTGCATGAGGAGGGGAGCGACAGCGGCGACGCTCTGATACTGGACCGCCATCGCAGTCCGCACCGCAAACAGCAGCGCCAGGACGCCCCACCGCATGGACATGAATATGATCCCTTATGAAAAATCAGCCGGATGGAGGCCCCCGACACGAAACCTCCCCTCGTTAGCATCAACTGAAACGATCCGTCTACCGCGCACGCCCAGCTGCGTCGCGACATGCTGGGCCGGCACCCGTCCCCGTCGTCAGGCCTCCGCAGCGCAACACGGCAGAAGTTCGCAACCGTGGGTGCCTCGAAGGTGGGCGAACTTCGGATTCAAGGGAGGCACCAGATTCCCATGATTTCCGGTGTGGTCTATGGTTCAGAAGTGTCCTCGCAACCTCCCCAGCCAAGGCAGGGGAACTTCTGAGCCACCACAAACCACGCCAGGCACGGGCTTGGGCGCATCACAGCACTCGCGCGCACTGGCAACATCGGTGATCTCGCATGAAGACATACTCAATCGCGGCAATCCCTGGCGACGGCATCGGCACGGAGGTCGTCGCGTGCGGACTCCAGGTGCTGGACGCCATTGCCAAGCGTGACGGCAGCTTCAAGTTCAAGTTCGACCACTTCGATTGGGGCGGTGAGTATTACAAGAAGCACGGCCGCATGATGCCGGTTGATGGCCGCGACCAGATCAGGAAGCACGACGCCATCCTGTTCGGCTCGGCGGGGCATCCGGAGATCCCGGACCACATCACCCTATGGGGCCTGCGTCTTGCCATCTGCCAGCCGTTCGACCAGTACGCCAATGTGCGCCCGACGCGCGTCCTGCCGGGGATCACGTCGCCCCTGCGCAATGTGAAGGACAAGGAGCTCGACTGGGTCATCGTGCGCGAGAACTCCGAGGGCGAGTACGCTGGCGTCGGCGGACGGGTACACCAGGGCTCGCCCCTGGAAGCTGCCACGGACGTCGCCATGTTCACGCGCCCCGGCGTCGAGCGCATCATGCGGTTTGCCTTCCGCCTGGCGCAATCGCGGCCACGCAAGCATCTGACCGTCGTCACCAAGTCGAACGCCCAGCGTCATGCCATGGTGATGTGGGACGAGATCGCAACCGAGGTCGCGGCCGGGTTCAAGGACGTGACATGGGACAAGATGCTGGTCGACGCCATGACCGTGCGAATGGTGATGCGGCCCGAGACGCTCGACACGATCGTGGCGACCAATCTGCACGCCGACATCCTTTCTGACCTCGCTGCGGCTCTGGCAGGCTCGCTTGGGATAGCGCCCACGGCCAATCTCAATCCCGAGCGGAAGTTTCCTTCCATGTTCGAGCCGATACACGGGTCGGCGTTCGACATCATGGGCAAGGGTGTGGCGAATCCGATCGGCACTTTCTGGTCGGCCGTGATGATGCTCGATCACGTGGGCGAGAGGGTCGCCGCCGGCCGCCTCATGCGGGCGATCGAGCGGGTGACCGCCGACAAGCGCTTGCATACGCCGGATCTGGGCGGCACGGCCAGGACCGCTGACGTGACGGCAGCCGTGGTTGATGCAATTCATGGCGCCAACGCCTGAGGAGCGTGAAGCCCGCTGAAGGATCGGCCAACGAGTGGCGGATCTTGCATCGCGGACGCGCGAGCTTCTGCCGGCGACGCGCGCATGGGGGCGATGCGGTCCGGGAGCCGTCCAATGCCCCTTGACCGCGTCGGGACAAGGGCAGACTCTCGGCATCATGGGTACGCCGCCTTGCATCCCCGGTGACCCGCAGATCATGGCCGCGAGCAGTCGCATAACCAAGAGAAGAGCTCTTTTGCTGGTTGCCGCGATGTGGCTTGCGGCCGCCTCGGCACTCACGTGGATGACATACCGGCAAGCTGGCCAAGCCTACATCGCCGCACTCGAGCAGCGGGCGCACGCAACGTTGGAGCTGATCGGGGAGAACCTCAAGGGAGAGGTCGCCAAGTTCCACAGCGTGCCGTTGCTGATCGCGCGCAATCCGGCGGTCATGCGTTCCCTGCGCGAGTCCTCGGCCGGCGACGAACTCAAGGAGATGGACCGCGAGCTCGAGGAGATCAATCGCGCGATGGGCGCTGCGGCGACCTACTTGATGGATGCGCAGGGTCTAACGATTGCGGCCAGCAACTGGGCCGGCCCCAAGTCCTTCGTCGGCCGCAACTTTGCCTTCCGCCCATATTTCCGGGATGCCATCGGCGGCGGCAATGGCCGTTATCTGGCGGTCGGGACGACATCGGATGAGGCCGGCTATTACTTTTCCGCGCCGGTCAAATCCGCTGACGCGATCCTGGGCGTAGCGGTCGTGAAGATGGGGCTTGACTCGCTGAGCACGGGTTGGGCTGGCCTCGGCGCCGAGGTCATCGTCTCGGATCTGAACGGAGTGGTGTTCCTCAGCAGCCGACCCGAGTGGAGCTTCCGCGCGCTCAAACCGCTCACGGGCGAGGAGCTGCAGCAACTAACGCGTTCCCTCAAATACGGCAGCCGACAGATCGAGCCGATACCATTGCAGAAGATACCGCCGGATCCGGGACAGGACCCTGCCAGGGCCAGCCTCCTCCGCGACCGGGGACCCGACCCGCAGGGCAGGCGCAACGTTGAGTATCTGACCGCGGAGCGCGGCGTGCAAGGTACGGAATGGCGGGTCACGCTGCTTGTGCCGACCGCCGAGGCACGTCGCAACGCGCAGTTGGCTGCAGCCCTTGCCGGCACGGGGTTGCTGCTGCTGTCGGCGCTCGTATTGTCGATCCTGCAGCGCGGGCAGCGCTGGCGTTCGCGCGTGCGCAAGGAGCAGAAGGTCCGCGATGAGCTCGAGCAGCGCGTCGCCGAGCGCACGCAAGACCTTTCATTGACGGTAGCGCAGCTTCGCACCGAGAACGCGGAGCGGCTGCGCGTGGAGAAGAATCTGAGAGAGGCGCAGGCTGGCCTTGTCCAGGCCGCCAAGCTCGCCGCGCTCGGCCAGATGTCGGCCGGCATCAGCCACGAACTCAACCAGCCGCTGGCAGCTTCGCGCGCCTATGCGGAGAACGCGCTGGCTTTCCTAGGGCGTGGGCAGCCCGAGCGGGTGGAAGAGAACCTGACGCAGATCACGGCTCTGGCGGATCGGATGGGACGCATCATCCGTCACCTGCGCACCTATGCGCGCGAGGAGGTCCTGGAGCTCAGGCCCACGGCGGTTTGCTCGGCGATCCGCGAGGCGCTGGCCCTGCTCGACCAGCGCATTCGCAGCGAAGGCGTGACGGTCTTTGCCGATCTGCCGGCGAGAGAGGTCTTTGTCATGGGGGGCGACATTCGCCTGCAACAGGTCTTCGTCAACATCCTGACCAATGGCATCGATGCCATGGAAGGGCGCACGCAGAAGGCGCTGCACATCGGACTTGGGCTGCACAACGACTCCGTCCGCGTGCGCATCCGCGATACCGGGCCTGGCATCCCGCCCGAGAGCGCGCAGAGGGTCTTTGATCCCTTCTTCACAACCAAGGAGGTGGGCCGGGGGCTCGGACTGGGGCTCTCGATCACCTATGGGATCGTGAAGCAGTTCGGCGGGGGGATCGAGGTCGCCAACGACGAACAGGGGGGAGCCGTGTTCCTCGTCAGCCTCAAGCCATGCCCGGATGTGGAGAAGGCCGCGTGAATCTGGAGATCCTCCTCATCGATGATGAGCCGCACATGCGCGAGGCCGCCGCGCAGGCGCTCGAGCTCGCCGATCTTCCCGGCACCACGGTGCGCTCCTTTGAGGGGGCCGCGGAGGCGCTGGCCGAGATCGGCGACGATTTCGCTGGGATCCTCATCTCGGATATCAAGATGCCGGGCATGGACGGCCTCGTACTCCTCGGCAAGGTGCGGGAGATCGACTCCGAATTGCCCATTATCCTCGTTACCGGCCACGGCGACATTCCTCTGGCGATTCAGGCGATCCGCGCCGGCGCCTACGAGTTCATCGAGAAGCCGTACCCCACGGAGCTGCTGGTCGAGGCGGCGCGGCGCGCGCTCGATCGCCGCCGCCTGGTGCTCGACAATCGCGCGCTGCGGCGGCGGCTGACCGCGGATCGCAGCGAGCAGGCCATCCTCGGGCAATCGGCAGCCGTCGAGAGCCTGCGCAGGCAGGTGGTTGCATTCGCCGCGACGGATGCCGACGTGCTGATCCTGGGCGAGACCGGATCCGGCAAGGAACTCGTTGCCAGGACGCTTCATCGCCTAAGCGCGCGCAGGGAGGCCCGCTTCCTTGCCATCAACTGCGGTGCCCTGCCCGAGACGATGATCGAGAGCGAGCTGTTCGGACACGAGGCCGGTGCCTTCACGGGCGCACAGAAGCGACGCATCGGCAAGTTCGAGCACGCTTCGGGCGGAACGCTGTTCCTCGACGAGATCGAGAGCATGCCGCGCGATTTGCAGGTTCGCCTTCTGCGTGTGCTGCAGGAGCGATCCATCGAGCGCCTTGGCTCGAACGAGACGATCGATATCGACGTGCGCGTGGTGGCGGCGACCAAGGTCGATCTGCGCGCAGCGGCTGCCGACGGCAGCTTCCGCGAGGATCTCTTCTACCGATTGAATGTGCTGGAGATCGATGTGCCGCCCCTCAGAGAGCGCGTCGAGGACGTGCCGGTGCTCTTCCGCGCCTTCCTCGCTCAAGTCGCCGAGCGCAACCGCGCTCCGGCGCCGGACGTGGACGCCGACACGCTCGCGCTGCTGCTGCAGCATCCCTGGCCTGGCAACGTGCGCGAGCTGCAGAACGTTGCATTGCGGTTCGCGCATGGACTTGGCATCTGCCTCCTGCCGCCGGGCGCCGCCGCTTTGGGTCCGACAGCCACGCTCGCCGATCGCATGGCCATGATCGAGTGCCAGCTCGTGCGCCACGAGCTGGACCGCCAGCTCGGCAATCTCAAGCCGACCTACGAAGCGCTCGGCATCTCCCGCAAGACGCTCTATGACAAGATGCGCCGCTACGGCCTCGGCAGGCCGCCGCCCGACGACGATTGACCGCCCGCTGCCGGCCGATGTGTGGATGGCCACACAAGCTCTGCGGGCGCATGTGTAGGGCCCGACCCACGCGCCGATCACAGGCCTCGAGGCGCCACGACCGCAGATCCACCCTCAACGGATTGTCTTTCAACGGCTTGACGTGGGCTCGCCGCGCATTGAGCACGCCCTGCCCACACCTGGCATGAGGGTTGCCTATGGGGTGAGGCGTTAGCACACGCGCCTCGCAGGTCTGCCGGCGCGCAACAACAACAAGAACGTCATCTTCCCAAGGAGAGCATCATGGATGTGACACGTCGACAGTTTGGCCTGATGATCGGCGCGAGCGCCGCTGCGCTCGGAGTCGGCCTGCCCGGCTCGGCCGGTGCCCAGGCGCCGGTCCTCATCAAGTTCAGCCATGTGGTGGCGCCGCAGACACCAAAAGGCAAGGGCGCCGAGAAGTTCAAGGAGCTGGCCGAGAAGTACACTGGCGGCAAGGTCAAGGTCGAGGTCTATCCCAACTCGCAGCTCTACAAGGACAAGGAGGAAGTCGAGGCGCTGCAGCTCGGCGCGGTGCAAATGCTCGCCCCCTCGCTTGCCAAGTTCGGCCCGCTCGGCGTCAAGGAATTCGAGGCCTTCGATCTGCCCTTCATCTTCGAGGACCGGGGGGCACTGCGCAAGGTCACCGACGGCCCGATCGGCAAGGATCTTCTCAAGAAGCTGGAGCCGAAGGGCTTCCTCGGGCTCGCCTACTGGGACAACGGCTTCAAGATCATGTCGGCCAACCGGCCGCTCAAGACCCCCGAGGACTTCCTCGGACTCAAAATGCGCATCCAGTCGTCCAAGGTGCTCGAAGCGCAGATGAGGACGCTTGGCGCGCTGCCGCAGGTCATGGCGTTCTCGGAGGTGTATCAGGCGCTGCAGACAGGCGTCGTCGACGGCACGGAGAACCCGCCTTCGAACATGTTCACGCAGAAGATGCACGAGGTTCAGAAGCACGCGACGCTCTCCAATCACGGCTACCTCGGCTACGCGGTCATTGTGAACAAGAAGTTCTGGGATGGCCTGGCGCCCGACATCCGCGCGGCCCTCGAGAAGGCCATGGCGGAAGCGACCGTCTTCGCCAACGACATTGCCCAGAAGGAGAACGACGACGCCATCGCCGAGATGCAGAAGGCGGGCAAAACCGTCTTCCATACGTTGACGGACGCGGAGAAGAAGGCCTGGAAGGCGAAGCTCGTCGCCGTGCACAAGGACGCCAGCTCGCGCGTGGGCAAGGATTTGATCGAGGCAATCTACAAAGCCACCGGCGCGAAATAGGGATGGTGGCCTGCGCCGGATGCGGTGCGCGAGGCACAAGCCTCGCGCCTTCCTGACAAACGACAGCACGAGGAAGCGCCATGTTGATGCGTGTGCTCGACAGGCTCGAGGAGACCATCATTAGCGTTCTCATCGCCCTCGCAACGCTGCTCATATTCGCTGCCGTCGTGCAGCGCTATGGGCTGAGCTCCGTGGCACCCCTGATCGGCTGGGGCAAGGCCCACGGCATGGAGTGGGTGTCATCGGCGGCGCGCGCAGTCTTCGAGGCACTCAATTCCGTCAACATGACCTGGGCGCAGGAGCTCTGCATCTACATGTTCGTGTGGATGGCGAAGTTCGGTGCAGCCTACGGCGTCAGGACCGGCATCCACGTCGGCGTTGACGTCCTGCTCCACATGATCCAGGCGCCGTCACGCAACCGCGTCGTCCTGTTCGGACTGCTTTCGGGGGCGCTTTTCACCGGCATCATCGGCACGCTCGGCGCAAACTTCGTGTGGCACATCGCCTATACCGACCAAACCTCGCCCGACCTCGAGCTGCCGATGTGGATCGTCTATCTCGCGGTCCCGCTGGGTTCCTATCTGATGTGCTTCCGCTTCCTGGAAGTCGCCTGGTCCTTCGCGCGGACCGGTGAGCTGCCGCATCACGACCATGGCCACGTCGAGGGCCTGGCGGAGGAGACCGGCGCGCCTGCGACGGCCGCGGCCACGCCGAGCAGGGGGGTCTGAGCGATGATCACGAATAGCGCACAACCTGCCAGTCTCGACCGGACATCGTGGTTGTGGGTCACCGGCGCGCCGATGCTCCTGTTGACGATCTGCCTCCTCGGCAAATACGGCATCGTCCCGCTTGGCTCTGGTGTCCGAGTCTTCCTGGTCTTCGCCCTGCTGGTGGCGCTGATGGCGACCGCAATGCCGGTCTCCATTGCGCTCGGACTGACGGTGCTGACGTTTCTCTTCACGCTTACGGACGTGCCCATCGAGGCGGTGGCGCTGAAACTCTTCACCGGCATCGAGAAGTTCGAGATCATGGCGATCCCGTTCTTCATCCTGGCCGGCAACTTCCTCACTCACGGTGGCGTGGCCCGCCGCATGATCCGCTTCGCATCGGCAATGGTCGGCCATTGGTATGGCGGGCTGGGCCTGGCGGGCGTGATGGCGTGTGCGCTGTTTGCGGCGGTGTCCGGCTCCTCGCCGGCAACCGTCGTTGCCATCGGCTCGATCATCCTGCCGGCAATGGTGCGTCAGGGCTTTCCGAACCGGTTCGGCGCGGGGGTCATCACCACGTCCGGTGCGCTCGGGATCCTGATTCCGCCCTCCATCGTGATGGTGATGTACTCCGTGGCGACGAGCGGCATGGTGGTGGAAGGGCCCGCGGGCGAGAAGGTCTCAGCCGCGTCCGTCGGCACGCTGTTCATGGCCGGGGTCATCCCCGGTCTGATACTCGCCAGCATGCTCGGATTCACCACTTGGTACCGTGCGTGGCAGAACGATTATCCACGGCTGCCCAAGGCGTCGATAAATGAGCGCGTCAAGGCGTTCCTGGACAGCTTCTGGGGCTTGTTCCTGATCATCATTGTCATCGGCGGCATCTACACCGGCATGTTCACACCAACGGAGGCTGCCGCCATGAGCGCGGTGTACGCCTTCTTCATTGCCGTGTTCGTCTACAAGGACATGCGCCTCAGGGACGTGCCCGCGGTTCTGCTGTCGTCAGCCAACATGAGCGCGATGCTGCTCTACATCATCACGAATGCGGTGCTGTTCTCCTTCCTCATGACGCATGAGAACATACCTCAGGCGATGGCCGGCTGGATCACGGGCACCGGGCTCGGCTGGATCGGATTCCTCCTGCTCGTCAACATCCTCCTGTTGCTGGCCGGCAACGTGATGGAGCCCTCCTCGATCGTGCTGATCATGGCGCCGATCCTGTTTCCGGTCGCCGTCAAGCTCGGCATCGATCCCATCCACTTTGGAATCATGATGGTGGTCAACATGGAGGTCGGCCTGTGCCACCCGCCGGTCGGTCTCAATCTGTACGTGGCGAGTGGCATCACCAAGCTCGGCATCACCGAGCTGACCGTGGCAGTTTGGCCATGGCTGCTCACGATGCTCCTGTTCCTTGCCGTCGTCACCTATGTGCCGGAAATCTCGCTCTGGCTGCCGCGCACGCTCGGCATGCTTTGAGGAGGCTCAACGTCCGGGCGACCTTCGTGGTGCTCAGCGCGGCCGGGATTGGGCGCCATTTCGATTGAGAGGCTGCATGTCCCAGGACTATGAAACCGATCCGGCCGAAACGGCGGAGTGGGTCGACGCCATCAACTCGGTGATCGCCTTCGAGGGCTCGGGGAGGGCCGACGATATCCTGCAGCAAGTCGTGGCCGCCGCCAGGCGGGCAGGCGCCAGGCTCCCGTTCGCGGCCAACACCGCATACATCAACACCATTCCGCCGGAGAAGCAGCCGCCCTATCCCGGCGACCGCGCGCTCGAGCAGAAGGTGCGCGCCGCGATCCGCTGGAACGCTGCGGCGATCGTGCTAAAGGCCAACAAGGAGAGCTCCGAGCTCGGGGGCCATATCGCCTCGTTTCAATCGGCGGCAACTCTCTATGCCACGGGCTTCACGCATTTCTGGCACGCCCCCTCGGAGGCGCACGGCGGCGATCTCGTGTTCGTGCAAGGACACTCCGCTCCCGGGATCTATGCACGCGCCTTCGTTGAGGGGCGGCTCAGCGAGGAGCAGTTGCTCAACTTCCGTCAGGAAGTCGACGGCAAGGGCCTCTCGTCCTATCCGCACCCCTGGCTGATGCCCGACTTCTGGCAGTTCCCGACCGTGTCGATGGGCCTTGGCCCGCTGATGGCGATCTATCAGGCGCGTTTCCTGAAATACCTCCATGGCCGTGGCCTTGCCGAAACGGCGAACCGCCATGTGTGGGTATTCTGCGGAGACGGCGAGATGGACGAGCCGGAGAGCCTTGGCGCCATCTCGCTGGCCGGCCGAGAGAAGCTCGACAACCTGATCTTCGTCATCAACTGCAATTTGCAGCGGCTCGACGGGCCAGTGCGCGGAAACGGCAAGATCGTCCAGGAGCTTGAGGGCGACTTCCGCGGTGCAGGGTGGAACGTCATCAAGGTGATCTGGGGCTCGGGATGGGACGAGCTTATCGCCAAGGACACCTCGGGGCGCCTGCGCCAACTCATGGAGGAGTGCCTCGACGGTGAGTACCAGGACTTCAAGTCCAAGAACGGGGCCTACATCCGGGAGAAGTTCTTCGGCCGCTACCCCGAGACGGCCGCCATGGTTGCCGAATGGTCCGACGAGAGGATCTGGTCGCTGACGCGCGGCGGCCATGACGCCGTCAAGGTCTACGCCGCCTACAAGGCGGCCGTCGAGCACCAGGGCCAGCCGACCGTCATCCTCGCCAAGACCATCAAGGGCTACGGCATGGGCGAGGCGGGAGAGGGCATGATGATCGCCCATCAGGCCAAGAAGATGGGGCTCGACTCACTCAAGCAGTTTCGCGACCGCTTCCAAATCCCGGTCTCCGATGCCGACCTGCCCAAGCTGCCGTTCCTGAGGCTCGATGAGCAGTCGCCCGAGATGAAGTATTTGCGTGAGCGGCGTGCTGCCCTCGGCGGTCACCTGCCGGCGCGCCGGCGCAAGAGCTCGGTCGAGCTCAAGGTGCCGCCCGTCTCCGAGTTCGAGGCCCAGATCAAGGGCTCGGGCGACCGTCAGATTTCGACGACGATGGCCTTCGTGCAGATGCTGAGCAAGCTGATGCGCGACCGGAGCCTCGGCAAACGCATTGTGCCGATCGTTCCGGACGAGAGCCGCACGTTCGGCATGGAGGGAATGTTCCGCCAGTTCGGCATCTTCAGCCAGGTCGGCCAGCTTTACCGTCCGCAGGATGCCGATCAACTCATGTTCTACAAGGAGGATCGCTCCGGCCAGGTGCTGCAGGAGGGCATCAACGAGGCAGGCGCCATGGCCTCCTGGATCGCGGCGGCGACGAGCTACTCGACGTCGGACTGCCCAATGATCCCCTTCTACATCTACTACTCGATGTTTGGCTTCCAGCGCGTGCACGACCTCGCCTGGGCTGCCGGCGACAGCCGCGCGAGAGGGTTCCTGATCGGGGGAACGTCGGGACGCACCACGCTCAACGGCGAGGGCTTGCAGCACGAGGACGGCCACAGTCACATCCTCTCCGCCACCATCCCAAATTGTGTCTCCTACGATCCGGCTTTTGCGTACGAAGTGGCGGTTATTGTGCAGGACGGTGTGCGGCGCATGCTCGTCGATCAGGAGGACGTCTTCTATTACGTCACCGTGCTGAATGAGAACTACGTGCACCCGGCGATGCCGAAGGGCGCCGAGGCGGGCATCGTGCGCGGCATGTATTTGCTGAAGGCCGCCGATCCGAAGGCCAAGAACCATAAGGTGCAGCTCCTCGGTTCGGGTGCGATTCTGCGCGAGGTCCTGGCGGGTGCGGAGTTGCTTGCCAAGGAGTTCGCCGTCCAGGCCGACGTGTGGAGCGTGACCAGCTTCACGGAGCTTCAGCGCGAGGCGGCCGCTGCCGAGCGGTGGAACATGCTCAATCCCCTGGAGGAGCCCAGGGTCGCCTATGTCACCAACGAGCTTGCCAGGCGGGGCGATGGGCCCGTGATCGCATCGACCGATTACATGCGCATGCTTGCCGAGCAGCTTCGTCCCTATGTGCCCGGCAAGTATCGCGTGCTCGGCACCGATGGGTTCGGCCGCTCGGACTATCGGCGGCGCCTGAGGGCCCATTTCGAGGTGGACCGCCACTTCGTGGCGCTCGCCGCGCTGAGGTCGCTGGCCGACGAAAACAAGGTGCCCTCGACCTTGGTGGCCGAGGCGATCCGCAAGTTCGGCATCGACCCCCGCAAGCCCGACCCGGCGCGCGCCTGACGCCCGCGCTCTCCTGTCTCGCAGCCCCTCCGGTTCCCAGCGAAAAAGGCCTCCCCAATGTCGCTCTCCGACGTGAAGGTACCCGACATCGGCGACTTCAAGGATGTCCCCGTCATTGAGATCCACGTGAAGCCGGGCGATGAGGTGAAGGCAGAGGATCCCCTCGTCACCCTAGAGAGCGACAAGGCGAGCATGGAGGTGCCGTCCCCAGGCGCCGGCAGGATCGCCGAGGTGCTGGTCGGGGTCGGCGACAAGGTGAGCGAGGGCACGCCGATCGTGCGGCTCGAGGCGGCCGGCTCGGCCCCTGCCAAAGCCAAGGAGACAGCGCCGAAGGCCGCAAAGACCGCTCCAGCGGCACCGGTTGGACCGTCCCTGGCGGCCCAGTCCGCGGTCCTGCCGCACACGCCATCGATCCCGCCGCCCTTCGATTTCGGGGGCGTGCACGCGAGCCCGTCGGTGCGCATGATTGCGCGCGAGCTCGGCGTTGATCTCACCAAGGTCAAGGGCACGGGTGAGAAGGGCCGCATCACCAAGGACGACGTGAAGCGTGCGCTTGCGGGCAGCGCATCACCCGTATCAGCCGGCTCCGGCATTCCCGAGATCCCGGCGCAGGATTTCGCCAAGTTCGGCGCCGTCGAGGAGAGGCCGCTCTCGCGCCTCAAGAAGCTCTCGGGGCCGCACCTGCATCGCGCCTGGCTCAACATTCCCCACGTCACGCATTCTGACGAGGCCGACATCACCGAGCTCGAGGACTATCGCAAATCCCTCGACAAGACGGCGAAGGACAAGGGCTACCGCGTCACCATGCTCGCCTTCCTGATGAAGGCCTGCGTGGCCTGCCTCAAGGAATTCCCCGAATTCAATGCTTCGCTGAGCCCTGCCAAGGATGCGCTGATCCTCAAGAAATACTGGAACATCGGCGTCGCGGTCGACACGCCCGACGGGCTCGTCGTGCCGGTCATCAAGGACGTCAATGCGAAGGGCATCATCGAGCTGTCCAAGGAGCTTGGGGAGGTGTCGGGGCGCATGCGCGACGCCAAGATCACTCCCGCCGACATCCAGGGCGGCACGTTCTCGATCTCGAGCCTGGGCGGCATCGGCGGCGTGGGTTTCACGCCCATCGTCAATGCGCCCGAGGTTGCCATCCTCGGCGTCGTCCGGGCGCAGATGAAGCCGCTTTGGAACGGCAGGGAGTTCCTGCCGCGCCTCATGCTGCCGCTGTGCCTCTCCTACGACCATCGCGTGATCGACGGGGCGCTCGCGGCCCGCTTCGCCCGACGCCTCGCCGAGATCCTCGGCGACGTGCGCGAGCTCGTGCTGTGACGGGGGGCGCAGCCATGGCCAAGAAAGAGATCTCGGTGCCCGACATCGGCGACTTCAGGGACGTCCCGATCGTCGAGATCCATGTGAAGGCCGGTGATCAGCTTGAGGTGGAGGATCCACTCGTCACGCTCGAGAGCGACAAGGCGACGATGGAGGTGCCCGCGCCCGAAGCGGGCCGCGTGATCGCGCTGATGGTCAATGTCGGTGACAGGGTCTCAAGAGGGACCGTGATCCTGGCATTGGAGACCGCAGCTGCTACCGCCGCGACGCGACCGGCCGGGACACCGGCAGGCAGCCCGTCTGCCGTCGTCCCCGGTCCGCCCGCCCCACAGCCGGCGCGCTACGGTGCCACCGCCGATGTCGAATGCGAGATGATGGTCCTCGGCGGCGGACCAGGGGGTTACTCGGCCGCCTTCCGTGCGGCCGATCTCGGCATGAGGACCGTCATCGTCGAACGCTGGAGCGTGCTCGGCGGCGTGTGCCTCAACGTCGGCTGCATTCCCTCGAAGGCGCTGCTGCACACCGCCGCCATGATGGATGAGGTCACCGCGCTTGGCCGCCATGGCATCCGCTATGGCCGACCCGAGATCGATCTTGGGGTGCTTCGCCAGCACAAGGAGAAGATCGTCGCCAAGCTGACGGGTGGCCTTGCGGGCATGGCCAAGGCGCGCGGGGTGGTGACCGTCACAGGCACCGGCCGGTTCCTTGATCCTCATCATATCGAAGTCGCTCTCTCCGACGGATCCGGCCGCAAGGTCGTTCGCTTCGAGAAGGCGATCATCGCGGCGGGCTCGGAGGCGCTGCGGCTGCCGTTCCTGCCCGAGGACGGGCGTATTGTCGATTCGACCGGCGCTCTCGAGTTGCGAGCGATCCCGAAGCGCCTCCTGGTGATCGGCGGCGGCATCATCGGCCTCGAGATGGCGACCGTCTATTCCACCCTCGGCGCCCGCGTCGACATCGTCGAGATGCTCGATCACCTCATGCCTGGCGCGGACCGGGACCTCGTGAAGGTGTGGGAGAAGCACAATGCGCGACGCTTCGATGCCGTGATGCTGTCGACCAAGACGGTCGCGGTCGACGCCAAGGCAGACGCCCTGCACGTCACCTTCGATGGTGCGGATGCTCCCAAGGAGCCGGGGCGCTATGACATGGTGCTTGTTGCCGTCGGACGAGCGCCGAACGGCCGCCTGGTCGCGGCGGACAAGGCCGGTGTCGTGGTCGGCGACCGCGGCTTCATTGCCACCGACAGGCAAATGCGTACCAACGTTGCGCACATCTTCGCCATCGGTGACATCGTGGGTCAGCCCATGCTCGCGCACAAGGCCGTGCACGAGGGTCACGTTGCAGCGGAGGCCGCCGTAGGCAAGCCTGCCCATTTCGATGCTCGCCAGGTTCCCTCGGTTGCCTACACCGATCCCGAAATCGCCTGGGCAGGCGTCACCGAGCTGGAAGCCAAAGCACGGGGCATCAAGGTGGCGAAGGCGGTATTCCCGTGGGCAGCCTCTGGACGCGCCATCGCCAACGGACGCGACGAGGGCTTCACCAAGCTGCTTTTCGATGAGGCGACGCAGCGGATCGTCGGCGGCGGCATTGTCGGCACGCACGCAGGCGATCTCATCGGCGAGGTGTGCCTGGCGATCGAGATGGGTTGCGAGCCGGCCGACATCGGCAAGACCATCCATCCGCACCCCACGCTCGGCGAATCGATCGGCATGGCCGCGGAGGTGGCGGAAGGCGTATGCACCGATCTGCTGCCGGTGAAGCGAAAGTAAGTCCGCCAGTGCGAGGCGGCCCGATGCGCATGGAGGAAGGCGATGGAAGACAAGCTGCGCCACGCGGCGCTCGAGTATCACCGCCTGCCGCGGCCGGGCAAGATTGCCATCCAGCCGACCAAGGAGCTTACGAACCAGCTCGATCTTTCTCTCGCCTATTCCCCGGGTGTCGCCTACGCCTGCCTTGCGATCAAGGACGATCCGGCCGAGGCGGCTGGCCTCACCTCGCGATCGAACCTTGTCGGCGTCATCACCAACGGGACCGCGGTGCTGGGCCTCGGCGACATCGGCCCCCTTGCCGGCAAGCCGGTCATGGAAGGCAAGGGATGCCTGTTCAAGAAGTTCGCCGGCATCGATGTATTCGACATCGAGGTGGCCGAGAAAGACCCTGACAGGCTGGTTGAGATCATTGCCGCGCTCGAGCCGACCTTCGGCGGCATCAACCTCGAGGACATCAAGGCACCCGAGTGCTTCATCGTCGAGAGCAAGCTGCGCGAGCGCCTGAAGATCCCCGTCTTCCACGACGACCAGCACGGCACAGCCATCATCGTCGTCGCTGCGGTCCTCAACGCGTTGCAGCTCGTCGGCAAGAGCATCGGCGAGGTCAAGCTCGCCGCGAGCGGCGCGGGCGCTGCCGCGCTTGCCTGCCTCGATCTCCTGGTGAGCCTCGGCCTCAAGCGCGAAAACGTCACGATCTGTGACATCAAGGGCGTCGTTTACAAGGGCCGCACGGAGCTGATGGACGCCTACAAGGAGCGCTTTGCGCGCGAGACGGGGGCACGTACCCTGGGCGAGGTCCTCGAAGGGGCGGACATCTTCCTCGGGCTCTCCGCCGGCGGCGTTGTGAAGCCGGAGATGCTGAAGAAGATGGCGCATCAGCCGATCGTGCTGGCGCTCGCCAATCCCGAGCCCGAGATCCGACCAGAGCTCGCCAAAGAGGTGCGCCCCGACGCCTTGATCTGCACCGGCCGATCGGACTATCCCAACCAGGTCAACAATGTGCTCTGCTTCCCTTTCATCTTCCGCGGCGCGCTTGACGTCGGTGCGACAGCCATCACCGAGGAGATGAAGGTAGCGGCCGTGCGCGCCATCGCCGGGCTCGCCCGAGCAGAGGCCAGCGATGTCGTTGCCAGCGCTTACCGGGAAGAGCAGCCGCGCTTCGGGCCCGACTACCTCATCCCCAAGCCTTTCGACCCGCGCCTCATCGAGCGGATCGCACCGGCGGTCGCCGAGGCGGCCATGAACAGTGGTGTCGCGACCCGCCCTCTTGCAGATCTCGAAGCCTACCGTCAGAGCCTTGGCCGTTTTGTCTACCACTCCGGCCCGAGCATGCGCCCGGTGCTGGAAACGGCCCGAAAGCAGTTGAAGCGGGTGATCTTCGCCGAGGGCGAGGACGAGCGCGTGCTCCGTGCTGCTCAGACGGTGGTCGATGAGAAGCTTGCGGTGCCTGTGCTGGTCGGGCGGGAGGCTGCCATAGCAGACCGTATCCAGGCGCTTGGCCTCCGCCTCACGCCAGGCAGGGATCTTGAGATCGTCCACGGGGTCTCCCATTACGAGCATGCTCACGCCGAGGCGGCCTATTTCGAGCTCATGAAGCGGCGCGGCGTCACCTCGGCCATGGCGCGCGAGGCCATGCGCAGCCAGCCGACGCTGATATCGGCCATGCATCTACGCAATGGCTATGTCGATGCGATGCTTTGCGGCATGCGCGGCACGTACGAGGAGCACCTCGCCCACGTGCGCGCTGTCATCGGCATGAGGCCGGGCGTCAGCACGCTCGCCGCCATGAATATGCTGATGCTTCCCGACCGGCAGCTCTTCATCTGCGATACCTACGTCAATCGCAACCCGACGGTCGATCAGATTGCCGACATGACGCTTCTTGCGGCCGACGAGGTCCGTCGCTTCGGCATCCAGCCCAGCGTCGCGCTGCTGTCCCACTCGAGTTTCGGCAGCGCGGATGCATGGGAAGCACAGCGCATGCGGTCGGCGCTGGAGCGGATCGTGACCTTGGACCCGAACCTGGAGATCGATGGCGAGATGCGTGGCGATGCAGCGCTCTCTCGCGCGGTCCGCGACCAGGTCTTTCCCGATTCGCGACTGATCAAGGACGCCAACCTGCTGATCATGCCGAATGTCGATGCCGCCAATATCGCCTACAACCTCGTGAAGGTGACGGCCGGCAACGGCATTACGGTAGGTCCCATCCTGCTCGGCACCGCCAAGCCCGTGCACATCCTGGAGCCGACTGCCAGCGTGCGCCGCATCGTCAACATGTCAGCCCTGGCCGTTGTGGATGCCGCCAGCCAAAGCGCCCCGGCTTGACGGAACCCCTCTTGCGGGGGCGGCGCGGCGGCCCCGTGCCCGGGGTTCGCAGTTTGCTTGCAAATGGCGCGCCGGACTGAATAGCAGTGCGAACACCTATGTGATTGAAGTTGATATCCAAGTTGCGACCAATCAGTTCCGGCCGCCATTGTTCGCGATGACCGCCGCCGACGCGACAGTCATCGCAGGGGTATGGACTCCGATCTCAGAAGGTGACCAATCGGTAACCCTGATCGAGATAGCGGGATAGATCCAGGATGCCGCCCGTACCTGGGATCTGCTTGTCGCGCACCAACGTCACGCCGGTCGCCTTGGCGCCTTCCGTAGCCCCAAACACGTCGGCGCAGCCGCCGCAGACGCCAACCACTTTGTCTGCGATTGCATGATAGAGCGCATGTGCTGGATGGGCCGGCTTCGTTACCTCGGCCGGCCAACGAGCACCCGCACCTTGGAAAATCAGTGCTACGTCCTGCCCTTTGTCCTTCAATTCGAGCGTCAGAAACATCGCGTTGAACAGGCGGCCCAGAGCCTCCTCGTGACCTGCCGTGGGGTCGGAGAAGACGACGATTGCTGTTTTCGACATGGAAGCTCCTCGTTTGCGACTTGCATTACCGAACGATCGGTATATAGTCAATGACGGAAGCCAACGGCCGCGTCAACCGTATTTGACCGTTCGTTCTGTAACAACAATGTGTACGTGAGCAGTCGAAACTGGAGGCTTGTCATGGCGCGACCGCAATCGGTCGAGGATTCCGTGGTGATGGCGAGCCTCAGCTGCGTTTTTCGCGACGTCGGCTACGAGGGAGCTTCGCTTGCCATGCTGGCTCAAGCGACGGGCCTGCAGAAGGCGAGCCTCTATCATCGCTTTCCCGGCGGCAAGCAGCAGATGGCTGAAGAGGTCCTGGCATCAGCCCTCGCGTGGTACGAGACCAACATCCTCGCCCCGCTGCGGACGGAGGAGCCGCCGACCGAGCGCTTGGCGCAGGTCGTCAAGCATCTCGACGGCTTTTACTCCGGCGGAAAGCAGGCGTGCCTCCTCAATATGCTGGCTTCGCCGCGCGCTGAGTTCGGGCCGTTCTCTGCCGCAATCAAGGGAGCATTCGAGGCGCTGGTTCTAGCCTTTGCAGGGCTCGCACGTGATGCCGGTCACGATGCCAGAGCCGCAAAGCTGCGCGCCGAGCGTGCCGTGATGCTGCTGCAGGGCAGCCTGGTGATGTCGCGCGGTCTCGGCTCGTCCAAGCCGTTCAAGACGTTTCTAGCGGGACTACCCGACGATCTGATCGGCACGCCGGCAGCGCATACCACCCCGACACGGAGATAGTATCATGAGCGACGAAGCACGGCCCCCGTTCCCTCCCTTCACCGCTAACCTTGATCCGCACCGACGCCCGTGCCCGACGCGTTCCGACCCCACGCCTTTGTCGCGGCCCGAATAACGGCCAGCGCGTCTATGCTTCCATCCGCCTCACCCTTCTCGAAGTCACCCGCGACCTGGGCCATCTGGTTCGTGACGTGGGCAAAGCAGAGAACGGCCTTCCGCCGTGCTGCGCTGAAGGCATAGAGTGCAGCGGCCTCCATCTCAACCGCCAGAAGCCCCCTGGCCTTCATCGCTGCAATTGCTGGGGCGGTCTCTCGGAACGGGGCATCCGTTGTCCAGGTCGCCCCGCGCTCGACAGGCACCCGCAACCCCACAAAGGCATCCCTCATCGCGGCGAGAAGCTCGTCATTTGCGGAGCTGAATTCGGCCGGCGGCAGGTAATGATAGCTCGTGCCTTCATCCCGCAGCGCGCTCTCAATCAACACGAAATATGGTGGCGGGCGCAGCTCACGCAGCTGACCGGCCGAGGTCATGCTGATCAGCAGCTCACATCCGCTGGCAAAGAGCTGCTCTGCCACAAGCACCGCAAACGACGCCCCGACCGCGCAACCAACAAGTCCCAGTTCAACTCCATCCTCAGCGAAGCGATAGAGTTCCGTGTGATAGCAGGCCCATCCCACGTCAGCCTGCGCCCGACCGGCCGCCTTGAGCCGCCGCACCAGATCGCCGTCCGGGTCCAAGACGCACACCGGAGGCACGTTTGTCGGAGCAAGGCCTTTTTGCCTTCGCGCTTCGCGCAGAAGGTTCACGGCCGTGAAGGCGCTCGGCGCGTCGTAGCGCTTATCGGCAAGAATTGGGGCTTGCCATTCGACATGACTTCTCATGCAGGTATCCGTCTCAATGGGTTTGCGACTTGTTTTGTCGCGGCGATGGCGATGAATGCTACACCGAATGTCATCTGTCGGCCCAGCCAAAGGTCGATCGGCGACATGATCGGCGACATGAGTTGAGCGCACCAAGCGAACGGCGGATGGAACACGGCGCCGCGCAACGTACGTCGCCTCGGTGACCTTCGCGCGCACCGGTCGAATATGATGGCCGATGAGCATCGACAGGCCAACATGGCCCAAATCCACATCGGGCATCGTTACGCTCCGCGTCACCCAAGATTCAGGCCCGCGGATGCTAATGACCGTGCTAAGGTTATCGATGCGCTTGCACAAGGCTATTGAGATCACCGGCTCAGAGGCCGCGTTCCTCATCGAAAACAACCGCGATGCTCCCGCGACCTGCCCCAGGGTTTTCGGACCATGGATTAATTGAGAGACTGCCCTCCTGGATGGAGGGAAGCATGCGCAAGACAAGGTTCACGGGCGAGCGGGATACACGGGATTGCCAGGCCGAGCGCCTTGACCGTCTTGAGGTCGTGCACTTCACAAACCGCACGGCTGTTCCACGGGGAACACGAAATGCCGTGTGGGCCGGCTATCCTGGGTCCGAGTGCAACTGATGGATAAAGCCGAGCGGGGCGACCCGTTCATTGTGGAGGATGGGGGCGACGATGCCGGACACTGGTGCGAAGCCGCTGGGTTTGCGAGCGCTGAAGCTGATCCTGGGAACTGATCAGCCCTCTGTTGCTGTCACGGCGACCGCAATCTGCGCGGCCCTCGGCAATATCTATGTCTTTCATATTGTGGACTTGGCCGGGGGTCTGAAGCCGCCGCTTTGGCAGATGATCGGCGCTGGGTTGGCGCTGGCGCTGTTCCTCTTACCCTTCTTCTTCCTGGCCGTGTCACGAACCTTGTTGTTCATGTCCCCGTGGGAAGGCCTCGCCATCCTCACAGCGGCAACTCTCATTCCTCCAATTCTTGCGCGCACGCGGGCCCTGGGCGTCACAAACCCGGTCCTTGTGATCGGAGGCTGCATCGTCTTCCTAGTGGCGACCTTCCTGGTCACGAGATTGCTCATTAGGTGGAAGCGCTGACCCGTGAACATGGGCTCGGCATTGCGATTGAGCGCATCAAGCCCGGCAAGCCGACACAAAACGGACGCCACGAGCGCATGCACCTCACCTTGAAGAGAGAGACCACCAGGCCGCCAGGCATCAACAGCCTCCAGCAGCAGGCCCGCTTCGACGATTTCGTCCGCGAGTTCAATACCGAAAGGCCGCACCAGGCGCTGGCCATGAAGCCACCCGCCGAGCTCTATCGACCGGCCTCACGCGTCTATCAGGGCCTGCCCGAGATCGACTACCCGATGCACGATCGCGACGCCCTCGTCACCGCCTGCGGCCGCATCTGCATGATGAGGAAGAAGATCAACATCTCAACCGTCATGGCAGGCCAGCGACTGGGGCTGAAGGAGGTCGACGACGGTATCTGGGTCGTAACCTTCATGGCCTACGACCTCGGATATATCGACTTGGAACAGAAAACCCTGCAACCTATCGACAACCCGTTCGGTGCAAAGGTGTTACCTATGTCTTAGGTACGACCTGTCACCCATCTCTCCGGGCTGGACAAACGGAATATTGGCGCACCGGGCAGGATTCGAACCCACGACCCCCAGATTCGTAGTCTGGTGCTCTATCCAGCTGAGCTACCGGTGCTTGCCAGCCCGCTGCTGATGAGCAGGCGATCGGGCGGCCGATGTGGAGGGCCGTTTCCGCGCCGCCACTCCTATAGGCTGAAGTGCGCGAAATCAAGAGGCCGTGCGCGGCGAGGCTCGCCAGCCCGCCCCGGGCACGCTGGCCAAGCGGCGCCGCGGGCTCGCGCGAGCCGAGGATGCGGGCGTGCAGCCTCGGCCGATGTG
The DNA here is from genome assembly GCA_008933705.1 of Hyphomicrobiaceae bacterium. Lineage (GTDB taxonomy): Bacteria > Pseudomonadota > Alphaproteobacteria > Rhizobiales > Hyphomicrobiaceae > AWTP1-13. The sequence continues at coordinate 36,615 of WBUN01000031.1, forward strand.
CAGACATGCCGGATCGAGCTGGCCGTGCTGAACATCTTGCTTCTGCCCAAAAGAGGTCTTTGGCCAGCCTTCGACCGGCCAAGCATCCGCCCAAAAGGATTGCGAAGGTAGCACCGTTGCCTCTCGGCCCGGTCCGTCGGCGAGGCTTCGGACTTCTCAGCCCCCCAGCCCCCCGGGGTTTCGATCGGCGGACCGGGCCTATCAAGCAAGAATAAGAGGCACGTCAGAAAGCTTCCCAGAAGCCTTCGCGGACTCGGCAGGCCGGCTCTTCCAAGCCGGCCGCTGTTTGTTGGCGGGGGCACGCATGCGATGACCGGCATCGCTTCCGTTCGAGCCGGTGCGGCCTCATGCTCTCAATCCATCGTCCGGCTGCAGTGATGCGGATGGCGGGATGCCGGCGACACGCACCGGATGACCGGCGCGGCATGGGGGCATGTCCGACGCAATGCAGATCGGAAAGGCTTCAGAGCTGCTTCAAGAGCGCCGCGCCGATGATCGGTCCGGCCTTGCCCTGCTGCAGCAGGACTGCGCAGCGCTCGGTGCCGGGGCGCATGAAGGTGTGCTGCTCGAGCTGCACCGTCATGGCGCTGCCGTTCCAGACGCCGACCGGTATGAGCTCGCGCACAACGTTGTGGTAGGTGATCGTATGACCGCGGTTCTCGCCACGGGTGATCGGCACATCCACGCTCTTGGCGATCACGGCCAGCCAGAGCGTGGAATCCTTGGCTTGTGCAGCTTGCGGTGCCGCATCGGCCTCGATGGTGAGCTTGCCCTTGTCCGCCATCATGCGGATGGGTACGCGCTTTGACATCAGCGCCTGCGATGTCTTCTCGATGGCGCTCAACACCTTGTCCTCGCGGCTGCCGTTCAGATGGGCCAGGCCGTTCACGACCATCATCGGTGTATAGACCATCGGCACCGCAAGGGACGCCTTGTAGGCATGCTGGCGCTCGGTGAATTTGGGGCTCGCCAGCGTGTCCTTCCAGCCGAGGTAGTCCCAATAATCCACGGACATGGAAAGCGCGATCACGTCATCGCGGCCGGCGAGCCGCCCGAGCAATGCATCGGCGGCCGGACAGGAGGAGCAGCCTTGGCTGGTAAACAACTCGACAACGGCGGGAGAGCTTGCGGTGGCGGAGGATGGTGCGGCGGCCGAACCTTGCGCGGCAGCGGGGTTTGATGAGCCGATCAGGCCGGCGGCAAGCGCAAGAAGCGCGAAAATCCGCATGGGGCAGACAATCCTTAATCCTGCGTGGGCCGACGCCTTCGCTGCACGGAATATATCCGTGTTTGCGCGATCAAGTGCGAGTCACGAATGGGTGAGACGAAACATCCCGGATTCGTGAGCGGGCGAGCCGCTCACGCCGGGAAGAAATCGTGTTCAAAACGGGGTCTGGCCCGTCAGGCGGCACTCGCCAGGTTGCGCAGGACGAACGGAAGGATACCGCCGTTGCGGTAGTAGCTGAACTCCTCCTCCGTATCGATGCGGCAGAGCAGCTCCACGTTCTGGGCCTTTCCGTCCGGAAACCTGATCTCGGCAACAAGCTTCTGGCGCGGCTTCAGAGAAGCCAAGCCCTTGATGGTGACGGTCTCCTTGCCGGTGAGACCGAGCGCCGTCCAGGACTGGCCGCTTTCGAACACCAGCGGCAGGACGCCCATGCCGACCAGGTTCGAGCGATGGATGCGCTCGAAGGACTGGGCGATCACGGCGCGGATGCCGAGCAGGCGCGTTCCTTTGGCTGCCCAATCGCGGCTGGAGCCGGTGCCGTACTCCTTGCCGGCGAAGACCACGAGGGGGACGCCCTCGGTCTTGTAGCGCATCGCCGCGTCGTAGATCGACATGGCATCGCCCGAAGGATAGTGGATGGTGTTTCCACCCTCCTTGCCGCCCAGCATCATGTTCTTGATGCGCACGTTGGCAAACGTGCCGCGCATCATCACGTCATGATTGCCGCGGCGCGAGCCGTACGAGTTGAAATCGGCCGGGCGCACCTGGTGCTCGATCAGGTAGACGCCTGCCGGCCCGTCCTTCTTGATGGAGCCGGCGGGAGAAATGTGGTCTGTGGTGATGCTGTCGAGAAACAGTCCGAGAATGCGCGCGTCGGCGACGTCGCCGACCGGCGCAGGCGCAGGCTCCAGGCCCTCGAAGTAGGGTGGGTTCTGCACATAGGTGGATCCGGAGTTCCACCGGTAGGTGAGCGTGGGCTTGGCCTTGCCCATCGCCTGCCACTTCTCGTCGCCGGCAAACACGTCCTTGTAGCGCCTATCGAACATGTCGGGCGTCACGCACGTGCGGATCAACTCGGCCACCTCGGCCGACGTCGGCCAGATGTCCTTGAGGTAGACCGGCTGGCCGTCCGACCCCATGCCGAGCGGCTCGGAGGTGAGATCGCGATTGAGGGTTCCAGCGAGCGCATAGGCGACGACGAGCGGCGGCGAGGCCAGATAGTTGGCCTTCACGTCGGCATTGACGCGGCCCTCGAAGTTGCGGTTGCCGGACAATACCGCGGCGGCGACGAGATCGGCCTCGCGCACGGCGGCGGCGATGTTGTCGGGCAGCGGGCCCGAGTTGCCGATGCATGTGGTGCAGCCGTAGCCGGTCAGGTTGAAGCCGAGCGCGTCGAGGTCCTCCTGCAGGTTGGCCTTGGCGAGATAGTCGGTGACCACCTGCGATCCGGGCGCCAGCGAGGTCTTCACCCACGGCTTGGTCTTCAGGCCCTTCTTGCGGGCGTTGCGGGCGACAAGACCGGCGGCAACCAGCACCGACGGGTTGGATGTGTTGGTGCAGGAGGTGATGGCGGCGATGACGACGTCGCCGTGACGGAGGTCGTAGTCGGTGTCTTGCACCTTGGCGCGGCGGGCCGGGTCGGCGCCTTTGACGATGTCGGGCAGGGCCTTGGCGAACTCTGATTTGACCGCGGTCAGCGCCACGCGGTCCTGCGGCCGCTTCGGGCCGGCCATGGACGGCTCCACGGTGGAAAGATCGAGCTCCAGCATGTCGGTGAAGACGGGTTGCACCCCCCGCTCGCGCCACAGACCCTGCGCCCTGCAGTAGGCCTCCACGAGCGCCACGCGGTCGGCCTGGCGCCCGGTGGCTTTCAGATACTTGATGGTGTCGCCATCGATGGGGAAGAAGCCGCAGGTTGCGCCGTACTCGGGTGCCATGTTGGCAATCGTCGCGCGGTCTTCGACGGAAAGATTATCGAGGCCGTCGCCGAAGTACTCCACGAACTTCTCGACCACGCCGCGCTTGCGCAGCATCTGCGTGCAGGTGAGCACCAGGTCGGTGGCCGTGACGCCTTCCTTGAGCTTGCCCTTGAAGCCGAAGCCGATGACCTCGGGAATCACCATGGCCACCGGCTGGCCGAGCATGGCGGCCTCCGCCTCGATGCCGCCGACGCCCCAGCCGAGCACGCCGAGCGCGTTCACCATCGTCGTGTGGCTGTCCGTGCCGACGCAGGTGTCGGGGAAGGCCTGCGTCACCTTGCCGACATCCTTGGTCCACACCGACTGGGCCAGGTATTCGAGGTTGACCTGATGGCAGATGCCGGTTCCCGGCGGCACGACGCGGAAGTTGTTGAAGGCGCCGGCGCCCCAGCGCAGGAACTCGTAGCGCTCGCGGTTGCGCTCGTACTCGAGCTCGACGTTGCGCTTGAAGGCCTCGGGCGAGCCGAAAAAGTCGACCATAACCGAATGGTCGATGACGAGGTCGACGGGCACGAGCGGATTGATCTTGGCCGGGTCGCCGCCGAGACCCTTCATGGCGTCGCGCATGGCAGCGAGATCGACGACGGCAGGCACGCCGGTGAAGTCTTGCATCAGCACGCGGGCGGGCCGGTAGGCGATCTCGACGGTGGAGGTCCTGGTCTTCAGCCACTCGAGCACCGCCTTGATGTCGGCGGCCTTGACCGACCGGCCGTCCTCGAAGCGCAGCAGGTTCTCGACCAAGACTTTGAGTGAGAACGGCAGCTTGGAGAGGCCGGCCAGCCCGTTCTGCTCGGCATCAGGCAGGGAGAAGTACTCATAGGTCTTGGATCCGACCTTCAAGGTCTTCTTGCACTTGAAGCTGTCGAGGGACATGGGGGCGGGGCTCATGAACGGGTATCTCCTGCAAACCGTCGCGCGGCGCACAGCGTTTCGGGCTGGCCTCGAGGCAACCGGGCGCCTAATAGAGCGGTTCTAATATGCGCTCCGGGGTCGGGGAAGCCCTCATGAAGTTGATTGCCGACATGTTGTCCTCGGTGCGAGGGGGCCGTGCCGTCTTCTCCAAGCTGTCTTTCGAGGTCGCAGGGGGGGAGGCGCTGCTCCTGACCGGCCCCAACGGCTCCGGCAAAACGACTCTCATTCGCACGATCGCGGGCCTGCTGAGGCCGGCCGCCGGCCAGGTTCGGCTGGAGGGCGGACACCCGGAGCACTCGCTCGGCGAGGAATGCCACTATGTTGGGCACCTCAACGGCGTGAAATCCACTCTTTCGGTGGAGGAGAACGCCAAGTTCTGGAATCGCTTCCTTGACGGAGCGCACGAGGCCGTCGAGACCGCGCTTGCGACATTTGGCCTGTCGGCTCTCCGGGACATACCCGCCGGCTACCTCTCCGCCGGGCAGAAGCGGCGCCTGGGTCTTGCGCGTGTGCTGCTGGCCAGGCGGCCGATCTGGCTGCTCGACGAGCCGACGGTTTCGCTCGATGAGGCATCGCAGGCCATGGTCGCCGGCGCGGTCGATGCGCACGTCGCGGCGGGAGGCATGGTGATCGCCGCAACCCACGTGCCGCTCGGGTTCGGCAAGTCGCGCGAGTTGCGGCTCGGCGGACAGGCGATGGCAGCATGAGCGCGCTCAGCGAGGTGCTCCGCCGCGACCTGGTGCTCGCGTGGCGGGAGGGCGGGACGGTCGGGGTGGCGCTCGGCTTCTATCTGATCGTGGTGACCATGCTGCCGCTTGGGCTCGGTCCGGACTTGAAGCTGCTCTCGCGCATCGCGCCGGGCGTGCTGTGGGTGGCGCTGCTGCTGGCGGCGCTGCTGTCCCTCGGACGCCTGTTCGAGACCGACCTGGAGGACGGATCGCTGGAGGTGATGGCGACCGGCCCGGTGCCGCTGGAGGCCGTGGCCGCGGCCAAGAGCCTGGCGCATTGGCTGACCACCGGACTGCCGCTGGCCGTTCTGGCGCCGATCCTCGGGCTGCTGCTCAATCTGGAGCCGGACGCCTACGCCGTGCTGGTGGCAACCATGCTGGCGGGGACGCCGGCGATCAGCTTCATCGGCGCTATCGGGGCGGCCCTGACGGTGCGGACGCGGCGGGGCGGGCTGCTGCTGGCGCTGCTCATGCTGCCGCTGTTCGTGCCGACCCTCATTTTCGGCATTTCGGCGATCGGCGCGGCGTTGACGTCGTCGGACGCGTTCGGGCCGTCGTTCCTGATCTTGAGCGCGATTTCCCTGGCTTCGGTGGCGCTGGCGCCCCTGGCGGCTGCTGCGGCGCTGCGCCTGCAGCTTCAATAGGACGCGGCCATCCGTTTGCGCTCAGGGCGTCAAAGGCCTAGATCATTCGCATGCAGACGCTGACACAGAGGCTTGCCAACCCCACGCGCTTCATGGCGCTCTCGGCGCGCGTCCTGCCCTGGCTGGCGGGGCTTGCCGTCGTTCTGCTGGCAGCCGGCCTCGTGATGGCGCTCGCCTCCCCGCTCGACTACCAGCAGGGCCACGCCGCCAAGATCATGTATGTCCACGTGCCCACGGCCTGGCTCTCGATCATGGGCTACATGCTGGTGGCGGTGTCGAGCTTCGGCCTTCTGGTCTTCCGCCATCCCCTGGCCGACGTCTCGGCCAAGGCGGCCGCGCCGATCGGCGCCGCCTTCACCTTCATCTGCCTGGTGACCGGCTCGCTGTGGGGCAAGCCCATGTGGGGCGCGTTCTGGGTGTGGGACCCTCGGCTCACCTCGGTGCTGATCCTCTTCTTCCTCTATCTCGGCCTGATCTCGCTGCGCTCCTCCATCGAAGACGAGGCGCTGGCCGGCAAGCTGACCGCCGTGCTCAGCATCGTCGGCATAGTCATCGTTCCCGTCATCAAGTTCTCGGTCGACTGGAACAGCCTGCATCAGCCCGCGAGCGTGATGCGGCTCGGCGCGCCGACCATCCACGCCTCGCTGCTGTGGCCCCTGCTGGTGATGGCAGGCGGCATGATGGCGCTGTTCGGCGCCCTGCACCTCAAGGGCATGCGCAACGAGATCCTGCGGCGGCGCGTTAAGGCGTTGCGCACGGTCGAGGTGGAGGCGAGCGCGGGCCTCGCCCGGCAACCGGCGGAGTGAAGCCATGGATCTCGGTCCGCACGCGGCGTTCATCTGGGCATCGTACGGCGCCGCCGCCGCCGTGCTGGCCATCCTGGCTGCCTGGCTGGCATTTGACGGCCGCCGCCAGCAACGGCTGATCGACGAGCTGGAGGCGCGCGGCGTGCGCCGCCGATCGGAGCGCGCGCGGCCGGCGGCCGATCAGGGGACGGGCTGAGCAGCGATGCAGGATCAGCCCGTCGACAGGTCCGAGCAAGGCAGCGGGCGCATGGGCGTGCTGCTGTGGCCGCTGGTGGGCTTTGCGGTGCTCGCCCTGCTGTTCGCATTTGCCCTGCGCACGGGCGAGCCCTCGCGGCTGCCCTCGGCGCTGATCGGCAAGCAGGTGCCGGTGATGGACTTGCCGGCGCTGGAGGGCCTGACCGACGGCGCGCGGGCGATCGGCGGATTTGCCAGCAGCGATCTGGCCAAGGGGCAGGTGTCGGTGGTCAACTTCTGGGCCTCCTGGTGCGGCCCCTGCGTGCAGGAGCACCCGTTCCTGGTGGCGCTGAAGGAGAAGACCGGCGTGCCGCTGTACGGCATCAACTACAAGGACCAGGCGGCGGCGGCGCGGCGCTTCCTGGGCCGCTACGGCAATCCCTATACGGCGGTCGGGGTCGACGGCAACGGGCGCGCCGCCATCGAATGGGGCGTGTACGGCATGCCGGAGACGTTCATCGTCAACGGCGAGGGCAAGATCGTCTACAAGCACGTCGGCCCGATCACGGCCGAGGCGCTCGAGGCCAAGATCATCCCGGCCATTCGCGCTGCCGGGTCACGCTGAGCCGCAGCACCGCGTAGCCCGTGACGGCCGAGAGCAGCGACCCCGCAAGCACGCCGACGCGCACCTGCGCGGCCGATGCGGCATCGGCAAAGGCAAGCGTGCCGATGAACAGGCTCATGGTGAAGCCGATGCCGCCCAGGACGGCGACGCCGAAGATCTGATCCCAGCCGGCGCCCTCGGGCTTGGGTGCCAGCCCGCTCTTGATCGCAGCCAAGGTCGCCGCAAAGATGCCGGCGGTCTTGCCCAGGAAAAGGCCGGCGGCGATGCCGAGCGGCACAGGCTCCATCAGGCGTGCCAGGGACAGGCCGTGCAGCGATACGCCGGCGTTGGCGAACGCGAACAGCGGCAACACGCCGAAGGCGATCCACGGATGCAGGCTTTCCTCCAACTGCTCGAGCAGCGAGGGCTCGTCGGCGCTCTTGGCCGTGAGCGGTATCGCCAGGGCGACCACGACACCGGCGAGCGTCGCATGCACGCCCGACTTCAGCACGCACACCCAGATGAAGACGCCGGTCAGCAGATACGGCGCCAGCCGCGTGACGCCGCGTGCATTGAGCGCCCACAGCAGCGCAATCCCCGCCCCGGCCAGGGCCAGCGAGAGCCAGGAGAGATGCTCGGTGTAGAACAGTGCGATGATGACGATGGCGCCAAGATCGTCGAGGATCGCCAGCGCCAGCAGGAACAGCTTGAGCGACGAGGGCACGCGGTTGCCGAGCAGAGCCAGCACGCCGACCGCGAAGGCGATGTCGGTCGCCGAGGGAATGGCCCAGCCGCGCAGCGTCGCCGCATTGCCGGCGTTGATGAGCGCGTAGATGAGCGCCGGAACGGCCATGCCGCCGGCCGCCGCCACCGCGGGCAGCGTCGCCTGGCCGAAGGTCGACAACTCGCCCTGCACCAGCTCGCGCTTGATCTCCAGTCCGACGAGGAAGAAGAAGATGGCCATCAGGCCGTCGTTGATCCACAGAAGCAGCGGCTTCTCGAGCGACAGCGGACCCACGCGCACACCGACCGGCGTGTCGAGGAATAGACCGTAGAGCCATGAGAGCGGCGAGTTGTCGATGAGGAGGGCCGCTGCCGCGGCCGCCAGCAGGACCAGTCCCCCCGCAGCCTCGTGATGAAAGAAGGCGAGAGCGCCCCCGAGGCGGGCGCGCACGTCGGGGACCAATGTCATGTCGGCCTCGATTGGAGCGCGGAGAGCTGCAGGACATCGCGGCCGTCGCTCGACGCCAGAACGGGACCGAGAGCTGCCAGTGCCGCATCGAACGCGTCTTCGGCAGGGAGCTGCCGCAGCAGATGGCCGAGAAGCAGGCCAGCGAACAGATCACCGGCACCGTTGGGAACGCCGGCAAACCAGGGTGTGGTGCGCCGGCTGAGAGCAGCGTCGTGCACGAGCAGGGTCGTGACCTCCTGCCGGCTGACGGCAGCGGACGTGACCGCGACCATCGACGGGCCGAGCCGGCGCGCTGCCCCCGCCGCGTCCTCGATGCTGCCGATCGGGGCGCCCGAGAGCCACCCAAGCTCGAACAGGTTGGGCGTGGCCAGCGTCGCGAGCGGCAACAGATCGTCGCGGATCGCACCGGCGGTCTCCTCGGGAATGTACAGCTTGCCGTTGTCGCCGAGTATCGGGTCGGTGCACACGATGACGGACGGGTTCGCCGCCTTGATGCGGCCGACGGCCCGGGCAGCCACGGCCACCGCGTCGGGCGACGGAAAGTAGCCGGTGAGCACGGCGTCGAGCGACGGCCAGCAACCATCGCTTTCGATCGCCTCCAGCATCGCCGCAAGCTCGCCGGCGGCGATCTGGAGCCTGTCCACCCGCCCGAGACCCGGTCGGCTGGCGAGGAGCACGGTGGGCAGCGCCCACACCTCATGACCGAGGGACTGCAGCGCCGGCACGGTGGCACAGAGGCCGACATGGCCGCGCACGACCTGGGAGGAGATTGCGAGGATGCGCGCCATGGGTCGCCTCAGATGACGTTGCGCTCGAGCAAGGGCTGGCTCCCGACGATACGGCCGTAGCCGAGGCGCGTGAGGTCGATCGTCAGGAACGCACCATGCACTATCAGCTCGGCCATGGCCCGCCCGGCTGCGGCCGCCTGCTGGGCGCCATGCCCCGAGAAGCCGTTGGCGAAATAGAAATTGCCCACGTCGGGATGCGGACCGATGACCGCGTTGTGGTCGAGCGTGTTGGTGTCGTAGTAGCCGGCCCAGGCATTGACGACCTTGACGCTCTCGAAGGCCGGCACGCGCGCTGCCAGGCGCGGCCAAACCTCGGCTTCGAAATAGGCGTGATCGATGTCTGCCAGGTCGACAGCCGGCGGCTCCTTGTCTTCCGGCGGCGACAGCCCGCACAGGAAATAGCGGCCTTCGGGGCGGAACCAGACACCCGAGGGGTCGACCGCGAGCGGCGCCTGATGCAGCGCCTCGGGGGCGTTGCGACAATCGATGACGTAGACATAGCGCTTGCGCGGCTCGACCGGCAGCCGGAGCCCGGCCAACGCCGCGACCTTGCCCGCCCAAGGACCGGCGGCATTGATGAGGGCGCGGCAGGCGATGCTGTCGCCCCCGGCAAGACGAACGACTTCTGCCCGCTCGGCGCGCACATCGATGCGGTCGACCTCGCCATGCAGGAAGACGGCGCCTCTTGTCTTGGCCGCGTTGCGGAACAGTGCCGCAAGGCTCGGCGGATCGAACCAGCCCTCGCCCTCGAGGCCCAGACCCGCTGCCGCAATCCCTTCCATGCACAGCCAAGGGAATTGCCGCGCGAGCTCGGGCGGCTCGATCAGGGCGATTTCGGCGTGCATCGACTGCTGCAGGGCGACATTCTCGGCCAGCACCGTCCGGCTCTGCGGCGAGGCCAGGACCAGGTAGCCCTGCTCGCGAAAGCCGACGTCGGCATCCGGCCCGAAGATCGTCTTGAGGCGCCGGATGATCGCCAGCGTGAACTGCGACATGGCGATGTTTTCGCGCGTCGAGAACTGCTGACGCAGCCCTCCCGCCGAGCGTCCCGTGCTGGACTCGGCATAGCTCGGATCGCGCTCCACCACGACCATGCGGCCCCGGAATGCGGCGTCCATGCTCAGGAAATAGGCGGCTGCGCTGCCGACTATTCCGCCACCGATGATCACGACGTCTGCTTTGTCCACACCGCACCTTGGGGGCCGCCGCCCATGTCACACGCGCGATTCTGACCCAATGGCCCGGCCGTGCCAAGGTCGGTGTCCGTTGCGGCCGGTGCTGCGGCATTGCGTGCGCAATGGGCTCTGGCGGGCGGCGCAGCCTTTGCCTAGTGTCCCGATTCCGAAGTTCGCCGAAGTGTGCTGCAGGGGGTCGGGAGCGGACTTCTCGATCATCACACGAGTCTGGGCTCGATTCGAGGTGGAGGCAGGTCATGCAGATTCGTCCGCGGCGCAGCGTCCTCTACATGCCGGGGTCCAACGCGCGCGCGCTGGAGAAGGCCAAGTCGCTGGCGGCCGACGCCCTCATTCTCGACCTAGAAGATGCGGTTGCTCCCGACGCCAAGGAGACCGCACGCCGGCAGGTTTGCGAGGCCGTGAGGCAGGGCGGCTACGGGCATCGCGAACTCGTCATCCGCATCAACGCGCTGGAAACGCCGTGGGGCAAGGCTGATCTGGAGGCCGCCGCGGCGGCGGCACCCGACGCCATCCTGCTGCCGAAGCCCAATGCCGGCGCCGATATCGCGCGTGCCACCGACGCGCTGATTGCTGCGGGCGCCCCCGACAAGACGCGGCTGTGGGCGATGATCGAGACGCCGCTCGCTATTCTCAACCTTGCCGACATCGCTGCGGCGTCGCGGTTGCCGAAGGCGCGGCTCGCCTGCTTCGTGCTCGGCACCAACGACCTCGTCAAGGAAACGCGCGCCGACCTGTCCGTGAACCGGCGGCCCGCCCTCTACTGGCTTTCCGCAGCGATCACCGCTGCGCGCGCCTACGGCCTCGATGTGCTCGACGGCGTCTACAACAACTTCAAGGATGTCGAGGGCTACCGGCGCGAATGCGTGCACGGGCGCCGGCTCGGGTTCGACGGCAAGACGCTTATCCACCCGGACCAGGTGGCAATCGCCAACGAGGTGTTCGCGCCGCCGGAAGCCGAGGTCGCGTTCGCGAAGAAGATCATGGCGGCGTTCGACCTGCCGGAGAATCGCGGCAAAGGCGTCATCACCGTCGACGGCCGCATGGTGGAGCTGCTGCACGCGGATATGGCGCGGCGCACGGTGGCGGTTGCGGATGCCATCAGGGAAAGGTCGCAAGCGTGAGGCTTCATCGCTATTTGACCAGTCCGGGCGATGAGAGCTCTTGCCATCGCGTGACGGCCGAGCTGAACAGGGGGTGGGAGCTCTGCGGTGCGCCCACGCTGACCTACGACGGCGAGCGCAAGCGCGTGATGTGCGGCCAGGTCATCATCAAGGAAGCGCCCGGCGAGCATCGGCCCGGCATCAAGCTTGCGGAGCAGTGAGGAGCAATGCGCGTGCGAGAGATCGGAGCGACCCCATGACCGGGAACAAGGCCAAGCTCGGCAACTACTTCGAGGATTTCTCGGTCGGCCAGGTGCTCGAGCACGCGACGCCGAAGACCATCACCACGGGCGACGCGGCTCTCTATATGGGACTGTACGGACCGCGCTTTGCCGTGCAGTCGTCGGATGCGTTTGCCTCAGCCATCGGCTATCCACGCGCGCCCATCGACGATCTGCTGGCCTTTCACACGGTGTTCGGCAAGACGGTGCCGGACATCTCGCTCAACGCCGTTGCCAACCTCGGCTATGCCGAGTGCCGCTTCCTGAAACCGGTCTTTCCGGGTGACACGCTGTCGGCCGCCTCGGAGGTGATCGGCCTGCGCGAGAACGCCAACCGCGCCTCCGGCGTCGTCTACGTGCGCACGACCGGGCGCAACCAGAACGCCGAGACGGTTCTGCAGTACGCGCGCTGGGTGATGGTGCGCAAGCGCGATACGGCCTCGCCGGCACCGGCGCCCGTGGTGCCCAAGCTGGCGGAGCGGGTCGACCCCGCCGATCTCGGCGGCGCCGTGCCTAGGCTCGATCTCTCGCACTACAGTTTTTCGCTCGCCGGCTCGCCGCATCGCTGGGGCGATTATGCCGAGGGAGAGAAGATCAATCACATCGACGCCATGACGCTGGAGGAAGCCGAGCACCAGATCGCCACGCGGCTCTATCAGAACACGGCCAAGGTGCATTTCAATCTGCATGAGCAGGCACAGGGCCAGTTCAAGCGCAGGCTGATCTACGGCGGCGTGGTCATTTCGCTGGCGCGGGCTCTTTCGTTCAACGGGCTTGCCAATGCCTTCCACGTCGCCGCCATCAACGGCGGGCGCCACGTGGCGCCGTGCTTCGCCGGCGACACCGTGTATGCCTGGTCCGAGGTGCTGGAGAAGGCGGAGATTCCAGGCCGTCGCGACATCGGCGCGTTGCGTGTGCGCCTCACCGCCGTCAAGAACCGCAACTGCGCAGACTTCCCGCTGCGCACCGACAAAGGCGAGTATGCGGAGGGCGTGATCCTCGATCTCGACTGCTGGCTGGTTCTGCCGCGATGAGGGTCGATCACCGGGGCCGGGGCTTTGGTATACAATACACCTGAGAGCGCGGGCTGATTCCCGCCGCTCATGAGACAAACGGGCGATTGCCCCTCCTGCCGCTGCGCGCTAAAAGCCCGCGGTTGCACCTCATGAGGGGAAGATCCCATGGCCGAGGCCCGGCGAGCGGTCGAGCGTCCGCTCTCGCCCCATTTGCAAGTCTACAGCTTCCTCATCAACATGGTGATGTCGATCATGCATCGCGCCACCGGCGCGGCGCTGTACTTCGGCACGCTGCTGCTGGCCGCATGGCTCGTCTCGGCCGCCATGGGGCAGAAGCAGTACGAGCTCGTGAGCGAGCTGTTCGCGCATCCGCTGGGTAAGGTCGTCCTGTTCGGCTATTCGTGGGCGCTCATCCATCACATGCTGGGCGGCATCCGCCATTTCATCTGGGATACGGGCCGCGGGTTCCAGATCTGGCAGGTCAACCTGCTCTCCTGGCTGACGATCCTGGGCTCGGTGACGCTGACCATCGTGCTGTGGGCGGCGGCGCTCGGCATTCGCGGAGGGTTCTGAGATGAGCCAGCAGATGAGCCAGCGCACGCCCCTCGCCAAGGTCCGCGGCCTGGGCTCCGCCAAGGAGGGCACCGAGCATTTCTGGAAGCAGCGCCTGACCGGTGTTTCGAACCTCATCCTCGTGTGCTTCGCCATCTGGCTGGTCGTGAAGCTGGCCGGCGCGGACTATGCGACCGTGAAGCGCACGCTCGCCAAGCCGCAGAACGCCATCCCGCTGCTGCTGCTGGTCATCTCCGGCGTCATCCATATGCGGCTCGGCATGCAAACCATCATCGAGGACTACGTGCAATCGGAAGGGCGGAAGGTGACGGCGCTGATGCTCAACTCCTTCTTCACGATGCTGGTCGGACTGACGTGCGCGTTCGCCGTGCTGAAGCTGAGCTTCGGAGCCTGAGACATGCTGGATGACGTTCCCAACAAGGGCAATGGCGTCGCCAAGCCCGCTCTCAACGGCCAGGCCTATCCGTTGACCGACCACACCTACGACGTCGTCGTCGTCGGCGCCGGCGGTGCCGGGCTGAGGGCCACGCTCGGCTGCTCCGAAGCAGGCCTCAAGACGGCCTGCATCACCAAGGTGTTTCCCACGCGCTCGCACACGGTGGCCGCGCAAGGCGGCGTCGCCGCCGCGCTCGGCAACATGGGCCGGGACGACTGGCGCTGGCATATGTACGACACGGTGAAAGGCGCCGACTGGCTCGGCGACCAGGACGCCATCGAGTATCTGTGCCGCAACGCGCCGCAGGCCGTCTACGAGCTCGAGCATTACGGCATGCCCTTCAGCCGTACGGAGGACGGGCGCATCTATCAGCGGCCCTTCGGCGGCATGTATACGGAGTACGGCGAGGGCCCGCCGGCGCAGCGCACGTGCGCCGCCGCCGACCGCACCGGCCACGCCATGCTGCATACGCTGTATGGCCAGTCGCTCAGGCACTCGGCGGAGTTCTTCATCGAATACTTCGCCATCGACCTGATGATGGACCAGGACGGTGCCTGCCGCGGCGTCGTTGCGCTCAAGCTCGACGACGGCACGTTGCACCGTTTCCGGGCCAAGAAGACGATCCTTGCCACGGGCGGCTACGGCCGCATCTACTACTCCTGCACGGGTGCCCACACGCAGACCGGCGACGGCAACGCCCTGGTGCTGCGCGCCGGCCTGGCGCTGCAGGACATGGAGTTCGTGCAGTTCCACCCGACCGGCATCTACGGTGCCGGCATGCTGATCACGGAGGGCGCGCGCGGCGAGGGCGGCTACCTTACGAACAGCGCCGGCGAGCGCTTCATGGAGCGCTACGCGCCGCACGCCAAGGATCTCGCCTCGCGCGACGTCGTTTCACGCTCGATGACGATCGAGATCAGGGAAGGTCGCGGCGTCGGCCCGGAGAAGGACCACATCTACCTGCATCTGGACCATCTCGATCCGAAGATCCTGGCCGAGCGGCTGCCCGGCATCACCGAGAGCGCCAAGATCTTCGCCGGTGTCGACCTGCGCCGCCAGCCCATCCCCGTGCTGCCGACCGTGCACTACAACATGGGCGGCGTGCCGACCAACTATCACGGCGAGATGCTGACGCTGAAGGGAGGAAACCCGGATTACGTCGTGCCCGGCCTGATGGCGATCGGCGAGGCGGCCTGCGTGTCGGTGCACGGCGCCAACCGCCTTGGCAGCAACTCGCTGATCGACCTCGTCGTGTTCGGCCGCGCCGCCGGCCTGCAGTGCGCCAAGACGGTGGAGACCGGCCGGTCGCAAGCCGAGCTGCCAGCCGACGCCGCCGACCGCGCGCTTGCGCGTCTCGACAGGTTCCGCCACGCCAAGGGCAGCACGCCGACGGCAACGCTGCGCCTCAGGATGCAGCGGGCCATGCAGAACAATTGCGCCGTGTTCCGGGACGGCCCGGTGCTCAAGGAAGGCGTGCAGAAGATCACCGAGATCTGGAAGGAGTCCGACGACATCAAGGTCACGGACCGGTCGCTGATCTGGAATTCGGACCTGATCGAGACGCTCGAGTACGACAACCTGATCGTGCAGGCGGCCGTGACCGTGGCCGGGGCCGAGAACCGGACCGAGAGCCGCGGCGCGCACGCACGCGAGGACTACCCCCAGCGCGACGACACCAACTGGATGAAGCACACGCTGGCGTGGGTCGACGAGGCGACCAAGACCGTGCGCATCGACTATCGTCCGGTGCACACCTACACCATGACCAACGAGGTCAACTACATCGCACCGAAAGCGCGCGTCTATTAGTGCCCGGCGGCGGCGATGGCTCCTCTCAGGATCGCTGTCGCCGGTGCAGGTACCGCCGGGCTGGCGGCCGCTGCTTTTCTCGCCCGCGACGGCCACGATGTGCGCCTGTTCGAGCGCTTTGCCGAGCCGCGGCCGATCGGTGCCGGGCTCATGCTGCAGCCGACCGGCCTTGCCTGCCTTGCCCTGCTCGATCTCGACGAGCGCGCGATCGAGCGCGGATGCATCGTCTCCGGCATCGACGGCAGGACCGTGCGAGGGGCCCGCATCTTCGACGTGAGCTACGGCGATCTCGCGCCGCACCTGTTCGGCCTCGGCATCCATCGCGGCGTCCTCTTCGGTCTGCTCTACGACGAGGTGCGGCGTCTCTCGGTTCCCATTGCCGCGGCGACCGAGATCAGCCACAGCCGGCCCCTGCCGGGCGGCCGCGTCCTTGTCGATGCGGCAGACAAGGAGCACGGCCCCTTCGACCTCGTCGTCGACGGCACCGGCCAGCGCTCGCCGCTGCGCGCAGGCGAAGTGCGCGTGCGCGTCGACAGGCCCTATCCCTATGGCGCGCTGTGGGGCATCGTCGACATGCCCGATACGTGGGCGCACACCCAGAAGCTCGCGCAAGTCTACGACGGCTGCCATCTCATGGTCGGCGTGCTGCCCGTGGGCCGAGGACCGGACAATGCGCGACCGCTTGCGGCGCTGTTCTGGAGCCTGCGCGTCAGGGACCACGAGGCGTGGCAGCAGGCCGGCCTCGCCGACTGGAAGGCGCGCGTGCTCGCGGCGTGGCCCGAGGCTGCGGCCTTCGTCGTGCAGATCAGGAACCTCGAGCAGATGACCTTTGCCTCCTATGCCGACGTCGTCTTGCAGGAGCGCCATGCCGATCGCCTCGTGTTCGTCGGGGACTCCGGCCGGGTGACGAGCCCGCAACTGGGCCAGGGCGCCAACATGGCGCTGATCGACGCGGCGATGCTGTCCGCGTGCCTGCGCGATGCGCTTTCCGTCAATGCTGCACTCGCGGACTACGCCGAGCGGCGGCGGGCGCACACGCGCTTCTATTCGCTCGCCAGCCGCTGGCTCACGCCCTTCTTCCAGTCGGACAGCCGGCTTGCCGCGCTGGTGCGTGACGCGGCATTTCCCATCGCCGGCCGCGTGCCTTATGTGCAGCGCGAAATGGTGCGGACGCTGGCCGGCATGAAGACAGGGTTGTTCTCGCACCTTGATCCCGGCATATGGCATGCACGCTATGCGCTGCGTCCGCTCTCGGCGGCGGGCGGTCCGACATAGCGGGAGCGGGCCGGCTTCCGGGGCGGACTATCTTGCCGGGTGCTTCTCGAGGAAGGCCAGCACATGCCTGTGGAATGTCGCCGGGTCCTCGGCGCTCAGCATGTGCGACACTGCCGGCATCACGATCAGGTCCGAGCCTTTGATCTCTCGATGGATCACCTCCGAAGCCGCTACCGGCGTTGCGGGGTCCTCAGCGCCGACGATGATGCGGGTCGGCAGCGTGATCGCCTTCAGCCGCTCGGTGATATTCAGGTCACGGATCGCCAGGCACCAGCCGGCATAGCCCTCGAGCGGCGTCGTCTCGATCATCCTGGCCAGCCGCGCAAAGAGCGCCGGCTTCTGTCGGTTGGCATCCGTCACCCAGCGCTGCATGGCGGGCGTGACCTGGGAGGACATGCCTTTCTCGCGCGCGACCTGCACGCGGTCTTCCCACAATTGCCGCGCTTCCGGCGGAATGCGGCTGGTGCTCGAGACCAGTTGCAGGCTGGCGAAGCGGTCGGCATGGAGCAGGCCAAGATACTGCCCGACCATGCCGCCCATCGACAGGCCGAGAAAATGCGCACGCGCGATCTTCAGATGGTCCATCAAGGCCACCACGTCTGCCGTCAGGGTCTCGAAGCTGTAGGGGCCTTTCGGTGCCTCCGTCTGGCCGTGACCGCGCGCATCGAAGCGCACGACACGGTAGTCGGGCGACAGGGCGCCGGTCAGCTCGTTCCAGAAGCTGACATTGGTGGCGAGCGGGTGATGCAGCACGACGGGGAAGGCGCTCTCGGGCCCGCTCACCTCGTAGTTCATGCGCATGCCGTTGATGGACGCCTGCATGGAGACTGCCTTTCCGGTTTGGAGAGCTGCGGCGGCCGCCGACGGCACGCCGCTGCATTCAGGACTGGGACTTCGCGGCTTCCGCCTCGACCTTTATGTCTGCAGGCTTGCCTTCGGGTGCATGGTGCTCGCCGCTGATGCGATCCGACAGCACCAGGAGCACGCTGGAGGCGACGAACACCACGTGGATGACGACGTACCACCACAGGTCCCGATCGGAGGCGGCCTTGACGTCCATGAACTGCTTCAGGAGCTGGATCGCCGAGATGGCAACGATGGGGGACAGCAGCTTGATCCTGAGCGCCGTGAATTTGATGGTGCCCATCCATTCGGGCCAATCGCGATGGTGGGTGTGGTCGATCTTGGACACGAAGTTCTGGTATCCGGAGAAGATCACGATCAGCAGCAGAGAGCCGGCCAGCGCCAGATTGACGAGGGAGAGCACGCCGAGAATGACTTCCGCCTCGCTGGAGATGAATGCCTTCTGGGCGATATGGAAAAGCTCCTCCATGAACTTGATCAGGACGATGACGATGCCGGCGGCGAGGCCGAGATAGAACGGCGCAAAAAGCCAGCGGCTGGCGAAGAGCACGGCTTCCAGCAGGCGCTCGAGCTTGTCCCTCAACATGTGAGCGATCCTCGTAGACCGGTGACCGAGCGTGTATGGCACGCGCGTTTCGCATAGGGCAAGCCGTCGCCGGAGGAGGACGAATGATTGTCCAAGCCCCGGTGAACGGCAGCAAGGCCGTTCACCACCGTCGAGATTGCGTCGCCCAGCGTCGACGCCGTCGGCTGCCTGAGACTCGTGCGGGGCAGAAAAGGCGTGCGGCGGAGTCAGATTTGAGTCGCCGAGTCATGCTCGCCGTTGTATACGTATACAGCACGCGGCCGTGGCGCACGTCCCTTCCCCCGTTTTCCCGGCGTGCGCGCTCCCCTGGACCGCGTGTCGAGGGCGCCTTGCTCCAAGGCGCCCTTTTTCGCGCGTGCGCGATGGACACAGCGAATGCAGAAAACACTCGCGGCCAAGCTCTCCTTGCTCGCGCACATCGCCGAGCCTTAACCGGCCTCGCGGAACCTTCTATGATGCGAGCGGTTATCGCGTCGGGACTACTAGGGGAGTGAAAATGATTGGAGCGTTGAAAGCTTTGACTGCGGCGGCGCTTCTGGCAGCGACAGCTTCCGTCGCCAGCGCCGCGCCGGTCACCAATGTCGGCCAGTTGCCGGATGGCGTGAGCAACAGTCTTGTTCAGGTTCATGGCAGGCATCGTTCGTGTCAGCGCGGGCCGGGCGGCTGGCATCGCCACAATCGCTTCGGCGAGCGTCGTCTTTGTCGCGAATGGCGTGGCAACGGTCGCCGTCCCGACTACTGCGTCAGGCTCGGGCCGGTTTGGTACTGCGACTACTGATGCCAAAGAGCACGCAGTAAGACCTTGCAGGTGCTCGGACACCCGGCTGGTCATCGGCCGGGTGTCTGGAGTCCTTGCGACCTGAATTGGGCCGGAAGGCGGTGCCCGCGGTGACATCGATGCGCCCGCTGGGTTCTCTTCGAAGAGAAGCGGGTCATCGCAATTCAGACTGAACCGGAATTCACACACCGCGCCCGTCATCCGGTCGGAGCAAAGCGGAGAGCGGGGACCCGGGGGCTGAGGGCATACCCGTTTCCCCCGTGGTGAGCCTGTCGAACCACGCGGCCGCAACGGTGCCTCGCAACCGTCCTTCGACGAGCTCAGGACGGGGGTTGTGTTGCTCCGAATTTCGCGCAAGCGAAGTTCCCGGGGATCCCGCGGCTGAAAGCACGACCGCTTCCCCCGTGGTGAGCCTGTCGAACCACGCGGGCCGCAACGGTGCCTCGCAGCCGTCCTTCGACGAGCTCAGGACGGGGTTGTGCATGCGGTTGAACCCACACCCGTTTCCCCCGTGGTGAGCCTGTCGAACCACGCGGCCGCAACGGTGCCTCGCAGCCGTCCTTCGACGAGCTCAGGACGGGGGTTGCGTTGCAGCCCCGGGCCCCGGCGCCCCGCTTCGCTTGCGCGCAATTGCGAGATGACCGCCGAGGGATCGGCGATCCAACTCGATCGGATGGTCTCCAGATTCCCACGATTTCCAGTGTCGTTTATGGTTCAGAAGTTCCCTCCCGACCTCGCCGCAAAGGCAGGGGAACTTCTGAACCACCGCACTAGGCGGCGTTGCCCTGTAGGCCGCGCTTCTCGAGCAGAGCATCCGTGGTCGGCAGGCGGCCGCGGAAGGCCACGTAGGCATCGGCAGGGTCCTGGCTGCCGCCCGCGGAATAGATGAAGTCATGCAGGCGTTTGGCGATCTCGGGATCGAAGATGTCGCCATTCTCCTCGAAGGCGCTGAAGGCGTCCGCGTCCATGACCTCCGACCACATGTAGCTGTAGTAGCCGGCCGCGTAGCCGCCGATGATGTGTTGGAAATGCGGGATGCGATGGCGCATGGCGATCTCCTCGGGCATGCCGATGCGCGCCAGGGTCTCTGCCTCGAACCTGTCGACATCCAGCCCGCTCGCGTCTTGCAGGACGTGCAGGTCGATATCGACGATCGCCGCCGCCAGGTATTCGACGGTGGCGAAGCCCTGGTTGAAGTTGCGCGCGGCCTTGATGCGATCGAGCAGGGACGCCGGCACCGGCTCGCCGGTCTTGCAGTGACGGCCGAACCGGCGCAGCACCTCCGGCTGCGACAGCCAGTGCTCGTAGAGCTGCGAGGGCAGCTCGACGAAATCGCGCTCGACGCTCGTGCCCGACAACGCCGGATAGGTGACGTTGGAGAGCAGGCCGTGCAGGCCGTGACCGAACTCGTGGAACAGCGTGCGCGCGTCATCCATGCTGAGCAGCGCGGGCTCGCCCGGCGCGCCCTTGGCGAAGTTCATGACGTTGACGACGATGGGGCGGATGTTGCCGGCGAGCTTCTGCTGCTCGCGCCAGCCCGACATCCAGGCGCCCGAGCGCTTCGAAGGCCGCGCGAAGTAGTCGCCGAGGAACAATCCGACCGGGGTCCCATCCCTGGCGGCGACCTCGAAGGCGCGAACCTCCGGATGATACACGGGGAGATCCTTGCGCTCGGTGAAGGTGACGCCGAACAGCTTGTTGGCAACGTCGAAGGCGGCGGCGACGACGTTGTCGAGCTGCAGGTAGGGCTTGATCTCGGCCTCGTCGACGTTGAACCTGGCCTTGCGCACCTTCTCCGCATAGTAGCGCCAGTCCCAGGCGGCCAGCTTGAAGTTGCCGCCTTCCTCCTGCACGGCCTTCTGGAGGATGTCGCGCTCCTCCAGCGCACGCGTCCGCGCCGGACCCCACACCTCCGTCAGCAGCTTGCGCACCGCCTCCGGCGTCTTGGCCATGGAGAATTCGAGCGTCGCGTCGGCGGCAGTCTTGAAGCCGAGCAGATGCGCCCGTTCCGAGCGCAGGCCGAGAATCTCGCAGACGATGGCGCGGTTGTCGGTCTCGCCGCCCTTGGCGCCGCGCTGGATCCAGGCCTTGAAGGCCTTCTCGCGCAGATCGCGCCGGCTCGAATACTGGAGGAACGGCTCAATGCTGGAGCGTGACAGCGTGACGGCGTGCCGACCCTCGAGATTGCGATCGGCAGCCGTCTGCGCGGCGGCGGCCCGCACGGAATTGGGCAGGCCGGCGAGATCCTCCTCGCCGCTCAGCACCAGCAGGAACGACTGCTCATCGGCGAGCACGTTCTGGCTGAACTTGGTGCCGAGCGTCGCTGTCCGCTCGGCGATGGCTGCAAGCCTTGCCTTGGCCGCTTCGTCGAGCTTCGCACCTGCCTTGACGAAACCGCGATGATAGCGCTCCAGAACGCGGGCTTGCTCCAGAGTGAGGCCGAGGCGCTCGCGGTCCTGCATCAGCGCATCCACCCGGGCAAACAGCGCGGCGTTCTGGTAGATGCTCATGCTGTGCTTGGCGTAGCGCGGGGAGACCTCGCGCTCGATGGCCTGGATTTCGGGGCTGCTGTCGGTGCCGGCGAGATTGAAGAAGACGGCCGACACCCGGTCGAGCGTCTGCCCGGCCTTCTCGAGCGCATCGATGGTATTGGCGAAGGTCGGCGGCGCGGGATCGCCGGCGATGGCCGCGATCTCCTGCAGGTTCTCGGCAAAGCCCTGCTCGATCGCCGTCAGGAAATGCTCGACGCGGACGCGATCGAACGGCGGCATCTCGAAGGGCGTCTGCCAGGGTGCAAGGAGCGGGTTGCCGGATGCCGGCCCTGCCGCCGTCTCGCCGCCGGCGGACGTGCTGGTCTTGGCGTTCTCGCTCGTCATTGCCGCAAATCCCTTGGCCGATATCCGGGGCGAGCTATGCCCCGTCTTGGCGGCAATGTCGAGGCGGTGGCCTGGTGTCCCCGATCCGAAGTTCGCCCACCTTCGAGGCACCCGTGGCCGCGAACTTCGGATTCAAAGGAGACGCCAAGGTGGGGGAACTTCCGGACGACCACACTAGGCTGAATCGACATTCAGCGCATCCATAGCATGGCTCCAGCGAGGCAGAGAAAGGCGAGGAAGTGGCAGGCTCGGCGGTCGTAGCGCGTGGCGAGGCGTCGAAAGTGCTTCAATTTGT
>WBUN01000032.1 GCA_008933705.1 Hyphomicrobiaceae bacterium
TTGAATGGCGCTTCAATCACCGCTTCGATCTCGCCGCCATGATCCCGGCCCTTGGTCGCGCCGCCGTTCGCACACCGCCCGCCACCTACAGCTATCTCAAATGGGCTGACTATGGTGCGTAATCAGGAGCTAAAATGCAAAATTAGGGCCAGTGGGGAGCCAGATAGACCCGTGTGCATACACGGGTAAAAATCTGGCAAGGGGGCCACGCCCCTTGACCCCGCCGCCTCGCGGCAGCGTCAGGGCTACGCCCAGAACCCGAACCGCCCGCGACGCGTGGAAGCAGCGAACGAGAACACCAAGCGCGACCGCCTCAAGGTCATACGATGCAGCAGGGCCGAACTTGCCGCCATCGAAGCACGCGCGACCGCCGCGGGGCTTAATGCTTCCGACTTCATACGCCGCGCCGCGCTTGGCCATCCCGTCGAAATCATCAAGCTGGAACGGTTGCACCCCGCAGATTTGGCACAGCTCAAGCGGCTCGGGAACCTGCTCAACCAAATCGCCCGCGCAATGCATCGGGGGCGGCTGTTTCGCGGCACCATCGAACACGCAGAGGCAGTCATGGACGAATTGCGGCTGATAATCCGCGACCAGCTTTCGAGGTGGAAAAATGCAAACGCGTAGCGCTTGGGTGCTTTATCCCCGCCGCAAGGCGGCCGGATGATAATCTCTGAAATCAGGGCAGACGGCAAAGAGTACGGACCAGAGCGCGACAAATTCGGGCGCAGCTTCAAGGGGCTTATATCGTATCTTTTGCACGGCGAAAAGGATACGCGCGACAATCCCGCCCGCGTGACTCTCGCCCAGACCGTGAACCTTTACGGCGACATATACGACGCCGCGCAGGAACTGCGCTTGACCGCCGCATATCGCGCGGAACTCATGAAGCGCAAGCCGACACTTGATGAGGAAGGCCGCGACCTGGACGGCGAACACGCGGCTTATCATTTCGTATTGTCATGGAAGCCGGAAGAAAACCCGCCAACACCCGAAGGCATGGCGGACCACGCGCGCCAGGTGTTGCAGCTATTGGGGCTTGGTGAACATGAAGCGGTGCTAATCGCGCACGGCGACACCGACAATCCACACATTCACGTTGTCGCAAACCGCGTGCATCCGACGACGGGCAGACTGTGGAAGTCCTACCGCGCACAGGAACGCATGAACGATTACGCCTATGATTGGATGGTCAAAAACGGCCTTGTGCTGTGGGAAAAGGGCCAAGGCAACGGCCAACGGCTACACCGCAAGGCATGGGAGCGCAAACGCGCGGCCAAGTTGGAAGCCGAACGCGCGGCCATGCCGCTTGCCATCCTTGAAGCCCTGACCCACAACCATGCGACTTTCACAGCGGCACAGCTTGCCGCCGCCGTCACCGCCAGCACCGGCACGCCGCAAGAATTCGCAGAGCTAATGAAACGTGTTCGACAGCACGCGGAATTTATAGAACTCAAGGACGCCGATGGGGAAAAAAAATACACCAGCAAATCATTGCTGGAATTAGAGCAGCGCATGGCGCGGAACGCGGGGTTACTTGCGGGCATCAACCGGCACGCCGTCGCCGACCGCCACAAGGCGGCAGCCTTGGCGAAATACGCCGGAGCCGAGCAGGAACAGGCCCGCGAAGCCTTGACGCACCTTCTCGACGCGCGCGGCCTCTCTGTCGTCGTTGGTTACGCTGGCTCCGGCAAATCAACCCTGTTGCAGTCCGCCGCCGAAGCGTGGCGCGCATCCGGCTATAACCTGCGCGGCCTTGCGCTTGCCGCGCGCACCGCCGAATCTCTTGAAACGGATACCGGCATAAAATCAACGACTGTTAAGGGGTTCACTAACTCCCTAGAGAGAGGCACCGCCAACCTCACCCCGCGCGACGTGGTTGTGATTGATGAGACGGGCCTGCTAGGGAGCCGCCAGCTTGGCGCCATCCTGAACGCCATAGCGAAGGCAGGGGCAAAGGCCGTGCTGGTAGGCGACCCCGAACAGCTCCAGGCCATCGAAGCCGGTGGACCGTTCGGTTACATAGTCAACCACTACGAACACGCGCGGATGTCCAAAATCTGGAGGCAGCGCGAAGAATGGCAACGCGCCGCGACTGTGCAACTTGCCGAAGGCGAGACACCCGCCGCGCTCGATGCCTACGCCCACGCGGGCATGGTGCATGAACACGGCACCAAGGCCGAAGCCCTCGCCCTGCTGCTAGACCAGTGGCAAGCGGGCCGCGACACGGGAGCCTCGCAAATCATCCTCACCGCCACGAACGCCGAAGCCGACCAAATCAACGACGCCGCACGCGACCGGCTAGCCGCCGCGGGCGTCCTTGGCCCTGATATGGCGCTGATGACTTCGGAGGGGTTGCGTTGCTTTGCGCGGGCAGACCGCGTGATGTTCCAGGCCAACGACCTTTGGCGTTTCCCAGGCAGGGGCAAACCTCTCGGCGTCAGAAACGGAACAACCGGAACCGTGCTGGCCATCGAAGGCGCCCGCGTGACCGTCCAGACCGACCAGAAGCCGCCCCGCGTCGTTGTTGTAGACTTCCAGGAATACGGACACCTGGCACACGGCTACGCCGTGACCGTCCACAAGGCCCAGGGCGTGACCGTTGACCGCGCGCACGTTCTCGCATCGCGCAACATGGACAGGCATTCGGCCTACGTAGCGCTCTCGCGCCATCGTGACCGCGTGGCGCTTCACTGGACGCGGGAGGACTTCAAGGACTACGGAGCGCTTACGCGCAGCATGAAGCGCAAACGCCTCAAGGAAATGACGCTCGATTATGCGGCGACCGTTCGGGCGACTGTAAACGACATGACGCGGAATATTGCGCCGACCGACGACGAGCGCGCCGCCATTGCTTGGCGGAACCTGTATCACAGGCAGGACAAAGAGGCCGAACACGTCGAAGCGTTTACAGGTTTACAGCGTGTCTTCTGGTACGCCGCCAACCTGCATCGCTTTGTTAAGGCCAAAGCCGCAACCCTTGCGAAAGTCCACGCGGCCGAACGCGTGGCTCTTGCCACCACCATCCAGAAGAACAGCCCCCCACCGAAAATGAGCAGCGCCCGCACTGGCAGCACAGCGGGGCAACCTTCCGTTGCTATCAACCTTGTGCGGCCCGTCACACTGTCACACAGGCCCGATGCAGATCGCCGCCGATGAAGCGCACACGCGTTTAGTGTTGGGCGCACCCGCGCCGACCAGTCGCTTGCCCTGAGGCGCTTTGTGCCTCGGCGCGGGACGGGCTGTCGTGAAAAAACCCCGCGCGGCGGCGCGGTGTTTTCCCTTCGGGCTTCCATCCCTTGCGCAAGAAAGAAAAACCCGCGCCGGGGCATGCCTAGCGCGGGTCTTCAACTTTGGCGGTCATCGGCATCCCTGCCTGTACCGCATATTCAGTGTACAGCGGCGAGGCCGAAAATTCAACAAACCTACATGAATCTTCGACGGCGGAAGGCGGTCACGTCCTCGCGCGAGAGCTCGAACCATTCCCCGTTCTTGCGCTTCGCGGCGAACCGCTTGTGCCAGTACGCCTCGATGCCCTCGGGGTCATCGGTCCGAATGTGATGCACCGTCTTTGCTTGTTCCGGCAGTTGGATAGCAAGCTCGCGCTCACGCCGTCCAGCATGGTTCGTCTTGCCGATCTTGTAGAAGCGGCCCGACTTCAACAGATAGACAAACCCATCCTTGCTTGCATCTGCCGCCGCTGCTCGGTCCTTACCCGCTGGCTCCGCTACTGTCAGCACCTTGCACAGCGCCAGCACGTCTTCATGACCCGGCCTCTGTCGGCAGTACGCTTTCACTTTGTCGATTATCGTGGCCTTGTTTCCTAATCGCCGGTCGAAGATTCGATGACTTGGGAACGTGGCATCGTACGTTCGCCTAACTCGCAAATCCGCGTGTGTCGGGAACCGTCCAAGCTCCCTGCACAGCTTAACGACCTGTTCGGTTAGTTCCTCCTCGCGCCACGCCTCGGGCACTTGGTTCGCAGCTAAGCCCGCTTCTTTCTGTGCGTCCCCGAACCGTGGCCAATACTTCTTCCAATGGTGCTCCTTGATGCCAGCTTCCTTTTCGAGCCGTAGCCGCCCCAAGGGTTGGCCCCCGTTCTCCATCGCCGTGCGCCGAATCTCATCGAGGATGAAATCTTTATCCATGACCCCCAGTCCCGACCGTGCGCAGACGCCGCGCCAAGGTTGCATAGCACTCCGAATGAAGAGTTGCGCCACAGCGAACAGTGCATACGGGCTAGCTTAGATACCACCCGGGACGGCGGCGCACGATAACCGGAAACAAAACGGCGCGCGCGGCGGCCACAGACACCACCACCGCGCTTATGCCAATCGATAGCAGCAGAGGGATAGCGAGATGTGGATTTGCAAACGTTTGCAAATCCGTCTCGCCAGGGGAGAGCGCTCCGCACTCCCCTGGACCCCTCCGGTCAGGGCGCTGACGCGCCCCGAACCCATTCCCCAATCAGGCGTGGAACCGCGCAAAACTGCCGTCGGACGCTACCTATATGCTACCTAGCCACTTGGTAGGCTTTTGGGGTGCACCGCTAAGCCGTTGAAATCATTGGTCGGAGCGGCGAGATTTGAACTCGCGACCCCCAGTCCCCCAGACTGGTGCGCTAACCAGGCTGCGCTACGCTCCGGACCGTCTTCCTTTTGCCCCGGCGGGCGGTGGCGGTCAACGGGGCTGATGCGGCGCCGGCAAAATGCCCGCCCGGTCGGCCGGTCTCTGGGACACCGAATCGGACGGGGCCGGACCGAGCGGCGATGCGCTCACCGTCGCAACCGGCCGGCCGAAGGCAAGGCCGCAAGCTTTCGGAGGCCATGGCGCTCAGCCGGGAAATGGCGAAGCCGGGGGGGTGGCATGTGCTGGGTTGCAGCCAGCGCGCCGAAAAGACCATGCGGGAGCTTCACGTCGCGCACGCTCAGCCCGGTCTGCCGCGTGTGCCTGCGTGCGGCGGCTTCGATCTCGGGGAGAGGCGTGGGGGGCCGACGATGGCGCAACCCGAGGTCGACGAGCGTGCGCGCGAGACCGTGCCCCAGCGCCTTGGCATAGGCTTCGAGCCGCGACCAGGCTTGCAGAAAAGCGTCATCGGAAGCGGCGCCGCCCAAGGGCTTCGCAGCCAGGCCCGAGGCCGCAGCGATCATCTCGCTGCGGCGGTGCTCGGAAAGCCTCACCTCGCGCGCCGCTTCGATGTCCACGCCGATGTCGTGCGCCGTGGCAATGCCGATGAGGGCGAGGTTGGCGGTGTGGGAGAGGCTGAACCTTACGCTCGAGCCGGCAAGGCGCGGCTTGCCCGTGAGGCCGCGAACGAGCGGTCGTCCACGGATGGCAGGCCCGGCGAAGCGTTCGAGCAGGATGCGCAGGGCTGTGTAGGCGGCGATGCGACGACGGCGGTCGCCGGCGTCACCGAGCGCGCGCGCACGGCTGCGATCCTGCGAAGCAAGGCGCGGCGTCTCGCGTTCGAGAGCTTCAAGAGCCGCAGCCGAGCGATCGAGGTCGATCAGCCACACTTCCATTCGGCAGTCTTGCGTCATCTCGCGCGCGCCAACAGTACCCAGTACCCGCGGACGCTGGGTGCAGGGGTGGGTTGAGCGCTCAGCCGCGCGATGCCACGCCCTTGGCGCCTTGCGCATTGTGCCCATTGCTGTCGCGTGCCGCCGCACCGAGGAGGGCCTCGCACGCCTCAAGCTCGGTAACGATGGCGCGTAGGGCGCGCACCTCGGCGGCCGTGAACAGCGTGGCCTTCGCACGCACTGAAACGGCTGGTGGCCTGTGCTCGGCGCGCCCCTTTTCAAGGCCGGCCGCCACGCTGGTCGCTGCTGCCTTGACGTGCTCTACGCCGTGGTCGCGCAAGATCTTCTGGACGCCCTTGATGGTGTAGCCGGCGGTCTGCAGCAGATTGCGGATGCCGCAAAGCAGCTGCACATCCGCCGGGCGATAGAGCCGCCGACCTCCGCCGCGCTTCATCGGCTTCAGTTGCGGGAACTTCAGCTCCCAGAAGCGCAGCACGTGCTTCTTGATGCCGAGCTCCGATGACACCTCGCCGATATTGCGAAATGCTTCCGTTTCCTTTGGCAAGGCCAGCCCCCGCTGAAGCTTGCGCCCATCCCCTATTCCGCCGCCCTACGCCGGATCAGACCTGCGTTGATACGATCCTTCATGATGTTGCTCGGCCTGAAGACCAGCACGCGGCGAGGTGTAATTGGAACTTCCTGCCCGGTCTTGGGATTGCGTCCCACGCGCTGCCCTTTCTGGCGGATGCCGAAAGAGCCGAACGAGGACAGCTTGACCGCCTTGCCGGCCGCCAGGCTCGACGAAATCTCTCCCAAAATCAGCTCAACAAGCTCCTGCGACTCATTGCGCGGCAGTCCAACTTTCTGAACCACCGCTTCTGCAAGATCTGCACGCGTGAGCGTTTTGCCACCCATGGTTCTGCGCCCCTTCCCAGCACCCTACGGCTAGCAATGCTAATGGCGGCACTTTCGGGGGTCAACAACAACCGGCTGAAATTGCACATATAAATCCGGCCGGTGTGACTTTACCACCGCGCCAGCGCTGCACCCCAGGTGAAGCCGCCACCCATGGCCTCCATGAGCACCAGCCGGCCCTCCTGGAGGCGATGGTCCTCGAAGGCCTGGTTCAGGGCGAGCGGTATGGAAGCTGCCGAGGTGTTGCCATGCTTGGCAAGCGTCAGCACGACCTTCTCTTGGGGAATGCCGAGCCTCTTGGCAATGCCGTCGAGGATACGCTTGTTGGCCTGATGGGGTACGTACAAGTCGATCTCGTCGGGCGCGTAGCCGGTCATGACGAGCGTTTCCTCGATGACGCCCGAGATCTTCTGCACGGCATGGCGGAAGACTTCACGCCCGTTCATGCGCAGATGGCCCGTGGTCTTGGTCGAGCCCGGTCCGCCGTCCACGTACAGCAGTTCCTCGAACCGGCCATCGGAGCGGATGCGGGTCGCCAGGATGCCGCGATCCTCCCTGCTGCCGAGCTGCGTTTGCGCTTCCAGCACGACGGCGCCCGCGCCATCGCCGAACAGCACGCATGTGCCGCGATCCTCCCAGTCCAGTATGCGCGAGAAGGTTTCCGCACCGACGACGATGGCGCGCTTGAACTGCCCGGTCTTGAGAAAGTTGTCGGCGATGGCGAGCGCGTAGACGAAGCCCGAGCAGACGGCCTGGACGTCGAAGGCTGCGCCTTTTGTTACGCCGAGGTCGGATTGGATCCTGACGGCGGTCGCCGGAAACGTCCGGTCGGGCGTCGCCGTGGCACAGACAACGAGATCGATATCGATGGGATCGATGCCGGCGCGGACAAGGGCCTGGCGCGAGGCGGCGACGCCGAGATCGGAGGTATACTCGCCTTCCTCGGCGATATGGCGCTGCTCGATGCCGGTGCGCTCCCTGATCCAGGCATCACTCGTATCGACCAGCCGAGCGAGATCGTCATTGGTCATGACGCGCTTAGGGAGATAGGCGCCCACCCCTCGGATCACGGATCGAATGACTGCCAC
This sequence comes from Hyphomicrobiaceae bacterium, assembly GCA_008933705.1. Taxonomy (GTDB): domain Bacteria; phylum Pseudomonadota; class Alphaproteobacteria; order Rhizobiales; family Hyphomicrobiaceae; genus AWTP1-13. Next base: position 7,523 of record WBUN01000032.1, read on the forward strand.
GTGTTACCTCATTGCCGGCCGACTCAAGCGCGCTCGCCCCCGCATGGCTGCCGGATGCCATACTGGGTGTAAAGACTATTCCTGCACCTGCTGGGCCTTGCCGAGCTTGCCATGCAGGGCCTCGAGGTCGGCGGCCAGCCGGGCCAGGATGTCGCTTTCGGCCATGTTGTAGCCGACCTCAATGGCCTTGGAGAAGCCGAAGGCATCCGTGCCCCCGTGGCTCTTGATTGCAATGCCGTTGAGGCCGAGGAAGGGGCCGCCGTTGAGGCGCCTGGGGTCCATCCGTTCCTTCAAGGCAAGCAATCCACCGCGGGCCAGGAGTGCGCCGATGCGCGCGGCGAAGGAACTCGTCAATGCCTCGCGCACGTAGGTCGCCATCTGCTTGGCCGTGCCCTCGGCCGTCTTGAGCGCGATGTTGCCGGCATACCCTTCAACAACGACGACGTCGACGACACCCTGACCGATCTGATCGCCCTCCACGAAGCCGTGATAGGTGAAGGGAAGGTCGTTCTCCTTCAGCCAGGCGTGGGCTTGTCTGACCTCCTCGATGCCCTTGATCTCCTCGACGCCGATGTTCAGCAGCCCGACGCGCGGGCGTTCGATGTGGAAGATGGCGCGCGCCATGGCCGCACCCATCATTGCAAAGTCGGCAAGTTGGCGCGCCGTCGCGCCGATGTTGGCACCGAGATCGAGGACAATGCTGGGCCGCGCGATCGTCGGCCACTGCCCGGCAATCGCCGGACGCTCGATGCCGGGCATCGTCTTGAGCACGAGCTTGGCCATCGCCATCAGTGCGCCGGTGTTGCCGGCGGAGACGGCAAAGTCGGCCTCGCCCTTCTGCACCGCCTCGATCGACAGCCACATGCTGGAACCCCGCCCCCGGCGAACCGCCTGGCTCGGCTTGTCCTGCATCTCGACGACGATGTCGGTGTGTATGATCCTGGACCGCTCGGCCAGTGCCGGGTAGTCGGCCAGGCAGGGTGCGATACGTGCTTCATTGCCGAACAGAAGGAATTGTACGTTCGGATGGCGCTCGAGTGCAAGAGCTGCTCCTGGTACGACGATGGCGGGCCCGTGGTCTCCGCCCATCGCGTCGAGCGATATGGTGCGCGGCGCTGCCATGACCCCCCGATGCCTGTCCTGTAAGCCCTCGTCCCGGTGGGGCGAGCGGTGTGCCCGACCTCCCGGGGTCCCCCGAAGACGCCCGAACCATAGCCGGTTGCAGTTATGAAACAACCGGATTTTCTGAAGCCTCGCGGCAGCCGGCCTACCCCGGGCCCGCGCTCAATGTCGCAGCAGGAGCTAGCTTTTCTGCTTGATTTGCGCCAGGACGGCGAACGGACCTTCGGGCTTGTCCTTGCCGCCTTTGGGCTCCGCCGACGCCCTCTCCAGTGTCGCCCCGGGTCTTCTCGGGAAAGGGTCGATGGCTCCTGCCAGGCACTCAAAGACAAGGCGCCCGACGTCGATCCTGTCCTCCAAGATCGGCTCCGGTTCAGCCTCGTCGTCCAAATCGACCGCGCCGCTCGTTGGTGCCGGCATGTCCGTCTCCGGCCAGAGCGCGAACGAGAAGCTCTCGGCGACCGTGGTCATGACCGGTTCGAGCGTCACCACGCAGGACTGACGCACCTCGGCGGTGAGCGAGCCCTCAAGCCGGTAGCGGCCGTTTCCGGTCGGCGTGATCATGTACTTTACCGAGAGGTTGCTGCAGGCTTCGAGGTCGAGCGCTTTGGCCAACCGATCCAACTCATCAGGGGCGGCAGCTCTCTCAACCGGCAGTCCCGTGTCGGGAATATCCTGGATCGGGTGGTCCCACGTCAGCGGACCTTTCATGATCGTCTCCCTGGCCGGTTCGGTTCGCGAAATTGCGGCGTCACGTGCGCGGAAGATCCGGCCAATCCATGCTTCCGGCAAGGACTTGTGCGTCTTGCATGGCAGCGAGGGCGGAGGCGGCGCACCGCGCATAGGCGGCAAGGGGTGCAGCATCCCAATCCCCTTGCTGATGAAGGTAAGCCATCTGCTCCGCCAGTGCGGCCGTCAGGCGGCCTTCCCCGGGCGAGGCGAGGGCTGCGCCATAGGCGGTATGGCGATCGAAAAGAGCGGCGGCCGAACGCTTGATCTCCTTGGGCACGGCTAGATCGCTGAAACTCATCTCGCGCATGCAATCATCCATGTCGGTGACGAATGTTTCAGTGAGGACCTGGGCCAGGCGATGCCCTGCGGGGCCCGCCTGGGAGAGCCGCTGCATGGCAAGGCCGACGTGCAGCACGACCATCTCGAAACGGCCCTGTGGCGTATCTGGGACGCCCCAGGCGGCATAAAAGGCCGGTTGGCGGGCCTGCGTCACAATCGAGCCATAAAGCTTGCGTGCATTCCGGTTCCGGTCGCGTCGGGTGTTCAGCCAGGCAAACACGAGGGGTCCATATCCTCCGTGCGGCTTCTCTGATGGCGCTTGGTTAGGGATCAACGCTGCACCTGCGTTGCAAAATGTCGTCGTCTGAGATAGCCGCTCAAGGTCGTTGCCAACAGCGATTCCGTCCGGTCAGCATGAATGCGCCGCTGCTGCAACGCCCGCCAAGGAGGCGATGAGAGCACCACAATGCCGAAAGGGCCAGCATATTCCAGCTTGCGCGTTCTCGCTGCAGCATCGCTTGTTGCTTTGGCGCTGACGGCTTGCGCCGAGACGGTGACGAAGCATGGCCATCATTTCCAGGAAAGCGACCTGCAACAGATAACGGCGGGCATGAGCCAGGAGCAGGTGAAGACCTCGCTTGGCACTCCCACAACGACGGCCGCCGTGGGCACGGGCAGCGCCTATTACTACATCTCGAGCACCGAAGGCCAGTCGGCCTTTTTCAAGCCCACCGAGAAGGATCGCAAGGTGCTGGCCATCTATTTCAACCATCTGGGCTCGGTCGACAAGGTGGCGCAGTACGGGTTGAAAGACGGCAAAGTCTTCGACTACGTGAAAAACCAGACGCCGAACTCGGCTCGCGACGAGAACATCCTGAAGGCGCTGTTCCGCAATCTTGGAACAAAGCAGCTCGGGCTGGACTGAGCGGGCGGCTGTTTCCCGCCGCCCGCCTCTTGTTGTCTGTCCCGATCGCGTCGATCAGCCCGCCGCGTGCGCCAGCACCGCCAGCAGCAGCAGGGCGACGATGTTGGTGATCTTGATCATCGGGTTCACCGCCGGGCCTGCCGTGTCCTTGTAGGGATCGCCGACGGTATCGCCGGTCACCGAAGCCTTGTGCGCCTCCGAGCCCTTCTGGTGCTTCACGCCGTCCTTGTCGACGAAGCCGTCCTCGAACGCCTTCTTGGCGTTGTCCCAGGCACCGCCGCCGGCCGTCATGGACACGGCCACGAACAAGCCGTTGACGATCACGCCGAGCAGCATGGCGCCGAGCGCAGCGAAGGCGTTGCCGGTGCCGGCGATCCACTGCACGACGTAGAAGCAGACGATGGGCGATAGCACCGGCAGCAGCGAGGGGACGATCATCTCCTTGATCGCTGCGCGCGTGAGCATGTCGACGGCGCGGGCGTAGTCGGGCTTCTCGGTGCCCTTCATGATGCCGGGCTTCTCGCGGAACTGCCGGCGCACCTCCTCCACCACCGCGCCGCCGGCGCGGCCGACCGCGGTCATGGCGATGCCGCCGAACAGGTAGGGCAGCAGACCGCCGAACAGCAGGCCTACGACCACGTAGGGGTTGGACAGCGAGAAATCGACCGACATGTTGTGGAATATCGATCCGGGTTTGGCCTGGCTGATGAAGAACTTGAGATCCTCGTTGTAGGCGGCGAAAAGAACGAGGGCGCCGAGACCGGCCGAGCCGATGGCGTACCCCTTGGTGACGGCCTTGGTAGTGTTGCCGACCGCATCCAGCGCGTCGGTTGTCTTGCGGATCTCCTTCGGCAGGCCCGACATCTCGGCGATGCCGCCGGCGTTGTCCGTCACCGGTCCGAACGCATCGAGAGCCACGACCACGCCGGCCACGGACAGCATGCTGGTCACCGCGACGGCGATGCCGAACAGACCCGCTAATTTGAAGGAGATGATGATGCCGGCGATGATGATCAGCGCGGGCAGGGCGGTCGCCTCGAGCGAGACGGCGAGGCCCTGGATGACGTTGGTGCCGTGGCCCGTCACCGAGGCCTGGCTGATGGAGCGCACCGGTCGATAGCCGATGCCGGTGTAATACTCGGTGACGACGATGATGGCAGCCGTTACGGCAAGGCCGACAACGCCGCACCAGAACAGATCGTTGCCGGTGAAGCCGAGGCCACGTGCCGAAAAGGTCGTGCCCATGCCGAGCAGCCAGTCGGTAATGGGCCACAGCGCGATGACTGACAGCACGCCGGTGGCGATGAAGCCCTTGTAGAGAGCCCCCATGATCGACTGGTTGGAGCCCAGCCGCACAAAGAATGTGCCGATGATGGAGGTGACGACGCCGGCCGCGCAGACGGCGAGCGGATAGATCATCAGATTGTAGACGACGGGCTGACCGGTGAAGTAGATGGCGGCGAGCACCATCGTGGCGACCACGGTCACGGCATAGGTCTCGAACAGGTCGGCGGCCATGCCGGCGCAATCGCCGACATTGTCACCGACGTTGTCGGCGATGGTGGCTGGGTTGCGCGGGTCGTCCTCGGGAATGCCGGCCTCAACTTTGCCGACGAGATCCCCGCCCACGTCTGCGCCCTTCGTGAAGATACCGCCACCGAGACGCGCGAAGATCGAGATCAGCGAGGCGCCGAAGCCGAGCGCAACCATGGAGTCGACCACCGTGCGGCCGGTCGGCGACATGCCCAGGCCACGGGTGAGGATCGTGAAGTAGACGGCCACGCCGAGCAAAGCCAAGCCTGCCACCAGCAGGCCGGTGACCGCGCCAGCGCGAAACGCCATCGACAGGCCGTCGGCCAGCGAGCGCGTCGAAGCCTGTGCGGTGCGCACGTTGGCGCGCACCGAGACGAGCATGCCGATGAAGCCGGCCGTTCCCGACAGCACTGCGCCGATGAGGAAGCCGACGGCCACGAGCCAGCCCAGCAGAACCCCGACAATGACGAAGATCACGGCACCGGCGATGGCGATCGTCGTGTACTGCCGCGTCAGGTAGGCTTGCGCGCCTTCCTGGATGGCGGCGGCGATCTCCTGCATGCGGGCGCTGCCGGCGTCCGAGGCCATCACGGCCCGGACGGTGAAGATGCCGTAGACGATAGAGAGCAATCCGCAGAGGATAATTGCCCACATCACCGTATCCATGGCGGAAGTTCCCCCCTTGTGTGCTGAGACGGTTCGAGACGCAACAAAACACCCAGTCCCGACGTGCCGTGGCGAAATCCACACTTGCGCCGGCCCCTGGCCTAGATTCGCGCGGGACCATGCCAAAACTCTGGGGGCGTTGCAACACGAGCGAGTATTGGAGCGGGTCTGGGTATCAGAAATGGTCCCAGCCGGTCCGGGATAGGGACATCGGCAGGCCGTCGGCGCCATCGATGGTGACGCCCGAGCCCGCCTTCACACGCCCAATTTCGGCTACCGGCACGCCGGCTGCGGCCGCATCTGCGACAAACGCCCGCGCCTTGTCTGCAGGCACTGCCGCCAGGATCTCGTAGTCGTCGCCCCCGGCAACTATTCGCTCCGTAAGCGCCGGATCGGCGGCCAGGGCCTTGGCCGCGGCCTCGGACAGGGGGATGGTGGCGAAGCGCACCCGTGCAGCGCAGCCGCTGGCCGCGCACAGGCGCCCCAGATCCTTGGCCAGCCCGTCAGAAAGGTCCATGGCCGCATGGGCGTGCTGCCGCAGGGCGCCTGCCAGGGCCAGACGCGGCTGGGGCCTCGCGTAACGGATGCGCAGATGCTCCGCCTCGGCCAGGGTCAATGCCCAGGATTGCGCGCGCGCTTCATCGTTGTGCTGCAGGAGCCCGAGCGCTGCGTCGCCGAGGGTGCCCGACACGAACAGTGCATCGCCCGCTCGGGCGGCTCCGCGCGGCACCATGCGCCCCTGCTCCACCGAGCCGATGACCGTAATGGTAACGGTGAGGGGGCCGGGGCGCCGATCGGTGTCGCCGCCCGCCAGATGACAGCCGAAGCACTTCTGGGCCTCCTGCAGGCCCTCGGCAAAGCGCGACAGCCACGCGGCCGCCGGCGCCTCGGGAAAGGAGAGCGCCATCAGGTAGGCGATCGGCTGCGCTCCCTTGGCAGCCAGATCGGACACGTTCACGGCAAGGGCCTTCCAAGCGATGTCTTCGGGTGCGTCGCCGGCAACAAAATGCACGCCCTCGGCGACCGGGTCCGTCTTGAGCACCAGCTCAGTTCCCGGAGGCGGCGAGATCAAGGCGCAATCGTCCTGAAGGCCGAATGCGCCAGGAAATCCCGCGGCCAGGGGGGCGAGATAGCGCTGGATGATGGCTTCCTCGCCGTAGACTTTCTCGCCTTCTTTCCGGTCGTCTGCCATGGCTTGCCGGCCTTCCTCGCCGACCTCATGCCTCAACCGCGATCGGGCAGCTCTCCGCTTCGCAGCTTGCGCGCCAGCTTGTCCAGGACGCCGTTGACGACTTTCGGCTCGTCATTCTCGAAGAAGGCGTGAGCGACGTCGATGTATTCGCTGATGACGACTCGGGCCGGGATGTCCTTGAGCTCCATCAGCTCGAATACGGCCGCGCGCAGGATGGCGCGCACGATGGAGTCGATGCGCAGCAGGCGCCATCCCTCGGCGAGCTGCTGATCGACCAGGGGATCGATCTCGCGCTGGCGCTGTACCACCCCCTTCAGCACGCGAGCGAAGTGGTCGGGGTCCGCCTGGCCGAACTCACAGCCCTCGACGTCGTCGCCGAGGCGATGCGCCTTGAACTCCTCCATCACGTCGGTGATGTCGGTCTCCGCCAGATCCATCTGATAGAGCGCCTGCACGGCGGCAAGCCGCGCGCGGCTGCGGGAAAGACTCGCGCTCTTTCGGACATGGCCGGGCGATCCGCTCATGTGCGCGCCTCGGCGAGCCTGCGGGCGTTGCCGACGAGTGCGAGACAGGCGCGCGCGGCCTCCGCCCCTTTGCTGTTGCGTCCGCCGCGGGCCCGTGCAAGCGCCTGCCCTTCGTTCTCGACCGTGAGGATGGCATTGCCGAGCGCAATGCCGTGTCGAACCGCGATTTCCATCAGCCAGTGATTGGCGTTGGCGCAGACCGTGTCGTAGTGCGTCGTCTCGCCACGGATCACGCAGCCGAGGGCAACGCAGCCGTCAAACCCCGCCCGGGCCCCCGCTGCAAACCGGCCCGCCTTCACAACCTGGGCCAGGGCCAGGGGGATCTCCAGGCAACCAGGCACGGCGATGCGCTCGACCGTCGCTGCGGCTGCATCGAGCTCGGCCATGGTGCCGGCGGCCAGCTCGTCGGCGATGGTCTTGTAGAAGCGTGCCTCGATGACGAGGATGCGGGCGCCGGCGGCCCCTTGCACAGCATCGACCGATTTCTCTGCCTTGCCCGCCATGGCGCGTCACTCGATCCTGCGCTGACCGACGATGCGCAGCCCGAACGCCTCGAGGCCCACGTAACGCGAGGGAGGAGCGTTCGACAGCAGCACCATGTCGGAGACGCCCAGGTCGCGCAGGATTTGCGAGCCGATGCCGATCTCGACCAGCCGGCGCTCGGCCTCGGACTTCTTGGTGCGCTTGGGCTCGCCGCTGCGCGCGATCCAGTCGGAAACGGACTTCGGTTGCGCGTCGCGGATCAGGACGATCACCCCGCGCCCTTCCTGGCTGATGATGCGCATCGATTTCTCGATGAGGGAACTGCTGGCGCCGTCGGTGCCGATGCCGAGCAGGTCGACCATGGCGTTGACGGCGTGGACCCTCACGTGCACCGGGCCGGGCGTGCTCAGATCACCTTTCACGAGGGCCAGATGCTCCACCGGCTCGGCCTTCGTCTCGTACGCATAGAGATCGAAGGTGCCGCCGAAGTTGCTCTCGACGGTCTTCTGCGCCACCCGCTTGACGACGCGGTCGTGCTTGAGGCGATAGCCTATCAGGTCCTCGATGGTTCCGATCTTGAGGCCGTGCCGCTGGGCGAAGGCAACCAGATCCGGCATGCGCGCCATGGTGCCGTCGTCGTTCATGATCTCGCAGATCACCCCCGCGGGATAGAGCCCGGCGAGACGCGCGAGGTCGACGGAGGCTTCCGTGTGGCCCGCGCGGACCAGCACGCCGCCTTCGCGCGCGATAAGCGGGAAGACGTGGCCCGGCGAGACGATGTCCTTGTGGTCCTTGGTTGGGTCGATGGCGGTGGCGATGGTGCGGGCGCGGTCGTGGGCGGAGATGCCGGTGGCGATCCCCTCGCGCGCTTCGATCGAGACGGTGAACGCAGTGCGATTGCGCGCCTCGTTGTGACGCGCCATGTATTCGAGGCGAAGCTGGTCAGCGCGCTGCTGTGTCAACGACAGGCAGATGAGGCCGCGCCCGTTCTTGGCCATGAAATTGATGGCGTCAGGCGTCGCCATCTGCGCGGGGATGACGAGATCGCCTTCGTTCTCGCGGTCCTCGGCGTCCACGAGAATGATCATGCGGCCGTTGCGCAGGTCCTCGATGATCTCGTCGATGGGCGAAAGGAAGCCTTTGCCCTCGGCGTAAGCAACGCGTTTCAGACCATCCTTCACCGCCGGTACTCCAATGCCCTCGCCACGTAGCGCGCGAACAGGTCGACCTCGAGGTTCACCCTGTCGGCGGGCTTTTTGAGCCTCAAGGTGGTGTGGGTCAAGGTGTGAGGGATGATGTTGATGCCGAAATGGTTGTCGTCGACCTCATTCACGGTAAGCGAAATGCCGTCGAGGGCGATCGATCCCTTGGGGGCGATGAAGCCGGCCAGATCGCGCGGGACCTCGATCAGGAAGCGCCGGGAATCCCCGTCCGGGGTGATGCCGATGATCCGTCCGACGCCGTCCACGTGGCCCGACACGATGTGGCCGCCCAGCTCATCGCCCGCCTTCAGGGCGCGCTCGAGATTGACGCGGCGCCCGGGCGCCCAGTCGCCGAGCGTGGTCTTGCTCAGGGTCTCGTTCGACACATCGAGCGTGAAGATGCTGCCGCCGTCGGCCGACTGAACGGCGATGGCCGTCAGGCATGTGCCGTCACAGGCGATCGAGGCGCCGATGGTGATGGTCTCTGCGGCGTAGGCCGAGCGGATCGTGAAACGCCCGCCGTCGCGTGCGGTCACCTCGCCGATGTCCGTGATGATGCCGGTGAACATGGGACCTTGTTTGCGTTCTTCCTGCCTTTGCCCGACGCTATCATGCCGGCTTCCTTCGCGCACCGTCGCTCCGCGCACGTCTGTCATACGCGACCAGGGAGGGCGCTCAGTGCGGCGCCGGCCTCAGGTATCCCGCGTGGTCGACCACCCTGCCGGCCGCACCGGCCTCCAGCGCCACCCGCATGTTTGCCGGCACTTCCTTCTTCACGAACGTCCTATGGTCGACGTGGACGTAGGTCGTCTCTCCGGTCACGAGCACATCGCTACTGCCGGCGCGCCTGATTTCCGCGCTGAGGGCGAACGACGTCGTGCCCATTCGGCTGGTCCACATCGAGATCTCCAACACATCATCGAAGCGGGCGGGCGCCCTCCACTCCGTGACTTGGCGAACCGTCTGCATCTCGAAGGTGCCGTCGAAGGCATCGTCGGGGCGAGGCAGAGCGGCGCGCAGGAACTCGAAGCAGGCGAGATCGAAATAGTCGCCGTAGCGGGCGTTGAAGACAACGTGCTGGGCATCGCACTCCTGGTATCGGACGCGCAGGTAATAGCGAAATCGTGCCTTCATTTCTCCCCTTCCCCAAAGCGGCCGCGCTCCCCAAAGCGGCCGCGCGCGCGGTACACTCTCACGCTATCGGTGCCGATAGCGCGCTCGTCATGGAGCGCCCAGTGGCGTTGGTCGTCGAAGGCTTCGATGCCGCGGTCCGAGAGAGGCTTCAACCCGGCGCTGCCGAGATGACTGGCGCCCCTGAGCAGCACAACCTCGTCGACCAGATCCCGGTCGAGGAAGGATCGTGCCACCGTTGGTCCGCCTTCGACGAGCAGACGCGTTATTCCCTCGTCGTGCAGTGCTGTCAGCGCAGCGCCGAGGTCGGCGTGCCCATGGCCGTCGGAGGCGACCTGCTTGGCTGCTACGCCGGCAGGGAACTGCGGCACTGCCGCCTGCGTGCTGCCGATGATGGTGACGGGGACCTTGACGGCTGTGCGAACGAGGCGCGAGGTCGGGGAGGTGCGGAAATGCGTATCGAGAACGATCCGTTGCGGCGAGCGGTCTGCCAAACCCGGCAGACGGCAGGTGAGCTCGGGATCGTCGGCCTCGACGGTCTTGCGGCCGACAAGGATGGCATCGGCGTGCGCGCGCAGCAGATGGCCCAGCGCACGCGCTTCCTCTCCCGTCACCCAGCGCGGCCGGCCGTCGCCTGGCGCGATCAGCCCGTCGCGGGAGACGGCGAGCTTGAGCTGCACGAACGGCCGCTGACGCGTCATGCGCAGGATGTGGCCGGCCGCCATCCACCGCGCCTGCTCGCTGCATACGCCGACGTCCACGGCGACGCCGGCGTCGCGCAGAATGGCAAGACCGTTGCCGGAGACACGGGGATCTGGATCCTCAATCGCGCATACGACGCGCCCGATCCGCGCAGCCAGGATCGCGTCGGCACAGGGCGGCGTGCGGCCATGATGCGAGCAGGGCTCCAGCGTGACGTACATAGTCTGGCCGGCGGCCCGCTGACCGGCGCGCCGCAGCACCTCGACTTCGGCGTGGGGCCGGCCGCCCGTCTCGGTCCAGCCGCGCGCGATCACCTCTCCGGTTCGCTCATCGGCTATGACGGCGCCGACGGACGGATTGGGCGCCGTGCTGCCCAGCATGCGCCTCGCCATGCGCAGAGCCAGCTCCATGAAGCGGCGATCCTGCTGGTCGCTTCCTGCGGGTGAGGTACGCTCCGGACGCGCCATTACATTCAGTGCTTTCTATCGGGCGCCTCGGCGGGGCGAGGATTGGCAGCCGTCGTGCTCGTGTCCGGGCCCGTTGCCGCGCGTTGCGCGATTTCGCCCAGAACCTCCTGGAAGTCCGCAGCCTCGCGGAAGTCGCGATAGACCGAGGCGAAACGCACGTAGGCGACGGGGTCCAGCCCCTTCAGCGCTTCCATCACGAACTCGCCGATGACGGAGGAGGGCATCTCCTGCTCGCCCATGCTCTCGAGCTGACGCACGATACCCGACACCATGCGCTCGATGCGCTCTGGCTGGATCGGCCGTTTGCGCAATGCGATCTCGACCGAGCGCGAGAGCTTCTCGCGATCGAACGGCATGCGCCGGCCCGAACGCTTGATGACGATGATCTCGCGCAGCTGCACGCGCTCGAACGTCGTGAACCGCCCGCCGCAATCCTCGCAGCTGCGGCGGCGGCGGATGGACTGGTTCTCATCGGTCGGACGGCTGTCTTTGACCTGGGTGTTCTCGCAGCCGCAGTATGGGCAGCGCATCTAAGTGCTCCCGCATGCAAGAATACGCCTGGTGTCTGCCCCAAGGCGCGTGCGTGCCGAGTCTAAACTGCTTCGGCGCTCACGTGTACATGGGGAAACGCTCTGCAAGCGCGATCGCCTGCTCTCTTACCCGCGCCTCGACCTTGGCATTTCCGGCCTCTCCGTTGGCCGCCAGCCCGTCCAGCACCTCCGCGAACAGGCGACCGATGAGCTGGAACTCGGCGACCCCGAAGCCGCGTGTCGTGCCGGCGGGGGCACCGACCCGGATTCCGGAGGTGACTTGCGGCTTCTCGGGATCGAACGGCACCGTATTCTTGTTCACCGTTATGTGGGCCCGACCCAGCGCCTTCTCGGCGATGTTGCCGGTGAGCTTCTTGGGGCGCAGGTCGACGAGCTGCAGATGGGTGTCGGAGCCGCCCGAGACCAGATCGTAGCCGGCGCGGGTAAGGACCTCGCCCAGCGCCTTGGTGTTCTCGACCACGCTGCGGGCGTACACCTTGAACTCCGGCTGCAGGGCCTCCCGGAATGCCACCGCCTTGGCGGCGATGATGTGCATGAGGGGGCCGCCCTGCATGCCGGGAAACACGGCCGAGTTGATCTTCTTCGACAAAGCCTCGTCGTTGGTCAGGATCATGGCCCCGCGCGGTCCGCGCAGCGTCTTGTGCGTGGTGCTGGTGACGACATGGGCGTGCGGGAAGGGGCTCGGATGCACGCCGCCAGCGACGAGGCCGGCAAAATGCGCCATGTCCACCATCAGGAAGGCCCCGACCTCGTCGGCGATCTCGCGGAACTTGGCGAACTCGATGATGCGCGGGTAGGCACTGCCGCCTGCTACGATCACCTTCGGCCTGTGCTCGCGCGCCAGGGCAGCGACCTCGTCCATGTCGATGCGGTGATCCTGGCGGCGCACCCTGTAAGGCACGACCTTGAACCACTTGCCCGACAGGTTGACCGGCGATCCGTGCGTCAGGTGTCCGCCGGTATCGAGGCTGAGGCCCATGAAGGTGTCGCCCGGCTGCATCAGCGCCAGGAACGCCGCCTGATTGGCTGTGCTGCCCGAATGGGGCTGCACGTTTGCGAAACGGCAGTTGAAGAGCTTCTTGGCGCGCTCGATGGCCAGCGTCTCCACCTCATCCACATGCTGGCAGCCGCCGTAGTAGCGATGGCCCGGATAGCCTTCGGCATACTTGTTGGTCAGAACCGTGCCGGCCGCCTCCAGCACCGCGCGTGAGACGAAATTCTCCGACGCGATGAGCTCGATCTCGTTCTGCTGGCGCCTCAGCTCGCGGCCGACGGCGCCTGCGATCTCGGGATCGCTCTCGGCCAACGTTGCAGAAAAGATGCTGGCTTGCGATGCGCTGCGGCGCCCGGCGGCTGAAGTCGGCATGAGGTTCCACGCTTGGTTCGATTCGCGCCCTTGCGGCGCGCCGCCGTCATATCATGGGGCTCGCACATGCAACAAGGCGCGGGGGCGTGGGCGGCTTTGCGTCGCGTGCTGCTGGCCGGGGCCGAGGAATTGCTGCCAGCCGGAGCAAATTTTGGTTTACGCCTTGTCTTTTGCACACTTGAGGCGCATATAGCCTGTGCCGGTGCACTCCATGCGGGAGTGCGCCCTCAAGAATTCGGATGACGCTCAACTCGCCAAAAGGCCTGTTTGTCTTTCCCAATCTGAGTTGCCGGGCCGAGCGTGCGGCCCATTTTGACCGGCTCTAATCCACGCTTCCTTGGAAAGGACAGACTGACATGCGTGTGCACGGCACCGTAAAATTTTTCAACGGCGCAAAAGGCTTTGGCTTCATCACACCTGACCAGGGTGGCAAGGACGTGTTCGTCCATGCAACCGCTCTGGAAGCTGCTGGCATTCGCACCTTGAACGAAGGTGACAAGGTCAGCTTCGTGCTCGAGGACGACCGCAAGGGCCGCGGCAAGCAGGCCGGCCAGATCGAGAAGGCCTGAGCTCAATTGCTTGGCCGTTCTGCAGATGCCACTCACGGGCGGTTAGGCTAGCGCTCTTCCCCGGACGGGCTGGAAAATGCTCGTCTGGGAGATATCCATGGCACGCCACAAATTCAAGATTGGTCAGACAGTGACCTTCACGCCGCCGCGCATGACGTATGCGGCGTCGTCGCGCGAGTACACGATCGTGCGCCTCCTGCCCTCGGAGGGAAACGACTGCCAATACCGCATCAAGGGTGTTGCTGAGCCCTTCGAGCGCATAGCGCGCGAGAGCGAGCTCACGGCCCGCTCCTGATACTTGCCGCCACCGCGGGACCGCGCTTCCCTCGGCGCAAACGCGCTGAACAGCGCAGACTATTCGGCAGCCTGAGCCTGCTGCCCTTCGAACGGCATCCCCATCTCCGTCCAGAGCGCACGCAAGGCCGCCACCAGCCGGTCGATGTCGGCGTCGGAATGTTGGGGGGTGGGCGTGAGGCGCAGCCGCTCCGTCCCGCGCGGCACGGTCGGATAGTTGATCGGCTGCACGTAAATGGCAAACCGGTCGAGCAGGGCGTCGGTGATCCTCTTGCAAAGAACAGGATCGCCCACCAGCACCGGCACAATGTGGCTCGGATTGTCCATCACCGGCAGTCCGGAGGCCTTGAGCCGGCTCTTCAACGTCCGCGCCCGCTCCTGGTGGAGCTCGCGCTCGGCCTGGCTGGTCTTGAGATGGCGAATGCTGGCGACCGCACCAGCCGCGATGGCCGGGGCAAGCGACGTGGTGAAGATGAAGCCCGGAGCATAGGAGCGGATGGCGTCGCACAGGTCGGCGCTTGCGGCAATGTAGCCACCCATGATGCCGAAGCCCTTCGCCAGCGTACCGTTGATGATATCCACCCGCTGCATGACGCCATCGCGCTCGGCGAGGCCGCCGCCGCGAGCGCCATACATGCCGACGGCGTGCACCTCATCAAGATACGTCAAAGCATTGTACTTCTCGGCCAGATCGCAAATCCCCGCGATCGGTGCCATCAGCCCGTCCATCGAATAGATGGACTCGAAAGCGATGATCTTGGGCACGTCGCAGCCCACCTGCCGCAGCTTGGCCTCGAGATCCTTGAGGTCATTGTTGCGCCAGATGCGCTTGTCGCCGCCGCCGTGGCGGATGCCGGCAATCATCGAGGCATGGTTCTTCTCGTCGGAGAAGATGACGCTGCCCGGCAGAAGCCTCTGCAGCGTCGCCAGCGTGGTGTCGTTGGCCACATAGGCCGACGTGAACACAAGCGCCGCCTCCTTGCCGTGGAGGTCTGCAAGCTCTGCCTCGAGCTCGACGTGGTAGTGTGAGGTGCCGGAGATATTGCGTGTTCCGCCCGATCCCGCGCCGGCCGTATCCAGTGCCTCGTGCATGGCCGCCAGGACCGCTGGATGCTGTGCCATCCCGAGATAGTCGTTGGAGCACCAAACCGTGATCGCGCGCGAGCCGTCAGGCATGAACTGCCGCGCGGCCGGAAAAAGGCCGCGGTTGCGCCGGATATCGGCGAAGACGCGATAGCGTCCTTCGTCCTTCAGATTTTGCAGCGCCTGTGAGAACGCCTTCGCGTAATCCATTACCCCGGTCCTCGCGTGCTCGGCAGCCCGTCAACTGGCTGCACCCCCCTCGCCTCCAAGGCGGCCAACCTCTTGTCTGGACGCATTCTAGACTAGAATGCAAAAAGGCGAACCCGCCACGCTTTGTCGCACGGCGGGCCGTCTGCGGTGATTGACTTCGGTCAACGGCTGAAGGGGCTGGTTCAATAGTCCGATGCCATCGCCCCGACCCCGTCCTTCTTGTAGAGGTCGCGACGGAACTGGACGACACCGTCCGGCGTGGCCCAGGCCGTGACATAGACGAAATACAGCGGGACCGGCTTCCTCAGCTTCACATCCCGCCTTTCACCCGACTGCTTCATCTGCAGCACGTGCTCGGGCCGCCAGCCCTGCTCGGCGACCAGCCACGATGCCAGCTGCTCGACGCCGTGCACGCGCACGCAGCCGGAGCTGGCCGCGCGGAAGTTGCGTCCGAACAGCGACTGGGACGGCGTATCGTGCATATAGACCGAGTAGCTGTTGTGGAAGTTGATCTTCACGAAGCCCAAAGGGTTCTCCGGGCCGGGCTGCTGCCGATAGGTCAGGCCCTTTGCGGCCGCCGTGCTCCAGTTGACCTTGTTCGGGTCCAGTTTCCTGCCGTCGCCGCCGTAGGCGTCGATGTGGTATTTCACCAGCACGCTTTGGCCCCGCCGCGCCATCTCCTGGCCCTTCGGAATGAGATCCTTCTCGATCACCGTTGGAGGCAGGGACCAGACGGCGTTGAAATTCAGCTCATGAACGGCCGACTTGAGAATGGGCGTTTGCCGGTCGATCTTGCCCACCACGCCCGCATGGCGCGAGACGACCTGGCCGTTCTCGACCGCCTCGATCTGCGCGGCTGGGATATTCACGACCACGTATTTCTTGGCGGCCGTCCGCACGAGCTCGGTGAGGCGGGTCAAATTGAGCTGGAGCTGCTTCAGGCGGGCCGCGGCCGGCACGTTGAGGGCCATGGTCGTCGCCTTGTCGACAATGCCTGTGGGGGCGAGACCATTCGAGGCCTGATAGCGCTTGACCGCCTTGTCCAGGTAGTAGTCGAAGCTTTGCGAACTGCCGCCCCGCTCCTGCAGGTCCCCGGAAAGCCACAGGCGTTCGCGCAGGATCGTCACTGCGGGATGGCTCATGCCGGCCTGCAACTTGACGTCGGGCAGCGGCTGCCAGCCGCCGCCGGCGGCAATCTCCTTGTAGCGGTTGATGGCCACCTTCATCGCTGCGAGGTTCTCGGCGCTGAGCGTCGGGAAGCCCTTGGGCGGGCTGGCCTCCCACTCCTTGATGAAGGAGCGGTCGGTCGGATCGTTCGACTGATACTGCGAGCCGGGAAACTTCACCCAGCCGGTCTCGCCGTCGTAGGCGGCCGCAGAAGTGGCAAGAAGTGCGGACGCGGCAAATCCGGCCCAGATGGCCGCGGCACCTGTCCTAGCCCTCATCGTGTGCCTAAGCCCCATGGCAAATGACGTTCCTGAACCCCACGAAATAGCGCACCAAACACCCCGCACGAAATGACAGGGAGACTGGGGTATTCGTCGCTGCATGAGAAGCCAAAACCTCTCGACTTCAAGTAGTTCGCAGGGATGTGGTGCAGCCTGGACACGGCGGCCACACGGAGTTACTGGGCTGCATCCAGCGCGAACTGCAGCTCCGCCAAGCGGCTGTAGAGCCCACCTTTGCGCATCAGCTCGGCATGGCGTCCTTCCTCCACGATGCGTCCTTTTTCCATGACGAGAATTCGCGTGGCCCGCTGCACGGTCGCCAGCCGGTGAGCGATGACGATGGTGGTGCGGTTCGCCGTCACGCGCTCAAGAGCCCGCTGTACCGCCACCTCGCTTTCCGCATCGAGTGCGCTGGTTGCCTCGTCGAGGAGAAGGATCGGCGCGTCGCGAAGAATGGCGCGGGCGAGGGCGATGCGCTGGCGCTGGCCGCCGGAAAGCGTGATGCCCCGCTCGCCGAGCTTCGTCGCGTATCCTGATGTGAGGGCGCGGACGAAGCCGTCCGCCTGTGCAGCCGCCGCTGCCTGCTCAACCTCTGCCCGGCTGGCGTCGGGCTTACCGTAGCGAATGTTCTCGGCGATCGTATCGTCGAAAAGGGCCGTCTCCTGCGGGACAAGGGCGATGCGGGACCGCAACTGCTGCAGATCGGCCTCCTGCACCGGGACGCCGTCCACAGTCACCATCCCGGCTTGAGCGTCATAGAATCTCAGAATCAGGTTGAAGACCGTGCTCTTGCCGGCTCCGGAGGGCCCGACGATGGCCACCGTCTCCCCTCGCGCGACCTCGAAGGTCAAGCCGTCGAGGGCGGATTCGCCGGGCCGAGCCGGATAGGAAAAGTGCACGTTGTGGAATGCAACCGTGCCGTGCGGCGGGGCGGGCAAGGCCTTGGGTCGTGCCGGGCTAGTGATCTCGGGGCGGACGGCGAGAAGCTCGGTGAGGCGCTCGGCCGCGCCAGCGGCCTGGGCCAGCTCCCCCCAGACTTCGGCGAGCTCCGCCATCGCACCGGCCGCGAACATCGCGTAAAGAACGAACTGGCCGAGCCGGCCGCCGGTCATATCGCCGCCGATCACGAGACGTGAGCCAAACCAAAGAATGCCAACGATGCTGGTGACGACGAGAAAGATGGCGACGGCCGTCAGTCCTGCGCGGGCCATCAGCCGCGAGCGCGCAGCCTCGAACGCCCGCTCCACGGCTGCGGCAAAGCGCCCCGAGACGGCGGCCTCCTGGCCGAACGCATGCATGGCGCGCACGGCCCCCAGGTTGTCGGCGGCATAGGCCGAGGCATCCGCCAGGCGATCTTGCGCCGCACGCGACAACCGGCGCACGGCGCGCCCATAGGCCATCAGGGGAAAGACGATGGCGGGTATGGCCGCCAGCACAAGGGCCGACAAAGTGGCGCTGGTCACGAACATCATGACGATGGCGCCGACGAGCATGATGAGGTTGCGCAGCGCCTGGCTGAGGGCGGTGCCGGCGGCGGCCTTGATCTGCGTCGTATCGGCGGTGAGCCGGCTCATGACTTCGCCGGAGTGGGTCTTCTCGTAGAACGCTGGGCCCAGGGTCGCCAGATGCCTGAAAACGCCGGCGCGCAAGTCCGCCACGACGCGCTCGCCAAGCCAGTTGACCGTATAGAACCGTGCGGCGCTGGCTGCGGCAATGACCAAGCCGATGAAGATCAACATGGCGAAGTAGCGATCGATGAAGACGCCGTCTTGCCCCGAGAAGCCGAAATCGATCATCCGGCGCACGGCCAGAGGGACGGTGAGCATGGCGGCCGCCGAGAGGACGAGGGCGGCCAAAGCCGCCAGCACCATGGCTGGATGCCGCGCAAGATAGGGCCGCAGGGCGAGGAGCGGCCGGAGCTGGCGCCGGCCGGCGGATGGGGCCTCGGTCGTGGACTCCGTCTCAGGCAATGGAACGCTCGCAGGCTGGTCGCGAAACAACGATCGAAAAAGGACAGACATTCCCAAGGCACGAGCCGCGGGACGCGGTCTCGCAGGGACCAAGCGAGGTATAGCGAACCTGGGCGGGGTGGGCCAGCGAACCCAGGCGCCGGGCTATGCGTCGCGACCATCCGCGCCCCAGCCGGCCGTTGGCCAGCAGGGGCCCGTATCATGTTTTCTGGGGCTTGTATCGGCGGGCTGCTTTCAGTATTACTGCGCCTACGAATTTCCCGGGGCCTCGCTGCGCGGCAGCGGCCGGCCGGAAGAACCCTGCGAGAGAGCCATGAAGAAGCTTGAGGACTTCCATCCCCACTACCATCGCATCAAGGTGGTGATGACGGACGGCACCGAGTTCGAGACCTACTCGACCTACGGCAAGGAGGGCGACACCCTGTCGCTCGATATCGACCCGATCACGCATCCGGCGTGGACCGGCGGCAACCAGCATCTCGTCGACCGCGGCGGCAGGCTCTCGCGCTTCAAGAAGAAGTTCGAGGGGCTGTTCTGAGGCGCTCTGGCGTTCATCTCGTCTTGTCTGTTTGCCACGTGCCCGGTCGGATTCCGGGCACTGTCACTTTTGATGCGTCTCATCCGTTCGCGGCACGACGCACAACGCCTACGGTCGCGCGTGTGAAGGTCTCGACGTAGTCGATAAGCTTGTCGGAGGCCGCTGACGCCCGCTTGGCATCTCCCTTGGCTATGGCGCGCGCCTCGTCGGCATGCAGGCGCGCAACTTTGGGCAGGTCTGCAGCCTGCTTGTAGTGGAGGTACCAGAACCGGCGCGAATGGCCATTCAGGAAGTGGATGGCGCGCGCAGCGTATTCATTGTGTGAAGCCTCCGCCAGCAAGGTGTTGAGCTCGCGATCGAGGCGCATGAAGGCGATGTCGTCGTTGGTGCGCGCCGCTGTCTCCATGCCTTCAGCGATCATCCGAAAGCGGCGGCGCTCGGCGTCCGATGCGCGCTCGGCGCTCGCGCGGGCGAGCAGGCGCTCGAGCTCTCGGCGCACCTCGAGCACAAGGAGCTGCTTTCGCGGATCCGTTTCGGTGACGATGATGGCCTTGCGCGGCAGCACCAGCACCAGGCCCTCGCGTGCGAGCCGTTGCAGGGCCTCGCGGATGGGGGTGCGGCCGATGCCCAGCTCGGCGGACAGGACTTGCTCGGAAAGCACCTCCCCCGGCGCAAGGGCAAGTGTGACGATCATCTCCTCGAGCCGGTTGTAGGCTTGCTCGGTAAGCGTCTCAGGCTTGGCTGAGGCGGTACGTGCCGCCCTTCTGGTGAGGACTGCGCTCGTCATGGAGTGGGCTGGGGCCTCGAGATGCCTAGAATGCGGTCCCACAACGTTCCCCCCGCTAGACGCCTGCCAATGTAGAAATAGGCGACGATGAGCGCGAAGAGCGCAAGCGCCGGCATGCCGGTGAGATTGAAGCCGTCCGGCGTGCGCATGCCCGTCAGTGACGCAATCACGTAGCCGCCGACAAAGAACACCGTGAAGAAATCGAGGACCGATGCGACAACGCGCTTCCAGGTCGGGGCGGGTTTGCCGGCATCGCTCATGATCGCGGCCTCCTGGGGCTCAAATCTGGCGGCGCTTTGCCACCAGCTTGGTGAACTTCTCGTATTCAGCCTCGTTCACAGTATAGCTGTGATCGTCGTCGGGAAACGAGCCCTCCTTCACCTCTTTCACATATTGCTTGATGCCGGCGACAGCCACCTCGGTAAGCTTGGCGAAGCGCTTGGTGAACTTCGGCTTGAAGTCGGTAAAGACGCCGAGCAGGTCGTGGCAGAGCAGGATCTGGCCGTCCGTGCCCACGCCCGCGCCGATGCCGATCGTGGGGATGGTGAGCTGCTCGGAGATGAGCCGCGCGATCCTGGCCGGGACGATAGACCCAAAGAGGAAGGAAGGGTCTGATGCCCGTGCCGAGGGTCTGGGAAGCGCGGATGGGCAGGCCCGCAAATCGCGGGCCGTGCGGCGCGGCTTGGCCCGCTGCGATCAGCTATGGATCAGTCCGCGCAAAATGTGTTTTTGCACCTTGCCGGCTGCCGTACGCGGAAAATCGTCGACGATCGAGATGTGCTTGGGCGTCTTGTAGGCTGCAAGCGCGGTGCGAGCGAAGGCGCGCAGCGCGTCTGCGTCGACCTGCTGCCCCGGACGCAGGCGCACCACGGCGTGGCCGACCTCGCCCCAGCGCTCGTCGGGGACCCCGAGAACCGCGGCCTCAAGCACGGCCGGATGGTTGGTGAGCACAGCTTCGACCTCGGCGGGGTATACGTTCTCGCCGCCGGAGATGTACATATCCTTGATGCGGTCGACGATGTAGCAGTAGCCATCCGCATCGCGGCGGCCGACATCGCCCGATCTCAGCCAACCATCACGATCGAAAGCCTTGGCCGTGGCATCGGGGTTGTTGAAATAGCCGGGCGTAATGCCGGGACCGCGGAAGAGCAGCTCGCCGCGCTCGCCCGCCGGCACGTCCCTTCCTTCAGCATCGACCAGCCTGACCTCGGCAAGTATCTGCGGCTTGCCGACCGAGCCGATCTTTTCGGCTGCGCGCGCCGGATCCATCAGGAACACGGTCGGTCCTGTCTCGGTCATGCCCATGCCGTTGCACACGCGCACGCCCTTGGACAGGAATGTGCGGATGAGGCTCTCGGGCAGCGGGGCTCCGCCGCAGCCCCAGTGGCGCACACGCGTGAGGTCCGCACGCACAAACCCCGGATCGAGGCTTATCGCCTGATATACCGCAGGTACGCCGAAGAACACCGTCAGCCGGCCGCTGGCGATGAGCTCCAGAACGGGGCCAGGCTCGAACTTCGGAAGGAAGGTGCTGCTGCCGCCGGCGATGAACACCGGCAGGGTGTGCAGGTTGATGCCGGCGGTGTGGAAGAGAGGCAGGAAATTCAAGGTATAATCGGCCGCCGTGAGCGCGGTGGCCTGCTGGATGTTGACGTAGTTGGCGAGCGCCATGCCGACGGTCTGGATGACGGCCTTCGGTCGCCCTGTGGTTCCCGACGTGTAGAGCAGATACCAGATGCGGTCGGCCGGCCAGGCCGTATCGCGTCCAGGCGCAGCGGCGGTGCCGGCGATCAGCGTCTCGTAAGCATCGAAGGCGATGAGCGTCAGCGCATCCCTTTCGGCGGAGGCAGCCGCAAGCGGTGCGGTTGCGGCGTCGTGGATGAGCAGGCGCGCGCCGCAGTCGGCGATGATCGGCGCCAGCTCCGCCGGCGTAAGCCGCCAATTGAGGGGCACGAGAATGGCGCCGACCTTGCCGCACGCAAAGAGGATCTCGAAGAATACCGGCGAGTTGTGACAGAGGATGGCGACGCGGTCGCCCGCACGAACGCCCCGCCGCTCCAGAGCGGCCGCGCAACGCTCCGCGCGCTCGTTGAACGCGCCGAACGTCAGTCGACGGCCGGTGCCGATGTCCTCGAACGCCAAGCTGTCGGGCGATAGCTCGGCGCGCTTGGCGGCGAAGTCGAACACGGTTTTCATCGCTTGCCTCCGGACGCTTCTCTTCACTTCTTGTGGCGCGGGTCGAGCCCCTCCGAAAGGAGGTCGTAGGCGGCATCTGCGACGCGCTTCAACGGCGCTTTGGGCTCCCAGATGGCGAAACGCCGTCCGACCATGTCCGAGATCCCCATCAGGGCCCAGGCCCGCACCTCAGCATCGCCCTTGCGGATCTCGCCGCGCTTCTCCGCGGCGGCAAGTCCCGTGCGATAGCTCCGTGCGAATTCCTCATAGTAGCGGCGGAAGACGGCGGGGTCGACGAACTGGGATTCGCCGACGACGCGGTAGAGATCCGGGTTGGCGCGGACGAAGTCCAGGAAGGCGCGCAGGCCCCGCCGCTCCGCTTCCAGGCGCGTGGGCGCATCGGCGACGGCCAGCGTGAGATGGCGGCGCAGCTTGCGCCCCATGCGCAGCACCAGCTCGCGCAGCACGTCCTCCTTGCTGCGGAAGTAGAGGTAGAAAGTGCCCTGCCCCACCGCGGCCTCCGCGGTGATGGTACTGATGGAGGCTTCCGCAAAGCCCTTGCGGCCGATCTCGCGCTCGGCCGCGTCGAGGATCTTCTGGCGTGTGAGTTCTCCCCGCCTGGTCTTCGGCGCCGGCAGGGGCTGCGAGGGCGTGGGGTTGGACATGGCGTCTCCGTCGCAAGGCGTCCGTCCGGGGCGGGCACATATTGGTGCGCGACACTTGACGGGGTATGGGGGCAAGGATAGCGTTACCTGAGACATGACTCAATTGTCATGTTTATGAATCGAGATGGGAGGATCGCATGCGTAACGTGCATCGCGCCGGCCGCGCTGGCGGCGGCCTTGCAGCGGCCTTGGCCATTGCAGTGACTGCGGGGATAGGTGCAGGCCCGGCCTGGGCGAAGGACGTGAAGGTCTGCTTCATCGCCGGCAAGACGGGGGCGCTCGAAGCCTACGCCAAGCAGACCGAGGCCGGCTTCATGATGGGCCTCGAGTACCTCACCAAGGGGACGATGAAGCTCGGCAACGACAAGATCGAGGTGATCGTCAAGGACGACCAGCTCAAGCCCGACCGCGGCAAGTCGCTGTTGGAGGAATGCTACGGTGACGACAAGGCCGATATAGCGGTCGGCACCACCGGCTCGCCGGTCGCCCTCGCCATGCTGCCGGTGGCCGAGGAGCACAAGAAGATCCTCATCGTCGAGCCGGCAGTGGCCGACCAGATCACCGGCGATAAGTGGAACCGTTACATCTTCCGGACCGGCCGCAGCTCCTATCAGGATGCGCTCGCGGCCGCCGCCGCGATCCCCGACAAGGAGGACGTGGCGATCGGCATGATCGGCCTCGACACGGCGTTCGGACGCGACGGCGTCGCGGCGTTCAAGGAGTTTCTGAAGGTGCGGCGTCCGAAGGCGAGCGTGGTCGCCGAGGAGTATGCGGCTGGCAACACGGCGGACTTCGCGCCTTACGCCGAGCGCCTGTTCAACGCGCTGAAGGACAAGCCGGGCAAGAAGATCATCGGCTTCATCTGGGCCGGTCCGCATCCGATGGCGAAGTTCGTGGACATGAAGCCCGAGCGCTTTGGCATCGCGCTGGCGCCCGGCGGCAACATCCTGCCTGTCATGAACGCGTGGAAGCAGTTCCCCGGCGTCGAAGGCGGCATCTATTATTATTACGGTTTCCCGAAGAACGCGATGAACGACTGGCTCAGGGCCGAATACCAGAAGCGCTTCAACGCGCCGCCGGACTTCTTCGTCGCGGGCGGGTTTGCGGCCGCTTCCGCGCTGGTGTCGGGCCTGCAGAAAGCCGGCTCGACCGACACGGAAAAGCTGATCGCGGCCATGGAGGGCATGACCTTCGATACGCCCAAGGGTCCCATGACCTTCCGCAAGGAGGACCACCAGGCGCTGCAGGAGATGTACCACTGGCGCATCAAGAAGGACGCCAAGGACAACGACATGCTGGAGCTGGTGGCGACCATTGCGGCAAAGGACATGCCGCTGCCGATCCGCACGAAGAAGTAAGGCTGAGGTAGCATGGCAGCCGGGGCGGCCCGAGATCGGTCTCAGGTGACCCCGGCTGTCCACCCGGCGAGGTGCGCATGTCTCGGCCCGTACTGGAAACGCGCGATCTCACCATCCGCTTCGGCGGCCACGTGGCCGTCGATCATGTGAGCGCAGGCTTTCATGCCGGCACGCTGACGGCGATCGTCGGCCCCAACGGCGCCGGCAAGACCACGTACTTCAACCTGATCTCGGGGCAACTGCCGGCAAGCGCCGGCGCTGTGCACCTGGACGGCACAGAGATCACACCGCTGGGCGCGGCTGCGCGTACCCGGCTCGGCATCGGTCGCGCATTTCAGCTCACCAATCTCTTCCCCAGCCTGACGGTGCACGAGAACGTGCGCCTGGCCGTGCAGGCCAGGGCCGGCGGCGGAGGCAATATCCTCGCGCGCTGGAGCAGCCGGCGCGACTGGATCGAGCGGGCCGATCACTTCATCGCCGCGGCCAACCTGCAGGACAAGCGTGACCTCCCCGCCGTGGCGCTGCCGCACGGCGACAAGCGCAAGCTGGAGGTGGCGATCATGATGGCGCTGGAGCCGCGCGTGTTCATGTTCGACGAGCCGACGGCGGGCATGTCGGTCGACGACGTCCCCGTCATCCTCGATCTTATCAGGAAGCTGAAGGACGAAGGCGACAAGACCATCCTGCTCGTCGAGCACAAGATGGACGTGGTCAAGAGCCTGGCCGATCGTATCGTCGTGCTGCACAACGGCCGTCTGGTGGCCGACGGCGAGCCCATCGAGGTGATCGGCTCGCCGATCGTGCAGGAGGCTTATCTGGGCGTTGCCGCGAACGGGGGCGGCCATGGCTGAGGCGCTGCTGACGCTGGAAGGCGTGCACACCTACATCGGGCAGTATCACATCCTGCAGGGCGTGGACTTCACAGTGCCGAGGGGAACGATGACCGTGCTGCTCGGCCGCAACGGGGCGGGCAAGACGACGACGCTGCGCACCATCATGGGGTTGTGGAAGCCCAGCCGTGGCAAGGTGATCTTCGACGGCGCGGAGATCGGCGGCCGGGCGACGCCCGACATCGCGCTGGCAGGCATCGCCTATGTGCCGGAGTCGATGGGCGTGTTCGCCGACCTGACCGTGCGCGAGAACATGGTTCTGGCAGCGCAGAAGGGTGCGCCGGATGCCGCGCGCCTCGAGTGGATCTTCGGGTTCTTTCCCGCGCTTAAGCGTTTCTGGACGCATCCGGCGGGCGTGCTGTCGGGCGGCCAGAAGCAGATGCTGTCGATCGCACGGGCCGTCGTGGAGCCGCGCCGGCTGATCCTGATCGACGAGCCGACCAAGGGCATAGCGCCGGCCATCATCGAGAATATGATTCGTGCCTTCACCGAGTTGAAGCGCGACGAGACCACCATCCTGCTGGTGGAGCAGAATTTCCGCTTCGCCCAGGCGCTGGGCGACTGGGCCGTGGTCATGGACGACGGGCGCATCGTGCATCGCGAGACGATGGCAGAGCTCTCGGCCGATACCGCGACGCAGACACGGCTGCTCGGGCTGTCGCTGGAGACGCATGGATGATCGATACATGAGCGACAGGAGCAACGGACAAGACATTATCATGGTCCACCTTGTCCCGACCATCCGGCCATCTGCGCGCTCAGGCGCGTGCGGGGCGGTGCATTCTCAGGACGAACCGGAGGATCGCACGGGCCGGCGGGTTGAGTGGTGACACAGATGGCGGAAGCTTCCTTGAGCGCGACGGCAGATGTTGGATCGAAATCCAGTGCGCCCGAGCCGATACCGGTGGTGCGGAGCGACTACCTGCCGTTGCTGCTGGTGCCGGCGCTGGCATTTCTTGCCCTGCCGCTGATCGGCAACCCCACGACTTGGGTGACCCTGACGATTGCCGCGCTTGCCATGGGCATGATGATCTTCGTCATCTCCAGCGGACTGACCCTCGTGTTCGGCCTGATGGACGTGCTGAACTTCGGGCACGGCGCTTTCATCGCCATCGGCGCGTATCTCGCCATGACGACGCTGCTGCCGATGGCCGGCTGGATGCAGGCGGACAGCCTGACGCTCAACCTGGCCGCGCTCGGGCTCGCGATGCTGGTGGCGATGGCGGGGACGGGCCTGCTCGGATGGGCGTTCGAGCGAGTGATCATCATGCCGGTCTACGGCCAGCACCTGAAGCAAATCCTCATCACGACCGGCGGCTTGATCGTCGCCGAGCAGCTCATCCACGTGTTCTGGGGCGGCGATCAGAAGCCCATGGCGCTGCCGACGGCCCTGCGCGGGGCGATCACCATCGGCGACGTGGCGATCGAGAAGTTCCGCCTGCTGGCCGTGGCGATCGGCCTTGTCGTGTTCTTTGCCATGTCCTTGATCCTCAACCGGACCAAGCTCGGACTGCTGATCCGTGCCGGTGTCGAGAACGGCGAGATGGTGGAGGCGCTCGGCTATCGCATCCGCCGCCTGTTCGTTGCCGTGTTCGTAGCCGGCTCGGCGCTCGCCGGCCTCGGCGGGACGATGTGGGCGCTCTATCGCGAGACGCTGACTGCGGGCATCGGCAGCGAGGTGATCGTGCTCGTCTTCATCGTCATCATCATCGGCGGGTTGGGCTCGGTCGGCGGCTGCTTCCTCGGCGCCATCCTGGTGGCGCAGATGGCCAACTACACAGGCTATCTGGCGCCCAAGGTGGCGCTCGCCTCCAATATCCTGCTGATGGTGATCATCCTGATGTGGCGGCCGCAAGGGCTCTATCCGGTGGCGAAGCGGTGAGAGAGGGCAGTGCCATGGGTGATGCTCGGCGCGCAGGCCACCTCAGCCGGTATGCGGGGGGAGGGAGATGATCAACGCGGTCTTGTCGGGCGACCTGCCGCGCAGCCGGGTGCTTTCGGCCGCGCTTGTCGTCATCCTGGTCGTGCTGGCGTCGGCGCCGTTCATCTTTGACGGCGCGCAGGCGATCAATACCTCGGCCAAGATCTGCGTCTTCATCGTGCTGGTGGCGAGCTACGACCTGCTGCTCGGCTATACGGGCATCGTCTCCTTCGCCCACACCATGTTCTACGGGATCGGCGGCTATGGCGTGGGCTTGGCGCTGTATGGGTGGGGTGCGACGTGGTCCTCCGCGGCGACGGGGCTGGTCCTCGCGCTGGCCGCCGGCATCGTGCTCGCGCTGGTGATCGGGCTGTTCTCGCTGCGCGTGCGCGCCATCTTCTACGCCATGGTGACGCTGGCGGTGGCTTCCGCGTTCGCCATCCTCGCCGGGCAGCTCTCGGACATCACCGGCGGCGAGGACGGCCGCTCGTTTCGCGTGCCGGAACTGTTGCGGCCCGGTTTCAGGCTGATCGACGCGCCGGTGCTCGGCACGCAGATCACCGGCCGCGTCATCGCCTACTACATCGTGTTCGTGTCGGCGCTGGTCCTGTTTCTCGCTGGGCTGCGCATCGTCAACTCGCCGTTCGGCCGCGTGCTGCAGGCAATCCGCGAGAACGACTTCCGCGCCGAGGCGCTCGGCTATCGCACGGTCTACTACCGCACCGCCGCCAACTGCCTGGCGGCCGGCATGGCCGTGCTGGCGGGTGCGCTCAATGCACTATGGCTGCGCTACACCGGCCCCGACACCACGCTGTCGTTCGCCATCATGCTCGACATTCTGCTGATGGTGGTGATCGGCGGCATGGGCACGATGTACGGCGCGGTGCTCGGGGCGACGCTGTTCATCGTGGCCCAGAACTACCTGCAGAAGCTGATGGGAACGGCCTCCAAGGCCACCGAGGCGCTGCCGCTGCTGCCGAACCTGCTGCATCCGGACCGCTGGCTGCTGTGGCTCGGCATCCTGTTCGTGCTGAGCGTGTATTTCTTCCCGACCGGGATAGTCGGCAAGCTTCGCCAGAGGCGAGGCTAGGCCGTCTTCTCGAGCAGGGCCAGGAGCCCCTTGAGAAGCGCAGTAGGGTTCGGGGGGCAGCCCCGGATGTGCAGGTCGACCGGCACAATCGCGGATACGCCGCCGGCGACCGCATAGCTGCCGGCAAACAGACCTCCGTCGAAGGCGCAGTCGCCGACGGCAACAACCCACTTCGGATCGGGGGTTGCCGCATAAGTGCGTTCCAGCGCCTGGCGCATGTTCTTGGTGACGGGCCCGGTCACCATCAGAACGTCGGCGTGGCGGGGCGAGGCGACGAAGCGCAGGCCGAACCGCTCCAGATCGTAGAAGGCATTGCCGAGCGCGTGGATCTCCAGCTCGCAGCCGTTGCAGGAGCCGGCGTCCACCTCGCGGATCGAGAGGCTGCGTCCGAGGCGGCGCCGGGCGGCGCGATCGACGCTCTTGGCCAGCTCGGCGAGCGCTGCGTCGTCGGCGGCAGGAGGCGTCTCGGTCAGAGCCGACTGCAGGAGGCCTTGGAGGAGGAGGTTGCGCATGGTCGGCGCCTCAGAGGTCGTGGCCCGAGTAGGAGCAGTTGAACGATTTGTTGCAGATCGGGAAGTCGGCGACGATGTTGCCTTCGATGGCTGCCTCAAGCAGAGGCCATTGCAACCACGAGGGATCGCGCAGGTGGCAGCGGGCAATGGTTCCGTTGGCGTTCAAACGCACCCAGACCAGGATATCGCCACGGAAGCCTTCGACGAGGGCAAGCCCTTCGCCCTTGCCCCGCGAGGCCGCGCCGGCCTCGGTGAGGATGGAGCCTTCCGGCGTGCGGTCGAGGATCTGGTCGATCAGCGTGAGCGACTGGCGCACCTCCTCGATGCGGATCCACACGCGTGCGTCCACGTCGCCTTGGTCGCGCCGGGGGATGTCGAAGACCATGCTCGTATAAGGCGCATAGCCCGGCAGTTTGCGCGCATCCCATGAGCGGCCGGAGGCGCGGCCGATGACGCCGCCCGCCCCATACTGGCGGGCGAGGTCGGGCTTGAGAATGCCGGTGGTGACGGTGCGGTTCTGCAACGAGGCGGTGTTGTCGTAGAGCTCGACCAGGCGGGGAAAGCGCCGGCGCGCGGTGCGAATCAGCGTGCGTATCGCGGCGATGCCGTCCTTGCTGAGATCGGTGGCGACGCCGCCAGGCACAATGCGGTCCATCATCAGGCGGTGGCCGAAGCACGTCTCCGAGACGCGCAGCACGTGCTCGCGCAGGATCGAGCAGTGTGCGTGCATGAGCGAGAAGGAGGCGTCGTTGCAGATGGCGCCAATGTCGCCGAAATGGTTGGCCAGCCGCTCGAGCTCTGCCATCAGCGCGCGCAGCCAGACGGCTCGGGCTGACGGCGCAAGATCGAGGGCGGCCTCGACGGCCTGGGCAAAGCCCAGTGCATAGGCGACGGTGCTGTCGCCGGACGTTCGGCCCGCCAGCTTGGCGGCACGATCGCGCGGCGCGCCGGCCATCAGATGGTCGATGCCCTTGTGCACGTAGCCGAGCCGCTCCTCAAGCCGCACGACGGTCTCGCCGTTGGCATGGAAACGGAAATGACCGGGCTCGATGATGCCGGCGTGAACCGGCCCGACCGGAATTTGGTGAAGAGGCGGACCTTCCGCCGTATGGAAGGCGTAAGTGTCGCCGGCAGGCTCGGCAGCCTCGGCGGCGCCGAGCGGATGACGCAGCCCCCATCGCCCATGGTCAAGCCAGCGCCGTGCATCGGGGCAGCCTTCGGGCTCGATGCCATAGAGATCGCGGATGGTGCGCTCCAGGCGGAGCGCGGGCGGGTGCGTCTGGGCGACGGAAGGGAAGCGCTTGTCGGGACAGGGGAGACTGATCACCAGCAGCTTGCCCGAGGTCTCTCCGGAAAGGCACAGGTGTACGGCCTCGCCGTCGCTCCACAGGCCGAGCAGCGTCGCCTGACCGGCGGCGATGCCGAGCACGGCCTGGCGCCAGGTGTCGGTGTCGACGACGATGCGCGGCCAGGGGCGATGGCCAGCAACGTGGCGGCCCTTGTCCTCGAGCGCGGCGACAAAGGTCATGGGCGAGACCTCCCGCTGCTCATGCCATCCCGGCCGCGGCGCGAAGCGTGTGGAGCCGGCGCCTGGCGTCGGTCAGACGAAGCATCCATCGCCGCTCCTGGGTCCGGGATATTCGCTGAGGCGAACTGCGGGATGACAACAATGAGCGCGTCTTTACGCATCAGCCTTCACCCCAGCAACCGCGCCACGCCCTGGAACCACGCGACGAGCGGGCCCGGCAGATAGATGCCGGCAACGAGCACCAGTGCCAGATGTGCGAACAGTGGCACGTAGGAGGCTTCGACCGGCGCCGAGCTGCCTGTCGCCTCCCCGAACGCCACCTCGCTGAGCCGCAGCATGAGCGCACCGAAGGCCACCAGCAGGCCGAACACGAGCGGGATCGCCAGCAGCGGCTCGCGGGCGAAAGTGGAGCTGACGATCAGGAACTCGCTCATGAAGATGCCCAGCGGCGGCAGGCCGGCGATGGCGACGACCCCGAGCACCAGGCCCCACCCGAGCACGGGATGGCTGACGGTGAGCCCGCGAATCTCGGCGATCTTCTGCGTGCCCTTCGCCTGGGCGATGTGGCCGACGGCGAAGAAGATGGCCGACTTGGTGAGCGAGTGCATGGTCATGTGCAGGAGCCCAGCGAAGTTGGCAAGCGGCCCGCCGATGCCGAAGGCGAAGGTGATGAGACCCATGTGCTCGATGGAGGAATAGGCGAACATGCGCTTGATGTCGCGCCGCCGGTACAACATGAAGCCGGCGAAGATCAGCGACAAGAGACCCATGGTGACCATGAGGGGCCCGGGGGCGAGCGCCGAGGGGTTGGCTGCGAGCAGCATCTTGAAGCGCAGCAGCGCATAGAGAGCGACGTTCAGCAGCAGGCCCGACAGGACGGCCGAGATGGGCGTCGGGCCCTCCGAATGGGCATCGGGCAGCCAGGCGTGCAAGGGGGCAAGTCCGACCTTCGTGCCGTAGCCGAGCATCAGGAAGACGAAGGCGACATTCAGCAGCTCGGGGCTGAAGGAGTGCGCCCTCTCGATCAGGGCGGTCCACACCATGGCATCGTGGCCTTCGCCGATGACGGGGCGCGCCGCCATGTAGACGAGGATGGTGCCGAACAAGGCAAGCGCGATGCCGACGCTGCCGAGGATGAAATACTTCCACGCCGCCTCGAGCGCGGCGTGTGTGCGATAGATGCCGACCATCAGCACGGTGGTGAGCGTGGCAAGCTCGATGGCGACCCACATCAGGCCGATGTTGTTGGCCAGCAGACCGAGGTTCATGGCGAACATCAGGATCTGATACATGGCGTGGTAGAAGCGCAGGTGCGCCGGCGTCAGGCGGCCGATCTCCAACTCGTGGCCGATGTAGCTCGCACTGAAGGCGCTGGTCGTGAAGCCGACGAACGTCGACAGCACAACGAAGACGATATTGAGATCGTCGACGAACAGATAGCCGCCGATGGCCGGCCGGTCGATCAGCAGGGACAGCGCAGCAAGCCAGGTCGCAAGCGACGCCAGCACGTTGACGCGGGCCGCTACCCAGTAGCCGGGCATCAGTGCCAGCACCGCCGCCGCGCCAGCGGGAATGATCAGCACGGCGCTGAGCGGATCGATCACCAGATCGGCAAGCGGAACGTTCACCGCTGCTCTCCCCGGTAGACGTCCAGCGCCTGCACGTCGACGGAGTCGAAGCGCTCGCGAATGCGGAACAGGAACACGCCGATGACGATAAAGGCGACGAGCACCGAGAAGGCCACGCTGATCTCTACCACCAGCGGCATGCCCTTGGCGCCCGTGGCGGCAAGAATGAGCCCGTTCTCGAGCGACATGAAGCCGACGATCTGACTGACCGCATTCCGGCGCGTAACCATCATGAGGAGCCCCAGGAGCAGAACGGAAAGGGCAAATGCGAGATCCTCGCGCGCAAGCGGGTCTGCGGTTGCAGCAGCTCTGAGCATGACGACCATCGAGAGCGCCACAAGCCCCATGCCGAGGAGCATCGTCGGACCGATGCCGCCGACGGTCTCGATGGTGCGGTGGATGCCCAGACGGATCACGACTCGATGCAATGCGACGGGAATAATAATGCCCTTGAGTATCAGCGCAATCGCGGCCGGAACATAGAGATGTGGCGCATTCTGAATGTGTGCCTGCCACGCGACCGATGCAGCAAGCACGATGGCGTGCAGCGCGAACACGTTGAGCAGCGCGAACATCCGATCCTGATAGAGGAGCAGAAAGCTGATGAGCACCATGCCGCCGGCCAGCAGGTGCGCAACATCGAGGGCGGTTGCGTCCATCAGAAGCTCCGCGATACGAAGAGGAGAAGCATGGCGAGCAGGCCGAGCATGAGAGCTATGCCAAGGAAATCCGGAACCCGGAAGACACGCATCTTGGCGATCGACGTCTCAAGCAGGACCAGCAGGAAGCCGCCGACCGCCAGCTTGCCGACGTAGGTTGCAAGGCCGACGGCGTAACCCGTCAACGAGCTGCCTGCCGGCGCCAGGCCCCATGGCACGAAGATGCAGCCGATCAGCGACAAATAGAGCAGCAGCTTGAGGGCAGCCGCGAACTCGAGCACGGCGAGGTGGCGGCCGGAATATTCGAGCACCATGGCTTCATGCACCATGGTGAGCTCCAGGTGCGTTGCAGGATTGTCGACGGGAATGCGCGCATTCTCCGCCAGCGCGACGATGACGAGCGCGGCCAGCGCCAGTCCGAGCGAAACTCGCAAGCTGCTGTGCGTCAGCATGAATTGGGCGATGTAGGAGAGCTGGGTCGAGCCAGCCAGGAGGGCCAGCGTGAATGCGATCATAATCATCGCCGGCTCGGCCAGCGAGGCGAACATCATCTCGCGGCTGGAGCCGATGCCGCCGAAGCTGGTGCCTATGTCCATTCCGACCAGCCCGAGAAAGAAGCGAGCCGATCCGAGAAGCGCGGCAATTGCAATCAAGTCGGCAGTCCAGCTGGCGTACAGCCCGGTGGCGAACGTGGGGACGAGGGCGGCTGCCACCCAGGTTGCGCTGAAGATCATGTAGGGGCCGCTGCGGAACAGCCAGGATGCATTCTCGGCCAGTACGGCTTCCTTGCGGATGAGCCGCAGAAGATCGCGGTAAGGCTGAAGGAGAGGCGGGCCGCGCCGGCGCAGCAGGCGGGCCTTGACCTTGCGCGTGTAGCCGAGCAGCAGCGGCGCCAGCGCAAGCACCAGGATCATCTGCGCGCCTTGCGGGATGAGTTCGAGAATCAGGTCCATACCAGCATCACCAGCATGAGGACGAACAGCAGCACGACGAGAGCCACGAACACCAGGCTCAGGTATTGGCGAATGGTGAGAAACTGCAGATAGCCGAGCTTGTCGGCGGCAACCGAGGTGGCGCCGCTGATCGGACTATAGATCGCATCCCACACGGGGTCGCGCTGGGTGACGGTCATGCGCGCAGGTTGCGCGTTGCCGGGCGCAGGCATGTCGACGCGCTCGCGTGCCATGAAGACGACCTCCCCGAACACGCGGCGGATGGGCTGGGCGAAGCTGTCGGCCGTGTACTGCGTGGCGGGGCTGGGCTCGGGGAAGCCGCAATCCCAGGCCGGCCCGCGCCGGACGGCGCGCGAGGCGAAGCGGTGGATGATCTCGATCGCGACCAGGGTCGACATGGTGATGAAGACGAACACGAGCAGGCCGTTATAGGAACTCCGGCTCTCGGCAACCGGGACGATCGACAGCCACGAAATCGTGCTCTGGGACGGCATGCGCGCGCCGACAAGGCCCTCGACCGCCGGTGCCAGTACGTCGATGGCGACCCCTGGAAGGATGCCGACGAGAAGGCACAAAGCGGCGGCGCCGAACATGGCGGCCAGGGAAAAGCGATCGGCTTCCTGCGCCGTCTGGGCCGCCCCTGTCCGCGCGCGGCCGAGGAACGTCACGCCGAATGCCTTGACGAAGCAGGCGGCGGCGAGCGCCGCCGACAGGGCAAGCATCGCTCCGACGGCGGGCACCAGCAGCTTGATGCCCCACGATGGGACATCCGGGCTCAGGAGAATGGCCTGGAAGGTCAGCCATTCGGATACGAAGCCGTTGAGCGGCGGCAACGCGGAAATGGCCACGCATCCGGTGAGGAACGTGAAGGCGGTCAGCGGCATGCGATGGATGAGTCCGCCCAGGTGCTCCATATCGCGCTCGCGCGTACTGGCGAGGACTGCTCCCGCGCCGAAGAAGAGCAGGCTCTTGAACAAGCTGTGATTGAAGACATGGAGCAGGGCGGCTGTAAGCGCCAGCGCGGCCGCAGCCGGCATCTTGTGGGCGGAGAAGGCAAGCGCGAGACCGAGCCCGATGAAGATGATGCCGATGTTCTCCACGGTGTGGTAGGCGAGCAGCCGCTTGAGGTCGTGCTGCATCAGTGCACTGAGCACGCCGAGCACGCACGTGATGCCGGCGAGAGGGATGACGACGACGCTCCACCACCAGGCCGGCGGCCCGTTCAAGTCGAAGACGATGCGGATGAACCCGTAGACCGCGACCTTGGTCATCACGCCGCTCATCAGCGCCGATACGTGGCTCGGAGCCGCAGGATGAGCAAGCGGTAGCCAGACATGCAAGGGCACCAGGCCGGCCTTCGAGCCGGCGCCCAGCAGCACCAGCAGCAGGACCAGCCCGGGAAGTGCGGCGGTGGTGCCGCGCATCTCGGTGAACGAATACCCGCCGCTCCCGCCGGCGAGCAACCCGAAGGCGAGCAGCAGCGCCAGCGTGCCGAAGCTCGCCATCATGATGTAGATGAAGCCCGCGCGCCTGTTGTCGGGATCTTTGTGGTGGGCCACCACCAGGGCCCACGATGACAGCGACATGAACTCCCAGGACACAAGAAACGTGAAGGCGTCGTCGGCGAGAACGACGAGGTTCATGCCGGCCAGAAACGCGGGATAGAAGGGCAGCACCCGGCCGGGTGATTCCTCATGCTCGCCATAGCCGATGGCAAAAAGGCTCGCCCCTGCCGCGCCGAGATTGACGACGACCAGGAAAAAGGCAGACAGCCCGTCCAGGCGGAAATGTGCGCCGATCCACGGCAGCCCGATGGGCAGATGCAGCGACGCTGCCGTGTTGCGGGCGCCCACCAGGTGCACGAAGGCCGCAACGAGGACGATGAAGCAGAGGGCAAAGCATGCCCCGTAGGTCCGGCGCGTCGCTGCAGACCATCGCGGTGCCGTCGCAGCCAGCATCGGCGCGCACAGCAGTGCCGGTATGCTCCACAATGCAACAGCCAGGGGCGTCACGACACGCCTCCCTCGTCGTGAGGCCGGGCGCCACGCCCCGGCCGAAGTCAGTTCCATAGCGACAACGTTAGCAGCAGTGCAACGAGCACTACGAACACGAGACTGAGATATTTGCGAATCGTCAAGAACTGCAGATGGTTGAGCTTCTCGGAGAGGATGATGATGACATCTCCGACGGGCGCATAGATCGCATCCCAGGCGAGGTCACGCAGCGCGACGCTCAGGCGGGCTGGCCGCGCGTCGCCGGGCGGCGGCATGTCGACACGCTCGCGCGCGGCGAACGCGGCCGGCCCGAATACGCGGCGGATCGGCTGGGCGAAGCTGTCGGCCGTGTACTGTGTGGCCGGGCTGGGGTCGGGAAAGCCGCAATCCCAGGCAGGCCCGCGGCGGACGGCGCGCGAGGCGAAGCGGTGGATGACCTCGATGGCAACCAGGGTGGAGATGGTGATGAAGACGAACACGAGCAGGCCGTTATAGGAGCTGCGGCTCTCTGCAACCGGAACAATCGACAGCCACGGGATGCCGGTCTGCGCGGGCATCGACTGTCCGACCATTCCCAACGCGACGGGCGCCATGGAGTCGATGACGAGACCTGGCAGGATGCCTGCCAGCACGCACAGGGCGAGGAGCGTGCCCATGGCGGCGCGGGAGAAGACGTCGGTCTCGACCGCGGCTTTTGCGGCAGGCGAGCGCGGACGTCCGAGAAACGCAATGCCGAAAGCGCGCACGAAGCAGGCGCCCGACAGCGCCGCGCTGAGCGCGAGCAAGGCGCCGACGGCGGGAACCATCAGCTTGAGGCCCCATTGGGGGAGATCTGGGCTGACCAGGATCGCCTGGAAGATCAGCCACTCCGATACAAAGCCGTTGAGCGGAGGCAGCGCCGAGATGGCCATGCAGCCGCCGAGAAACAGGAACGCCGTTTGCGGCATCGTCTGTATCAGGGCGCCGAGCTTCTCGATATCGCGCTCGCCCGTTGCGCTCAGCACCGAGCCGGCGCCGAAGAACAGCAGGCTCTTGAAGAAAGAGTGGTTGAGGGCATGCAGCAGGGCGGCGGTGAAGGCAAGGGCCGAGGCAAAGTGCATCCCGTTGGCTTTGAAGGCGAGTGCCAGGCCAAGGCCGATGAAGACGATGCCGATGTTCTCGATGGTGCTGAAGGCGAGCAGGCGCTTGAGGTCGCGCTGCATGACGGCGCTGAGCACCCCGAGAGCCGCCGTGACGGCGCCGATGCCCAGCACGATGGTGCTCCACCACCAGACAGGAGAGCCCATCAGGTCGAAGACGATGCGGATGAAGCCGTAGACCGCGACCTTGGTCATCACCCCGCTCATCAGGGCTGAAACATGGCTCGGGGCGGCCGGGTGGGCGAGCGGCAGCCATACGTGCAAAGGCGCGAGCCCGGCCTTCGAGCCTGCGCCGAGCAGGACGAGGATGAGAACCAGGCTCGGCAGCCACTGCACGTGGGGCGCCCCGCGCATGGTTGCAAAGGCATAGTTGCCGTCCGGCCCGGCGAGCAGGCCGAAGGCGAGCAGCAGCGCGAGCGTGCCGAAGCTCGCCATGATGATGTAGACGTAGCCGGCACGGCGGTTCTCGGGATCCTGGTGATGCGCCATCACCAGGGCCCACGACGACAGCGACATGAACTCCCAGGCGACGAGGAAGCTGAAGGCATCAGCGGCGAG
This sequence comes from Hyphomicrobiaceae bacterium, assembly GCA_008933705.1. Classification (GTDB taxonomy): domain Bacteria; phylum Pseudomonadota; class Alphaproteobacteria; order Rhizobiales; family Hyphomicrobiaceae; genus AWTP1-13. The sequence goes on from WBUN01000032.1 coordinate 44,364, forward strand.
GAGCACGACGTTCATGCCGGCGAGGAACGCGGGGTAGAAGGGCAGCACGCGGCCGGACAATGTCTCGTGCTGGCCATAGCCGACGGCAAAGAGACTGGCGGCCGCGCCGCCCAAATTGATGATGCAGAGGAACAGAGCGCCCAGTGCGTCCATGCGGAAATGCGCGCCGATCCAGGGCAGTCCGATCGGAAGGTGAAGCTCTGGTGCAGTCGGTGTGCCGTGCACAAGTTGGTAACTCGCAGCGGCAAGACCGATGACGCAGGCGCCGAGGCAAATGAGATAAATCAGCCGGGACGCCGAGCGGCGCCCCTGGATGGCGACCGCCAGCACCGCGGTCGCCAGCAAAGCCGCAACGCTGGCGAGCACTATCGCGACCGGCATTTCGTCCATCTCCTCAATCGCGGTCGCAGACAAGCACCCACGCACAACAGCCCTCGCGTCCGTCTTACCGAACGCGAATCTTCTGGCCGGTGCAGGATCAGCAGGGCGCTATTATGGGGAGCGTGGCAGCGCTATCAAGCGGTCAAAGCGACGCTCGACAGATTCGCGTTGAAAAGTGATGGCTGCCTGCCGGCGGGGGCGAAATCTCCGCGGGCCGAAGCTATTGCCGGCGCGCCGTCAATGCCGCCGGTTGCCTACAACTCGGCGTCAGCGGCGTAGTGGAAGTTCGTGAAGAGCGCGCCCGAAATGGCGTGCTGATAGTAGACGAGGGTCTGGCGCGCAGCGAGAACCGACAGCGCGCCGTTGTTCTGCCAGGAACCGTTGTAGTAGCTGACCTTGTCGGCGTTGCCGGCTGCATCATACACGGTGACGGTTGGGGCAGCCCGCATGCGTGCCGCCAGCATGAGCGTCACACCCATGGTCCCTGACGCATGCTGAAATTCGGGCCCGTCGCCGCCGGCGGTGAACGCGGTCCCGGGTGCCGTGTCGGCATCATACGACTTCTGATAGAAGCGCTCGCAGAGCGCGGCCTCCACCGCCAAATGGCGCTGCTGGTAGGCAGTTGCGCTTGCACCCTGCTCAAGCTTGAGGCGGAAATCCAGCGTGACGTTCTGGGCCGCGGTTCCTTCGGTCCAGATCATCACGATCAGGTTGTTGGCGGACGACCCGCAGGTGCCGGTGAGCGCTGTGAGGTCGGTCCAAGTGTTCGCCGCGGGCGTAATTGTGCCGACGGCCGCGACGGTGAGGTTTGAGCCCAGGAAGAAGTTGCCGGCGGTATAGGTGCTGCTGGCCCAGTTGGCGACGACGTCCGATGTCACCGCGTCCGCCGTGCCCGTCCATTCCAGGATGGCGTAGCGGATGGCCTGGCCCGAGGAGCAGCGAATACGGCCGGAGAGGGTGAGCTGCGCGCCCCGCACTTGGCGACTGTCCGCGCTTTCGAGGATCGTCGCGCGCCCCATGCGCTGTGCCGTGGCCTGCGCCTGCGTGAGGCGCTGGTAGAACGGCATGCCGTCCTCGCCGTTGGTCTGCCGCTGGACGGTGATGGCGGCGGTCTGCGTCAGCGAGTACCAGCGATCCGGGCCGCCGTAGGCGTCGTCGGCGGTGGTGGCAGCCGAGCCGCCGTGGCGCTGATCGATGCGGCCATCGGGGTTGGCCAGCAGGTTGGGATTTGCCGTGCCGCCGCCGCTCCCTCCGCCGGCCAGGGCGGTCTCAGCGCCGGCGTCGTCCTTCTGATAGAAGCTCTTGTCGGCTTTGGCGTAAAGGCGGACCTTGCCGCTGGCCGGCGTTGCAGGCGCGCTTCCGGCCGGCAGGTCGACATAGAACGTACTCGGAAAGCGGGCTGCGCCTGTCGCCTTGTCGACGATCAGCGCTTCGTTCCACGTCGTGCCGTCGGCACTCACTTTGACATGAAAGTCGTCGTCGCCAATGAGGCCGAATTCGGCGCGGCCGGAGTAGCCGGTCTGATAAAGCTGGCTCGCCGTGTCTCCAGCGGCCGCCTTGTTGATTTTCTGCTGGTGGCCGTTGCCGGTGTTGTCGAAGAGACTGGCGGCGCTCCTGACCGCCAGCCGGTTGGTGGTATCGGCCGTCGCGTTGATGCCGAGCTTGTCGGCATCGACGAAGCCCGTGCCCTTGCCCCTGAGCCTCAGGCTGATATCGGCATCGTCGCCTTCGGCGCCGATCTGCGGGCTGTTGCCGGCTGCGGCGTTCGTCACTCCGATCTGATTGGCCGCGCTCGCGGTCTTGTGGAAGACGAGCTGCTCGTTGCCGCTGTCGTCGGTGATGCCGGTGGCGTCGTCGAAGCCGATGCTGTTGCCGTTGGCGTCGAGATCACCGCCGAGCTGCGGAGTTGCGTCCTCGACGACGTTGCCAATTCCACCACCGCCGCCGCTGGCGAACAGTGCCCAGGCACTGCCGGTGTAGGCGTAGAGCTCATCCTCGTCGGCTGCCCACGCCAGCCAGCCCTCGCGCGGCACGTAGAACATCCAGGCGCCGTCCTGGTAGGCCGCAACCCGGCCGGAATGGCCGGACCAGGCGCCGGTGGCGCCAGCCGCAACGATGTAGCGGGCGCCGTCGGCAGGGCTCGCCGGCGGGGCGCTCAGATCCTTGTCCATAACCATGAGCTGGACGATCGCGTCGAGGGCGCGCAGCGCCTCGTTGTGCGTCACGTGCTTCTGGGCCTGTGCCGCGATGATATAGGGCAGCGTGAGATTGGGAGTGCCGTCCATTGTGCCTGAATTCGCCTGCTCGATTGGTGACGAGCGAATTCTGACACGTCTCAGCCGCAGGGGGATTGGCCCGGGCGCGGTTAATGCCGGGAGGCTGTCGCTTGTGAGGATGCAGCTCGGCTGGAGGCCGGCGGCGAGCGGTCAGGCAGTTGCCGCGCGGCGGCGCGAGGCGGCGAATGCTTCCTCGATGCGCAAGACCTGCGCCTCGACGGGGTTGTCCGAGCTGACGACCGGCTCGCCGACCACCACCTGCATGGCCCGGTCGAGCTGAACGATGCGGTCGTTCAGGGCGTAGCTGGCCTCGATGAGAATGCGCAGGCCGTCAGGGAGGTCGGCAAAGCCCTTGACATGGGCAGGGCGACCCGGCGCACGCAACCGCACGCGCTCACGCTTGATGCGGGCTTCCTCGGCGGTAATTTCGCCTTCCTTCTGTGCCCGGCGGATCATCAGCCAAGAGGCAAGCTCGAGCAGCCTTGTCGTCAGGCGCATGCTTTCGGTGGCGTAGAGAACCGAAACGGGGCCGCGCAGGAGCCGCGCCTCCTTGCGTCCAGGGCCATCAAGGTAGCTGGCGGTGCGCTCCACCAGCCCCATGCCCTCCTTGAAGATGCCGTCGAACTGCTCGGAGGCGGCATATTTCTCGCCAAACGAGACGGTGATGCCGGCGGACGTGGCTTCGGTCTTGATGTCTGGACTGGTGCTCATGACGCAACTTGAAACAACCGCAAACGCTCAGGTGAGGACCCTATAGCATGCAAAGTGGCAGGTGACGGTTAACAAGTCACTCCAATTCGGATGAAATGATGACTGTCAGCCTCTCGCTGCGCCCCTTGCAATACGCATGATGCATGCCAAGCCTCGCTCGCAAAAAAAGAGCCGCCTTCGCGGCGGCTCAGGAGTTAACAGGGAGGCGTCAAACAGAGTGGACAGGTGCCACTCGAATCCAGCGGACTGGATGGCATCATCTTGAATCGACTTGGATAAAAAACAGTAAAGCGGTGGTCGAATGCTCGACACGCCGCGCGCTTCGAACGTCCAAGCCGCTGCCGCTCACTGCTGGCTCATGAACATCTGGAACGGGCTGAGCAGCGTGTCGGCGGGCCCGCAGCCGGTCTCGCCGGGCCAGCATCGCAGCGAGGGCGGGCACAGGTGCGACGCTTTTGCCAGCGCGGCCTTGGCCGAGCCGTACTCTCCAAGCCAGGTCTGCTCGCCGCTGCCGTAGGCGGATCGTACCCAGTCCCTGCGGTAGAAGGCCATCATGGGATCGCGCTTGCCCACCTCGATGACGACGAAATTGGGAACGTCGCCCTTCATCACCTTCACCAGGTGCGCGCGCTTGCTGCCGAAGCGTGCGTGCGAGATGGCACAGCGTCCCGGACCGAACCAAGGCAGGGCCGCCGGTCTTTGCGGGGGGCGCGGCGTGGCAGTGGCCGCGTTTTCCTGGGCGAGCCGCGCCGTGCGCTCGCGCAGCGCCTGGCCGCCGGTGAACAGGAGCAGACTGGCGGCCAGCACCGCCACAATGCGCACGAGCGTGCCTCTCATGAGCCCAGCCGCTGCGTGCACGGTCACCGCTTGAAGAGGGCGCTGGCCGCGGCTTCGTGCGCCTTCTTGGCCCGCAACTCTCCGTCCACGCGCTCGATCTCCGCGCGCAAGGCGACGATGCGTGCCTCGAGCTCGGCAACCGAGAGGCTTTTCAGGTCTTCACCGAGCGTCACGGCCTTGGCGGGTTTCGGTTTCAGCTCGTCCCAGTCCATGGCCTTCTCCTGTCCGCATGCAGGCATGGGGCTTGTGAAAACGTTGCACGAGTTCGCTCTTGTCTCAACCCCTGCTGTAGGGCAAGTCTCGCGCAGATCGGCGCATTTCACCTGTACGGAGCGGAGCCATGGCCAGCACGCCTGAGATGATGACAGCCATTGAGATCACCAAGCCGGGCGGACCAGAGGTGCTGCAGGCAAGGACGGTGCCGACGCCGAAGCCGGCGGCCGGACAGGTTCTCGTCAAGGTGGCGGCCGCCGGCGTCAATCGCCCCGATGTTGCCCAGCGCATGGGGGTGTATCCACCGCCGCCGGGGGCATCGCCGCTGCCGGGACTCGAGATCTCCGGCGAGGTCGCGGCGGTAGGACCGGGCGTTGTGCGCTGGAAGGCTGGCGACAAGGTCTGCGCGCTGGTCAACGGCGGCGGCTATGCCGAGTACTGCCTCGCCGAGGAGACCGCGGCGTTGCCCATCCCCGCCGGGCTCGACATGGTCAAGGCCGGTGCCGTGCCGGAGACGTTCTTCACCGTCTGGCACAACGTGTTCGAGCGCGGGCGGCTGACGGCCGGCGAGTGGTTCATGGTGCACGGCGGCACCAGCGGTATCGGCACCACCGCCATCCAGCTTGCCAAGGCATTGGGCGCGAAGGTCATCGCCACGGCCGGCTCGGCAGAGAAATGCAGGGCGTGCACCGATCTCGGCGCCGACCGGGCCGTGAACTACAAGAGCGAGGATTTCGTTGTTGTCTCGAGGGAGGTGACGGGCGGCAGGGGCGTCGACCTGACGCTCGACATGGTGGGCGGCGACTACACGGAGCGCAACATTGTGGCCGCGGCCGAGGATGGGCGCATCGTGCAGATCGCGACATTGGGCGGTGCCGACGTGAAGTTCAACATCTCGCGGCTGATGGTGAAGCGCCTGACCCTCACGGGCTCAACGCTCAGGCCGCGCACGCGCGAGGTAAAGGGCGGCATCGCCCGCGCGCTGGAGGAGAAGGCCTGGCCGCTGCTGGCGTCGGGCAAGGTGAAGGTGGTGATGGATTCGACGTTTCCGCTCGCCCAGGCCGCCGACGCGCACCGCCGCCTGGAGACCAGCCAGCACGTCGGCAAGATCGTGCTGACGGTGTAGCGCCTACCACGCGAGCGCGGCCAGGGCGGCAACGGGCTTGAACGGACGGCCGGCAAACAAGTCCAGCAGGGCGGCCTCCGTGAGGCCGTCCGTCACATGCACGCCGCTGGCAATGAAGACCGAGCGCAAGCCAGCGCCGTGTGCGCCCAGGAGATCGGTGTTGACGCCGTCGCCGATGGCGAGGACGGCGCGCTTTGCGACCGGCTGGCCGCGGTGTGCCTCGATCATGGCGAGCGCACGATCGTAGATCGGCAGATGCGGTTTTCCGGCGTAGATGACCTGGCCGCCCTTGGCCTCGTACTCGGCGGCGAGCGCCCCGGCGCAGTAGACGAGGTGGCCGCCGCGCTCCACCAGCATGTCCGGATTGGCGCATATCATCGGCACACCGCGCGCCAGCAGACCGGCGAACAGGCCCGCGTAGTCGGCCGGCGTCTCCTTGGTGTCGTCGTAAAGGCCTGAGCAGACGACGACCTCGGCGGATTCAGGCGCCGCGATCTGCACGTCGAAGCCTTCGAACAGGCCCTTGTCGCGTTCGGGCCCCACATGCAGCAACGGGCGACCCTGCCACTGCTCGATGATGGAGCGCGTGACGTCGCCCGACGTCACGCCGGCGTCGTAGGCGTCGGTCGGCACCCCGAGCGCCGACAACGCGGGAATGACGGCCGAGAAGGGGCGCGGCGCGTTTGAGATGAGCAGGACGACACCTCCCTGGGACCGGAAGGTCCTGCAGGCCGCGCACGCCGCCTCGAAGGCGCGTGTGCCGTTGTGCATCACGCCCCAGATGTCGACCAACCACGCCTCGCAGCCGGGCGCGAGCCCCGCGATCGAGGCGAGAATGGGGATAGGTGTCGCCGTCATGCCGCGTGCGTAGCCGGGCGGCGCCCGACTTTCAAGCGGCTGCAGGCTTCGCCACCACGTCGGGCTTGACCAGCTTGGGACCGCCGAACAGGGTGCCCTTGCCGAACAGCACGCCGAATCCGAGGATGCGCGCGAGCAGCCAATCGTCCTCGATGCGGCCGACGATCAGGGTGAGGCCGAAATCGGCGAGATGGCGGCAGATGTCGGACGCCGGCACGCGTCCGCCCGGCGCCGGAAGGCCTTCGAGGAACACAGGCGCATCGAGCTTCACGAACTGGAAGCCCATGGCTCCGAGCGACCCGAAGTCCATGTCGAGATCGGTGACGTCCTCGAGCGCGAAGCGGAAGCCGGCGGCAGCCATGGTGCGCAGCGCCTCGGCGTGGCCGGTGGTGAAATTGCGCGCCTCGCTCTGGGCGAAGGAGAGCACGAGGTTCATGCGTCCGTCGGAAGCGGGCTGCTTGGCCGTCGTGTCGATGAAGCCGGCGTCGGACAGGGACTCGCCGGTGACGGCGGCTATCACTGCGCCCTGCCGTCCACGCTCGCCGAGGCGGCGGGCGATGCGGGCGGCACTCAGCAGGCGGACTGCATCGATGTGGGGCATGAGACCGGAGCCTTGGGCTGCACGCGAGAAGTCGCGCTGCTCAAGAGCCGCGCCGTCCGCCGTCAGCAGGCGCACGCTCACTTCGAAATGCCGCGGCCGCCCCTCAGCCAGCGCGTGAATGGGCTCAAGGAGGATTTCCAGGCGCTCGGCGGCCACGGCCTCGGCGATGCGCGCGAGCTGGGGATTGAGCACGGGCGGCGCGGCCGGCCCAGCCTCCGCCGGTTCCGCCTGAGGCGCTGTGGCGGAAGCCTTGGCGGTAACGGGCCACCACGAGGACAGGGTGCCCGGGGCCAGGCGCGCCTTGGCGGGCGCGGCTGCCCTTTGCTCGGGAGGCGCAACGCCGGGTGCGCGCATGGTCCGCGCCGCAGCCTCCAGCGCGGCGACCGAGCGGCCGATCATGCCTTCCGCGTCTTGCGTCGACGGAGGCTGCGCCGCGCGCTCTTGCGCTGCCGGCGGCGGAACGCCGTTGAGCTCGTCCGCAAGCTTCTTGATGAGATCCTGGATCAGCTCGACGTTCTTCTCTGACGGGGAGGTGGCTGTCGGCGGCGGAGGCTCCACGACAGGGGCGCGTCGTTCGGCCGGCTGCGCGGGCCGAGAAACCGCGGCTGGTTCAGCCAGTGACGGCATCGGCGCAGGGCGGAAATCGAAAGGAGCAGCCGGTCGCGGCGCCGGCAGCTCGCCCAGCAGGTCGATGTCCTGAATGCCGGGCTCGCGCGGCGATGCCGCGGGGCGCGGTTCCTGAAACGGCCTGGGCTCCGCGCCGACGGATGCGTTCAGGGGCGCTGAGTCCGCAAAGACATGCCGCGGCGGCGGCTCGCCCAAATCCAGTTGGTCGCCCAGCCAGTCGGTGTCGTGGTCGTCGGCGGCGGGGCGGGACGCGGCGGCAACGAGCGAGCGGCGCACCAGGAGGTGCACGGACAGCAGCACGGAATAGATGGCAAGGGCGCCGATCATGGCCCACCACAGGGCGACACCCACCTGCGCGAGCAGCCACGCACCCGATGCCAGCGACAACACCGTCACCGAGAAGATGACGAAGATATCGGAGAAGCGGGCCTCGTGGGGCGCGGCGTCTGGAATTCCAAATTGCTGTGTCATGCAGCTCGGCTCGCCAAGAATCGATTTGATTCGCTGTGGGAATCCTTTTCCGGAGGCGGCTGCATCCGCAACCGCCTCGGCGTGCCTATCACCAGCTTTTGCGGGGACGAGGCCTATTCCAGGGCCGCGTACACGAGATTGCGGAACAACATGCGGTAGTATTCGCGCTGACCAGGCGCCTGAATCAGGAGCAGGGCGAACAGCTCCTCCTTGGCGTCAACCCAGAAGGTGGTGCCGGCGATGCCGCCCCAATAGTAGGTTCCGGCTGTTCCAGGGAAGCTTGCGAGCCCGGTCTCGGTGCGCACGGCAAAGCCCAGGCCGAAGCCATGGCCCGGCGGCAGCAGGCCGAGCGCGGAATCGATGGCGACGCCGGGGCCGAGATGGTTCGATGTCATGAATTCGAGCGTCTTGCGGCCAAGTATGCGCGCGCCCTCGCGTGTTCCACCACCGGCGAGCATCTGCAGGAAGCGCGCATAGTCCGCCGCTGTCGAGACGAGGCCGCCGCCACCCGATTGCAGCACCGGGACCTGGCGCACATCGAACAGGTTTACAGGTTCGCCGGTCTCGGGGTTGGCGGCGAAGGGCTGGGCTATGCGGTCGGCCGTGTCGGGCGGAACGCAGAAGCCCGTGTCATCCATGCCGAGCGGACGCAAGATGCGCTCGGACAACACCTCCGCCAGCGTCCTGCCCGTGATGACCTCGATAAGGCGGCCGAGCACGTCGGTGGAATGGCTGTAGGACCAGTGCGACCCCGGGTGATGCAGCAGCGGCAGCTTGGCCAGCGCGCGGCAAAACTCGGCGTTGGATTGCTGGCGCCGGTGCAGCGTGGCCTCCGTGTAGGCGCGCTGCAAGGCGCCGGTGGCGACGAAATCGTAGGTGAGACCCGACGTGTGGCGCAACAGGTCATGAACGGCGATCTCGCGTTCGGCGGGCTCCAGCTCCAGCTTGCCGCTACGGTCGATGCCGACCCTCGGCTTGGCGAATTCGGGTATGTACTTGGCGAGCGGGTCCCCCAGCAGCAGCCGCCCCTGCTCGACCAGCATCATGACGGCGACGGAGACGATCGGCTTCGTCATCGAGTAGATGCGGAAGATCGAGTTCCGCCGCATGGGCCCGTCTCGCGCGGGGTCCTGACGGCCGTAGGCCTCGAAGTGACCGATGCGGCCGCGGCGCGAGATCAGAACGACCGCGCCGGGAAGGCGCGCCCGCTCGATCTCGCCGTTGAGGACGTTGGACAGCGACACGAGACCCTGCTCCGAGAGCCCGATGGAGGACGGATCGGAAATCGCGAGCGGGGTCTGGGGCATGGCTCAGGCCACCGCCTTCAGCACCTTGGCGATGCCGTCGCGAATCTCGCCGACATCGCTTTCGGTTGAGACCAGCGGCGGAGCGACGATCAGGGTGTCCATGGCCACGCGCACGTACAAGTTGAAGTCATGATACATGCGCTCGGTCGCCTCATAGCCGCGCAGGCCGGGCTTGCCGGCGATCGGCTCGAGGTCGATGCCGGCCAGCAGACCGACGGTGCGGATGTCGGCGACGTTGGGCTCGCCCTTCAAGCTCATCATGGCGTCGGCGAACGCCGGCTCGAGCTTCCTGGAGCGCTCGAACAGGCCCTCATCCTTGTAAATGTCGAGCGTGGCGAGGCCGGCGGCGGCAGCCAGCGGATGGCCCGAGTAGGTGTAGCCGTGGAACAGCTCGATCATGTGCTCGGCGCCGGTCATGAAGGTGTCGTAGATGCCCTTCGAGGCCATGACGCCGGCCATCGGCACCGCCGCGTTGGTGACACCCTTGGCGAACGTGATCATGTCGGGCGTGATGCCGTAGCGCTCGGAGGCGAAGCACGAGCCGAGCCGGCCGAAGCCGGTGATGACCTCGTCGAAGATCAGCAGGATGCCATGGTCGGCCGTGATCTTGCGCAGCTTCTCGAGATAGCCCTTGGGCGGCGGCAGGATGCCTGTCGAGCCGGCGACGGGCTCCACGATGACGGCAGCGATGGTGGAGGCGTCGTGCAGGGCGATGAGGCGCGTCAGCTCGTCGGCCAGATGTGCGCCCCACTCGGGCTCGCCCTTGGTGAAGGCCTGCTTGGAGCGGTCGTAGGTGGTGGACAGGTGGTCCACGCCCGTCAGCATGTTGCCGAACTGCTTGCGGTTGGCGACGATGCCGCCGACCGAGATGCCGCCGAAGCCGATGCCGTGATAGCCGCGCTCGCGGCCGATGAAGCGCGTGCGGGCGCCCTCGCCGCGGGCCTTGTGATAGGCGAGCGCGATCTTGAGCGCGGTATCGACCGCCTCGGACCCCGAGTTCGAGAAAAAGGCATAGTCGAGGTCGCCTGGGGCCAGGAGCGCGAGGCGGGACGCCAGCTCGAACACCTTGGGATGGCCGTACTGGAAGGCAGGGGCGTAGTCGAGGCGGGCGGCCATGTCCTGGATGGCCTTGACGATCGGCTCACGGCAATGGCCGGCGTTGACGCAAAACAGGCCGGAGGTGGCATCCAGCACCTTGGTGCCGTCGGGCTTGAGATAGTGGCGGTCCTTGGCGCCCGCGAACAGGCGGGGGCGCTTCTTGAAGGCGCGGTTGGCCGTGAAGGGAACCCAGTAGGGCTCAAGCTCATTGGGCTTCATGTCGAGGGGCGCCATGGCGATCTCCGGCGGGCGTTGCAATTTCTGGAGCTTCGCCCTTCTAGCAGGGCAGGCGCCGCGCTCCAAGCGGGCGCCCTGCCCCCGAACCGCCACAGTGGCGCCGGGTAAAGGCGCGGATTCGGGCGCACGGCAACCCGAATCGGGGGGCCCATTCAGACCTTGTTAGGCGAATCGGGACCAGATGCGTACGAGCGACGCCCGGTCCGCCCCTCGCGTTGCCGCCCAGGAGGAAAGCCCGATGTTGATGAGCGTCATCGAAGGAGCCCGGTCGGCTCCTCAATACCCCGAGCTTGCCGGCAAGCGGGTTCTCATCACAGGGATTTCCAGCAGTTGCGGGGTCGACATCGCGCGCGCGTTCGCCGAGCACCGCACGAGGCTCATCCTGCAGTTCTCAGAGACCAGCGAGAGGACGCAGGCGATTGCCGAGATCGCCGCGCCGGCCGCACTCGATATCGAGGTGTTCGGGCCGGTCGGCGGGGAGGCCGACGACGTCGTGCAGTTCGGGCGCAGCGCGGCCCAGGCCTTCGGCGGGCTCGACGCCGTGATCAACCTGATCCCTCTGTCGGCGCCGCCGCGCCTCGACGTCGCCGCGACGGCAGCCGAGACCGAGCGGCTCGTCGCCGATCGGCTGCTGCTGGCGTGCCTGCTGACCAAGATCGCGGCTAATCGCATGGCGCTGACCCTGACGGAGGGCCTGATCCTCAATGTCGCCGCGTTGGCGGTGCCGGCGTGCAGGGCCGGGCGGGCATTTGCCGTGGTGCTGAAGGCGGCTCTTGCCGCCATGACGCGTGCCCAGGCGCAGGAGTGGGCCAGCCGCGGCATTCGCCTCAACGCGATCACCCCGCAGACGGCTACCTCCGCCGCCGAGCCGTGCCTGAGCGGCGAGCCCGATATCGCTGCGCTGGCGCTGTATCTCGCCTCCGGCCGCGGCAGGGCCCTCTCGGGGCACGTGTTCGAGGCAGAGGCGCGGGGGTAGCGCCGCCCACACCATGTCGCTGAGGTGACTGCCGGCCGCGAGCGGGACGCATAGGCTCACTTTGGAAGGCTGGGCGACCTGCGTCCGCATGGTGCCCGCCGTCGCCGTTCTTCATTTTTCGAGATCGCCCGACCAGACCCGCCGCACCGGCGGGCTGCAACGTCGAGCCTTCAACCGGCAATGACGGGCCGATTTCAGGGAGGCAATGATGTCAGATCCGCGTATGCCAGCCGAGATGGAACAATGGATGCGGGCGCGCAATTGGAGCGGCCACCACGAGCAGTGGCACGTCGAGAGCCGCCTGGACTTCTGGACGGCGTTGGCGGCGCAGGGAAACCCGGCCGCGCAGGAGATCGTCGACTACGCGCGTCAGAATGGCTGGAGCCGCGCCCCTCAGCAGGAGGGCGCCGTCGGCAACGGGCTGGAATTCCTCGGCATGCATCGCGCCATGCTCGAGCTCCTGGCCGAGGCGTTCCCGCAGCACCGGCACCTGTTGGCGGGATGGACGACGCCGCCGCAGGATCCCAACGCACCGGACGACATCGTCCCCAATGGTGCGCCGTTCGAGCTGGCCAAGGCTGAAGCGGTCGAGATCATCGAGCATCAGCCGGCGACGTTCAACGGCGAGGATGAATTCGGCGCGTTCGTCGAGACCAATCTCAGGCCGACGGCCTCAAATCCCCTTGCGCGCTCACCCGATCCGCGTACCGGCATTCACAATTGGCTGCACAACCGGTGGACGGACGTGGAGAGCGAGGTGAATTTGGGCGATCCCACCAAGAACATCTTCAACGCCCGCTTCTGGCGGTTGCATGGCTGGATCGATACGCAGTGGTCGCGCTTTCGCATTGCCACGGGCCTCTCCGACGCCGATGCGGCCTACAAAGCCCTGATCGATCGGCACAAGGACCTGATGCGCCATGTGCATCCTCATGCCCACAGACCGCAGACGTTCTCGCTCGAGCGGACGGGCCGGCGGCTGGCCGCATTGCAGCGCTTCTTCGCCGATATTCCGCGCTGAGTGCTCGGCGTCCGTCAGCGTGGAACGAACGGATAGCGCCAGAAGTCCCCCTTGGGCGTGTTGATGCGCTGCAGGATGGGAATGCGCCGGTCCGGCGGCCGCTCGCCCGTCTGCAGCAGCAGGCCGATGTCGTTCAAGAGCGCGCTCTTCTCCGCATAGAGCGAGTGGTTGAGGGCCAGGTAGTCGGTGCTGGTCTGGCTCACGTCGATGGTGTCGATGCCGTCGACCAGGATCGGGCCCTCGGAGGGAACATCGCCTGCGCGGGGCACGCCGCCGGCGACGCGGCGGGCGGCCGCCATGGCGACGTCGTTGGCCGAGCAGTACAGCGTCACGCCGCGGCCGTACTGCTTGATGTTGGCGGCAAGATTGGCGAACACGTCGCGGTCGACATCCGGTGCCGCCAGGATGATCTGGTTGAGCCGCACGCCGGCAGGCAGCGACGGACCCATGTCGCGCAGCACCTGCAAGAGCGGCAGGTTGCCCATGCTGTGGGCGATCACGCTGACGCTGGTGGCGCCGGTCTCCTTGACGACGAGCTCGATGAACTCGCGCAAGTAGGGTTCGGCCTGCGTCGAGCTCTCGCGATCGTAGTAGTAGCCGGTGAGGCCGCTGCCCGACGGCCAGCTGTAGAGAAAGGCCGCGCCGTCGAAGCGCAGGTCATAGGCCATCTGCGCCGTGCGGAAGAGCGCGTAGTCGAAATCGTTGTTGTAGCCGTGCACGAACACGACGGCCTGGTCCTTGAAGGCCTGGCTTCCGGCGATGCGCTCGCGCGCCATGGCTAGGAACTGCTCGCGCGTCAGCACCTTCATCTCGCGGATGGTGAAGTGCTGCTTGGGATCCTCGGCCTGCTCGTAGACCGTAATCTCGAAATAGGGGATGCGGATGGCGAAGGGCCGCTCGATGTTGGGGACCTGGTGCGTCTTGGGCACCGTCACCAGGGCATGGCCGAGCTCGAGCCGGCGGGCGCGCTCGGAGCCGTAGGCGATACGCTTGGCGTTGGCCTTGCGGCTGCGGTCCGTGCCGTAGAAGACCGGGACCACGTCCCAATCGGTCTGCCGTGCGGCGGGCTCGCCCGGGGCGGGGGCGACGGAGCGGGCGGCGGGCTCCTCTCGTGCGGCTTACGGCGGCCGGGAGGCCACCTTGGGAG
>WBUN01000033.1 GCA_008933705.1 Hyphomicrobiaceae bacterium
CACCCGCACACCCCGGCGACCGAGGCCGCAAGCCCCCCTGCGCCACCCGCCCTCGACGACATTCCGGCGAGCGAGACCAAGCACTGAGCGGCTATTTCGTCTCGTCGGCGGCGCGGTTGTAGATGTCGTCGGCGCGGACGATGTCGTCCTCGCCGAGGTAGGTGCCGATCTGCACCTCGATCATCTCGAGCGCGGTCTTGCCCGGATTTTCCAGCCGGTGCCATTGCGTGGCCACGATGTAGACGGACTCGTTCTCGCGCACGAGCTTGTGCTCGTCGCCGACGACGACCTTGGCGGTGCCCTGCACGACCACCCAGTGCTCGGAACGATGGTGGTGCATCTGCATTGAGAGCTTGCCGCCCGGCTTGACGTGCAGCAGCTTGACCTGGAAGCGCGGGCCCATATTGAGGGTCTCGAAGAACCCCCAGGGCCGGTAGCTGCGCAGATGCTGCTCGTGCTCCTTGCGCTTTGACGCCCTGAGCCGGGCGACGATCGCCGACACGTCCTGCGCCTTGGAGCGGTCGGCGACCAGAAGCGCATCGGGCGTATCGACGATCACGAGATCCTTCACGCCGATGGTCGACACCAGCGACTTCTCGCTGTGGATGTAGCAATTGCTGGTCGCCTCGAGAATCGCATCGCCGTGCACGGCGTTGCCGTCCGGGTCGTGCGGGGCGAGCTCCCACAAGGAGGACCAGGAGCCGACGTCGCTCCAGCCCACGTCGATGGCCAGCACTGCCGCAGACCGGGTCTTCTCCATCACGGCGTAGTCGACGGAGATGCTCGGCGCCCTGGCGAAGGCCTCGGCACCCAACCTGAGGAAGCCCAGGTCCTCATTGGCCGACGCAAGCGCCTCGGTGGCGGCGGCCAGGATCGAGGGCTCGAGCCGGCCAAGCTCATCCAGGAAGGCGCGCACGCCGAGAATGAAGATGCCGCTGTTCCAGTAGTAGGTGCCGGCTGCGAGGTAGCCCTCGGCCGTCTTGCTGTCGGGCTTCTCCGTGAACGCATCGACATCGTAGGCGCCATCGAAATCGGACAAGGCACTGCCGCGGCGGATGTATCCGTAGCCGGTGTGGGGCGCGGCGGGCTTGATGCCGAAAAGCGTAAGCTTGCCCGTTGCCGCAACGCGCGCCGCCCGACGCACGGCTGCGACGAACGCGGGCTCGTCGGCGATGACGTGATCCGACGGCATGACGACGAGGATGCCGTCCGGATCATCGCGTCTCGCCAGCAACGCCGCGACGGCGATGGCAGGAGCGGTATTGCGAGCCGTGGGCTCCAGCACGATCGCCTTCGGGGTCACACCCGACCGCTCCGCCTCGTCCTTGACCAGGAAGCGATGGTCGTTGTTGCAGACGACGATGGGCGGGGCGAAGCCCTGGTCCGCCGCCAACCGCTTCAGCGTAGCGGCGAGGAAGCTCGTCGCCTGGTCGTTGGAGAAGCGGATGAACTGCTTGGGATACATGGCGCGCGAGAGCGGCCACAGGCGCGTGCCCGAGCCTCCCGAGAGGATGACCGGATAGATGGCTTTCATTGGAACCCTGTCTCAGGCTGCGGCGTGCACCCATAGCAGCGCTTTGAATCACGCTCAAGAAAGCAGCTTGCAGGCCGTGCTTCAACTCGCCCGGAGGCCGGCCCGGACCGCGATCCCGACGGACTGTGTGAAGGGCTTGCCCGTCAGCGCTGCTGCAGCCGCTCCCTGATGGAGCGCAGCGAGTTCTCGGGTTGTGCATCCGCCCCCTGCGCGCCTTGGGCGCCCTGCTCGCGCCGGAGGGCCCCGAATTCCCGCCGCAGGAGGGGCTCGATCAGGGGATCGCGCGGCCGTGCCCGGCGATCTTCAAATGCCGGTGCCGGTGCGGGGCTGTCGGCCGAGTTGCCCGATTGCAGGTTCACGGCCTCTGCCATCATGGCCATGCTCTGGGCCGCATCCGCAGGCCCGGAGCTGGAGGAGTTTCGCCAGCGCTCCACGATGCTCTCAAGGAAGCCCTCGTCACCCACCGACTTCTGCCATTTCTCGCTGAAGCGGGCCGTCGAGCTGCGCGGCATGCAGTGCTTGGGCAGCTCGTCGAACCTCAGTCGAACCGGCAACGACACGCCGTCGCCGAAGGCGATTGCCTCGCGCTGGCCGAGCGAAGGCAGGAACTCCAGCATGCCGGAGCCCGTATCGGCGATCGCTGACTTCACGATCTCCTGGTCGCGATCGTTCGACATGCGCAAGGCGAAAACGGTATTGCACTGCGACAGGATGGTTGGATCGATCTCGGCCGGCCGCTGCGTGACGATACACAGCGACGCACCGTACTTGCGCCCTTCCTTGGCGATCTTGGCGATGGCACGCTTGCATGGCTCGAACCCCAGGTTGGGGTTGGAGGGCACGTAGCGGTGGGCCTCCTCGCACACCAGCGTGACCGGCACCTGGCCTTCGCTCCACAGCACGAAATCGAACGTCAGGCGGCACAGCACGGAAACGACGACGTTGATGATCTCGGTCGGCAGGCCGGTCAGGTCGAGAATGGTGATCGGCTTGCTATCCACCGGAACGCGGAATATGCGCGCCAGGATCTGCGCCATCCCGTCGTAGACGGTGAGCGACCCGAACATGAACGCATAGCGCTGATCGGCGCTGATGGCTTCCAGGCGTGCCTTGAGAGTGCGATAGGGCGACAGGTCTCGCTTATTCTCGAGCTTGCCCATGCGATCGTCGATGATCTGGATGACGTCCGAGATCCGGTAGGGGACGGGTGTATCGACCGTGTACTTCGCCTCCGACGAGCGCCGCAGCCCCTGATCGCGGGTGCCGGCGCGCCCCGAGCCATACCGGCTCTTGGCCAGCGGGATCAGCTCCTGGAGGATCTCGACCTCCTGCTTGCGCTCCTGCGGATGGCCGATCAGCACCTCGACGAGCTCCTCGAACGTGAGAAGCCAGTAAGGCAATTGCATGTTGCGCTGGCTGATCACCTCGCCCCATTCGCCGAATGCGGTCGAATATTCGTTATGTGGATCGATCAGGACGATATGCGCCGCCGGGTTCTTCTGCAGGATGGCGCGCAGGATAAGGGCGACCGTGCAGGACTTGCCGGTTCCCGTCGTGCCGAGCACCGAGAAGTGTTTGCCGAGCAGATCATCGACGCGGATCATGGCCGCGATCGAAGGATCCTGGCGCAGAGATCCGACCCGGACCGAGTTGCGCTTGTCGCCGCAGAAGGCCAGCTCGAGCTCCTGTCGCGAGGCCACGCGCACGCGGTCCCCGAGCGTCGGATAGACGGAGACGCCCCGATTGAAGGCCGCGGTCCGCCCGACGGAAGCCTTCCACAGTTCGCCGACCAGCCCGAGCTCGGCGATCCAAAGCTCGCTTTCACCCTCACGCAGGGCAGGAACAGGCACGCTGAGCGCCGACACGATGGCAAGCACTGCCGTATGCGCGGTATCGATGGCAAACAAGGTACCCATCTCCGGCCGCTGCAGGGGGCCGTTCGCACGCTTGCCCTCGCCCGCCTTGCCGCCATCGAGCAGGACGATGGCCTTCGACCCCGTCACCGATACGATACGACCGATCGAAACATCGGGCTGGTTGCTGCGTTGCTCTGCGGGCACCGCGGCAGTTTGCACGATCCCATCCATGGTGCCCACCTATCGCTTGTCCCCGTGCCCGTCTGCGTGCACGGTCTCCCCGTTCGCAGCCGACACGTCGAAGCGCGACGGCAAGGTGACGGCCACCTCGGTGCCAAGCGACTTGGCACTGCGAATTTCGAACTGCCCTCCATGCAGCTGCACGAGCGCCTTGGCGATGGGCAGTCCAAGCCCCGCCCCCTCGCGCCACCGCGAAAGGGAGGCGTCGACCTGGGCGAACGGCGTCAGCGCGACGGCAATCTCCTCCCTGGTCATGCCGACGCCCGTGTCGCGCACAGAGACGGCCGCGCCCCCGTCGGGCAGCGTACGCGCCTCGACCGTCACGGAGCCGCCGGGGGGCGTGAACCTGATGGCATTGCTGATCAGGTTGGAGAAGATCTGCCTGAGCTTGGCGGAATCCCCCTTGACGACGGGCAGATCGGATTCGAGCTTGCTGCCGAGCACAACGCCGACGTCGACGGCGTTCGTCTTGAAAGACTCCAGGGCCACGTGAAGGATCTCGTCGAGCTCAACCTCGCGGGCATCGAGCGTATACTTGCCGCTCTGCATCTTGGAGATGTCTAGGATGTCATTGATCACGGCGAGCAGATGCGTGGCCGCGTCACGGATGAGCTCCGCGTATTCGACGACTTCATGGTCCTGCCACCGCCGCTCCTTCTGCTCGCCCAGGAGCTTGGCGAAGCCGATGACGGTGTTGAGCGGCGTCCGCAGCTCATGACTCATATTGGCGATGAACTCGGACTTCACCTTGCTCGCGAGCTGGGTCTCGGCCCGAGCGGCGTTCTCAGCGAGCCATGCCTTGTGACGCAGGACGGAATCGGCGAGCAACGCCGAATACTCGCCCATCAAGGTGCTGTCCCTGCCCGCCCCTACCGTCCCGCCCAACATGACCCGAACCGACAATCCACACACAGTCTCGGCGAGGCAACACTAGGTGCGAGACGATAACTTGAGGTTAATCGGCAAGAATGACTCGTAGAGAAATCCTTGCTGCATTCTTAAGGTTTTGGAGACGGTGCTTCCCGGCCCGGGGGGCGGCGCGGGCGTCGGGCTTGCGCCCTGCCGCAGGCGCGATCCCGGAGCCTGCCCCCTCGCGCATAAGGCTTGCCGCCGCAATCCCGCGCACAGTTCGTGTTATGGTTGATCGGATTGGCAGCGAAGTGTCTAATTCGGCAACAACTGCTCAAACCAGGGCAAGAACGGCTGCCGCCGCTCGGCGCAGCCAGTTGAAGGAGCTTCACGATGACACTGCGTATCGGAGATACCGCGCCGGATTTCGAGGCCGATACAACGACGGGCCGAATCCGTTTCCATCAGTGGCTGGGCGACTCCTGGGGTGTGCTGTTTTCCCATCCCAAGGACTTCACGCCTGTGTGCACCACCGAGCTCGGGTACATGGCGAGGATCAAGCCCGACTTCGACAAGCGCAACGTCAAGATCATCGGCCTCAGCGTCGACCCCGTGGGCAACCATGCCAAGTGGGCCGACGATATCAAGGAGACGCAAGGCTACGCGCCGAACTATCCGATGATCGGCGACCCCGACCTGAAAGTCGCCAAGCTCTACGAGATGCTGCCGGCCGAGCTGTCGGGCACCTCGGAGGGGCGCACGCCTGCCGATAACCAGACCGTGCGGACGGTGTTCGTCATCGGCCCGGACAAGAAGATCAAGCTCATCCTCGTCTACCCGATGACGACCGGGCGCAATTTCGACGAGGTGCTGCGGGTGATCGACTCGCTCCAGCTCACGGCGAAGCACAAGGTGGCGACGCCGGTCAACTGGAAGCAAGGCGAGGATGTGATCATCGCCGGCTCGGTCTCGGACGAGGACGCCAGGAAGCAGTATCCGAGCGGCTGGAAAGCGCCGAGGCCCTACATCCGCATCGTGCCCCAGCCCAAGTAGGAGGGCGGGCCGACGCAGCTTCCGCCTGCCTGCGCACAGGCAGGCGGGGCTTCCTGCCGGGAGGAGCAGACGATGATCTTCCGCCAACTGTTCGACAGCATCTCGGGCACCTACAGCTATCTTCTGGCCAGCCGGCGCGGCGGCGAGGCCCTGATCATCGACCCCGTGCTGGAGAAGGTCGACCGCTACCTCCAACTCGTGAAGGAGCTCGACCTCAAGCTGGTCAAGGCCGTCGACACCCACATCCACGCCGATCACGTGACCGGTCTCGGCGCGCTGCGTGACCGCACGCACTGCATCACCGTCATGGGAGAGCAGGCCAGGGTCGATGTCGTTTCCATGCGCGTCGTCGAGGGTGACAAGCTGACCATCGAGGGCGTTGCGCTCGATGTCCTGTATACGCCGGGCCACACGGACGATTCCTACAGTTTTCTCATGCAGGATCGCGTCTTCACCGGCGACACCCTGCTCATCCGCGGCACCGGCCGGACCGACTTCCAGAACGGCAGCGCGCGAGCGCAATACCAATCCCTGTTCGGCAAGCTGCTGAAGCTGCCCGACGAAACGCTGGTCTACCCCGCGCACGATTACAAGGGCGATACGGTATCGACGATCGGCGAGGAAAAGGCGTTCAACCCGCGCCTGCAAGTGAAATCGGTCGACGAGTACGTCGACCTGATGAGCAAGCTCAACCTGCCGAACCCCAAGATGATGGATGTGGCGGTGCCGGCCAACATGCGCCAAGGCCTGCCGCAAGACGAGATCGCGCGCCGAGGCTGGGCCCTCACGGCTACCCAGGCGATGGCGCAGATCGGCGACCCCAATGTCGCCCTGATCGATCTGCGCGAGCACAGCGAACGCGAGAGGCACGGCGTGATCCCGGGCTCGCTCAATGCGCCCTATCCCGATCTGGCGATGAACATACGCCCAGGCGGGGTTCTTTACGAGCTCGCCTGCTCGACGGGCAAGCGCCTCGTCTTCTATTGCGCGTTCGGCGAGCGCTCGGCCATGGCCGTGCAGGCTGCGCAGGATGCGGGGCTGACGACGGCGTGCCACATCCACGGCGGCATGGATGCCTGGCGCAAGGCCCACGGACCGCTGGTGCATTGATCGGAGATCAACATGAAACTCAGCGCCCGCAATATCCTCAAGGGCAAGGTCACAGGCATCGACAAGGGCCAGGTGACGGCCGTGGTGACCGTCAACATCGGCGGCGGCAATGTCATCACGTCCTCGATCACCATGGCCGCGCTCAAGGAGCTCAAGCTCAGGAAGGGCTCGGATGTGCACGCCGTCATCAAGGCGAGCGAGGTGATCCTGGGCGTCGACGAGTGACGATGCCTGCACCTGCGCGGCATGGTCCGGCGCGCACACGGTCTGGCCTTCCTCTCCGACAATGAACCGGGCGAGACCGGCAGCAGCGGCGGGAGCGTTCCTTCAGCACGATCATTCCACGACCCGTGCCGCCATTCATCTCCCCGCCGCCTGATCGTCAGCCCGAGACATTCGCGTTGGGGAAGAACTGCTGCTCGCCGTTGATCTGGAACGAGCGGATCGCGTTCTGCCCCTCACCCGATATGAGCCAGTCGACGAACGCCTGCCCTTCCGCCTTCTTGACGTTCGGATGCTTCGCCGGATTGATCAGGATCACGCCGTACTGGTTGAACAGCTTCTTGTCGGCCTCGACCGCGATCTTGTAGTCGCCGCGGTTCTTGAAGCTCGACCAGGTGGCACGATCCGTGAAGACGTAGGCGCCCATGCCGACGCCGGTGTTGATGGTGGCACCCATGCCGGAGCCGGCCTCGCGATACCAGCCGCCCGACGCGGCCTTGGCGTCGACGCCGGCGGCTTGCCACAGCCGCAGCTCGGCCTTGTGCGTGCCGCTGTCGTCGCCGCGGGATACGAACGGCGCCTTGGCCTCGGCAATCTTCTTGAACGCAGCCGCGACGTCCTTCGAGCCGGCGATCCCGGCCGGGTCCTTGGCGGGGCCGATAACCACGAAGTCGTTGTACATGACGGGGAAGCGCCTCACGCCGAAGCCTTCGGCAACGAACTTGTCCTCCGACGGCGTGTCGTGCACGAACAGCACGTCGCCGTCACCCTTCTGGGCGTTCTTGATGGCTTGGCCGGTGCCGACGGCCACGACCCGCACCTCTATGCCCGTCTTGGCCGTGAACTTCGGCAAAAGGTGCTTGAAGAGGCCCGAGTTCTCCGTCGACGTGGTCGACTGAACGATGATGTACTTGCCGGACGGGGTCTGACTGTACGCCTGTTGCTGGGCGACCAAGCCCAGCAGCAACGCCCACGCCATCACCTTCAGCGATCGCGATATCATCACGTCCTCCCGGCTGCTCTTGTCACTCCGCCGATCCCGGCGTCCCGTTATCATGCGATCTCTACGCCGTCAGGTCAATTACAGATGAATTTGCCTTTTTTTGCATAACATATCGCCGCTGCGTCCTGGCCTGGATGGCACAGCCCCTCAGGTGTCGGCGTCCGAGATCAACCGGGCACCGGCGCGAATTGCGGACGATGAGCAGGCCGGATCAGCCGAGGCGGCCGCGGAAGTCCTCGTAGCCGAAGCGGCGAACGACGCGGTAGCTCCCGTCCTCATCGAGGACGGCAAGGTCCGGCAGGGGTGCGCCGTTGAACGTATTGTTCTTGACGAAGCTGTACTGCATGAGGTCGCCGAACACGACTTGGTCGCCGACCCTCAGGGGCTGGGGGAACGAGTATTCGCCGATGACGTCGCCCGTCATGCAGGTCTTGCCGCCCAGGATGTAGTTGTGCGCGTGCACGCCCGGTGCGGCCGCCCCGAGAACAGGCGGCGTATAAGGAACCTCCAGCACATCCGGCATGTGGCAGCTCGCCGAGGCATCGAGGATGGCAATGTCCTTGTCGTTGCGATGGATGTCGAGCACGGACGCAACGAGGTAGCCGGCGTCGACCACCAGGCCCGCTCCCGGCTCGAGGATCACCGCCGCGCCGAATGCCGCCTGGAAGCGCTTGATGGCCGCGATCAGCCCGTCGACGTCGTATCCCGCCTTGTTGATGAAATGCCCGCCGCCGAAATTGACGGCCTTCACGCGCCTGACGTAGCCGGCAAACTCGCGCCCTACGTGCTCGATGAGGCCGACGGAGCCTTCGTGCGTCGCCTCGCAAAGTGCATGCGCATGCAAGACCTCGATCTCGTCCCACGGCGCCTCATCGAGCGTGTCCCGCGTGGCGCCGAAGCGCGAGAAGGGCGCGCAGGGGTCGTACAGGCTGCCGCCGAGCGTCGCCATCGAGAAGCCCGGATTGATGCGGATGCCGATCTTGACGCCGGGCTTGCTCCTCACCAGTGGCAGGTAGCGGCGGATCTGCGCCGGCGAGTTGAAATAGATGTGGCCGGCGAACCCGAGCAGGCGGCGCACCTCCTCCTCCGTGTAGGCCGGCGCATAGACATGCACTTCCTTGCCGAAGTCCTCACGGCCGAGGCGCGCCTCGAACTCGCCGCTTGCCGTCGTGCCGTCGAGAACCTCGCGCATGAGCGGGAACGCAGCCGGCATCGCAAATGCCTTGGTCGCGAGCAGAATCCGGCATCCCGTCTCGGCCTTGATGCGAGCCGCGGCCGCCAGGTTCACTCTAAGGCGTGCAACATCGAGCACGTAGGCCGGCGTGCGGATTCCGTCCGGCAGCTTCAGGCCCATGCGTGGAGCCTCACCTTCAGGTTTTCACCGCGAACAGCTCTTTCTGGTCGCTTTCCGTGACGGGCTTGACGTGCCAGGGCAGCCCCTGCCGCGCAACCTCGTCCAGGAACGGCACGGGCGGCAGCTGCTCGACGTTGAAGACGCCTTTCCCCTTCCACAGGCCCTTGAACAGCATGATCGCCCCGGTCACGGCTGGAACGCCGGTCGTATAGGACACGGCCTGCGCCCCGACCTCGCGATAGCATTCGGCGTGATCGCAGACGTTGTAGATGATGACGGCGGCCGGCTTGCCGCTCTTGGTGCCGCGGATGATGCACCCGATCGAGGTCTTGCCCGTGTAGCCCTCTGCCAGCGAGGAGGGCGGCGGCAGCAGCTCCTTGAGGAACTCGATCGGGATCACGGGCGTGCCCTTGTACATGACCGGGTCGATCCGGGTCATGCCGACGTTCTGCAGCACGTCGAGGTGCTTGATGTAGTTGTCGGAGAACGTCATCCAGAAGCGGATCTGCTTCAGCCCTTTGATGTGCTTGACGAGGCTTTCCTCCTCCTCGTGATAGATGAGGTAGGATTTGCGCGGGCCGACCTGCGGATAGTCGATCATGGCCGCGATCGAAAGCGGGTCGATCTCGATCCACCTGCCCTCCTTCCAGTACTTGCCGCGCTGGGTGACCTCGCGCAGGTTGATCTCCGGATTGAAGTTGGTGGCAAACGCCTTGCCGTGGCTGCCATCGTTGCAGTCGACGATGTCGACGGTGTCGATCCCGTCGAACAGCTTTTCCTGGGCGTAGGCGCAGTAGATGTTGCTGACCCCCGGATCGAAGCCGCAGCCGAGCACCCCGATGATGCCCTTCTTGGCGTACTTGTCGTGATAGGGCCATTGCCACTTGTAGGAGAACTTGGCCTCGTCACGCGGCTCGTAGTTGGCGGTGTCGAGATAGTGCACGCCCGTCTCCAGGCATGCGTCCATGATCGGCAGGTCCTGATAGGGCAGCGCCATGTTGATCACCAGATCGGGCTTCACCTTGCCGATCAGCGCAACGACCTCCTGCACGTTGTCGGCATCGACCTGCGAGATGTCGATCGGCGATTTCGCCTCGGCCTGCACCTTCTTGCAGCTCTCCAGCCGGCGCGACGCCAAGTGGATATGCTTGAACACGTCACGATTCATCGCGCACTTCTTGGCGACGACGGAGCCGGCAGCTCCCGCACCGATGATGAGAACCTTGTCCAAGGCACGCTCCTGAGGTTGGGCAATCGGCCGATCCAGCCAACCCGGCAAATGATGGCTTCCGGAGCAGACCGATTTCACTCCGAGCGGGCGGAATAGAACAACCCCCCCGACATTTCAACAACCAAGAGGGCTGTCCGTGCTCCCGCTCGCATGGGAGCGGCTGGGCGGTCTCGGGCCGCATGATGAATATGTGACATTGTATGCCGGCCAGGGTGGGGACGGCGACGGGCCCATTTGCGTCGAGCCACACTGGAAACCATAGGAATCCAGTGTCCCTTTGAATCCGAAGTTCGCAACCATGGGTGCCTCGAAGGCAGGCGAACTCCGGATTGGGGACACCAGCAGACGGGCCTGGCGAACTCGGAGAACCAAAAGAAAGCGGGCGCCCCGCCGAGCGCCCGCGTCGCGGTTCGAGGCGGGCCTTCCGGCGCCGCCCTCAGGACTTCTTGATCTCGATCGTGCGCTCCGTCTTGACGGCCTCGGGACGCTTCTGCGCGACGACCTTCAACACCCCCTTGTCGAAGCGCGCCTCGACCTTGGAATCGTCGATCGTGTCGGGCAATCTGAGCGAGCGCTCGAAGCTGCCGAAGCTGCGCTCGGAGAGGTAGTAGTTCTCCTTCTTCTCCTCGCGCTCCTGCTTCTTCTCACCCTTGATCGTGAGGACGCCGCCGGTCAGCGTGACCTTGACGTCCTTCTCCTCGACGCCCGGCAGCTCGGCCTCGACAGTGATCGACTTGCCGTCGTCGCGCACATCGAAGCTCGGCATCAGCTCGGTGCTTCGGCCAAAGAAGGTCGGCAATGTCGGCCAACCACGATCGAAGCGCTCGAACACGCGGTCCATCTCGTCCCGAAGCGCGCTGTACACATCACGAGGACGTGAGGCCGGCAAGTCTGAGGTCTTGGAAACCGGAACATTGGGCATGGCGAACTCCTTCAGTCAGTCTGACCTTCAGAAAAACAAGCGACACAGGCGATAGCCCCGCGCCGCAAGAATAGCGTTGATCTGCGTCAACATACCTCGGCAGGAACGCCATCCACCTCGACCATGGCCCGCTCGGAATTGACGAGCATCAAGGCGTAGGCGCCGCGAACAGAAAACATTAAGAAAAACTGAGCACAGTGAGATCATGGCACACACAGCATCGGCCACAGTCACGGCCATCGCGCCTGCGACAGCGGCGAAGGACAAGGAGCAGGCTGAGGCTCCGATCAGCCCGCCATCCCAGCAGAAGACGCCGCTTGATGCCCTTACCGCAGCGGCGCGTCTGGCACCGTTGCTCGGCATGACCGCGGCACGCGAGGACGATCCATCGCTGCGCCTTGCCGAGGTGCTCGACCGCTCTCTGCACTACCTGCTTTCGCGCGCCACTCTTGGCCTGTCGCCAATGGCGCTGGCTGAAGCCTATTTCGACTGGCTGGTCCACCTTTCCTTCTCGCCCGGAAAGCAGCTTCAGCTCGTGCACAAGGGCCTGCGCAAGAACGTGCGCCTGGCCAGCTATCTGGCGCACTGCATGACACGGCTCGATCATGACAGCGAGCCGTGCATCTGCCCGCTGCCCCACGACAAGAGATTCAAGGACCCGGCCTGGCAGCGCTGGCCCTTCAATGTCATCCATCAGAGCTTCCTGCTGCAGCAGCAGTGGTGGCACAACGCAACGACCGGCCTGCGCGGCGTGTCTCCTCAGCATGAACGGGCACTCGAATTCACCAGCCGGCAGATTCTCGACGTCCTCTCCCCATCCAACTACATCCTGACCAATCCCGAGCTGATCCAGAGGACGCAGGCGGAGGCAGGCCAGAACCTGCTGCGCGGTTTCTGGAATTTCGTCGAGGACTGGGAGCGCATCGCCAACGCCAGGCCCCCGGTGGGAACCGAGAGTTTCGTCGTCGGCAAGGATCTGGCGACGACGCCCGGCAAAGTCGTCTACCGCAACCGGCTGATGGAGCTCATCCAGTACGCGCCGACGACGGACAAGGTGCGTCCGGAGCCCATTCTCATCGTTCCGGCCTGGATCATGAAATACTACATTCTCGATCTCAGTCCCGCGAACTCGCTCGTGCGCTACCTTGTCGAGCAGGGCTTCACGGTCTTCATGATC
Source organism: Hyphomicrobiaceae bacterium (assembly GCA_008933705.1). GTDB lineage: Bacteria > Pseudomonadota > Alphaproteobacteria > Rhizobiales > Hyphomicrobiaceae > AWTP1-13. Next base: position 12,552 of record WBUN01000033.1, read on the forward strand.
TCCTGGAAGAATCCCGGCATCGACGACCGGGATCTCGGCATGGAGGACTATCACCGGCTGGGACCGGTCGCCGCCGTGGATGCGGTTCGCCGCATCGTTCCCGACCAGAAGGTGCACGCCGTTGGCTACTGCCTCGGCGGCACGCTGCTGGCCTTGAGCGCGGCTGCCGCAACGCGCGACGAGAGCGACCCTTTCGCATCGCTCTCCTTCTTTGCCGCGCAGACCGACTTCACCGAAGCCGGTGAACTGACCCTGTTCATCAGCGAGAGCCAGGTTGCCTTCCTCGAAGACATGATGTGGGAACAGGGCTACCTCGACACGCACCAGATGGCCGGCGCCTTTCATCTGTTGCGTTCGAACGATCTTGTCTGGTCACGCGTCATCCGCGATTACCTGATGGGCGAGCGCTCTCCCGTCTCCGATCTCATGGCATGGAACGCCGATGCCACGCGCATGCCCTACCGCATGCACAGCGAATATCTGCGCCGCCTGTTCCTGGGTAACGACCTCGCCGAGGGACGCTTTGCGATCGGCGGCAGACCGGTAGCACTGACCGACATACGCGCGCCCATATTCGCGGTGGGCACCGAGAACGATCACGTCGCGCCGTGGCATTCGGTCTTCAAGTTCAATCTGCTGATGGACACGGACGTCACGTTCCTGCTGACCAGCGGCGGCCACAATGCCGGCATCGTGTCCGAGCCCGGCCATCGGGGCCGCCACTACCGCCTTGCCGCCAAGACCGAGACGGACCGCTATATCGACCCGGAAACCTGGGCTCGCCAGACAGCCCCCAAGGACGGCTCGTGGTGGCCCGAATGGGTGCGCTGGCTGGAAGGGCGCTCGGGCAGCCCCACCGCGCCTCCGGCCATGGGCGCGCCGGGACGCGGGCTGCCCGCGCTCGAGGACGCGCCGGGCGTTTACGTCCTCCAGCCTTGACGCCATCTGTCGCCCGGCACCAGGACCGCTGCACCGGTAAGCTCCCCCGACCTCAGCCGCGTGAGCGCTTCGTTCGCTGCACTCAGAGCGAAAGGCTCGACCTCGGTACGGATCGGGGTCTGCCCCGCCAGGGCCAGGAATTCTTCGGCGTCCCGGCGCGTCAGGTTGGCGACGGAACGCACGACGCGCTCACCCCAAAGCAGACGATAGGGCATGACGGGAATATCGCTCATGTGGATGCCGCCAAGGACGACGATGCCGCCCTTGCGCACGGTGGCGAGCGCGGCAGGAACGAGCGCCCCGACCGGAGCGAAGATGATCGCCGCATCGAGCTCCACGGGAGGCGTTTCGTCCGAGCCACCCGCCCAGGTGCAGCCGAGGTGGCGGGCAAACGCCTGCGCCTTCTCGTCGCCGGGTCTGGTGAAGGCGAAGACGGAGCGCCCCTGGTGCCCCGCCACCTGGGCAATGATGTGCGCGGCCGCGCCGAAGCCATAGATGCCGAGGTTCTCCGCATCACCGGCCATTTGCAGCGATCGGTACCCAATGAGGCCGGCGCACAGCAGTGGAGCGGCTTCGATGTCCGAATAGGGATCGGGAACTGGGAAACAGAAGTCGGCCTCGGCCACAGCGTACTCGGCATAGCCGCCATCGATGTGATAGCCGGTGAATGCGGGAGCGTCGCAGAGGTTCTCGCAGCCGCTGACGCAATAGCGGCATTGTCCGCAGGTGCGGCCGAGCCAAGGGATGCCGATGCGATCACCTGAGCGGAACCGCACGACCCCCTCCCCTGCGGCCTCAATCCTGCCGACGATCTCGTGCCCGGGAACAAGAGGCAGCTTCGGCGCCGTCAACTCCCCGTCGACGATATGCAAATCGGTGCGGCAGACGCCGCAAGCGCTGATCTTCACGAGAACCTGCCCTGGCCCCGGCTTCGGCTTCGCCCGCCGCTCCAGACGCAGCGCCCGACCGGGCTCCGCGAGCACCATCGCTTTCATCGCTCAGCCCTCCACCATACCTGCCGCATGATCGCACAGCGCAGGCTCAGAGCATCCAGGTGCGGCTCCCAGGTGTACGCGTGTCGGGCAACACGGCCACCGATCCTCCGCCATGCCATTGACCCGGCGCAAACCCTAACCTGCGGGACCTTGCCAGTATCCGCGCGACCGAACGTCCGAGAAGCGAGCCTGCATGATGAGCCCAGCACAGGCGATGGACCTGCCAGCTCCCCACGCACTACCGGCCGAGGGCGTGCTGGCAGCGCTGGCGGTCGATGCCGAAAGAGGCCTCGATGAGGCTGACGTCGCGGCCCGGCGTGCCTTGTACGGCCGCAACGAGATCGAGACCCGTCGTCGCCGCAGCGCGCTCAACATTCTCGCGCACCAGTTCGCCAGCGCGGTGGTGGCGCTGCTCGCCGTCGCAGGATTGCTTTCTCTCGCGTTCGGCGACGTGCACGAGGCGCTGGCGATCCTGGCCGTGCTGCTCCTCAACACCATGATCGGCTTCATCACCGAGCTCAAGGCGGAGCGCTCCATGGAGGCACTGCGCGCGCTCGGCAGCCATGCCCAGCTCGTGCGACGCAACGGCAGCCCTGTGCACGTGCCGGCCGAAGAGCTGGTGCCCGGCGATATCGTGCTCATCGAGGAAGGCGACATCGTCACGGCGGACGCCCGCCTTGTCAGCGCTGCGAATGTGTCTGTGGATGAGTCAGCGCTGACGGGCGAGTCCGTCCCCGTGGACAAGTCGCCGGCGCCGGTTGTTGAGAACGCAGGCATCGGCGACCGCTCGTCCATGCTGTTCAAAGGTACGGCCGTCACGCGCGGCGCCGCGGTCGCCGCCGTTACCGCAACGGGACAGCGCAGCGAGCTCGGCCGTATTGCGAAGCTCGCGTCCGAAGCCGCGCCCGAGCCCTCTCCTCTCGAGAAGCAGCTCGCGACCCTTTCGACGCAGATGATCGTTGCCACGCTGGCAATTGCGGCGATCATTGCCATCGGCGGCATCGTCCAGGGCAAGAATCCGCTCGTGATGGTGGAGGCAGCCATCGCCTTGGCCGTTGCCGCCATACCCGAGGGCCTTCCGGTCGTTGCCACGCTGGTGCTCGCCCGCGGCATGTGGCGCATGGCCAGCAACAACGCGCTGATCGAGCGCCTGTCCGCGGTCGAGACGCTGGGGGCAACGACCGTCATCTTCACCGACAAGACCGGCACGATCACCGAGAACCGCATGGCCGTGCGTCTGCTGCGGACGGCCTCGCACGAGCTGACGCTCAGCGCCACGGGCTTTGAGGAGGAGGGGCGGCCGGTACCAAGCGACCGCCTGCCGGAAGACGTCATGGCGCTGCTGACGATAGCGGCACTCTGCAACAGAGGCCGGATCGGGGAAGACGGCGAGCCCGTGGCCGGCGATCCCATGGAGCTCGCGCTTCTCAGAGCCGCCGCTGGCGCCGGCCTGACGCGCACCCACCTCATCGAGCAGCACCCCGAAATCGCGCATCATGCCTTCGACAGCGGCCTGCGCATGATGGCAACCGTGCACCAAGCCCACGATGGCCTGGTCACCGCCGCCAAAGGTGCACCGGAGGCCCTGCTGGCCAAGGCCACCCACTGCGCCGTCGACGGCTCCATCGTTCCGCTCGACGACGAGTTGCGGCAGGAATGGAGCGAGCATATCGCCGACATGGCTGGCGCCGGCCTGCGCGTGCTGGCCTTCGCAAGGCATCAATCGGAAACCCGTGCGCCCGCGGCCGACCCCTACCGGAATCTCGTCCTGCTCGGCATGATGGGACTCTACGATCCGCCGCGATCCGACGTGCGCGACGCGGTGGCGGCCTGCCAGGATGCGGGCATTCGCGTCATCATGGTCACCGGCGATCATGGTGTAACGGCGCAGAGCATCGCCCGCACGATCGGCCTCGGCAACCACGCTCCGCGTGTGGTCGAAGGCAGCGAACTGGATGCCGACGGCGGGCTGGAGCCGGCGCGCCTGCTGGAGACGGACGTCTTCGCCCGCGTCAGCCCGGCACAGAAGCTGGCGCTGGTCGGCATATATCAGGCTGCAGGAGAGGTGGTCGCCATGACCGGCGACGGCGTCAACGACGCGCCGGCGCTGCGCAAGGCGGATATCGGCGTCGCCATGGGGCAGCGCGGCACCGAGATCGCGCGCGAGGCGGCGGCCATGGTGCTGCGCGACGACGCCTTCTCGACGATCGTGGCGGCCGTGCGCGAAGGCCGCGTGATTTTCGCCAACATCCGCCGCTTCGTGGTCTATCTGCTCGGCTGCAATCTGAGCGAGGTCATGATCGTCGGCCTGGCCATACTGGCCGGACTGCCGCTGCCGCTTCTGCCTCTGCAGATATTGTTCCTCAATCTCGTGACCGATGTGTTTCCGGCCTTTGCGCTCGCCATGGGTGAAGGTGCGGACGACACGATGAGGCGGCCGCCGCGCGATCCCAAGCAGCCGATCGTCGGGCAGAGCGACTGGATATCGGTGGCCGGTCACGGCCTGGCGATCACAGCGGCCACGCTTGGTGCGGTTGAGATCTCCCGCCATTGGCTGTCCACCAGCGACGGGATGGCGATAACAGCAGCGTTTCTGACGCTGGCGCTGGCGCAGCTCTGGCACGTCTTCAACATGGCGGACCGCAAATCGCGCGGCCGTTTGGACAGCTCCGTCGTGCGCAGCCCCTACATCTGGGCAGCCCTTGCCACATGTGTCGCCCTGCTGCTGATCGCCCTCTACGCGCCCCCGCTCCGCTACGTGCTGCGCCTCGAGCTGCCGGATGCATCCCTGTGGGGGCTCGTCGTCGGCATGAGCTTCGTTCCCCTCTGCCTTGCTGCCATCGGGCGGCGCCTCAGCGCAATCCCTCGGGCGTGGCAAGGGGCAGGCCAAGGGCAACGCGGCGCTTGAGCCAGGGACTCGGGCGGTAGCGCGGCTCGCCATAGAAGGCCTGCAGCCGCTCGAGAATGTGCAGGATTCGCCCGGCGCCCAGGCGATCCCCCCACTCCAGCGGCCCGAACGGATAGCCGAGGCCCAGCTTGGTGCCCTTGTCGATATCGGCCGGGGCGGCAATGGCGCGTTGCGCGATGCCACAGGCGACGTTGACAATCATCGCCACAATGCGCTGGGCCACGAAGCCAGGGCTGTCGTTGATGATGACGACGCCCTGCCCGTCGGAAGCCAGCAGGGCGTGCGCGGCGTCGCGCATGGCGGGGTCGGTCGCCGGCGTGACCATCAGCGTGCGCGGCCCCTTCATGCCGAACAGCACGTCGATCGCGACCGAGCGGCGCGGATCGAGCTTGAGGTCGACGGCGGCGGTGGTGAGATCCCACCCGACCGGCGTCAACACGATCAGGGCGTCCGCGCTCGGCTTCTCACCCCTCTCCAGCGTGACCCCGGCGCGGGCGAACACGTCCATGAGTGGTGCCTGCAGCTCGGGATGGTGCTCGCTCGGCCGCACCCACACGGATTTCGGCCGCGTGGTGGGCGCTGGAGCAAGGGGCGGCTCCACCTTCTTGCCGTTCTCGTAGCGATACCATCCGGCACCCGTCTTCTGCCCGAGCTGACCTGCGGCCACACGCTGGGCGGAGATGGGGAACGGCGCGTAGGCCGGCTCGCCGTAGAACAGCGCGTGGATGGACTCCATCACAGCGTGCTGCACGTCGATGCCGACCATATCGGCGAGCGAGAACGGCCCGAGCTTGAACCCGGGTGCGCCGGTCAGAATGCGGTCGATGTCGGCGACGGTGGCGATGTTCTCGGTGAGCAGGCGCTGCGCCTCCGGCACAAAGGCCCGGCCGACATGATTGACCAGGAACGCCGGACTGTCGGTGCACAGCACCGGCTCGCGGGTCATGCGCCTGCCCAGAGCCATCATGGCGTCCGTGGCCCAGGGGGCGGTCTTCAGGCCCGGGATCACCTCGACGAGGCGCATCAGCGGCACGGGATTGAAGAAGTGCATGCCGCCGACCCGCTCCGGCCGCTTGCAAGCGCTGGCGATGGCGGTGATGGGAATCGACGAGGTATTCGAGGCGATGATGGTGTCGGGGCCGGCCAGCGCGTCGAGCCTGGCGAACACGGCCTGCTTGATATCAAGGCGCTCGATGATGGCCTCGACGATCAGGTTGGCCTTGGCGACTTCCTCCAGGCTGCCGGCCACCGAGATGCGATCGACGGCCGCCTGAGCCTCGGCCGGCGGGACACTGCCTTTTTCCACCGCACGCTCGAGCATCTTGGCGATGAAGTCCTTGGCGGCCTGCGCGGCGCCGGGCTTCTCGTCGAAGGCGATGACGCGCATGCCGCCCTGGGCTGAGACCTGCATGATGCCGCGGCCCATGGAACCGGTGCCGACGACACCGACAGTGACGTCGGTTGCGTTTGGATCGAAAGACATGGCGTTCATCCCCTTGCCGCGGAACTACAGCGCTCCCGCGATCGATTGACCCGCCAAACTAGTGTCCCGATCGCGAAGTTCGTCACCATCTGCGGCACGCTCCGAACGAACTTCGCGATCGAAAGGACACTAGCAAGTCTATGATTCTAGTGTGGTTCAGATTCCGAAGTCCGCTTCGGAGGCTGGTCGCACGGTGGTAGCGGACTTCGGAATCACCACACTAGGCCGTGTCATGGTCCGGCCGCAACACCGCGCTGCGCTCGGCGGCGCATGTGTCCCCAATCCGAAGTTCGCCTGCCTTCGAGGCGCCGTGGTTGCGAACTTCGGATCCAAAGGGGACACCAGATTCCTATGATTTCTGGTGTGGTCTATGGTCCAGAAGTTCACTCGCGACCTCGCCGCACAGGTGGGGGAGCTTCTGAACCACCACACTGGGTCCCATCCGACAGGAATGCCCGAACATGATGACCGTGGAAGAGGCTATCACCGGCCGGCGCAGCATCCGCGCCTTCCTCCCCGAGCCCGTGCCGCGCGAGCTGGTCGAACGCATTCTCATCGCCGCCGGCCGCGCGCCGTCGGGGTCCAACACACAGCCGTGGAGGGTGCGGGTTCTGATGGGCAAGGTGCTCGAGGAGGTGGTGGCGGAGATCAAGGCCCATCACGATTCGGGTCAGCAAGGTCACTGGGAGTATGCCTACTATCCGCGCAACTGGCGCGAACCCTATCTTGCCCGCCGCCGTGCCTGCGGATTCGGTCTGTACAACGCGGCCGGCATCGCGCGCGGCGACACCGTCGCCATGCACGAGCAGCACGGGCGCAACTTCGTGTTCTTCGGTGCGCCGGTGGGAATGATCTTCACCATCGACCGCGACATGGAGATCGGCGCCTGGCTCGACTACGGCATGTTCCTGCAGTCGATCATGATCCTGGCCCGGCAGTTCGGGCTCGAGACCTGCTCGCAGGCCGCCTTCGCCACGCGCCACGCGATCCTGGAGCGCCAGCTCGCCATCCCTCCCGAGCAGATGGTGGTCTGCGGCATGGCGCTCGGCTACGCCGACCCTGGCGCCGCCGTGAACGGCTTTGTCACCGAGCGCATGGCGCTCGAAGAGTTCGTGACGTTCGTCGACCACGTGAAGAAGGAGTGAGCGCCGCGCTCAGGGGGCGCCGGCAGCCCCTGCCGGCTCGGCGGAAGAATCATCGCGCAAGCGCCGGGGCGTTGCTGCCGCGCGGCAAGCGCCGGATGTAGAAGCGCCTCGATCCCGGCACGGATCGACTGCCCAGCACCGGCGCCGCGCCCCTGTCTGCGCAGGGCGGGTCTCGCGCGGAGGGATCTGGCGCATGGCGCTACTCTGCTGCCTCGGGAAGCGCGGCTTGCGAGGCACTTGCCGCCAGGCGCTTCAGCTCGGGAACGCACGAGCCGCAGTTGGTGCCCGCCCGCGTGACGCGGCCGATGTCCTGCGCCGAGCAGGCGCCTTCCGCAATCGCAGCGTCGATGCGCTTGCGCCCGACCTGGAAGCAGGCGCACACCACGGGTCCCTCGTCGGCGCCGCCGACGGGGCGGCCCGCCAACAGCGAGCGCCGATCCACGGGGCCGATCTCGGACAGCGCAAAGCAGGATTTCAGCCATTCGATCGACGGCAGCACCGGTGTCGCAGCGACATAGAGCACGGCGTCGAGGCGGCCATTGCTGAGCACGGCGACGCGGTATTGCTGCGACCGCTCGTCCTCGTAGGTCAGGCGCTCGCCTTCGGGAAGCAGGCGCTCGCTCCAGACCTCCCAGCTCGCAGGCCAGGCATCGAGCGCAAAGTGGACGACGCTCCCGCACGGCATGTGCGAACGCGCCCAATAGGCGAGCCCTCGCGCGGCGATCGAGCGCCGCGACAGCACGAAGCCGAAATGGCTCATCTCCAGCGCGGCAATGCGGGCAGGCGTCGCCTTGGCCTCGGGCTGGCCGGAGAAGGGATCGGTGATTGGCTGCACCAGAGCGCCGACGCGGCCTGCCGAGCTGTTCTCCCCCGACCAATGGATCGGCACGAACAGCGCACCGGGCCGCTGATTGCCGCTCGACATGACGCGCAGGGTGGCCGAACCGTGCTCGGTTTCCACCAGCGCCAGCGTCCCCTGTCCCAGACCAAGCGCCTTGGCGTCACCAGGATGGATCTCAACGAACGGCTCGGCGATGTGCACTGCGAGGCGCGCGCTCAGGCCAGTCCGCGTCATGGTGTGCCACTGATCGCGCACGCGGCCGGTATTGAGCACGAAGGGCCAGTCCCGTGACGTGGGTACGGCCGGGGCGCCCGGCTTGATCGCCACGATGCGGGCCCGGCCCGACGTGTTGAAGAATTCGCCGTCGGCAAACAGCCGCTCGGTGCCGGCACCGTCCTTGCCGACCGGCCATTGCACGGGGGCCAATGCGTCGTACTCGGCCTCGGTCATGCGCGACAGGCCGGAGATGTTGAACGCGCGCGCGCCGTCGTTCTCGAAGCCGGACAGGCTGGCGTGCTCACGGAAGATGTCGGCGGCCGAGCGATACGAGAATGCGCCGGCCCATCCCAGGCGCGCCGCTACTTGCGACAGGATCCACCAGTCCGGGCGAACCTCGCCCGGCGAGGCCAGGAACGTGCGCTGGCGCGAGATGCGGCGTTCGGAGTTCGTCACCGTGCCGTCCTTCTCGCCCCAGGCCGACGCCGGCAGGCGCACGTGCGCGAGGTTTGCCGTGTCATTGGAGGCAACGTTCTCCGACACCACCAGCAGATCGAGCCCCTTGAGAGCAGCGCGCACGTGATCGGCACGCGGCAGGCTGACGGCCGGGTTGGTGCCCATCACCCACAACGCCTTGATCTTGCCCGCGGCGATGGCATCGAACATCTGCACAGCCTTCATGCCCTCGGTGGCGGCGAGGTTGGGCGCGCCCCAGAAGCGGCGCACGCGATTGCGCTCCACCTCCGAGAAGCCCATGTGGGCGGCGAGCATGTTGGCAAGGCCGCCGACCTCGCGGCCGCCCATGGCATTGGGCTGCCCCGTTAGCGACAGGGGGCCAGCGCCCGGTTTGCCGATGCGGCCCGTGGCCAGATGGCAGTTGATGATGGCATTGACCTTGTCGGTGCCTTGTGCCGACTGGTTGATGCCCTGCGAATAGCAGCTCACCACGCGATCCGTGCCGGTCCACCAGGTGTAGAAGGTCTCGACGTCGCTGACGTCGAGGCCCGTCTGGCTTGCGACGTCGGCGACGCTCCCGGAGGCCGCACGGGCAACAGCGATGGCAGCCGCAAATCCCTCGGTGCAATCGCCGACGAAACGCCAATCGAGCGCCGCGCGGTCGGCGAGCCAGCACAGCAGACCGTTCCAGAGCTGGGAGTCCGTGCCCGCCTTGATCGGCAGATGCAGGTCCGCGCCTTCGCTGGTCACCGTCCGGCGCGGATCGATGGTGACGACGCGCACGCCACGCTCGGCACGCGCCACCTGGATGCGCTGGAACAGAACGGGATGGCACCAGGCAGCATTGGAGCCGGCCAGCACCACCAAGTCGGCGATCTCCACATCGTCGTAGCACTGGGGCACAACGTCGGCACCGAACGCGCGGCGATGCCCGGCAACGGAGGAGGACATGCACAAGCGGGAGTTGGTATCAACATGCGGCGTGCCGATGAAGCCCTTGGCGAGCTTGTTGGCAACGTAGTAGTCCTCGGTGAGGAGCTGTCCCGAGAGATAAAAGGCGATCGACTCCGGCCCGTGCACCTGGCTGATGCGGCGCAGCCCGCCGGCGACGCGATCCAGCGCCTGGTCCCAGCCGACCCGGCGACCTTCGATCTCGGGATGCAGCAACCGGGTCTCGAGGCCGAGCGTCTCGCCGAGCGCGGCGCCCTTGGAGCACAGCCGGCCGAAGTTTGCCGGATGCGCCGGATCGCCGCCGATGACCGCGCCGCCTTCTCCGTCGGGCGTCGCCAACACGCCGCAGCCGACACCGCAGTAGGGGCAGGTTGTGCGTACGGCCGAGGATGTCTTGCGGCTGCCCGGCATCAATAGACGTCCGCCTGATAGCGGCCGGTCGCCTTCATCCGTGCGATGTAGTCGTTCGCGGACGCACCGCTCATGCCGCCGTGCGTCGCGACTGCGCCGGTCAGCGCGGTCTCGACATCCTTGGCCATGCGCTTGGCATCGCCGCACACGTAGAAGTGGGCGCCCTGGGCCAGCCAGGACCAGAGTTCGGCGCCAGCCTCCCGCATGCGGTCCTGCACGTAGACCTTGCGCTCGCCGTCGCGAGACCAGGCGGTCGAGAGCTTCGTCAGCGTGCCGGAGGCGATCATCCCTTCGAGCTCATCGCGATAGAGGAAATCGGTTGCCTCGTGCTGATGGCCGAAGAACAGCCACGCCTTGCCGTGTGCCTCCTGCGCCTGCCGGTGCCACAGGAACGAGCGGAACGGCGCGATGCCGGTGCCGGGCCCGACCATGATGATGGGCGTCGCCGGGTCGGCGGGAAGGGCGAAGCCATGCGCCTTCTGCACGTAGACCTTGACGGATGCATTGGCCGGCAACCGGTCGGCGAGGTAGGTGGAGGCAACGCCGAAGCGCATGCGCCCGCGGATGTCGTAGCGCACGGCGTCAACCGTCAAGTGCACCTCACCCGGCGTCACCAGGGGCGAGGACGAGATCGAATAGAGCCGGGGCTGCAGCGGCTCAAGGCACTCGAGAAACGCTTCCGGATCCGGATGGATGGGCCCGAACATCTCGAGCGCCGCGAGCACGTCGAGCGTGGCGGCATCGCCGTCCGGGTCGCCTCCCTTGGCCAGCGCCTTCGCCTTCCTGCGCCGGTCGCCGCCAGCGAGGTAGCCGATCAACTCCAGCAGTGCGTCAGGCGCCGGTCCCAGCGCATAGTCCTCGATCAGCGCCTCGCGAAACGTCTTGCCGCCGACGGGGAAGTCGGGTGGTGCGCGCATCGCCGCCAGCACGGCGTCGGCAAGCGCTGGTTGGTTGGCGGGGAGGAGACCAAAGCTGTCCCCCGGCGCATAGTCGATGCCTGAGCCTGCAATGTCGATGATGACATGGCGCGTATCCTTCTCCGAGCCGGGCCCGTTGAGACGAACCGCAGAGCGGAAATGCGCCATCACCGGATTGTCACGCGAGTACCCGGACGCGGCGGCCTCCTTGAGGGGCGCGACAACAGGAGCTGGGGCCGGTGCCGATGCATCAGGCGCCGGCGGCGTCTCCTCCAGGAGACGCTTCAGCATGCGCGAGGTCTCCTTGCCGCCGGGAACGCACAGGTTGAGCTTCGTCTCTCCGCCCGAGGCGATGGCAGCCGAGTAGGTCTCGCACAAATAGCCGCACTGGCCGCAATCCTGCTGAGCCATGGCGGCAAACAGCTTGCGGGGAAGCGGCCGACCCTCGGCGAGCTTCATGCGCTCGTCAATCGGCATGGCGGCATCGTGCCAGGGTGCGCCGTCATCCGCCGCGCCGCCGGCCAGCGCCTTGGCTGCCGCGCCGGGCAGCTCACCCGTGACGGGAGAGATGCCGGCGCTGGTGTCGAGCGACAGCAATCCGGCGAAGAAGCCGTTGAGCCAGGCACGCTGCTCCAGCGAGAAGGGCGCATTGTCGGGAAGGACGGGAATGCTCGCCGCGCGCGCGTCCTGAATGGTCATGGCCGGCTCCCGGTTGCGTCGAACATGGTCCTGAGCGCGTCCACCTCGTGGCGGCGGCTGAACTCGAGAAACGTTTCGGAAGTCGAGGCGCGGTTGGCGAGGTAGGCGCGGAGCATGCGCTCCACCAGCGCCGGACAATCCTCCACCCTCACGTCGCGGTAGATCTCGCGGCCCACCGCCGCGTCGGGTCCGTAGCCGCCGCCGATATGCACATGGAAACCTTCCACCGTGTCGTCGCTGTCGGGCGCGAGCGGGACGCGGCAGGCGAGCAGTCCGATGTCGCCGACGTAATGCTGCGCGCAGGAGTTGGGGCAGCCCGTCAGGTGCACGTTGACGGGCATGTCGAGCGACACGCGCGGCTCCACCCAGTCGGCGATGGCCATGGCCGTGTCCTTGGTGTTGGACAGCGCAAGCTTGCATCCGGTGTTGCCGGTGCAGGCAACGAGCCCGGCGCGAATGCTCGATGCGTGCGAGGTAAGCCCGATCGCCTGCAGACGACGCTCCACCTCGGCGGCAGCCTCTGCCTTGACCCCCGATATGAGAAGGTTCTGCCACACGGTAAGGCGGATATCGCCATCGCCCAGCTCGTCGGCGATGGCGGCGAGCCCATGCATCTGAGGAATGCTCATGCGCCCGACCGGAAGCACGACGCCGACCCAGACGAACCCCTCCTGCTTCTGCGCATGGACGCCGATATGAGCCTGCCGAAGCTGGCAGTTGGGCTCGGAAACGTGCTCTTGCGGGACATGGGTCAGCGGCCGGCCGAGCTTTGCCTCGACCGCGGCAAGGAACTTGTCGAAGCCCCATGCATCGAGAACGTACTTAAGGCGCGCCTTCTTGCGGTCGGTGCGGTCGCCGCTTTCGATGAACACGCGCACGATGGCATCGGCGACGGCGACGGCGTCGGCCGGCTTGACGAGCACACCGGTCGGGCGGGCGAAATCCTTGTGGCCGGTGATTCCGCCAAGCCCCAGGCGCAACCAGACGCCGGGCTCGACCGGCGCGCCTTCGGCTACCGTCACGGCCGTGAAGGCGATGTCGTTGGTGTCCTCCAGAACGGGCACCATGCCGCCGCCGTCGAAAGCGACGTTGAACTTGCGAGGCAGGCCGTGGAGCGAGCGATCGTTGAGGATGTGGTGATGCCATGCCCTGGCGTACGGCCTGGAATCGAGCAGCTCCTGCGGATCGATGCCCGCGGTCGGCGAGCCGGTGACGTTGCGGATGTTGTCGGCGCCGGCGCCTCTGGAGACGAGGCCGATATCATTGAGCGTCTCGATCACCGACGGCGCGCTCTCGGCCGCGATCTCGCGGATCTGCAGGCCGGCACGCGTGGTGACGTGGGCGTAGCCGCCGCCCCAGCGCTCGGCAATGTCGGCGACGCCGCGGAATTGCCAATGCGAAAGGATGCCGTTGGCGACGCGCACCCGGCACATGAAGGCGTTCTGCGCCGGCGCCACGTAGAACAGGCCGTGAAAGCGCCAGCGGAAATTGTCGACACCCTTGGGGAACTGGCCCGCCGAGGCCTCTGCCTTCAGGCGCGCGTAGGCGTCGAAGGGATGCTCCTCGCGCTTGGCCTTCTCTTCTGCGGAGAGCTTCTTGCCCTCGGCCTCAACGCGCGCCATCGCCTTCAGATGCACGGCGTCGGGACCCGTAGGCTCAGGCGCGCCGCCGCCCAAGCCGATCGGTTTGAGCCCGCTCGCCGCCCGCAAGGCCTGCACACCCGAGACGAAGCCCTCGAGGTAGCGCTTCTGCTCGTCGGAGAAATCCTGCCCGCTCATCCCATCGCCTCCGCGAACGCCTGTCCGAACGCGAGGGCCTCGCGAAAAGCCGCAACGGGAGCCGCTGTGCGGATCAGCTCGGCATACCAGAGTGCATCGCCGGTGTCGCCGACGAGGGCTGCACCCGCGAGCCGGCCGTCACGAATGACCAGCTTGCGATAGCTGGCCGCCCCGTGATCGCGCACGATGATGGCCTCAGCACCGGCTCCTTCGAAATCGCCGGCCGAGAACACGGGAACGCCGGAGACCTTGAGGTTGGTGGCCAGCACCGACCCCAGGTAGCTCACCGGCTTGTTGACGATCGCTGCCGCAGCGACGCGCGCCTGCTCGTAGGCCGGCTCGACGAGCCCGTAGCAGCCGCTGCGGTGCTCCACGCACTCGCCGATGGCGTGAATGTCTGCGACCGAAGTCTGCAGCCGGTCGTCGACGAGAATGCCACGCCCGATCTGCAGCCCGCCGGTCGCGGCCAACGCCACATTCGGCCGTACGCCGACGGCCATGACGACCAGTCCGCACGCGATGCGGCGGCCGTCGGCGAGTTCGACGCTCTCGACCGCGCCTTCACCATGGATGGCGCGCGTCTGCGCCTGCAACAGCACCTTTATCCCCCTGGCCTCGAGCGCATCCTTGAGCAGGGCTGCGCCCTCGGCGTCGAGCTGGCGCTCCATCAGCCGGTCCATCAGGTGCACGAGCGTAACGGGCACCCTGCGCCTGGCCAGTCCGTAAGCCGCCTCAATGCCGAGCAACCCCCCGCCGATGACAACGGCAGCGGTCTTCGCGCCGGCCGCGGCCTTGAGGTCCGCCACATCGGCGAGCGTGCGGAAGGTCGTCACACCGGAAAGCTGCTGGCCCGGCAGATCGAGACGGATCGGGTTGGAGCCTGTCGCCAGAACCAGGACGTCGAAGGGAACGGTGACGCCGTCGGCAAGGACGACTTCACGCCGTGCGGAGTCGAGGGCGACCGCCGGCTGACCGGTCTTGAGCACGATGCCGTGCTCGCCGTACCAGGCGCGCGACTTGAGCGTGACATCACCAGCCGCAATCTCACCGGCAAGCAGGGAGGAGAGCAGCACGCGGTTATACGCCGGCTCCGGCTCCGCGCCGATCACCGTGATGTCGAAGCGACCGGGTGCAAGCTCCAGCACCTCCTCGAGGAACTTGAGGCCTGCCATACCGTTGCCGACGAGAACGAGGCGCTCGCGGGCCATGGTCGTGGTCATATGAGCATCGTCCTTTCCCGGGTTGGCGCCCCGAATGGGTCGCGCCTGCTCTGTTTCAGACAGCCAACAAAAAAGCCGCATCTGAGGGTCGCTTCCTGCGTCCCTGAGATAGCGGCGTTGCTATTGGCCCCTCGTTGAGCCGTCCGGCATCCGTGGCAGCAGGGTGCCGGCGGATTGCCTCACTCAAACTTCATGCCAGTCCTGGTTTCTCAAGATTTTTCCATTGAAATCAATGCATTATGCCGACATGAGCACATTGGCGGGCTCAGCCCGGTGCCGGATTTTTGGGCGATCTTTCTCACGCGCTGCCGCCCGCTTCGGCATCTGTCGGCCAATGGCGCGCAGGCCTGCGCCACTCTCGGAGCGGCCTGCTCAACGCCTATCGAAGTCGCAGGCGGCAGACACGGCTAGCAGCGCTTGATGAGCCACGGCTCGAGATGCGCAGCGACGTCGTTTGCGTCGAAGGCGGGGCCATCGAAGGCACCCACGCCGTCGACAGGCTCGCTTGCCGGTGCGGCCGGAGGAGCCCCCAGCACCTCGTCATGAAGATCCGGCCGGAACACCGCTTTCGCTTCAGCAAGCAGCTCCGCCGACATCGGCGCCTGCCCCCAGCGCACCATCTGGGCGTACAGCCAAGCCGCCTGGACGGGATCGGGGCGGGCAGCACCGCGCCGGCCGATGAGAAGGTAGCGGTCGCTGGAGCGGACCGATCCGTCCGGCGATGCCTTGAGCTTGCCATCGAGCGTGCGCCGGATCAGGTCCGGCGCTACACCGACGCGGTTCGGCGCGGCGATGATGCGGCATGCCTCATCACGATTGGCGGCGTCCTCGATGAAACTGGCAGCCCTGGCATGCGCCCGGATGAGCTTGGTCACGAGATCGGGGTTCTCCGAGGCCCAGGAGGCCCGCACGGCCAGCACCTTCTCGGCCGCACGCTCGATGATCTCCGATCCGAAATGGAGGATGTGCGCAATGCCGAGGTCGACCGCCACCGAGTTCCATGGCGCGCCGACGCAGAACGCGTCGACGTGACCGTTGGCAATGCTCTCGACCATGAACGGCGGCGGCAGCACCACCAGCCGCAGGTCCTCGTCGGGATCGACGCCGCCGGAGGCCATCCAGAAGCGCAGCTGGTAGTTGTGCATTGAATAGGGAAAGGTCATGCCGAAGGTCAGCGGGTCTTGCCCCGTGCGCTTGCGCTCGGCGACGACCGCCGCCAACGCCCGCGCCGACACCTTCGGATCGGTGATGTCCCCGTCAGAGTGTTCCGCCAGGGCCCGATGGAGGGCGGTCGTCACCGTGATCGCATTGCCATTGAGCCCGAGGTTGAGCGGAGCGACGATCGGAACGCGCACGTGGCCGAGCCCAAGGCTCGAAGCGATGGCCACCGGCGACAGCAGATGGGCGGCGTCGAACTGGCCGATGTTGAGCCGGTCGCGGACGTTCGACCACGACACCTCGCGCACCAACTCGACGTCGAGGCCCTCCTCGGCCGCAAACCCCTTGTCGACGGCGATGATCAGTGCTGCAGCATCAGCCAGCGGGATATAGCCGATCCTGAGGTACGGTGCCCGCTTCCTGGCCGTGGCAAGAGATGACATTTCTTCAGTCATTCAGCAGATCGATGGTGCTTACCAAGCTCTCGGCGATATCGACGATGCGCTTGCCTTTGCTCATGGCGGTACGGCGCAGCAGAGCGTAGGCCGCCTCTTCGTCCAGGCCGCGGCTCTTCATGAGGATGCCCTTGGCCTTCTCGATGATCTTGCGCTCCTTCAGCGCGCTCTTGGTCTCCTCGAGCTCGGAGCGCAGGCGGTCGAACGCGCTGAAGCGCGAGATGGTCATCTCCAGGATCGGGCGCACCCTCTCCTTCTTCAGGCCGTCGACGATGTAGGCGCTGACGCCGGCGTCGATGGCCGCCTCGATGGTCGCGCGGTCGCTCTGATCCACGAACATCGCGATCGGCCGGCGCACGATGCGCGAGACCTGGAACATCTGCTCAAGCACGTCGCGGCTTGGATTCTCGAGATCGATGAGGATGACGTCGGGATCCACCTTGTAGATGCGATCGAGCAGCCCGGTGGCGTCGTCAAGCACGGTCAGATTCTCGAAGCCGGCGTCCCTCAGGCCCGACTCGAGGATGGCGCGACGGATCGGATTCTCGTCGATGACGAGGATTTTGAGCGGAGCGTCGGAGGTCGTGTTGGGCAAAGCGATGCGCTCAAGCCGTCATGGTGCAGCGCACAATGATGGCGCGATGTCTCCTGTAGCGCAATCCCAAACAATGGCCGAGACCGACCGGGACCCCGCGCGCGGCGGTGCTGAAGCCAAGTCCGCCCGGGATCGCGAACCCCCTCCTGCGACTTAACATCGCCGCGGGAGGAACCACACGCCATCCGGGGCAGTGCGCCGCCTCCATTTCAGGCGCCGGCCAGGCTGCTGCTCGTCACACGGCGCGTCGATGCATCAACAACGATCTGCCGCTTGTGGAAGGCGAATGCCGTCGGCTTGTGGGCAATGCTGATCACCGTGGCGTGCGGCAGGCGCTGCCGCACCAGCTCATACATGCGCTGCTCCGTAGGCTCGTCGAGCGCCGAGGTCGCCTCGTCCAGGAACAGCCAATCCGGCCGGTACAGGAATGTCCTGGCGAAGGCGACGCGCTGCTGCTCGCCGCCGGACAGGATCATGGACCAGTTGCCGGCTTCGCCAAGGCGCGGCACGAGGTGCCCGAGGCCGCACATCTCGAGCGCCTCCCGGCATGCCTCGTCGCTGTAGTGGCCGGGCATCTCCGGATAGCTCAGCACCTCGCGCAGCGTGCCGAGCGGCAGATAGGGCTTCTGCGGCAGGAATAGAACCCGCGCATCCTCCGGCATGGCGACCCGCCCCCGGCCGTACGGCCAGAGCCCTGCCAGCACGCGGAAGAGCGTGGTCTTGCCGCTGCCCGAGGCTCCGCGCACGACCACCGCTTCTCCCTGCTTCACCGTCAGGTTGACGTCGCGCATCAGGATGTCGCCGTTGGGCAGACGGACATCGACGTTCTCGAGCACGATCTCGGAGGAAGCCGGCGCTCGCTCCAGGGCATGCTCTTCCCTTGCCGCGGCCTTGGCCTTCGCCATCGCCTCGCGGAAGGTGGTCAGCCGGTCGAGCGTGGCTTTCCACGCGGCAAGCTGCGCGTAGGAATCGATGAACCAGGAGAGCGAGCCCTGCACCTCGCCGAATGCGCCGGCGGTCTGGGTCAGCACACCGAGCTGGATCTGCCCGGAAAAATAGCTCGGCACCGCGACAACGATCGGGAACACGGAAGCCGCCTGGCCATAGAAAGCCGTGAGCCCCGTCAGCCGCTTGGTGAACTTCATGAAATCCCACCACGTCACATAGACGCGCTGGAAGGCGCCGCGCAGGCCGCGCTCCTCGTCCTGCTCGCCGCGGTAGAGTGCGATGCTCTCCGCATTCTCGCGGATGCGCGTCATGCGATAGCGGAAGTCGGCGTTGTAGCGCTCGAGCGAGAAGTTCACGCGCACCAGCGGACGCCCGATCAGATAGGTCAGCCACGATCCGAGCAGCGCGTAGGCGATGGCTGCCCACATCATGTAGCCAGGAATGGAGATGCCGCCGAAGATCGGAATGACGAAGCTTCCCGAAAGGCCCCACAGCACGGTGGCGAACGTCACCAGCGTCATGATCTGCAGCAGCAGGTTGAGCGTGATGTTGAGCGTCTGGCTTGCAAACAGCGCGCAATCCTGTTCGATGCGCTGCTCCGGGTTGTCGGTGCCCTGATTGATGATCTCGAGGCGGTAGTAGGTGCGGTCGGCCAGCCATTCGTGAAAGTAGACCTGGCTCAGCCAGCGGCGCCAGCGAATGATGAGGAGCTGGGTCAGCCACAGGCGGTAGACGGCAATGATAATGAACGTCCCTGCCAGCACGATCCAGTATTTGAGCTCGTACCAGAATGCGTCGGCGTTCTTCTCCTGCAGCGCATTGAAGAAGCGCGCATTCCAGGCGTTGAGAAGCTTGGCCATGTACACGCTGAACACGCTGAGCCCGACGATGAAGGCAAGCAGACCGCGCGCGATCCATGCCTCCTTGATCCTGAGCGTCACACCCCACATCGTCACGCGCTGTTCGTCCTCGGCGAACCAGTAGGGCCGCGCGAGCATCCAGAGCTGACGCAGGAAAGCGCGGGCAGCGGCAGCGCGGGAGGCGAGACGTTCCATCATGGTGTGCATCCAGAACAGGTGCTGGGAGAAATGGTCATGCGGCGTGCCGTGCAGCACTGCAATGAGCGAGCAGCCTGTCGCCGCCAAGGTGGGCAAAGCTCCATGGCGAGGAAACTATCACGGCGCAAGCAGGCGAGCCGAAATCGCTCAGCTCACCTGCAACCAGGCAACGACTTTTCCACCTCTTTCCGGCTTCGCTATTCGGCTGCCTT
Source organism: Hyphomicrobiaceae bacterium (assembly GCA_008933705.1). GTDB lineage: Bacteria > Pseudomonadota > Alphaproteobacteria > Rhizobiales > Hyphomicrobiaceae > AWTP1-13. Next base: position 31,937 of record WBUN01000033.1, read on the forward strand.
GTCGACCGGATGGGTGGAACTCTGTTGGGCGGGCGCTGCGTGCGCGCCGCGGTGCTCGCGGGCAACGTAGGTATAGACGGCAGGCGTCACGAACAGCGTGAACAGCGTGCCGACCGTCATGCCTGACGCAATGACCAGGCCGATCGCGTAGCGGCTGGCCGCACCGGCGCCGCTGGCAATCAGCAGGGGCACCATGCCGACGACCATGGCGGCCGTTGTCATCAGAATGGGCCGCAGGCGGATGGCGGCCGCGCGCTCGATCGCCTCCCGGCGGCCGAGCCCCTCGTTCTCCTGCAGGTGATTGGCGTAGTCGACCATCAGAATGCCGTGCTTGGAGATGAGGCCGATGAGAGTGACCAGGCCGACCTGGGTGTAGATGTTGATGGTTGCCAGGCCCATGTTGAGCGGGATGAGCGCGCCGAACATGGCGGTCGGCAGCGCGATCAGGATGATCAACGGGTCGCGGAAGCTCTCGTACTGGGCGGCGAGCACAAGATAGATGACGATGAGGGCGAAGGCGAACGTGATCACGAGCGTGCTGCCTTCCTGCACGTACTGCCGGCTTTCGCCCTGGAAGTCGTAGGTGAAGCCCTCGGGCAGCTTCTCGCCGGCCTTGGACTTCAGGAAGTCGATCACCTCGCCGATGGTGCGGCCGGGAAACGGCACGCCTTGCAGCGTGGCCGAATTGAGCTGCTGGAAGCTCGTCAGCGCATTCGGCTGGACCGACTGCTCGATCGTAGCGATGCTGGACAGCGGCACGAGCGTGTTGCTGGCCGTGCGCACCTGGTAGCGCCGCAGCCAATCCGCCGTCAGGCGGTAGTCGCGCGGCACCTGCGGAATGACCTGGTAGCTGCGGCCGTAGAGATTGAAGCGGTTGACGTAGTTGCCGCCGAGCAGCGTGGCCAGCGAGCCACCGACATCCTGCATGGTGATGCCGAGGCGGTTGGCCTTATCGTGGTCGAGCTTGATCTCCACCTGCGGCGTGTCGAACTTCAGATCCGTGTCGGTGAATATGAACAGCCCGCTCTTGTTGGCCTCGGCCTGCATGTCGGCCAGCACCTGGGCAAGCTGCGTGTAATCAGCGGTGGTGGTGACCACGAACTGGACCGGCGGCCCCCCGGTCGACCCCGGCAGAGAGGGAAGCGCAAACGACAGCACCTGCGCATCGGTAACGCCGGCGACCTTCGGCTGCAGGCTCTGCAGGATCTCCTTCTGCGAGCGTTTGCGCTCCTCCCAGGGCACGAACAGGATGCCGCCGATGGCCTGGTGCACGTTGTTGCCGAAGCCGTTGATGAGGAACACGTGCTCCCTCTCGGGCACGGTTTCGAAGATCTTGTTGAGGTCGTAGGTCGCCTTCTCCAGATAGTCGAGATTGGTCGACGGCGGCGCCTTGATCAGGTTGAAGAGGATGCCCTGATCCTCCTCCGGCGCCAGCTCCTGCTGCGTGGTGGTGTACATGATCCCGACCGCCGCCATGACGCCGGCGACGATGAGCAACGTCACCGGGCGGTGGTTGAGGGTGCGGTGGAGACGCCGCTCGTAGCGCCTGCGCAGGCTGTCGAAGCTGCGATCGAGAAACCGTACGAAGCGGCCGCTCGACTGCTCGGATTTGAGCAGCTTGGAGGCCATCATCGGCGACAGCGTGAGCGCTATGATGCCCGACACGACGACGGCGCCGGCGAGCGTGAACGCGAATTCGCGGAAGAGGGCGCCGGTGAGGCCGGAAACGAAGCCGATCGGCGCATAGACGGCCGCTAGCGTGATCGTCATCGAGATGACCGGCACGGCGATCTCGCGCGCCCCGACGAGGGCCGCGTCGAACGGCTGCAACCCCTCCTCGATGTGCCTGTGGATATTCTCGACCACCACGATGGCGTCGTCGACGACCAGCCCGATAGCGAGCACAAGCGCCAGCAGGGTGAGCAGATTGATGGAGTAGCCGAGCGCCAGAAGCGCGAACATCACCCCGACCAGCGACAGCGGGATGGTGACGATGGGGATCAGGGTGGAGCGCAGGTTGCCGAGGAACAGGAAGATGACGACGATGACGATCAGCGCGGCCTCGATCAGGGTCTTCTGCACCTCGGAGATCGAGGCGTTGATGAACTTGGTTGCGTCGTAGGCGATGGCCGCCTCGAGGCCCGCCGGCAACTGCCGCTGCAGCTCGGGGAACGTCTTGCGCACATCGCTGATGACGGTGAGCGGGTTGGCGCTCGGCGTGGCGAAAATGCCGATGAAGACGGCCTTCAGGCCGTCGAACACGGAGGAGGAATCGGCACTCTCCGGCCCGAGCTCGATGGTGGCGATATCGTCGAGCCGCACCAGGGCGTCGCCTCGGGTTTTCACCACCAGCTTGCCGAACGCGGCAGCGCTGTTCAGCGAAGTCTCGGCGTTGATGGTGGTCTGGACGAAGTCGCCCTTCACCTGCCCTGCCGCGGTCGTGAAGTTGTTGGCCGCGAGGGCGTTGCGGACATCGGTGGGCGTCACGCTCAACGCCGCCATCTTGTCCGGGTTGAGCCAGATGCGCATGGCGAAGGTCTGCCCGCCCAGGATTTGCGCATTGGCAACACCGTTGACGGTCTGCAGCTTCGGTTGGACGACGCGGGTGAGGTAGTCCGTGATCTGCGAGCCGGTCATGACCTTGCTGTTGAAGGACAGGTACATGAGCGCGGTCGTCTCGCCGGTCTGCTTGACCACCACGGGGTCTTGAGCCTCCTGCGGCAGCACGCTCTTGACCTGGTTGACCTTGGCAAGAACGTCGGCCACGGCGCGATCCGGGTTGGCATCGAGGCGCAGATTGAGCGTCACGAGGCTCACGTTCTGCTGAGAGGACGAGGTGAGCGTATCGATGCCTTCGGCGCTGGCGACCGCCTGCTGGATGGGCGTGGTGATGAAGCCCTTGATCAGCTCGGCGTTGGCGCCGGGATAGACGGTCGTGATGGTGATCGTCGTGTTGGAGATCTTGGGGTACTGCCGAACGGGCAGATTGAAGACGGAGCTGATGCCGATGAGCAGGATCAGCAGGCTTACGACGCTGGCCAGCACCGGCCTGCGGATGAAGATATCCGTGAACGACATCGCGGCGGCTCCGCTACTGCTTCGGCCGCGGCTCGGGCCGCGTCAGAGGGCTCGAGTTGTCGATCCTGATGCTCGCGCCGGAGTTGAGCTTCAACTGGCCGGTGGTCACGACCTGCTCTCCAGCGCTCAGCCCCGACAGGATCGCGACGCGGTCCTCGCGCACAGGGCCGGTCTTGACGAAGCGGCGCTCGGCGACGAGCTGCTGATCTGTCGGCTGGCCGGCCGGCGCGGCCTGGGCCTGCCCGCTCTTGGGCGGCGCCGGCTTCGCCACGTAGACGCTGTCGCCGTAAAGGCCATAGGTTACGGCCGTGCGCGGGACGGTGACGACCTCGACCGGCTCCCCGGCAAGCACCGTGACATTGGCGAACATGCCGGGCAGCAGCTTACGCTCCCTGTTCGGCAGAATACCGCGCACCAGCAGCGTGCGGGTGTCCTGCGCGACGCGCGCATCGAGTGACTGGATCTCGCCCTTGAAGACCTGGCCCGGGAATGCATCGACCGTCAGCTCCAACACCTGCCCCGTGCGCAGCTTGCCGATGTTCTGCTCGGGCATCGGGAAATCGACACGGATGGGATCGAGGGCCTGCAGCGATACCATCACGAAGCCCGGCGACACATACTGGCCCACCTCGATCTTGCGGATGCCGAGCCGCCCGCTGAAGGGAGCAGATATCACCTTCTGCGCGATGACCGCCTCGATGCGCTTGACCGCCGCTGCGGCCGTGTCGCGCTTGGCCCGCGCGGTATCGAGATTGGCCTCGGAGGTTACACGCTTGTTGATGAGATCGATCTGGCGCTGAAAGGCGACCTCGGCCTCCTGCAGCGTGGCCTTGGCGCTCGCAAGGTCGGCAACCTCAACGGCAGTGTCGAGTTGCACGAGCTTGGTGCCGCGTTCGACATCCCGGCTGCTTTCAAAGAAGATCTCGGTGATCACGCCGGCGACCTGCGTGGTGATGTCCACCCCCTCCGACGAGATCAGCGTGCCGATGGAGGCAAGGTGCTCGCCCCATCTTTCCGTGCGCGCGGCTTCCGCCGCGACGGTAGCCGGGGGCGGCACCATCTGCGACAGAAACGTCTGGATCATGCGCGGCTTGAAGACGAACTGGAAATAGCCGAGCCCTCCCAACAACAGGGCGATCACCACGCCGGTGACAACAAATCGTCTGCTCATGCCTGCTCTCGTGCTTGGCCCACCCGCCCGACCGCAAGTGGCCGGCTGCATTGACACCCCGCGTGGGGGCGGCCGGCCGCGGCAACAAGCAAGGTGGCTAAACTGGCGTTAACGGTCTCTTCGCGCGCTCCCGCCAGCGCGACGTGCCACGTCAATAACCGATTGGCAGGCATCTCACAAATCCATCGAGCGCGATCAAAATTCATTTAATTGTTATCGGATATGTCCCGTGACGATTTCGAGACGCCCAGTTGGCGTCGCCGTTCGCCAGCCTCCACCAGGCCGCATAGCTGCTCTGCTGTGCGGGCTGGCTCACGCCGATTATAAGCATGCTTATTATGAGCCTATGAGACGCTTTCCCAATCCGCGCCGCGAGATCATGTTCCAGCTCTCCGATGTTGCCCGGTCGATGCGGACCTACATCGACCACCGCGCACGCGAGCACGGCGTAACGCGCGCGCAATGGGCGGTGCTCGCCAGGCTCGAGCGCCAGGAAGGCATGATGCAAACGGAGATTGCCGAGGCGCTGGAGATTCAGCCGATCTCTCTCGTCCGGCTGATCGACCGGCTGTGCGATCAGCGGCTCGTCGAGCGGCAGCCGCATCCGCACGACAGGCGCGCCAACAGGCTGTACCTCACGGACAGGGGCCGGACGATGCTCGCCGACCTGACCCCCCTGGGGCGGGAGATTGCGGGAGAGATCCTGGCTTCCATCGGGGAGGACGAGGCGGCCGAGCTGCTTCACAAGCTGTTGCGCATCAAGGAGAACATTCGTCGCGCATCGAGCAGGCGCGCGACCAAGGGCGCACCGTCGCAGGGAGTACGCCATGCCCGCTGAATTGCTCGCACGCCTGCGCACGGCCGTCACGCTCGCGGCACGAAGGCCGCCTTCGCTGCGCATGATGCTGATGCTGATCATCCCGGCGTTCGTGGCTGTGGTCGGCTTGTTCCTCTACATCACCAGCGGCCGCTACATCACGACGGACAATGCCTATGTCGGTGCGCAGAAGGTTCTGATCACCCCTGAGGTCTCGGGCAAGGTGGTACGCATCGCCGTCAGCGAAGGGCAGCTCCTGAAGCCGGGCGACGAGCTCTTCGCCATCGATCCCGAGCCCTATCGTCTGGCGGCACAGGAGGCTGAGGCGCGGCTGGCGCGCGTCAAGACCGACTTCGAGAACCTGAAGAGCAGCTTCGCCAGCCTCGGCAAGCAGATCGAGCTCTCCCGCCAGAGCGTCGCGGCATCGCAGGCCGACTTCGACCGCAAGACCTCGCTGCTGCGCGACCGCATCAGCACCCCATCGGACCTGGACCGGTCGCGCGTCGCTCTGGTCGCTGCCAAGGCACAGCTCGAGCAGCTTCTGCAACAGGAAGCGGCAGCTCGCATCCAGCTGCTGGGCGACCCGCGGCTGCCGATAGAGAAGTACCCCCAGTACATGGAGGCCACCGCCGCGCTCGACCGCGCCAAGCGCGACCTTGCCAACACCGTGCTGCGCGCACCCATTGCCGGTACGGCGACGCAGGTGACGAGCATACAGATGGGGCGCTACCTGACGGCTGGAACGGCGGTATTCAGCGTGATCGGCACCGACACGGTGTGGGTCGATGCCAATCCGAAGGAGACGGACCTCACCTATGTGCGCCCCGGCCAGCGCGTCACCATCACCATCGACGCGTTCCCCAACCGGGAATGGCGCGGCACCGTGGCTGCGATAAGCCCGGGCACAGGCGCTCAGTTCGCGATTCTTCCGCCGCAGAATGCGGCCGGCAACTGGATCAAGATCGTGCAGCGGGTGCCGGTCAGGATCGAGTTCGAGCGGGGCCAGGATCTGCGCCGGCTCAGGTCCGGAATGAGCGCCTATGTCGAGATCGATACCGGCCGCCGCGGCAGGATCGTCTCTCTGTTCGGATCCAGGGCGGAAGCCCAGGACCCTGATCCATGATCGCGCAGCGGGCTCCGGCAACCAGCCCGTCGCTGCGGCGGGGGATGATTACCGTCTGCGTGATGATGGCGACCATCATGCAGGCCCTCGACACGACGATCGCCAACGTTGCCCTGCCATACATGCAGGGCACACTCTCGGCCACGCTCGACCAGGTGAGCTGGGTGCTGACCTCCTACATCGTCGCGGCAGCCATTATGACCGCTCCGGTCGGCTGGCTCGCCGGCAACTTCGGCATCAAGAAGGTGCTGGTCGTATGCGCGGCCGGCTTCACGGTAGCCTCGATGCTGTGCGGCATTGCGCAGAGCATCGAGGAGATCGTGCTGTACCGCCTGCTGCAGGGCCTCTTCGGCGCGGCGCTGGTGCCGCTGTCGCAGGCCGTGATGCTCAACATCTACCCGATCGAGCGGCGTGGGTGGGCCATGTCCATCTGGGGCATGGGCGTCATGATCGGCCCGATCATGGGCCCGACGCTGGGCGGCTGGCTCACGGAATACTACTCGTGGCGCTGGGTGTTCTTCATCAACCTGCCGTTCGGCATCGCCACCGTGCTGGGGCTGCTGGCGTTCATGGATGAGACAGAGCCCCGCAGGAGCAGCCAGTTCGACTGGTTCGGCTTCGCCTCGCTCGCCGTCGCCATCGGCTCCCTGCAGCTCATGCTGGATCGCGGCGAGCAGCTCGGCTGGTTCGACTCCAACGAGATCGTGCTCGAAGCTGTCGTCGCAGCCACAGGGTTCTACTTCTTCGTCGCGCACTCGCTCACCGTGCCGAGGCCGTTCATCTCCATCGAGATATTTCGCGACCGGAACTTCGTGGTCGGCCTGCTGTTCATGTTCGTCTGCGGCGTGCTGCTGCTGGCCTCGGCGGCTCTCATGGCGCCGTTCCTGCAGGGCGTGATGGGCTACCCCATCCTCGACGCGGGCTGGCTGCTCGGCACGCGCGGCATCGGCATGATGATGGCCATGCTGGTGGCCGGGCGTCTCATCATGCGGCTCGGACCGCGCACCCTGCTTTTCGTGGGCCTCGCCTGCTCTACCGTCTCCCTCTACTACAGCATCGATTTCTCGCCCGAGACACCGGTGCGGACCATCGTGTGGACCAGCATCGTGCAGGGGATCGGCCTCGGCTTCATGTTCGTGCCGCTGAACACGGTCGCCCTGTCGACGCTGCCGCCCGCGCTGCGTACCGAGGGGACGGCCATGTGGACGCTGATCCGCAATCTCGGCAGCTCTATCGGCGTTTCCATCGTGATCGCCCAGCTCACCAACAAGACGATCCTCATGCATGCACGCCTGGCGGAAAGCGTGACGCCCTTCAACCAGGCGCTGGCCGAGCCCACCGCGGCCATGCTCGACCCCTCGACCGATACCGGCCGGGCGCTGCTCGAGCAGCTCATGACCCAGCAGGCCACCATCATGGCCTACGCCAACGACTTCAAGCTCATGATGCTGATGAGCCTCGCGGCCATGCCGCTGATCCTGCTGATCCACACGCAAAGGGCGCCGACACCACCCCCGGCGGAGCCGGCGGCGAGTACACACTGAGCAGCCGGTCAGCCGCCGCCGAGGTTGGTGAGCCTCTCCGCAGCCTCGGGCGCGCCGAGCTCGCGGGCGCGCTCGTACCATTTGCGCGCCAGCTCCGGACTGGGCTGCACGCCATGGACGCGCATGCGCGCCAGCTCGCGCGGATCATAGGTCGCCGCGAGCAGAAGCGCGCCGCGCGCCAGGCCCGCCTCCGCAGCCAGCAGGAAGAACTGCCGGGCGAGCGCCACGTTGCCGTCCTGCAGATCGCGCTCGCCGCGCGCCACCATCTTCTCGGCACTCTCGCGCTCGGCGGGCGACAGCGCGGGGCGGGCGGCAGGCGCCTGCTGGCCTGCCGGCGGTGGCGCCTGCGCCGGCCTCTCTGTTGGCGGCGCGGCGATCGGCATCGGGGCAATGATGAGCGTCACCCTCGCCTCTGCCAGCGGCACGCCGTCCTCGCCGACGAGGCTGACGACAAGCTCGGACCTGCCGGACAGGCCTGCCGGCACGTTCATCTGCAGGTTGGGGAGCCCCACGAGAGGAACCGCCCACGCTCCGGGGGCGATCGCATGCCCCTCCGACAGCGACACGGCAGGCGGCAGTCCGCGAAGTCGCAGGAAGCTGTGCCTCGGCGCGGCTTCAGGATTGATGGCAATCTGCAAGGGCGTTGGTGCGGCAGGCTTGGCGAGTATGGTCGGCGGAACGCCGATGCGCGGCGCCTCCGTCGGGCTGGCCTGGGCGATCCGGATGCGATGCGTGGCGCCGCTATCGCCGTTGCCGCCGGCTGCGGCCGGTGCATTCATGGCCAGAGCAAGCGATGCGACGACGGCGATCCGCAAAGGCTGCGAGCGCGCCACGTCCGCGAACTGTCGGACGCCTCCACTGCGGTCCCGCCGTTGCCCGTGCCGTGACATCAGCCTACCCTCCGATGCGACCGCGACCGGCGACCGCGCGGACCCCGCCTCTCGTTATCGCCTGCCTTGCTTCCTGTTCCATTCCAGGAACTGCTTGAACAGGCGCTCCTGCTCGGCCGGATCGTGTGGGGCCACCCGGGCAGCCTGGGCGCGCGCCTGCACCGGGTCGATGGTGCGCGCAGCGGAGGCAGCCGCCTTGTCGAGCTTGTCCTGCAAGGGCTTGAACCTCTGCCAGCCCGGCACATTGCCGGCCAAATTCACGTCCTTCCACTTCTCGTGGTAGCCCGGCTCCTTCTGCAGCCGCTCGAAGCGGTCGAAGAGATAGTCGACCACGCGGACAAGCCGCTGATAGCGGTCGGTGTCCTTTGGCCAATCGTAGACGGCGAGCACGGCCGGCACCGAGACCGTGGCAACGCGTTGGCCCTGCGGGATCAGGTTGGGATAGTCCGAGGGTTCCAGATATGCCGGCGTATAGAACTCCAGCTTGTCGGAATACTCGATCGGAAGGAACTTGAAGCCCTCGGGGAACTTGCCCTTGAGGAAAGGTGCAAGCGGCTTGGAAGAGATCCAGAAGGTGGCCGCCACCTCGCTGCCCTGCTTCATCTTCTCCATGGCGACGCTGTGGGGAATGAATGTCGCCTTCACGTCGATGCCGAGCTGCTTGAAGATGATCGGGCCCGAGTAGGCAGCCGCGGTGCCCTGCGTGTTGAAATTGACGGTCTTGCCTGCCAGATCCTCGATCGACTTGATCTCCGGCCTGGCGAACACGTGCGCTTCGGAGGGGAAGAGGTTCACGAGGTAGTTGATGCGGCGCCACGAGCCGGCAAACTCCGGCTTGTTCTTGAAGTAATCGAGCGCATCGCCGTAGACGATGGCGGCATCGACCCCGCGCAGGTAGAGCAGATCGAAGACGTTGTCGAACGGACCGCGGGTGACCATGGGCACGATGCGCATGTTGTCGCCATCGTCGAGCACGCGCGCAAGCTCGGAGGCAAACTGCAAAGGCGCGCCCTCGGCGCGGCCCGCTGCCAGCCCGACGGTCCAGGCATTGAGCTTGTCTTTATAGGCCTGGTCGATGGCCGACTGCGACTTTGGCGTTGGGCGCGCCGTGGCCTTGGGCCCCGCCTGCGCGACCTCCACGGGCACAGCAACGCTCTCGGATTGGGCTGGCCGCGGTGCCTGCTGCGTCTGCGCGGCAAAGGCAGGCACGGAGGAAGCGATCGTGAAGCCGACTAGGGCACGCCACATCACACGCATTGGGTCATTCCTCGCTTCAACGTAACCGACAACATCTCCCTCCCATCGCGACAGCGCTGTTGCGATGCACGTCTGCGACCTGCTTCTGTTGCAGGGCCGCGCGCATTCGCGGGCGGCCCTGTGCCGGCCCTACGGCCGGATATACGCGTAGCCCTGGCCTTGCAGCTCCATCAGGCGCACGACGCCCGACGGGGTTGTCTTGGCCTCGCTGATGAGCGCGATCTCCTTGCCCTCGGCCTTGCTCATGTTGGTGCGCGTGTTGAGACATGCAGCAAAGGCGAGATTCGGGTTCTCAAGCGACATCGCCGCGATGCGCTCCTTCACCGGGCTGGTATCCGCACGCAGCATGTGCAGCCCGGGGCCGTAGGTTACGATCTCCACGACCACCTGCTCACCCTTGCTCTTGAAGTAATCGATCACGTTCTTGGCGTTGTTAAGCGCCAGATCCATGGTCTTCTTCTCGTTTTCGTTGACCTGGATCGCCACCTTGTTGACCTTGGCGACGGCAGCCTTCGCCGCGGTGGGCGACTTTTGCTTTGTCTGCGCATAGGCGCCGCAAGCCGGCACCAATCCCGCAAGGACGGCCGCGGCGATGGCGAGTGCCACGGGGGTCAGACGCTTCACGATCATTCAAGTCTCCTGAGATTGAAGTCCAACACGGATGAAGGAACCCGGCCGGCTTACGCCGATCGGAGGTCCGGCCTCGACATCGAGCAAGGTCATCCGCGCCCGTTACCGAGAAGAAGATCAGATGGGCCCCGCGCGCCCCGTGCTCGTCCGACAGCCCTCGGCGGTCCGCTCACTTGCCTGCAGCTGTGTCCCGAACGCAGCAGCTGCCGGAGTTATGCGCTCGACGCATGTGCAGTCGTGGCGCGGCTTTTTTGGGGCTGGAATGGGACAATATGGAGGCACGGTCAATGGGCCCAAGCTATGTCTGATATCATCTGTGGCAATTGCCCTGCGTTTACTCAGTACCCGCGACGTATATCGACAAGGTTCTCCAGGGGCTCGCCACAGCGCTGCCTCTGCATCTGCCTGAGCGCGTAGCGAACAATTGCCGAGGGCGCGCTTTCGGCTGCGTTGTGCGGCGTGACGACCACCCTCGGATGCGACCAAAGCGGGCTCGTCGCCGGCAGCGGCTCGGCCTCGAACACGTCGAGCGAAGCCGCATAGAGGTCGCCCGCGTCGAGAGCGGCGGCGATGTCCGTGTCGATCTGCAATCCGCCGCGGCCGGCGTTGATCAGCGCCGGCCCGGGCAACCGCGCATCGCGGCCTTGCTGCGACAAGCGCGAGAAGAGCTTGCGATCGAGAATGCCGCGGGTCGCCGGCGTCAAGGGCAGCAGGACGGCCAGGATGTCGGTCTCAGCCAGGAAGGCGTCGAGGCCGTCAGCGCCGCAGAAGCTGCTCACGCCGGCAACCGACTTGGGCGTGCGCGCCCAGCCGCGCAGGCGATACCCGAAGGCGCCGAGCGCAGAGGCAGCCGCCGTGCCCAGGACGCCGAGGCCCATGATGCCGACGCGCACCTCGTGGGCCGCCGGCTCGGGCAGATACTTCCAAACCTTGCGGGACTGCAGCTCGCGGAACTCGGTCATGCGCCGATGATGGAAAAGGACGTGCAGCGCAACGTATTCGGCCATGCGCCCGGTGAGATCGGGATCGACGAAGCGCACGAGCGGAACGTCGGGCAAGGTCGGATCGGCGAGCAGGGAGTCGACGCCGGCACCGATCGAGATGATGAGGCGGAGATTGGGCAGGCCCTTCAGCAGTCCCTGGGGCGGCTGCCACACCAGCGCGCACGTGACATCCTCGCGCCGCCCGATGTCCGGCGCGACGCGAACATCGAGGTCGCCATCGCAGGCCCGGGCCGCCTCGGCAAACAGGTCAGCGCGCGAGCTCGACGCAATGAGCAGCGCCATGCAGCGGCCCTCACGTGGCAACGGCCTGGCGGTTCGTCACCGTCAGGTCGAATGCCGCCGCCAGCAGGGCCTTGGTGTAGGAGGCCTTCGGATCCGCGAAGATGCTCTCGGAGGGGCCCTCCTCGACCACCCTGCCGTTCCTGAGCACGACCACGTAGTTGGACAGCGCACGCACGACCTTGAGATCGTGACTGATGAACAGGTAGGCGAGATCGTGCCTCTTCTGCAGGTCGCGCAGCAGGTCGACGATCTGGGCCTGGACCGACATGTCGAGCGCGCTGGTGGGTTCATCGAGCAGGACGAACTTCGGCTCCAGCACCATGGCACGCGCAATGGCGATGCGCTGGCGCTGACCGCCCGAGAACTCGTGCGCGTAGCGATCCTGCGCGGCGGGGTCGAGCCCGACCTCCTTCAGCGCCGCGCCGACACGGCTGCGGCGCTCCTCGTAGCCCATGCCGGGGCTCTGGATGAGCAGGCCTTCCTCGATGATCTGGCCAACCGACAATCGCGGCGACAGGGAGCCGTAAGGGTCCTGAAAGACGACCTGCATCTCCTTACGCAGCGGCCGCATCTGCTTGGAATCGAATCCGTCGATGCGCCTGCCGACGTAGGCGATCGGTCCCTGCGATGACACGAGCCGCAGCAGAGCCAGGCCGAGCGTCGTCTTGCCGGAGCCCGATTCGCCGACGACCCCCAGCGTCTCGCCCGCGCGCAGCTTGAGCGAGAGGCCGTCCACGGCCTTGATGTGGTCGACGGTGCGCCTGAGCAGGCCGCTCTTGATGGGGAACCAGACCTTCAGGTTGTCGGTCTCCAGCACGACGGGCGCAGCCGGGTTCGTCTGCGGCGGGCGGCCCTTGGGCTCGGCCGACATCAGATGACGGGTGTAGGCATGCTGCGGCCGCTCGAACACCTCGGCGGTCTTGCCCTCCTCGACCACCTTGCCGTTGTTCATCACGTACACGCGCTCGGCCATCTTGCGCACGATGCCGAGGTCATGCGTGATCAGCAGCATGGCCATGCCGAGCTCGCTCTGCAGGCTCTTGAGCAGCTCGAGGATCTGGGCCTGGATCGTCACGTCGAGCGCCGTGGTCGGCTCGTCGGCGATGAGCAGGTCGGGCTCGTTGGCGAGCGCCATGGCAATCATGACCCGCTGGCGCTGGCCGCCCGACAACTGGTGCGGATAGGCGTCGAGCCGTTTCTCGGGCTCGTTCAGCCCCACCTTCCGCAACAGCTCCAGCACGCGCGCACGCGTTGCCGCGTCGTCGAGCCCTTGGTGCAGCTTCATGATCTCGCCGACCTGCTTCTCGATGGTGTGCAGCGGATTGAGCGAGGTCATCGGCTCCTGGAAGATGATGGAGATCTTTTCGCCGCGGATCTTGCGCATCTCCGGGAGCGGAGCCTCGAGCAGATTCTGGCCGCCGAACGTGATCGTGCCCGACGGGTGCGATGCCGAGGGGTAGGGCAGCAGACGGAGGATGGACAGCGCCGATACGGTCTTTCCCGAGCCCGACTCGCCGACCAGTGCTACGGTCTCGCCCTTGCCGATGCTGAAGGAGACCCCCTTCACCGCATCGACTGCCTGCGCGCCGGTGCCGAACCGCACCGACAGATCGCGGACATCGACGAGCGTGGTGCCTGTTGCCATTCGGACCGTCACTTGAATGTCTTGCGCGGATCGAGCGCGTCGCGGACACCCTCGCCGATGAAGATCAGCAGGCTCAGCAGGCCCGCAATCGAAACGAAGGCGGCAAGGCCGAGCCACGGCGCCTGAAGGTTTGCCTTGCCCTGCGCCAGCAGCTCGCCGAGCGACGGCGAGCCGGGCGGCAGGCCGAGCCCCAGGAAATCGAGCGCCGTCAGCGCCGTGATTGAGCCGGACAGCTTGAAGGGCAGGAAGGTGAGCGTCGCCACCATGGCATTCGGCAGCAGATGCTTGAACATGATGCGCGTGTTCGACAGCCCCAGCGCGCGGGCGGCCGTGATGTACTCGAAATTGCGCCCGCGCAGGAACTCGGCGCGCACGACGCCGACCAGATAGACCCAGTGGAACAGCAGCAGCACACCGAGCAGCGTCCAGAATCCCGGCACCAGCACCGAGGAGATGATGATGAGCACGAACAGCGAGGGGATCGACGACCAGATCTCGAGGAAGCGCTGAAAGAACAGGTCGACGCGGCCGCCGAAGAAGCCCTGCACGGCACCGGCCGTGACACCGATGATCGAGGAGAAAACGGTGAGCAGCAGACCGAACAGCACCGAGATGCGGAATCCATAGATGAGGCGCGAAAGCACATCACGCCCTTGGTCATCGGTGCCGAGCCAGTTGCGGTTCCCGACAGCACCGTAGCGGGCAATCTGATCCGCCGGCGCTTCACACAGCCCGGCGCGGGTCATCCACGGTGCCGGCCCCGGGAAGCCGAGGCATTGGCCGGCGGCATTCTGGATGCGCGGATAGTCTCGGTTGATGGACTGATACGAGTAGCCGATCGGCGGCCAGAGCGCCCAGCCGTGCTTCCCGATCTCTTCCAGGATGACCGGATCCTTGTAGTCGGTCACCGCCAGGAATCCGCCGAACTTCGATTCCGGGTAGTCGACCATGACCGGGAACAGCACCTCGCCCTTGTAGACGGCGACGATCGGCTTGTCGTTGGCTATGAACTCGGCGAACAGGCTGAGCACGAACAAGCCGAGGAAGACCCACAAGCTCCAATAGCCGCGGCGGTTGGCCTTGAAGTTGCGCCAGCGCCGCTGGTTGAGGGGCGACAGGGAATAGCCGGCAGCAAAGGCGCGCATGGATGGCAGGTTGCGACCCATCTCGCGCAGCCGGGCAACGGCGGGATGCGCGGCAGGCTCGTGCCGCTTCTCGACCGGCTTGTCGTCCACGCGCGAATCCACCCCTCAAACCTCCCGCGTCTCGAAGTCGATGCGCGGATCGACAAGCGTATAGATGAAGTCCGACAGTAGATTAACGGCCAGCCCCAGCAGGGCAAAAATATAGATGTTGGCGAAGACGACGGGATAGTCGCGGTTGATGACGCTCTCGAAGCTCAAGAGACCCAGCCCATCGAGCGAGAAGATGGTCTCGATCAGAAGCGCTCCCGAGAAGAAGGCGTGAATGAACGCGCCGGGGAAGCCGGCGATGATCAGCAGCATGGCGTTGCGGAACACGTGGCCGTAGAGCACCTGGTTCTCGCCCAGGCCCTTGGCCTGCGCCGTCAGCACATACTGCTTGCGGATCTCGTCGAGGAACGAGTTCCTGGTCAGGAAGGTCATGGTTGTGAACGCGCCGAGCGACATGGCGATCAGCGGCAGCGTCAGGTGCCAGAAGTAGTCGCCGATCTTGGCGAGCAGGGAGAGCTGGTTCCAGGTGTCGGAGGTCAGCCCGCGCGAGGGGAACCACTGGAAGAACGAGCCGCCGGCAAAGACGACGAGCAGCAGCACGGCGAACAGGAAGCCGGGGATGGCGTAGCCGATGACCAGCACCCCCGACGTCCAGGTGTCGAACTTCTCGCCGTCGTGCACGGCCTTGCGGATGCCGAGGGGTATTGAGACGAGGTAGGTGATGAGCATCATCCAGACGCCGAGCGAGATCGAGACGGGGAGCTTCTCCTTGATGAGCTGCAGCACGCTCACATCGCGGAAATAGCTCTTGCCGAAGTCGAACATCAGATAGTTCTTCATCATCAGGAAGAAGCGCTCGTGCGCAGGCTTGTCGAAGCCGAACTGCTTCTCCAGGCTCTTGATGAACTCCGGATCGAGCCCCTGCGCGCCGCGATACTTGGCACCGCTGTCGCCCAGACCCTGCGCCGATTGGGTTGCGGACGAGCCGGACATGCCGTCTCCCTGCGTGCCGCCGATGCGCGCGGTGGCGGAAACGTCGGTGCCGCTGATCTGCGCGATGATGCGCTCGATGGGGCCGCCGGGCGCGAACTGGATGATGGCAAAGCTGATCAGCATGATCCCGAACATGGTCGGGATGATGAGGAGGAGGCGCTTGATAAGGTATGCAGCCATCGGATTCTCAACGTCGCTCCGGTTTCCCCGCGTTCATGCCGGTACCATCATTGAGCTGCAAGTTTGGCAGCTTTTTCAGCATCGTACCACCATGTATCCACCACGCCGCGATCGAACCTGGGCTTGACCGCGGGCCGCCCGAACCGGTTCCAGAAGGCCAGCGTATGGGAGGCCTTGTACCAGTGAGGCACCCAATAGTGGCCGGCGCGCAGCACGCGATCGAGCGCACGCGTGGCGGTGTTGAGCTCCTGGCGCGATCCGGCTTCCAGAACTTTGGCGATCAGGGCATCGATCACCGGATCGGCAATGCCGGCCAGGTTGCGGCTCCCGTCCACCCGGGCCGACTCGCTGCCGAAGAAGTCCTTCAGCTCCACGCCGGGTGTGAGGCGCATGGAGAAGCGCGTCGTGATGATATCGAAGTCGAAGCCCTTCACGCGCCGCTCGTACTGCGCGGGATCGACGCGGCGGATGGTCGCCTGAATGCCGATTGCGCGCAGGTTGCGCACGTAGGGCGCGATCACGCGCTCGAAGGTCGGCTCGTTGGTCAGGAACTCGATGTCCAGCGTCTCCCCCTTGGCGTTGCGCACGCGCGGCCACTGCCGTTCCGCGAATGCCGCACGGAAGATCCTGCAGAAGGCACCGCAATTGCGCTCGGCCTCGAAGTAGCCGTCAAGCGTCCAGCCGGCCTCGCGCAGCAGCCGCTGCGCCTCGCGCAGATTTGCCCGGTCTCCCCACGAGCCCTCCGTCACGGGCGCGAGGAAGGGCGAGTCGAAAACCTCCTCGGGCAGGCTGCGGCGGAAAGGCTCCAGAAGCCCGAGCTCGTCCGGCGGCGGCGGCCCCGTCGCCTTCATCTCCGAATTCTCGAAGTAGCTGTTGGTGCGTTTGTACAGGTTGTAGAACAGATTGCGATTGGTCCATTCGTAGTCGAAGGCGAAGTTGAGGGCCTTGCGCACGCGCACATCCGAAAACTTGGCCCGCCGCGTGTTGATGAAGAACCCCTGCGCGCCGGAGGGGCTCTCGTCGCGGAGCGTTGCCAGGACGAGACGGCCCTCCCTGACGGCTGGCACATTGTATCCGGTGGCCCAATCCTTGGCGGTGAATTCCTCGCGCAGGTCGTAGTCGCCGGCTTTCAGGCCCTCGAGCTGTGCGGTGCGATCGCGAAAATACTCGAAGCGCACCTCGTCGAAATTGTAGCGTCCGCGGTTGACCGGCAGGTCCTTGGCCCAATAATCGTCGCGACGCTTGTAGGTGACGTACCGGCCCTGGCGGAAATCGCCGATACGGTAGGGGCCGGAGGCAAGCGGGGGCTCGAGCGTTGTCTGATCGAACGGGTGCGTCGCATAGTAGGCCTTGGAGAGCACGGGAAGCGAGGCGACGATCTGCGGCAGGTCGCGCACCTGATTGCCCTTGAACGAATACCGGACGGTGGCGGCATCGAGCGCCTCGGCCGCGGTCACGTCGCGCAGGAGAAGGCGGAACTGCGGGTGCCCCTTCTCCTTCAGCGCCTGGAACGAGAAGACGACATCGTCCGAGGTGACCCTGGTGCCGTCCGAGAACTTTGCCTCGGGGCGCAGATGGAAGACGACGGAGCTGCGATCGGCCGCCAGTTGCGCGGACCTTGCCACCAGACCGTAGACGGCATCGGGCTCGTCGGCGGCGCGCACCATCAGGCTGTCGAACATGAGCGTCAGGCCCTGCGCGGCATCGCCCTTGAGGATGAAGGCGTTGAAGCTGTCGAAGGTCAGTGTCGCCCCGGGCCCTATCTGCGCCAGGCGTCCGCCCTTGGGGGCGTCGGGATTGACGTAGTCGAAATGCTTGAAATCCGCCGGATACTTGAGGTCGCCGAACGCAGACAGCCCGTGGGCCGCAGGCTGCTGCTGGGCGTCGGCCGGCAGACAAAGGCAGAGGATCGCGGCTGCGGCAAAGCAAAGAGCATCGAACCGCCGGCATAGTGCTTGCGCATGCGCAAGCCCGCTCATTTGCCCTGGGCCTCCGCCAACTTCCTGGCGGCTGCCTCATCGTGCCACCATGCCCGCAGGAACGAGACGCTCTGCGAGGGAAGCTTGTCGGGCTTGCCGAACTTGTTCCAGACCGCAAAGCGGTCGTACTTCGCAGTCCACTGCGGCACGACATAGTGGTTCCACAGCAGCACGCGGTCCAGCGCACGGGTTGCAGCGACCAGCTCGGCGCGGTCCTTGGCCAGGATGATCTTGTCGATCAGCTTGTCGATCGCGGGATTCTTGATGCCGACCACGTTGTCGCTGCCCTCGCGGTCGGCCGCTTCGCTACCCCAATAGTTGCGCTGTTCGTTGCCCGGCGAATACGACTGGGGAAAGCTGTCGACGATGATGTCGAAGTCGAAGGTGGCCTGGCGGCGCTGATACTGCGAGGTGTCGACGACACGGACGGTAGCCTTGATGCCGAACCTCTCCTCCAGCTCCTTGGCGTAAGGCTGGGCGATGCGCAGGAAGTCGGGACTGGCGATCAGGAATTCGGCGGCGAGCTGCACCCCTTGCGCGTTGACCAGCGTCTTGCCCTTGAGCGTCCAGCCGGCCGCCGCCAACAGCTTGAACGCCTCCGCCCAGTTGCGCCGGTCGACGGCATTGTCGGGCGGCCAGACGTACTGGGGGTTCTTCCACTCCTTCGTGAACACCTCGGGCGGCACCTGATCCTTGATCTCGTTCAGGATCTCGAGTTCGCGGCCCTCGGGCAGCCCCTTGGCCTCCATCTCGGAGTTGCCGAAGTAGCTCTTGGCACGGACGTACTGGTCGAAGAACAGAGTCTTGTTGGCCATCTCGAAGTTGAGGGCATAGTTGAAGGCCTGGCGGACGCGCGGATCCTGGAACTGAGGCCGCCGCGTGTTGAAGGCAAAACCTTGCATCCACTGGATGCGCTTGATCGGCACTTCGTATTTGGTCACCAGCCCGCGTGCGACGGCATCGAAATCGTAGGCGGTGGCCCAGTCCTTCGCGCTGTTCTCGCCCCAGTAGTCGAAATCGCCGGCCTTGAACTCGCCGAAGGCGGCGCCCTTGTCGGTGCCGTAGTTGAATTTGATCTCGTCGAAGTTCCACTGGCCTTTGCTCGCGGGCAAGTCCTTGGCCCACCAGTCGGCCACCCGCTCGTAGGTGATGAAGCGGCCGGCCGCCATCTCCTTGATGCGGTAGGGCCCGGAGCCCAGCGGCACCTCAAGCGTCGACTTGCCAAGGTCCCTGCGCTCGCCGTTGGCGCCGACGCCCTCCCAGTAGTGCTTGGGCAGGACCGGCAGCTCACAGATGATCAGAGGCAGCTCGCGATTGCCCTTCACGTTGAACGTGAACTTGACCTCGTGCGGCCCGGTCTTCTCGGCCTTGACGATATTGGCGTAGTAGCGCCCCCACCGCCCCGACACCTTTTTCAAGGTCTCGAGCGAGAAGATCACGTCCTCGGGCGTCATCGGCTTGCCGTCGTGAAAGCGCGCCGAGGAGCGCAAGCCGACCGTCGCCGAGGAGTAGTCGGGCGGGAAAGACACCCATTCGGCAACGTGCGCGTAGGCCGAGGTCGGCTCATCGGGGCTCATGGTCATGAGGCGGTCATAGATGAGCTCGAGGCCGGCCCCGGGCCTGCCCTTTGCGTCCGCGAACTGGTTCAGCGTGTCGAAGCTGCCGAAGGCCCATTGACGGACGCGGCCACCCTTGGGAGCGTCCGGATTGACCCAGTCGAAATGCTTGAAGTCGGGACCGAACTTCGCCTGGCCTACGAGCGAGAGGGCGGGGTGCTTCGGGTCGTCGGCCAGCGCAGGGAGCGCGCTCAGGGCCAACACCAAAACAAGCGTCAGAACGCCCCCAAAGCGATAGGTCCAGGCCATACGGTCTCACACGCTCCCATGATCACGATGGTGCTGCGGCGGCCGAACGCACCGCCCGCCCCCGAACTATGAAGGGGGGCGATTGCGGCGCCAAGTTAATCCTTGTTCATCGAGCCGGAGCCCGGCTCGAAAGCACGCAGAGTTGAACAATGTCTACTGAGGCAGGGGAGCCGGTGTATCGGACAGCTTGCGCAGATAGACCAGAAGATCGGCCAGCTCGGCATTATCCTTTATGCCGGCGAAAGCCATCTTGTTGCCCGGGATGTCGGTCTTGGGGTCGTGCAGGTATTTGGCCAGCTCCTCGAACGTCCACTTGCCGGGATGCTTCTTGAGAGCGTCCGAGTAGGGGAATCCCGGCGCGGCTCCCCTGGCGCGATCGACGATGCCCCACAGATTGGGTCCGACCCGGTTCGGACCGCCCTTGTCCGGCGTGTGACACTGCAGGCAGCGCTTGAATAAGTCCTGACCCGCATCCGCGTTGGCCTTGGCAAGCAGGGCCAGCACCTCTTTGGCGTTGAAGGGAGCGGCAGGTGCAGCGCTCGTCGGCGCAGTGGAGACCTCGGTCACAGGCAGGGCCCAGCCCGGTTTCGCCGGCTTGTGCTCCTTGTAAACGAGATCGAGCGCCGTCTTGCTGCCGAAAATCACCAGCAATGCCGCGAGCACAGCCCCTGCGATCTTATTGATTTCGAAAGCATCCATGAGATCGCGTTCCCCAATAGCGATAGCCGGCCGCTGCGCGCCCGTTTTTGACCGGGGGCAAATATAGGGTTTCGCGGTGGGCTTGCAACCCGGCTCCAGTCCGTTCTAGGACCTAGCCCCGAGACGAATTGTCACCGTCAGAGAGCCAATGCAGCGCACCCTTGTCGTCGTACCCGCCCGCATGCAGTCGACGCGCCTGCCGGGCAAGCCCCTCGCTGACATCCACGGCGTGCCGATGATTGTGCATGTGTGGCAGCGTGCCATGGCGGCCGAGGCCGGTCGCGTGGTCATTGCCACCGACACGCAGCAGATCGTGGACGCGATACGGGCGGCCGGCGGCGAGGCCGTGCTCACCCGGCCCGATCACGAGTCGGGGTCAGACCGCGTGTTCGAAGCCGTCAACCACGTCGACCCCGAAGGCGACTTCGAGATCATCCTCAACCTGCAGGGCGACCTGCCGACGCTCGAAGCGCATCTGGCGCGGCAGTGTCTGGCTCCGCTGCTGGACAAGGGACCCCACATCGCCACCATCGCCGCCGAGATCAAGGATCCGGCAGAGCGCACCAACCCTAACGTCGTCAAGGTGGTGGGCACGCCGACGGGTGTGCCGGGCAGGCTCAGAGCACTGCTCTTCACGCGTGCAACCGCCCCTTATGGCGATGGCCCGCTCTACCACCATATCGGCATCTATGCTTACCGCCGCTCGGCGCTGGAGCGCTTCGTATCCCTGCGGCCCTCCCTCCTTGAAAAGCGCGAGCGCCTCGAACAACTCCGTGCCCTGGAGGACGGCATGCGCATTGACGTGACGCTCGTTGACACGGTCCCCCTCGGCGTCGATACTCCCGAGGATCTCGAGCGTGCCCGCCGACTTCTGGCACGCTGATCGAGCGTTTCGCGCTCCCGCTTCCCGCCCCAAGCAACCTATGGCCGACCGCAAGATCAAACAGCCGGCAGCACCGGCCAAGCCGAGGCGTGCAGCCGACCACGAGCGCAAGCCCGCGGTGAGCCTCCGCGTCGCCTACCAGGGCGAGCCCGGGGCCAATTCTCACCTTGCCTGCCGCGAGGTCTTTCCCGACCTCGAGGCGATTGCCTGCGCCACCTTCGAGGACGCGCTGGCGGCGGTGAAGAGCGGGGAAGCGCGCTACGCGATGATCCCGATCGAGAACTCCGTGGCCGGGCGCGTCGCCGACATCCACCATCTGCTCCCCAACGCCGAGCTCTACATCGTGGGCGAGCACTTCCTGCGTGTGCGCCACCAGCTCATGGCGTTGCCAGATGCCTCGCTGCTCACCGTCAAGCAGGCGCTCTCCCACACCCAGGCGCTCGGGCAATGCCGCAACACGCTGCGCAAGCTCGGCCTGCGGCCGGTGCCGGAGGCCGACACGGCCGGCTCCGCACGCATCGTGTCGGAGGCCAACGATCTGCAGCTCGCGGCCATCGCCCCCTCGCTTGCTGCGGAGATTTACGGCCTCAAGATCCTCATGCACGACATCGAGGACGAGCAGCACAACACGACGCGGTTCGTCATCCTCGCCAACGAGCCCGACGACGCCAAGCCCGGCGACGGCCCCATCGTCACCACCTTCTTCTTCCGCGTGCGCAACCTGCCGGCCGCGCTCTACAAGGCCATGGGCGGCTTCGCCACCAACGGCGTCAACATGACCAAGCTCGAGAGCTATCAACTCGACGGCCGCTTCGTCGCCACCATGTTCTATGCCGACATCGACGGGCATCGCGACGATCCGCCGGTGCGGCGCGCGCTGGAGGAGCTCAAGTTCTTCTCCACCGAGCTGAAGATCCTGGGCAGCTACAAGGCGAGCCCCTTCCGCGCGGAGGCCAACAAGGCCGGCGACGGCGCGTGAGGAAGTGCCGAGTTCACAGGAGCGATGCCGGCGGAGCAATGCCGGGGGTCAGGCCCAACCTCCGCCTCCTCAGAGGCTCACCGCCAGATCGGATTGCTCCACGCCCGGCGACCCTTGTCGTCGGTCACCGTGATGCGGAAGTGCCCATCCTCGCCGAAGGCATCGAGGGGCAGCGTCGCACACGTGAGGTCGCGGCCGTGCGCCGCGCGCGAGCCGGTGCCGGCGCCCACCGCCACGATCCAGCTCGCCGGTGAGCAGGCAACCGTCACCTCGTCACCCTTGATGGCGATGTCGTGGATCTTGGGGCCCTGGCTCGAGTAGAAGTCGCCCCGCTTCAGCGCCTCGATGAGCAGCTCCGGCTCGAGCGCCTCGGCCTTCACCATCACCCAGCCGCCGCCGGCATCCGGCGTGCTGAAATGCGCATCGTCCGCCGCATAGGCGTTGATGCGCCGGCCGGTCTCCAGCACCTCCTCGAACACCACCAGTCCGTCGCCGCGATCGCACTCGACCGCGCAGCTATGGTTGTAGATCTCAACTGCGTGCGCTTCGGGGATGCACAGGGCATCCTCCGTCGTCAGCCCGTACCATTGCGGGTGCGCGATGCCGAGGAACGCGCCGGCGGCATGCGCCCGCCGGCACATCGACTGGATGGTCTCGCCGCTGGTCCAGGGCGCGAAATCGAGCGGCAGGCCGGCAGCAACGAGATGCCAGTCGTGGTTCTTGGAGGTTATCGGCGCATGCATCTCGGCGCCGATGATGGTGGTGAAGCCTTTGCGGCGCAGATCGCGCGTGTCGGTGACGGGATAGCCGTAGCATTCCCAGAAGTGATCGGTGATGGCGAGGAAGTCATAGCCGGCGTCGCGATAGAATTCAGCCACGGCCGCGGGCGCAAGCTTGCCATCCGACCGCGTGGAATGCGTGTGCAGATTACCGCGCCAGAAGTTGCCCCGCCTGGCAAACGGCAAAACGTTCATCTTCGTCTCCATTGCCTCGCCGCCGCCAGGCGCATCCCTGTCGATTACGGCTTCACGGCGCGCACCCACAGGCTAGAGTGAGTGCGAACCCGAACAAGATATGTGGAGGACCAGGCCATGAAGCTCAAGGACAAGGTCGCAATCGTCACCGGCGGGGCATCGGGCTTCGGCAAGGCCATTTGCGAGCTTTACGCCAGCGAGGGCGCCAAGATCGTGGTCGCCGACATCAACGGCCAGGGCGCGCGCGAGATCGCACGCGGCATCGGTGCGGCGGCCGTGCACGTGGCGGCCGACGTCTCCAAGCGCAAGGACGTCGAGGGCATGGTGGCCGAGGCCGTCAAGGCCTTCGGCGGCGTCGATATCATGGTCAACAACGCGGGCTACACGCACAAGAACCAGCCGATGCTCGACGTCAGCGAGGACGAGTTCGACCGCATCTTCGCCGTCAACGTGAAAGCGATCTATCTGGCGGCGCTCGCCTGCGTGCCGGTCATGGAGAAGCGCGGCGGCGGCGTCATCATCAACACCGCATCCACCGCCGGCGTGCGCCCCCGCCCCGGCCTCACCTGGTACAACGGCTCGAAGGGGGCGGCGATCACGCTGACCAAGTCGATGGCAGCCGAGCTGGCGCCCAAGAACATCCGCGTCTGCGCCATCAACCCGGTGATCGGCGAGACGGGCATGCTGGAGCAGTTCATGGGCATGCCGGACACGCCGGCCAACCGTGCCAAGTTCCTGGCCACGATCCCGCTCGGGCGCTTCTCCAAGCCGGCCGACATCGCCAATGCCGCGCTGTTTCTGGCGTCTCCCGAAAGCAGCATGATCACCGGCGTGGCGCTCGAGGTCGACGGCGGCCGCTGCGTGTGACCGATTCATGCCCGATGCCCGTCCCAATTCTGCCGCCGGCAGGGGTTAGTTTCCCGAATTCGAAGTTCGCGACCATGGGTGCCTCGAAGGTGGGCGAACTTCGCATTCAAAGGGGACACTGGATTCCCATGATTTCCAGTGTGGCTCATGGTTCAGAAGCTCCCTCGCAACCTCGCCGCAAAGGTGGGGGAACTTCTGAACCATCACACTAGGTCCAATCGACATTCAGGATTCCCATCGAGAATCGGTTCTGATTCATTGCGCTTCGGATCAACTGATTCGGAGCGCAGCGCATGGCGAAACGATACGAGCTCAGTGACAAGCAGTGGGC
>WBUN01000034.1 GCA_008933705.1 Hyphomicrobiaceae bacterium
CTTCAACAAATTGAAGCACTTTCGACGCCTCGCCACGCGCTACGACCGCCGAGCCTGCCACTTCCTCGCCTTTCTCTGCCTCGCTGGAGCCATGCTATGGATGCGCTGA
Organism: Hyphomicrobiaceae bacterium; assembly: GCA_008933705.1. GTDB lineage: Bacteria > Pseudomonadota > Alphaproteobacteria > Rhizobiales > Hyphomicrobiaceae > AWTP1-13. The sequence continues at coordinate 110 of WBUN01000034.1, forward strand.
ATGTCGATTCAGCCTAGGGTTCAAGCAGGCGATCAATGACTTTCGCCTGCCCGGCTACGGCGGGCCCTGCCCACCCCATCGCCATGGTCCGCACCGCTACCATTTCCGGCTGCTTGCACTGTCGCTGGATCGTCTGCCGGTACGCCAGCCTCCGACCTGCAAGGACGTGGAACGCGAGGCGCGCAAGCACATCCTCGCCGAGGCGGTTCTCGTCGGCGTCTACGAGAGATGATCGGGCGAGGGCCGTCGCCGATTCGTGCCGATGGTAGCCATTGATTGCGCTCAATTGGCAAGGGGCCGAGGTGATGCATGATGGCCTCGCTCGGCACCTCGTATCAAAGATGAGAGAGACGCAGCAGCCTTGCCGGCGCGTAGTCACCTTGAGCCCGCAGTGCCCAGGCCACGGTTGTATGCCGGTGCCGACCAGCCGGCACGGCTGAGCCTGGAAATCGAGGCCATTAGGCATAGGCGACAGCTTATTCCGATCATTTCTCAAGATATCTTGCAGATGCCTTTCTGCGCGGTCACGCGGCTTGCACGGTCGGATGGGGCGCATCTGCCCAAGGTGCTCGTCGTTGCGCCTCTCTCGTCCCATTTTCCCATTCTGTTGCGTGATCTCGTCCTGGGCCTGCTGCCCAGATTCCAGGTGTTCATGACGGATTGGGTCAACGCGCGTCACGTGCCGGCCGAACGCGGCCCATTCGATCTTGAGGAGAATACGTCCCACATCGTCGAGGCCATGAGGGCTCTGGCTCCCGGGCTCAATGTGATAGCGCTCTGTCAGGCAGGCGTTCCCGCCCTTGTGGCTTGCGCCTATCACTCAGACGATGACCAGGATTGTGCCCCGCGCAGTCTCGTGCTCATGGCTGCGCCGGTCGACCCTGTGGCCAACCTCACACGTGTCTCTCGTCTCATCAGATCGCGCACGCTGTCTTGGTACGAGCGCAATGTCATAACGCGCGTACCGTCGCCGTACGTGGGGAAAGGGCGTCTTGTCTACCCGGGATCCGTGCAGCTTCTCGGCCTGTGGGCCTATTTGGCCCGCCATCTAAGAGAAGGCGGTGAGCTTCTCGGGAAGGTGCTTGCCGACGACGGCGCGGATCCGGTGCGCTTCCCCTTCCTCGATCTCTATTCGGCCGTGATGGATCTTCCAGCCGAGGTCTTTCTCGATATCATGCGTCACATCTATCAAGAACGCACGCTCGTAAACGGGAAGCTCCGCGCCCGGAACCAGGCTGTAGCACTGCAGAGTATTCGCACAACGGCGCTCATGACTGTGGAAGGGGAGAATGACGATATCGCGGCGCCCGGCCAGACTCAGCGAGCGCACGACCTGTGTCCATCGGTGCCCGCGGATGCGCGCCGGCGGCTGGTCGTGCCTGCTTGCGGGCATTTCTCGCTTTTCCACGGCGCGATTTGGCGCACCCGCGTTCTGCCGGAGGTGCAGGCGTTCATCGACCGATTTGGCCGCACAGGAACTCACGCACATTGACCGCCGCAATACGCGTTGCGTGACCACTCTTGGAGATGATCGATCAAGATGCCGCCCCGGTTCGATGCTCATCTCGTGAATGACCCGTTCGGAGACCCTGGGCTCCTGATCGAGTTGATGTTTGAACGGCGCGCGCTCCTCTTCGACCTTGGCAACCTTTCTCCACTTCCGCCGCGCAAGTTGCTGCGGATCTCGGACGTCTTTGTCAGCCACCGGCATATGGATCACTTCTCGGGCTTCGACTATCTGCTCAGGTTTGTGCTCGGACGCGAGCAGGTGCTCAACTTCTACGGCCCGGCGGGACTGATCGATGCCATTGGTCACAAGCTGTCCGCCTATACGTGGAATCTCGTGGCAGGCTACGAGGCCAATTTGTGTGTGCGAGCGCATGAGCTCTCTGACGACGGCAGCTTGACCACGGTCGAGTTCCAGAGCCGAAGCGGCTTCGCGCGCGGGCCATCGAGCTCAAGGTTGAGCGGCAGCAACGCCCTGCTCGCTGAGCCGCGGTTTCACGTGCGGGCGGCCATGCTCGATCATGGCATCCCCTCTCTTGGCTTTGCCCTCGAAGAGACGATGCGAATCAACGTCTGGCGCAACAAGGTCGAAGCCCTCGGCTTGAAGATCGGGCCTTGGCTGCGTGAGCTGAAGGAGGCTGCCGCTCGGGGCGACCTTGATGAGATGCCCGTGACAGTCGAATGGCGTGAGCCCCGCTCGACAAGACCAGGTGCGCTCCCGCTGGGTCAGCTTAAGGACGACATTCTGGAGATCACGCCGGGGCGCAAGATCGCCTATGTCGTGGACGCGGCCTTCACACCGGCAAATGCCGAGCGGATCGTCGACCTCGCCCGAAACGCCGAGGTGCTGTTCATCGAGGCACCGTTTCTCCAGACCGACATGGAGCACGCCGCAGCCCGCCACCACCTGACGGCGCACCAGGCCGGCACGTTGGCGCGTGAGGCGCAGGTCAAACGCATCGTGACGCTGCACTACTCACCCCGCTACGAAGGACGCGGCGATGAGCTCGAGCGCGAGGCGCTGGCAGCGTTTCACGGGGCCGGGTGAAGAGCTGGTGTGATCGCCACATTCTCCAGGGCCTCAATGCTCAAGCGAGCTTCCCGTTGGATTTTCGCACCCCCGCCCGTCTTTGCGGATGTGCGGGCTCACCTGAGGCTCTTTGCGATGCGATCGAGCGTGCGCATCGCGGGGAGGCACTGCGCCACGCTCCCGTTAGGCTCGCGTGCTTCGCGAATGGAGGCAAGGAATTCCCGGTCTATCAGCTCGATACCGTTCTTGGACACGGCAACTCCGGACAGGTCAACCGGCTTGTCGTTGCCATCGACGAGGTCGTCGTAACGGGCAATATAGGTTCCGTTGTCGCAGATGTAGCGGAAGAACGTGCCGAGCGGCCCATTGTTGTTGAACGACAGTGAGAGCGTGCAGATGGCGCCCGATGGCACTTTCATGCCGATGCTCATGTCCATCGCGATGCCGAGCGTCGGATGCACAGGGCCTTGCAACCCGAAGACCTCCGACGCGGTCTCGCCCGTCTGATACTGGAACAGGTCGACAGTGTGGCAGGCGTGATGCCAGAGCAGGTGATCGGTCCATGTCCGCGGCTTGCCGAGCGCATTCATGTTCGTGCGGCGGAAAAAGAACGTTTGGACGTCCATCTGCTGGATCCTCAGCTCGCCGCGCTTGATCCTGTTATGGATCCACTGGTGGCTCGGATTGAAGCGACGCACGTGCCCCGCCATGGCGACCAGGCCCGTCTGCTTCTGCACGCGCACCACCTCTTCGGCGTCGGCGAGTGAATCTGCCATCGGAATCTCAACCAGCACATGCTTGCCCGCGTGCATGCACCGGATCGCCTGGGCGGCATGGATCGGGGTCGGGGTTGCGAGGATCACAGCGTCGATCTCGGACCGGGCCAGGCTCTCGGCGAGATCCTTCGTCCAGTGCGGGATGCGCCGCTCCTTGGCGAAACCCTCAATGTCGTCGGGCTCGCCCCCGACGACCGAGGCCACTTCAATCCCTTCGATCGCCGCCAAGGCTTCGAGATGCTTCATGCCGAACGCACCCGAGGCGCCGGCGACACAGACCTTCATGAAACCGATTCCTTGTCTGTCGTTGGGTTGCCCACCTGACGGCGGCGTCGCGCGACTGATACCACCGGGCAGTACGCTCCTGAATTTGAATAGCGGTGTCCGCCATTCAATTTTCGAATAGTCGAGCGCGCGGGGTGACTATTGCTCGATGGATGGGCTTGCGCGTCGGAGGTGACCGAGGAGTTCCTTCTGTGTGGCGGTCGGTCGCCAGCCTCGCCGTACCGTCAGGCCGATCTGACGCACGCTGCCTGGCAGGTTCAGCGGCAGTTGCACAAGCAGTCCCTGTCGCTGCTCGTGCATTATCTGGTGTGCGGAGATGATCGTGAGGCGATCGCTGCCGCAGAGAAGCCCCCGCACCATGGCAAGCGAGCTTGTCTCGATCAGGCCTGGAAGGTTGGCGAGTTCCCTGGCTGCGAACATGGAATTGAAGAACGTCCGCGTCGGCGCGCCTTCGGGAGGGACAACCCATGGAAAGCCCAAGAGATCGGCGCCGGCTATTCTCTTCTTCCGGGCCAGCGGGTGGCCGGCCCGTGCCGCAATCGCAAGTGCGTCCTCGAACAGCAGGATCTCGTTCACGTCCCCGATGGGCGGCGGATTGCGCAGCGCGCCGATCAGGAGATCGAGCTCCCCGTGGCGCAGACCGTGCAGGAGGTCGCCGTAGGGACCATCCACCACTCGGACGCTGACGTTCGGCCTGCTGCGGGTCAGGTTGTTGAGCGCCTCCGGAAGGATGCGCGTGCGTGCGAGCGGCATGCTGCCAATCACGATGCGGCCGGTATCCTGCCCGAGCCATTCGGCAATCTCTGCAAGACCCTGCTTCAACTCGGCGAAGGCGAGTTTGGCATGCTGAGCCAATGCCTGGGCTCCGCGCGTCAGTTCGATCCCCTCGCTTCTCGTGACGAACAGCGGCGCACCCGCCAACCGCTCGAGGTCGCGCGCGGCGCGATGAATCGACGGCTGGGAAATGCCGACGCTGCGCGCAGCAAGACTGAAGTTGCCGGTGCGTGAGATGGCGCAAAGGGCGCGCATCTGAGCGACTGTGACGAGATGATCGAAATTCGAGAAGCCTCGCGCCCCTTTGCGCACGTCAATGCGCGCGAACTCCTTGGCGCCGGTCTCGAGCAGCCCCAGAACGCGTCTTGCCCGCTCGTGGAATACACTGCCCGGCTCAGTCGGATACATGCCGTTTGATCGGCGTTCGAACAACGGCACCCCCAGGCGCTTCTCGAGCTTCGAGATCGCCTGCGTGATCGCAGGCTGTGAAAGGTGAACCTGGTCGGCAGCCCGGCTGACGCTGCGGCGTTCCGCCACCGCGCAGTAGGCTCGCAGATGGCGAAAGTTCGGCACTTCCTGTGGCATGCTGAGTTCCGGATGGTCCTCGATCCAGCTATAGCTAGAGCTTATAGCAGATGGGCGACTTCGAAATAGCGATTTCGGCGGGGCTCCAGCAGGATCGAGGCATCTCGGGAAGCGGAGCGAACCTATGACGGCCAAGAAGACGGCGCTTGTCATCAGCGCCCACGCCGCTGACTTCGTCTGGCGCGCGGGAGGCGCTATCGCCCTGCATCAGAAGAAAGGATACGACATTACCGTCGTTTGCCTTTCCTACGGGGAGCGGGGAGAGTCGGCCAAGCTCTGGAAGACACCGGGAAATACGCTCGAGTCCGTCAAGGCGGCGCGGCGCAACGAGGCCGAGGCCGCAGCCCGGGCCCTCGGCGTTCACGACATCCAGTTCTTCGACCTCGGCGACTATCCGCTCGAGATCGGCCGGGATGCAAAATTCCGGCTCGTCGACGTGATCCGCAAAGTTCAGCCCACCTTCATGATGAGCCATTCGTTCTACGATCCCTACAACACCGATCATGCTTACGCGACGAAGATTGCGCTTGAGTGCCGGATGATTGCGCAGGCGTGGGGCCACAATCCAGGCCAGAAGGTGCTGGGTGCGCCACAGCTCTATTTGTTCGAGCCGCACCAGACAGAGCAGATGGGCTGGAAGCCCGACGTGTTCCTGGACGTCACCGAGGTCTGGGACAAGAAGATCGCCGCGGTTCAATGCATGGAGGGGCAGGAGCACCTCTGGAAATACTACGTCAACGTCGCCGAGAACCGAGCCAATCACTTCAAGCGCAACTCCGGCGGCCAGGCAGGCGGACGCGATGCGCGCTACGCCGAGGGCTTCCAGTCGGTCTTTCCGCGCACCGTGGATGAGCTGTGATGAGCATCGTTGTCCGCAACATCGAGCGCGCCGACGCTGCCATCATCGCCGGACTCGGCGAGTGCGGCGTTGCAACGGTGCACGAGGCACAGGGCCGCAAGGGCTTGCTCGCCTCCCATATGCGGCCGATCCACGCCGGTGCACGCTTGGCAGCCTCGGCCGTCACCGTGTCGGTGCCGCCTTGCGACAATTGGATGGTGCACGTCGCCATCGAGCAGCTGCATGCGGGCGACGCCTTGGTGGTAGCCCCCACATCGCCATCGGATGCCGGATACTTCGGTGATCTGCTTGCCGTGTCCGCCAGGGCGCGGGGCTGCGCGGGACTCGTCATCGATGCCGGGGTGCGCGATGTCCAGGCGCTCACCGAGATGCGCTTCCCCGTCTGGTCAAAGGCGGTCTCGGCGCAGGGCACCGTCAAGGAGACGCTCGGCTCGGTCAATGTTCCGATCGTTTGCGCGGGCACCGCGATCTGTCCGGGGGATGTCATCGTCGCCGATGACGATGGCGTCTGCGTCGTCGCACGTGCGGATGCCGCTCAGGTGCTCGACAAGGCGCGCGCCCGGATCGCTGCCGAGGAGGAAAAGCGCCGACGCCTCGCCGCCGGCGAGCTCGGTCTCGACCTCTACAATATGCGCGAGCGGCTCGCCGAAAAGGGGCTGAAGTATGTCTAGGTCAGCGCCGTGCATGTGGATGCGCGGGGGGACCTCCAAGGGGGGCTACTTCCTGGCCGCAGACCTGCCGCAGGATATCCCGGCGCGCGACGCCTTTCTGCTTGGGGTTATGGGCTCGCCCGACAAGCGCCAGGTCGACGGCATGGGCGGCGCCGATCCGCTGACATCGAAGGTTGCCGTTGTGCGCCGCTCGCAGCGGCCGGGGATAGATGTCGACTACCTGTTTCTGCAGGTCTTTGTCGATCAGGCGATCGTCACGGACGCCCAGAATTGCGGCAACATCCTCGCCGGCGTGGGCCCGTTCGCCATCGAGCGCGGCCTTGTAGACGCAGAAGACGGCGAGACGCCGGTCACCATCTACATGGACAACACAGGCCAGATCGCGACGGCCCGCGTCAAGACGCCCGACCGCCAGGTCACCTACGCCGGCGCCGCCCGCATCGATGGCGTACCCGGCGGCGCAAGTCCCATTCCTGTCACATTCAGGGATACCGCCGGATCGACCTGCGGCGCGCTCTTGCCGACGGGCAAGCCGGTCGACATGATCGACGCTGTCGAAGTAACCTGTATCGACAACGGCATGCCGACGGTCGTGATGCGCGCCGAGGACTTGGGGCGGACCGGCATGGAGACGCGCGAAGCGCTGGATGGCGACGAAGCTCTCAAGGCGCGGCTCGAGTCGATCCGCCTCAAGGCCGGTCCCATGATGGGTCTGGGTGACGTCATCACCAAGTCGGTTCCCAAGATGACCATGGTCAGCGCGGCGCGCCGTGGCGGGGCGCTATCGACGCGGACCTTCATACCGCATCGCTGTCACGCCTCTATTGGAGTGCTCGGCGCCGTCAGCGTAGCGACCGCCGCAATGCTCAAGGGCTCCCCGGCCGCCTCCGTGGCGAGGTTGCCCGCAACGCAAACGAAGGAGCTAAGGATCGAGCATCCGATTGGCGAGACGACCATTCTGCTTGAGGCGGATGCAGCGGGCGCGGTGCAGAGCGCGGCCATCCTGCTCACAGCCAGAAAGCTGTTCGATGGGACCGTATTTGCACCCTGATCGCCCCTCCGAGGAGCCAATGGACGCCGACTACCTCCCCTTTCATGCGAATCCGTCCAAGCCGGCGTTCGCACCGCCGCGCGGCGCGGTCGATGCCCATTGCCACGTCTTCGGCCCGGCTGCCGTCTTCCCCTATGCGCCCGAGCGCAAGTACACGCCTTGTGATGCGCCGAAGGAGCGGCTGTTTGCACTGCGCGACTTCCTGGGCTTCGAGCGCAACGTGATCGTGCAGGCATCCTGCCATGGGCGCGATAACAGGGCTCTCGTCGACGCGCTGCTGAGCGTTGGCGATCGTGCGCGCGGCGTAGCCGTGGTGGGTCCCGAGATCACTGATAAGGAACTGGAGGACATGCATGGCGCCGGCGTGCGCGCCGTGCGCTTCAATTTCCTCAAGCGCCTGGTGGACAACGCACCCAAGGACGCATTCCTGTCGATCGCAGCGAGGATCGCGAAGCTCGGCTGGCATGTGGTCGTCTATTTCGAAGCGCACCAGCTTGAAGAACTCGCTCCGTTCCTCGATCAGCTGCCGACCACCGTGGTCGTCGACCACATGGGGAGGCCGGACGTCCGCAGCGGCATCGAGCATGGCCACTTCCCGCGCTTCCTGACCCTTCTGGAGCGCAAGAGGAGCATATGGACGAAGGTGAGCTGCCCGGAGCGGCTGTCAGTGTCGGGCCCCGACTACAGTGATGTCGTCCCGTTCGCTCGGGCCCTGGTCAATACGTTCCCCGATCGCGTGCTCTGGGGCACGGACTGGCCACACCCCAACATGAAGTCGCACATGCCGGACGATGGAAAACTGGTCGATTTGATCCCCCGCGTTGCAGACACCGCGAAAAAGCGGCAGGCGCTCCTGGTGGACAATCCACAGCGGCTCTACTGGGCGTGATGAGGCGTGAGGAAACGAATAAGGAGACCATGCCATGTCGACGGAAGCCATCACCGAGGAGATCCCGGGCACGATCATCTTCGACGGGCGCCAAGCCATGAAAGGCTATGCGCTGAACAAGATGTGCTACTCGTTCAACCGCGCAGAAAACCGCGAGGCGTTCCGGCGCGACGAAGAGGCCTTCATGGAGAAATTCGGCCTCAACGAGCAGCAGAAGGAAGCTATCCGCAGGCGCAATGTCCTCGATCTGATCGACACGGGCGGCAACATCTACTACCTCGCCAAGTTCGCGGGGATCTTCGGCCTCAACGTCCAGGACGTCGGCGCCCAACAGACCGGCATGACGGTCGAGGCGTTCAAGGAAATGCTCAGGAAGCAGGGAGAGTGAGCCATGGCCCGGATCGTCGGCGGACTGACGACGTCGCATATTCCAGCGGTCGGTAACGCGATCGCCAAGCAGCTTTTCGACGATCCCTACTGGAAGCCCTTCTTCGACGGCTACCCGAAGGCTCGCACCTGGCTCGACGCTGTCAAACCCGACGTGGCGATCGTGATCTACAATGACCACGGCTTGAATTTCTTCCTCGACAAGATGCCAACGTTCGCCGTCGGCGCCGCATTCGAATACAAGAATGACGACGAGGGGTGGGGTATCCCGATGCTGCCACCGTTCAAAGGCGATCCGAAACTGTCCTGGCACGTCATAGACTCGCTCGTCCGAGACGAATTCGACATCTGCTCATGCCAGGAGATGACGGTCGATCACGGCTTCACCGTGCCCATGCAGTTGCTGTGGCCAGACTATGCGGCGTCGGGAATCCGCACCATCCCCATCAGCATCAACACGGTGCAGCACCCGATACCCTCGCCCGCGCGCTGCTACAAGTTCGGCCGCGCCCTTGGCCGGGCCGTCGAAAGCTACCCCGAGGACGTCAAGGTCGTCATCGTCGGAACCGGCGGCCTGTCGCACCAGCTCGACGGCAAGCGCGCCGGGTTCATCAACAAGGAATTCGACCTGATGTGCATGGACAAGATCGTCGGCGAGCCGGAGACGCTGGCGAAGCTGTCCCCGCTCGAGCTGGTGCGCGAAGCTGGCGCACAGGGGGCAGAGTTCATCCTATGGCTTGCCATGCGGGGGGCACTGACCGGCAAGGTCCGCAAGCTGCACAGCAACTACCACATACCGATTTCGAATACAGGGGCGGGAATGCTGGTGTTGGAGAACGCAGCCTGAGCAGCGAGCAGGCGGACCGAGCGGGAGCGCCATGGGGCGCTCCCCTCGGGGCACTGGCTATTTGCTCTTCTCGATCTTCACGACGGTGAACTGGCCGTTGACCTTGTCGGCCTCGAACTTGATCTTGTCGCCGGGCTTGACCTGCTTGAGCATGGCGGCGTCGTTCGCCCGGAAGACCATGGTCATGCCGTCCATGTCGAACTTCTTGATGGGCCCATGCTTGATGGTGAGCTTGCCGGCCGACTCGTCGACCTTGGTCACCTCGCCGTCGACCATTTGGGCAAGCGCGATGGATGGCAAGCCGGCCAGTCCGACAAGCACCGCGAACATGATCATTTTACGCATGCTGATTCTCCTTGCTGCTTGATGGCAGGTCTTCGACACATCCCCGGCGCGAAGCTTCCCTCACTTGACAACGACGATTCCCTTCATGCCCGTTTCGTAATGACCCGGGATCAGGCAGGCGAACTCGAACGTCCCAGCCTTGGTAAAGCGCCACAGGATCTCGGCAGACTTCTTGGGCTCCAGGCGCTTGCCATTGGGGTCGTCGTGCTCCATGTCCGGGTTCTTCTCCATCTCGATCTTGTGCTTGGCGTTGTTGGCGAAGGAGTCGAGCAGGAATTCGTGAGGAAGGTCCCCCGTGTTCTTGAGACGGAACCTGATCTGCTCGCCCAGCCTCACCTCGATTTTGTTGGGGGTGTAGCTCATGGTGCCAGGGCCGTCGCTGATCGTGATCTCGATCACGCGGTTTGGCTTCTTCGGGTCGCCCGGTTCGCCAGCCGCGAACACGTGGCCAGTGTGCGCGTAGACGCGCTCGGAAAATGGCATCTCAGACATCGCCAACGTTGCGGCAACCACCGCTGCCAAAGAAACACCGGCAATCGTGGACTTCCCAAGCATCATTGCTACTCCCTTTGCTGACCAGACTGCATCGATTGAGGCCCGCCTAGTGCGTGCCATGCCGTTTCGGCTTGACCGCCTTGAACTCCATGGCCTTGCCGGACGAAGGACGCGGCGCCTCGGTCACAGGCGGGCTTTCGCCGCGCAACTCGTAGGCCACTGTTCCTTCGGGATGCCGGTACCAGCCGGGATCCTTGTAATCGTGGCGGGCCAGGCCTTCGCGCACCTTCACCACCGAGAACATGCCGCCCATCTCGACGGGGCCGAACTGGCCGAACCCGGTCATCATCGGCAGCGTGTTGTCGGGTGCGGCCATCTCCATCTCGCCCATCTCGGCCATGCCGGCCGAGCCCATCGGCATGTAGCCGCCGCTCACGAGCCGCGAGATCTTCTTGCGCACATCCCTTTGATCGACGCCGATGTAGGTTTTCACGTCGTGGCCCATGGCGTTCATGGTGTGGTGCGACTTGTGACAGTGGATCGCCCAGTCGCCCTCGTAGATCGCGTCGAACTCGAAGGCGCGCATCTGCCCGACGGCGCAATCGACCGTCACCTCCGGCCAGCGCGACTCGGGCCGCGTCCAGCCGCCGTCGGTGCAGGTGACCTCGAAGTCGTAGCCGTGCATGTGGATCGGGTGGTTTGTCATCGTCAGGTTGCCGAAGCGGATGCGCACGCGATCGCCCTTGGCGACGACGAGATGGTCGATGCCCGGGAAGACGCGGCTGTTCCAGCACCACAGATTGAACTCGAGCATGGTGTTGATCTTCGGCACGTAGCTGCCGGGCTCGATGTCGAACGCATTCAGGAGAAACACGAAGTCGCGGTCGACACGGTGCAGCTTCGGGTCCTTCGGGTGCACCACGAAGAAGCCCATCATGCCCATCGCCATCTGCACCATCTCGTCGGCATGCGGGTGGTACATGAAGGTGCCGCTCTTCCTAAGCTGGAACTCGTAGACGAACGTCTGCCCGGGCTTGATCTGCGGCTGCGTCAGCCCGCCGACGCCGTCCATGCCGCACGGCACCAGCTGCCCGTGCCAGTGGATCGTCGTGTGCTCGGGCAGCCTGTTGGTGACGAAGATGCGCACCTTGTCGCCTTCCACCGCCTCAATCGTCGGCCCCGGCGACTGGCCGTTGTAGCCCCACAGGTGCGCCTTCATGCCCGGCGCCATCTCGCGAACGACGGGTTCGGCGACGATGTGGAACTCCTTCCATTCGCCGTTCATGCGCCAGGGCAGCGTCCAGCCGTTGAGCGTCACCACCGGCTGGTAGTCCGGGCCCGACTTGGGAAACAGCGGCGGCTGCATCAAGGGGGAGGCTTGGCTCGGCGCTTCGGGAACGGCCGCAAAGGCACTGCGTCCGCTGACCTGGCTGACGCTGGCGAGCGCCAGGCCCGAGGTCGCCAGGAACGTTCTGCGCGAGATGGACATGATGGCTGCTCCTGTCATCCTCTCAATGGCCGCCCGCCTCGCCGGCACCTGTAGCCGCCGTCGTGGCAGGCTGCTCCGCTGACGCGCCGCTCCTGCCGCCGACGATGGCGGCATGAAGCTCCACGGTTGCCAGCCAGAAGTCCCGCCGGGCTTCGACCGCCTGCATGTTGGCGAGCACGCGTGCGCGCGCGTCGGCGAGCAATGAAAACAGATCGCGGATCATGGCGTTGTAGTTGAGGAGCGTTTCCTCGGAGATGATCTTGCGCAGCGGCAGCACCTCGCGCTCGTAGTGCCGGGCGAGATCGTAGGTGCCGCGGTAGGCCTGGTAGGCTTCGCGCGCCTCCGAGCGGACGTTGACGGCGCGTTCGAGCAAGCGGTTGACCGCCTGCATGTAGGTCTGCTCGGCCAGCCGCACGCGCGCCTCGCCGAAGTCGTAGATCGGGATCTGGACCTCGAGCTCGAAGCCGCGCCGGCTGATCTTGTCGATCTCCGTCGTGCCGCCGTCGGTCTTGATCTCCTTTTCCGTCGTGCTGATGCCGGCCGCCTCCAGCGCATTGATGAAGCGGGTCTTGCGCGTGAGCCCGAGCTGCCGAGCCAGCACATCGATCTCCATGCGCGCCACGACGAGGTCGGCGCGCCGCATGACGGCTTCCCTCTCGACGGAGGCCACGGTCTTCGGCTTGGCAGGCAGCGCCGGCAGCTTAGCCGGCAGGGTGAAGCGGATATCGGCGGCCCACAGGCCCAGCGCCCGGATCAGGCGCTCGCGCTCCAGGCGCTGGCGCAGCCGGGCGGTGGCGAGTTGCCCGCTCACCTCGGCATAGAACGCATGCTCGCGCGCCTGGTCGAGCTTCGACATGGCGCCGGTTTCGCCGAGCTGCTTGGCGAGATCGGACACCGCTTCGGCGGAAAGCCGCGACTCCTCGAGCGACTTCACGGCCTCGTTGGCCGCCACGGCGCGATAGTAGGCCCGGGCCGCCTCGGCCGACGTTCGCAGCGTGGCCTCGATCGCGCGCGCCTGGGCCTGCTTGAACCGTGCCTCTGCGATCTCGCGCCGGCGCGGCAGCGTCAGCAGCGCCAGCACGTTCTGCACGATCTGCCGCTCGATCTCGAAGCCGCCGGAACCGATGAGGCGCTGCAAGGACAGCGTCGGCGAAGGCGGCAGGCTGGCCTCGACCATCTGCGCCTCGGAGATGCCAAGCTCGTTGTAGGCGGCCTGCAGCCCGCGATTGTTGAGAAGCGCGATCTGCACGGCGCCGGATACGCTGAGCGGCTTGGCGAGCAGGCTTCTGACCCGCGCGGCAACGAGCGCGGCATCGCGGTCGTCGCGGATCTTGACGACGTCCTTGCCGAGATCGGCACTCACCGCGGCCTCGACCGCAAGCATGCCGCCGTCTACGGAGAATTGCGCACAGCCGCTCGTCGCCAAGGCCGCCGTCACGACAACGAGGGCCAACCTGGCACCTGCTCCCGCACGCCCGAATTTCCGTCCTATCCGCATGCCGCCATCCGGTCTTTCACTGCGTGCGCTGTGTCGGTGTCTGCGGCCCCGGCTCGGCCTTGCCATCCCGCGGCACAGGCTGCACCTCCTTGGGCGTCACCCGGCGGTTCACCTGCCCCCACGGTAGCGGCTCGACCGGCCGATAGCTCTGGGTCCCACCCGTGATCGGGGCGTAGCGGGCCTCGGGTACACTCGCTCCAGGTTGATCAGGGCTTGCAGCATGGCCGGTCGCAGTCTCAATAGAGACGGCAAACCCAAGCAGGAGAAGCATTCGCGCACGCATGGCGTCGCGCCTTCTTCAATGTTTCACTCGCGGCGGATCAAACGACCTCTTCGATGGACGAGCGTCCGCGACGGGCCGCCAGCGGGCCTGCTGCTCGACTGTGTACGGGCGTGTTCTGCTCAGCGCCGAACAAACAACGACGCGGTCTCAAACCCGACATGCAGGCAAGGCCCAGCCTCTAGAGCGCGATCGACGCTCGGGGCGGTCGCTCGATCCTGCCAGGCACATCCCCCCTGATGGCGAGCACGATCGGCAGTTCAACCCTATCGCTCACCATGTAACAGAAGGACGCGGACCCAGCCGCGGCGGCCAAGCTGGCGTGGCAAAGAATGCCGCCGCAGCAGCAACTATCTTCATGGGGCGGCTGCGGGGGCGCTTCCGGCAGAGCCGCCATGCTGCACTCGGGGATTACGTGGTCAAACCACCCGCGGCCCCCTCCACAAACCTGCTTAGCAGTACCTCCACCCGGGCCCGCATGGATGACTGCACCAAGAACACCGGATGTCGCATGCTGGTGATTGCCGTGGGCGGCCGCTGGTGCGCTTCCACCCACGAGGAGGAACCCCGCGAGCAGGACGCTGAGAAGCGCAAGCAGCTTGGCGCGCACCACAATCACAAGCCTTGACCCAACGTCGGGTTGCGATTCGTATCGACGGCAGACTACGTACCCGCGGCTCACCCGTCAATCCGCCGAGCGCCGTGGCGAGACCTTCTGGAGCGCGTTCACTTCAAGCGGAAGCGTATCCGGCATTGACGAGATGGTTGTTGCACTCGTCCGGCTGGAAGCGCGGCAGGGCCGCTCACGAAGATCGAGGGAATAGGGTCGAGCCATGCATGCTGGCCTCGACCTCCAGCATGCGGCTTGATTCTCAACACCACCGATTTGGGAATCCCACGCGATTGAGTCCGACGCTCGAGAGCCACCGTTCGCTCAAGGGGATGCTTCGCCTTGGCGAAGACGGCTGCCGTGCGGGCTTCCTCGAACTCCTCCCGCATCTCTCGCTACGCATCAGCCTCTGGCAGGTTCCCCGCAAAGACGGTTCAGGTCCTCACAGGTCGCAATTCCTCGTTGCCAGAGGCAAGTCTTGTCGGCTGCAACGCCAGGCCCCGACTACCCACCTGCAGGCTGATTATCTCTGGCCCCAGGCGAAAGCTGCCAGACCGCCGAAAACGTGGACCAAACTGCGCTCGCGCCTGGTATCGACCTTGACGGTTGCAGTTATGCCTGCGCGGAGCGGGGGTTCGCCCGGACGCGGCAGGAGCCGCAAGCGCACAGGCAGCCGCTGCACCACCTTGACCCAATTTCCGGATGCGTTTTGCGGCGGCAGCAAGGCGAATTCGGCGCCGGTCGCCGGGCTGATGCTCTCGACCTCCGCCTCCCATACGAAATCGGGGTAAATGTCCAAGGTTACGGTCGCCGTCTGGCCCTTGCGCACGTGCGTGAGTTCCGTTTCCTTGAAATTTGCCTCCACCCAAGGCCGCGTATTCGCTACCAGCGCGAACAGCGCGGTGGCCGCCTTGATCTGCTCGCCTTTCTGCAGGCGAACGTTGACGGCAATTCCGTCAAGCGGAGCGCGGATGACGGTGCGGGCGAGGTCAAGCGCCGCCCGCTCGCGTTCTGCCCGCTTTTCGCGTACGAGAGGATGCTCGTCGACCGGTTGCTCGGGATTTCCGCCGAGCTGAGCCGCGACCCGCTCGACTTTGCGCCGCATCACCAACGCGCGATCCTCGGCCGCCGTGGCATTGCTCTCAACCTCCTCGAATTTGGACGAGGCAACGATGCCACGCGACGCAAGTGTCTTCTGGCGGGCCAACTGAGCGCCCCAGAAGCCGAGCTTGCTCTCTGCCTCCTGCAGCTCGCTTCTCGCCTCGTGCCAGGTGGCTATGAGAGTGCGTACCTGGCCGCGGGTTGAATCGAGTTCCGCTTCGGCCCTGGTGAGCGCCACCTGGAACGGCTCCGGGTCGATCCTCAGCAAGACATCCCCTGCCTTGACCTCAGCATGGTCTTGTACGCCCACTTCGAGCACTCGGCCGGCGACTTCGGCCGAGATATGCGCGATGTCGGCCTTGACGTAGGCATTCTCGGTCGTGACGTAGCGCCCGCTCCACAGCCAGAACAGCAGCGCCGCCAGGACCGCCGCGCCCGGCACGGCGATCAAGAGCAGCGACCTCAACCATCGGCGGATCCAACCGGACATCAAAGTGCGTGCTCTTCCCCGCTTTTCACCTCTCGGCGCCGGCGCATCGGCGCGGCGGGATCATTTTCCGCCAGCGCCTGCAGCCTCATCTTGACACGTGCCATCACCCGGCTGAGGCGGCGACGCTCTTCCGCGGACAGGTCGCTCAGCGCGTCGTCGACCGTTGCTTCGGCGACGGGCCAGATGGTCGCGTGCAGCCGTTCGCCATCGGCCGTCAGGTACAGCCGATTGACGCGTCGGTCACTGGCGTCAGTGCGCCGCCGCAGCCATCCCTTGGCTTCCATGCGCTCGATCAGCCGACCCGCCGGGGCCTTCTCGATCTCGAGCAGATCGGCCACCTCCGATTGGCTCAGTCCCGGGCGCCGGTGCACACGGGCGATCACGAGCCACTGCGACCGCGTGAGGTCGAATGCGCGGACGCGCCGCTCGAAGACCGTGCGCAACAGCCGGCCGACGTCCGTGATCGAGTAGCCGATGTAGTGCTCGTCGTCTGGCGTCATTGAACGCTCTGGAGTGGAATAGTAACCTAGGTTACTATAGCGGTGACCATTGTTGTCAAGAGCGGTTTGGCGACTGACTTTCCGGCCGATGAGCGACGAACCTCTTTATCAGCTCACATTCACGCAGCGCGTCCTGGTGCTCGTCACAATCGTGCTGAGCTGCACGATATACGCGGGCTCCGTGCTGATCTCGTCTGCACTGCTTCCGCAGCTACAGGGAGCTCTTTCAGCGACACAAGACGAAGTGTCGTGGGTTATGACCTTCAACATCGTCGCGACCGCGGTGGCGACGCCGGCGACAGGATGGCTGGCCGATCGCTTTGGTCAACGCGCAACCATGATCTGGAGTGCCTTGGTCTTTGCACTCTCGACCTTCATGTGCGGCGCATCGAACTCTCTCAACGAGCTCATCTTCTGGCGTATCGTGCAGGGCGCGGCAGGCGCGCCGCTGGTGCCGCTCGGGCAGACAATCCTGCTCGACAGCTTTCCGCGCAGCCAGCACAGCACCGTGATCTCGGTTTTTGGCATGGCCAACATGATCGGGCCGTCGCTGGGCCCCATGTTCGCCGGCCAGATCGCCGAGACGCTCGGCTGGCGCTGGGGCTTCTGGATGGTGGTGCCGGTCGCCGTGGCCGCGGTCATCGGGTGCATGCTCACTCTTCCCCGCGACGAGAAGGTCCGCGAAGCACGGCTGGATTGGCTGGGCTTCATCAGCCTGTCGGCGGGCATCGCCGCGGCACAGCTCGTCTTTTCGCGTGGTCA
This sequence comes from Hyphomicrobiaceae bacterium, assembly GCA_008933705.1. Lineage (GTDB taxonomy): Bacteria > Pseudomonadota > Alphaproteobacteria > Rhizobiales > Hyphomicrobiaceae > AWTP1-13. Next base: position 17,340 of record WBUN01000034.1, read on the forward strand.
GCGGCTCGACTGGTTCGACAGCAGCGAAATCGCGATCGCAACCTTTGTTGCTTGCTTGGCAATCTACATATTCTGCGCGCACAGCCTGACCAGCGAGCGACCGTTCGTCCGACTGAAGCTGTTTGCCGATCGCAACTATGCGCTCGGCCTGACGCTGGTGACACTGTTCGGCATGCTCAATTTTGCAACCATCGTCCTGCTGCCGCCCTTGCTGCAGCAGCACGCGGGATATCCCGACTCCGCGGTGGGCGAGATCGTCGGGTGGCGCGGAATCGGCTCGACGATCGGCTTCTTCTTGGCGATGCCCATGGCGCGCCTTGATCCACGCGCCAGCTTGGTCATTGGCGGACTTCTGCAGAGCGCGACCGGGCTGTGGATGATGAGCTTCGACCTCAATGTCGACATGACGACATTGGTCTTGAGCAACGCCCTGCAGGGGCTGTCGATCGGCGTGTCGTGGGTGCCTCTCACCGTCATCACGTTCTGGACGCTACCGGCTCAGTATCGAGCCGAGGCGATGTCGGTATTCCATCTGTTCCGCAATTTCGGCTCGAGCTTCTTCATCTCTGTCGCAGTCGCGGAGATCGTCAGAACGCAAACGGCCAACTATGCCCGCCTCGTCGAGCAAGTCTCTCCTTACAATCGCGTGCTTGAAATGCCGTGGGCGATGGGCGCGTGGAGCGTCGACACACTGACGGGGCTGGCCAGGCTCTCTGGAGAGATCGCGCGACAGTCGATCATGATCGGCTACAAGAACGCTTTCCTGCTGTATACGTTCGTAGCGGTGGCATCCATAGCGCTATGCCTGCTGGCCAGGCTGCCAAAGACGAAGACGCCGCCATAGAATCAAGTCGGCAGGTCTCGTGAAGACGAGCACCACAGGCACTCGGCAAGACCAGGCGCCAGTGTTTGGTGGTGGCAGCGAAGTCGCATTTTTCAACAGGAGTTCAGGTCGAGCCGACAAACTCATGCATTCTGCCGCCGTCGACCACGCCACGCATCCAGGGTGAGCCAGCCCAGCACGGGCACAGAATGCAGGAACGCTGCGCCGAAGAAGAACGTGTCGCCTCGGCCGCTTTCCCACAGGGGAAAGAACAAGTAGTAGGCCGGCAACGTGACCGATGCGAGCAGAAGCGGCCAGTTCCGCAGCAGCGCCGCGAGCGGCAGAAACCAGACCGCGTACCATGGGAATTGAGCTGGCGACAGGTAGAATACGGTTGCGGCGACGACGAGGGCGGCGTGTGCAAGATCGCGCGATGCCGTCCCTGCACGGGCTGCAGCCGCAAGAGCTGTCGCCAGGCCGACGAATGCAACGGTTGTGCGTAGGAAGCGCTGCGCCATATCTTCTTCGATAAGTCCGCCGAGCCCGTATGCAGCCCAGGCAAAGAACGCGTTATTGTTGCCCCAGCTGGACGCATAGGCCGCCAGCCCTGAGTTCGGTTGAAGGGAAGAGAGCAACACGGGGCCGATCGCCAGGGCCAGCACACCAATGAGCAACAACCCTGCAATGGCGATCCGTACCGGTTGTTTCCAGACTCTCCCCAAGACGAGGGGCACAAGCAACAGGGGCCAAATCTTTGTGCCGGCACCAGCACCCAGCAAAGCCACGGCTGCGTTGGTGCGGTTTCGCCACGCAAGCAGAATGGCGCCCAATACGAACGGCGGCACAAGCGCGTCGACGTGGACTATTCCGACCAGCACGAAGGCGACGGTGGGATTCCACCAATAGAGCGCAGACCAAAGCGGCGACGCTTTGATCTCTGCGAGCATGGCGATGAGCAACAGGAAAGTTGCCATCTCTGCAACAAGGAATACGGCGCGCAATCCATCAATCTTGAATGGGGCAATCAGGTAGGCAAGCGCGAACGAAAGCTGCGCGACTGAGGGGTAAATGGTTCGCAGATCAGGAAAGTTGATGCCCTCGATTGTTTCTCGGCCAGCCACCGCAATGGCACCGTAGCCTGATGGAACGTCTGCGGAGCCGAGAAACTGCTGCGGCGCATACCGGTAAGGATCGAGGCCATGAGCCACGACGGCCCCGTCCCAAAGATAGCGCTTGAAGTCGTCTTCCAGCGGCGCGGGCGACGCGAGCCACACCGCTCGCAAGGCCAAGCCTGCAAGGAATACGATAAGGAGTGCGGATCGGGTGGGCTGCACCCGGCCCAAACGGGGTGCCATCAACAAGAGCAGCGCCGTCGTCAACGAAAGACCGACGATAAGCGGCACCACAGATGAGATCGTTGTCGCCGTCGCATGCGTAAGCCCGCGTGTGAGCCAGACCAACGCGCATTGACCGGCCACCAGCAAGGCTCCGGCGCCCACCAACACTGCTCTCTCTCGCACCGCCGTCCGTGCACCAATTGAAGCGCGCACATCGGCGCCAGGGCCAATCGTTGTCATTTTTCGTGTTCGCGGTGTCGTTCAATGCCCCGTCGTCGCGATCTTCGGCGATCGTGGTAGCGTGAACAAGGGAGGCAGCGAGCCAAAATCCGCGACAGACTGCCTGCAGATGCCGGACATCTCGAATCTATTGCCCAGCGGCGTCGTTTGGTCGCGCGGATAGAAAGGGACGCCCGCCTTGCACGACACGCTCGCGGCGCCGATCAAAACGACTTGAGCGCGACCCGCGCGGCCGCAAGCCTGCGATACAGGTCCACTCGCCGCCGCACCGCCCAGACGTCATAGAGCAGGATTTCGGCTGGCCGCCAATTGGCAACCCAACCGAAGATCATGATGCCTTCGGCAAGTAGCTGGCCCAGTGCCCATTCGGGCAACATCGCCCGAACGAGTTGGCTGAGACCAATGCAGACCGCAAGGACAAGAATGCCCATGGCAAGATCGCGGCGGCCGACGCGAATGAGGTCGCTGAGATCGCGCTCCAGCATGCCGGTGCGGTACGCAAAGTAGTTGCCGATCGCGGACTCAAGCCCGCGCTCCTGGGCTTTTTGCGCCTCGCTCTCGGGGAGATGAACGACAATTCGGAAGGGCCGCCGCCGATCATCTACCTCTCGCGCCCAGCCAACGAGGTAGGCTTCCGCATCGTCGTCCAGATCGCGCTCGGTGAATGGCGACGGATCGAGCGAGTTGAAGATCTGCCCGAGCTCGTGGATGCGTACCTCGATCGTGGCATGGTCGGCGGGTTCTGCCATGTGAGGACCAGTTGTGAGCACGCAGCGATTATTCGAATCTCGCGCCAAACACGGGAATCCCTGTTGATCAGCGTCAAGGTGGGCCGGCTGCTTGGTCGCTATCAGAAACGCATGTGCGGACATGGCCCTATTGCAGCCGAAGGGGACAAACCCGCAGCGCCATCGTGGGAGCACTTCGCCCATGATGCAGACATAGGCGTGCGTGGTCGGGGCATCACGCCGGCTGAGGCGTTTGCCCAGGCCGCACTTGCCATGACTGCTGTGATCACGGACCCGAAGGACATCTCGCCGAGCGATGCGGTTGCGATCGAGTGCGAAGCATCAAGCCTCGATCTCCTCTTCTACAAGTGGCTCAACGCGCTCGTGTTCGAGATGGCGACACGTGGCCTGCTGTTTGGAGCATTCGAGGTTTCAGTCGAGGGGACGCGACTGACGGCCATCGCACACGGAGAGAAAGTTGATCGTGCCCGACATGCCCCGGCAGTGGAAGTGAAGGGAGCTACCCTGACCGAACTCAAGGTCGAGCATGAGCCGTCGGGTTGGTGGCTGGCGCAGTGCGTCGTTGACGTGTGACGCTGCAATGCGGCCAAGGAGATGCGTCGTGGATATCAAATTGTTCGACAGGATTTCCGACACCGAATGGCAAGCGCCGCCGAAAGGCGCCATGCGTGTGCCTGCCATCATATTTGCGACCGAGAGCCTCATCCGCGACATGGATGACAAGGTCTTTCTCCAGATCACCAATGTCGCCACACTGCCCGGCATCGTCCGAGCAGCCTACGCCATGCCGGATGCGCACTGGGGCTATGGCTTTCCGATAGGCGGAGTGGCCGCCTTCGACGCTGATGCGGGCGGCGTCATTTCCGCCGGCGGCGTAGGCTTCGACATCTCGTGTGGGGTTCGCACCCATCTCACCGGCCTGCCACGCCAGTACATCGAGGAACGGAAGGATGACTTGGCCAATGCCCTCTACAGGCAGGTGCCCGTGGGCGTTGGCGCCGAGGGCAAGATTTCTCTCGACGATCAGGAGATGACCGCAATGCTTGCGGGGGGAGCAACCTGGGCCCTTGACCGCGGATGGGGTCGTGCTGACGACCTCGAGCGCATCGAGGAGGGCGGACAATGCGACGGCGCAGACCCAGCCGCCGTCTCCAACCACGCTCGCAAGCGCCAGCACCGCGAGATGGGCACGCTTGGATCGGGCAACCACTACCTCGAAGTGCAGGAAGTCGCCGAGATCTTCGACGAGGCCATCGCCAGCGCCTACGGATTGAAGCTGGGAGAGTGCGTGGTGACGATCCACTGCGGGTCACGCGGTCTTGGCCACCAGATCGGCACAGAGTTCCTCAGCGAGATGGCCGAAACGGCCGCATCCCAGGGCATTGTCCTGCCCGATCGCGAGCTTGCCTGCGCGCCGATCAAGTCCGACGTGGGCCAACGCTACATCGGTGCCATGCGGGCTGCCACAAACTGCGCGCTGGCCAATCGTGAGATCATCGGCCATCTGGCGCGCCAGGTCTTTGCCCAGTTCTTCACGCATGCAGAGCTGCCCCTGCTCTTCGATGTGTCGCACAATACATGCAAGATCGAGGAGCATGAGAGCGAGGGTGCGCTCAAACCCCTGCATGTTCACCGCAAGGGTGCCACGCGCGCGTTCGGGCCGGGGCATCCGAGCCTGCCGGAAGCGCTTCGGCCTTGGGGACAGCCCGTGCTGATCGGCGGCAGCATGGGAACGCAATCCTACATTCTGGCCGGCGCCGACACGAGCGAAGCCCGCGCCTTCGCTTCCGCCTGCCACGGCGCGGGCCGCCAAATGAGCCGACATCAGGCTCTCAAGACGTGGATGGGCCGTCAGGTCATCGACGAGCTGCGGGCACGAGGCATCGTCGTTCGCAGCCCCTCGGCGCGAGGCGTCGCCGAGGAAGCGCCGGGCGCCTACAAGGATGCCCGCGCCGTCGTTGATGCCGCTGAGACGGCAGGGTTGGCTAAGAAGGTCGCACGTCTCCAGCCGATCATTTGCATCAAGGGATGACCCCGACGGTCCCGGTGCAGTGGGTAGAGGAAGGTGAAGAGGATCACTGGCCATCAAGAGGAACTCCGTGGTGTCGCCGGCAAATGCTGATCGGTCCGCCCACCGAATATCCAACCATGCCAGTCTGAGACCGGCTCGCGAATTTGCTCGTCTGTCGCACGGGTTCTGGCTTAGCGAATACGCTGTTCGCGCATGGTTGTTGTCGTTCGGCGTGTTCGCTCTCGTGATCGCCGATCTGTTCATTCAGGTTGGCATAAATCGCTGGAATGGTCTCTTTTTCGATGCGCTCGCGCGCAAGGACACTGCTACCGTTCTTCTCGGCATGCAGTTGATCCTGGCGCTTGCACTCGCAGCGGCAGCATCAGGTGCTGCTTTCGTCCAATGCAAGATGCGTCTACAGGTGCAATGGAGGCAATGGCTGACACAGCGCCTGATCCTCCGCTGGCTCTCCGATCGGCGATTCTACCAGCTCAGCATCGCCGGGGACCCCGCCAAGAACCCGGAATACAGAATAGCCGACGACGTCCGCATGGCGACCGAACCATTGGTCGAGTTTGTAGTCGGATTGGTAGGCTCAGTGCTCTCGGCAGCCACCTTCGTTGGCATACTCTGGTATATCGGCGGCTCGCTCGAGCTTGCGCCGTACGGAGCAGCAATTTCCATACCGGGCTTCATGGTCTTCGGCGTGCTCGCGTACTCGTTGATCACGACGATATCGACGTGGATCGTTGGACGGCCCTTGATCGGCAATCTCGAAGCCAGGAACGCGAGCGAGGCAAATTTCCGCTACGAGCTGACCAGAATCCGCGAGAACGCCGAGAATATTGTCCTCATCAACGGCGACAACGACGAACGCCAGAGCCTGAATGCCACACTTGCAGACGTCGTCCGCAGGTGGCTCAGCGTCGTTGTGCGCGAAGCGCGTATGACGTGGCTCAGCAACGCCAACCTTGTCCTGATGCCCGTTGTGCCTCTGCTGCTCAGCGCTCCCAAGTACCTGCAAGGCAATCTCACGCTGGGCGAGTTGATGCAGATTGCGGCGGCGTTCGGACAGGTGCACTTGTCCTTGAACTGGCTGGCCAACAATGCTGTGCGCATCGCTGAATGGCTGGCTTCCGCCCGCCGAGTGGTGGAGTTATCCGCTTCATGCGATGCGCTGGACGCTGCGATCGAGGCCGCGGCAAAGGGTGGTATTGTCGTCGGTGAAAGCCCTGACGACGCGATACACATCGAGGGGCTGTCGATCACCGAGCCGAACGGCCACGTCATGGTTGACGGCCCGGAAATCGTGATCCCGCGCGGCCAAAACGTTCTGGTTCGTGGTGAACCTGGCACGGGCAAGAGCACCCTGGTTCGCGCTATGGCAGGCTTGTGGCCTTGGGGAAGCGGCCGGATATTGCGCCCGCGCGATGCACGTACTGTCTTCTTGCTGCAGCGGCCCTACATACCTCCAGGCACGCTGCGTCACGCTCTTCTCTACCCGTCCGGCGATACAAGCACGCCGGATGAAAAGCTGCGCGACGCGCTCCGGCGCTGCGGCCTTTCACGGCTGGTCGGCCAGCTCGATGAGGAAAACGGGTGGAGCCATGCACTTTCGGGCGGAGAGCAGCAGCGCCTTGCTTTCGCGCGCCTTCTCGTTGATCGGCCGGATATCGTGATCATGGACGAGGCAACTTCGGCTTTGGACGAAGTCAGCGAAGCAAGGATGATGGAATTCCTGCGTACGGACCTCGCGGTGGTGACAGTGATCTGCGTTGCGCGACGGTCCGGATTGGACGGTTACTTCGAGCGCGAAATCAATCTGCGTCGCAGACATGGCCTGGCGCACGCCACCGTGCTCGACCGCCAAGACGCTTAGTCTCTCCAAGGTGGAGTGGTTTGCGACTGAAGTGATGAGCAAGGGTTCGTTGACGGCGTTCTGAGCGGGGCACAGGCAGTGTTGTAGGCGCGAGCCAGGCGGCTGTAGACCGACATGGCGCTTGCTTTGTTCTCTATTTGTTCTTATTATGACTTTTCCCCCAGCGAAGCCGTTTAGTGCCCGTGACATCCGAACGACATCAAAACCGCGCCGAGACCGTAGAGCATCTACGCCGCTTGCTGCCGAGGTTGGAGGGCCTTCCGGCTAGGGCCCTTCCTTTTGGTATGCCCGCGCTCGATGCCTGCCTTCCACAAGGTGGCCTTGCCTTTGGAGCCTTGCACGAGGCTGCACCCGAGGCTGCTCACGACATGCCCGCCGCTTTCGGTTTTGTCGCGGCTCTTCTCGGTCGCATGCCGCTGGGCGGGCCGGTGCTGCTGGTGACCTCGCCGCGAGGGCTTGCCGGTTACGGCCGCCCTCACGGTCATGGCCTCAACGCCCTTGGCCTCGACCCGGCCCGAATGATCCTGGTCGAACCCCGAAATGAGCGGCAGGCTCTTTGGGCCATGGAAGAGGCGTTGCGCTCAGGCGTACCTGCAGCCGTTGCCGGTGTGATCGGGACAGGTCTTGATCTCAAGACGAGCCAAAGGCTGCAGCTGGCGGCCAGAAACTCGAGCCTGCCGCTTTTGTTGCTGCGGCCGGCGGGAGCGATGGGGGCCAGCGCGGCGGCAACCCGCTGGCGCATCGCCGCTGCCAACGCCGCACGTGATCGCTTTGGTCTCATTACTCGCTGGCGATGGCGCGTGCGGCTCGAGCGCTGCCGCAACGGACGGTCAGGTGAGTGGTTGGTGGAGTGGGATCATGTCGCGCATCGTTTCTGTCTGGCTGCCTCGATGGCCGATCCAGCGCTTCCTCACAGCACAGGCGCGAAGCTCCTCGCGCGAGCCGGTTGATCCGAAGCAGCCCTTCGTCCTTGCCACCGATGCCCCCGGGGGCCCACGCATTGCGGCCTTGAACGCGGCGGCCGAAGCGGACGGGCTGATGATTGGTGATCAGATCGCCGACGCACGAGCCAAGATCGGTATTCTGCAGGTATACGCTGCCGATCCCGCAGCCGATGCGGCCGCCCTGCGGCGTCTGGCGCTGTGGGCGACGCGCTACACACCCGCCGTTTCACCCTGGGGCGAGGAGAGCGGCGCCGATGGACTTTTTCTCGACATTACCGGCGCCGCCCATCTCTTCGGCGGCGAGGAGATGCTGCTTTCCGATCTTGCGCATCGGCTCGGTCGTTTCGATCTGCCGGCCCGGCTCGCTGTCGCCGACACCGCCGGAGCGGCTTGGGCCCTTTCCCGCTTCCATCCTTCCCCAGCCACGGTTCTGTATTCCGGAAATGAGGCTGCGGCCCTTGCATCTTTGCCCGTCGAGGCGCTGCGCCTTTCGCCCGACACGCGCGCGACGCTGCGGCGGCTCGGCTTCAAACGCGTCGGCTCGCTGATCGATAAGCCACGCGCTCCCTTCTCGGCTCGCTTCGAGAGGGAGCTTCTGCTGCGTCTCGACCAGGCGATCGGCCGTGTCCCCGAGCCGCTGGCTCTCATTTCCCCACCTCCTGCCTATCACAGCCTGCGCCAGCTTCTCGAACCCATCAGCACGCAGGAGGCAATCGTCGCGATTACGACCCACCTCATGGAGGATCTCGTTCCTGCCCTCGTACGCGATGGTGTGGGTGCACGAGCCTTACGGCTTGCCATCTACCGCATCGATGGCGAGATGGTGACTGTCGATATCGGCCTCACGCTGCCGACGCGCAGTCCTGCGCACGTCGCCCGTCTCATCGATCTCAAGCTCGAGGGCGTCGTCGAGACCATAGATGCCGGCTTCGGTTTCGAAGCGCTGTCCCTTGCCGTCACGATCGCCGAACGCATGGAGCCGAAACAGACAGAGCTGGCGTCCGCCACCGATGGTGCCGACAGAACGGAACGCTGCGCGGCGCTCATCGACAGTCTCAGACAACGGCTCGGATCCCGCAACGTGCGACGCCTCGCACCGGTAGCAAGTCATCTCCCCGAACGGGCCGAGACGTCATGCCCTGCTGGAGAAGCGCCAGTCTGGTCGACACCGGATGAGACACGACCGCGTCCCATTCTGCTGCTGGCCCACGCCGAGCCGGCAGACGTCATGGCCCTGGTTCCGGAAGGCCCGCCCAGACGCTTCCGCTGGCGCGGCATGACACACAGCGTTATCGAGGCTCAGGGGCCGGAGCGCATCGCCGGCGAATGGTGGCGACATCACCAGCCCCAGCCGACGCGCGACTACTATCTCGTCGAGGACGATGCCGGCCGCCGCTTCTGGCTCTACCGCGAAGGACTTTACGGGCGCGAGACGGCGGCGCCACGCTGGTTCGTGCATGGGTTGTTTGCGTGAGAGAGAGGCCCATGACCGCCTACGCCGAGCTTGCCGTCACCACCAACTTCTCCTTCCTGCGCGGGGCCTCGCATCCGCAGGAGATGGTAGCGGCTGCCGGTGAGCTCGGCCTTGCCGCCATCGGCATCGCCGACCGCAACAGCTTCGCCGGCGTGGTGCGCGCCTTCGACGAATGGAAAAGAAGCAAAACCGTCAAGCTGCTCGTCGGGACGCGCCTCGTGACGAGTGATGGTTTCGAGGCTCTCGCCTACCCGACCGATCGCCAAGCCTATGGCCGACTCTGCCGTCTGCTTACGTACGGCAATATCAAAATCAAGAAAGGGCAGAAGGGCGAATGCCACCTGACTTTCGAGGATATTCTGTCCATCAGTGAAGGACAGATGCTCATCGCCTTGCCGCCGGAGCTCCTCTCGCCCGACTTCGCGGAACGGCTCGAAGCCCTGGCCCGTGTTGCACCGAGGCGCTGCTTCCTTGCCGGCGTGCATCGCTATCGCGGCGACGAGCCCCGCCGTCTCAAACTGCTCGATGAACTCGGTCAACATGCGGGCACTCCGCTCGTCGCCGTCAACGATGTGCTCTACCACATGCCGGAGCGGCGACCGCTCGCCGACGTGCTCACCTGCATCCGCGAGAAGTGCACCATTGCCGAGGCGGGCTTCCGGCTCGCCGTCAATGCCGAGCGGCATCTCAAGCGCCCCGCGGAGATGGCACGGCTGTTCGCCGGCTTTCCCGAGGCGATCGCACGCACCGTCGAGATCGCCGACGCCTGCCGTTTCTCGCTTGATGATCTCAAATACGAGTATCCCGACGAGCCGGTGCCGGCCGGCAAGACGGCCCAGCAGCATCTCGAAGATCTGACCTGGCAAGGGGCGAGAAAGCGCTATCCCAAGGACAAATACCCGGACGGTGTGCCTGCGGAGGTCGAGATGCGCCTCGCCGACGAGCTTGCAATCATCGCCAGGCTCGACTACGCGCGCTACTTCCTCACTGTGCACGACGTAGTCGCCTTTGCTCGCAATCTCGAGAAGCCGATCCTCTGCCAGGGGCGCGGCTCGGCAGCCAACAGCGCGGTTTGCTATTGTCTCGGCATCACCGAGGTCAACCCGAACGAAAGCAAGCTGCTGTTTGCCCGCTTCATCTCGGAGAACCGCAACGAGCCACCCGACATCGACGTCGATTTCGAGCACGAGCGGCGCGAGGAAGTAATTCAGTACATCTATAGACGCTACGGGAAGGATCGCGCCGCCATCTGCGCGACCGTCATTCACTACCGCTCCCGCCGGGCCATCCGCGAAGTCGGCAAGGCGATGGGACTGACGCCGGACGTTACGGCGGCGCTTGCCAAAACCGTGTGGGGCAGCCACGACGACGGCCTGCCCGACAAGCATATCAAGGAAGCCGGCCTCGATCCCTCAAATCCGAAACTCCGGCAGGCCGTCATGCTCGCAAGGGAACTCGTCGGCTTCCCGCGCCACCTCTCCCAGCACGTCGGCGGCTTCGTGCTCACCCGCGAGCGGCTCGACGAGACGGTGCCGATCGGCAACGCTGCCATGGACGAGCGCACCTTCATCGAGTGGGACAAGGACGACATCGATACGCTCGGACTCATGAAGGTCGATGTGCTCGCACTCGGCATGCTGAGTTGTCTGCGGCGTGGTCTCGACCTGCTTAAGACGCACTATGGCAGAGACCTTTCGCTTGCCACCATCCCGGGCGAAGGGACCGAGGATGCTGCCCAAGTCTACGCAATGCTCTCGCGCGCCGATTCCATCGGCGTATTCCAGGTCGAGTCCAGAGCGCAGATGTCGATGCTGCCGCGGCTGAAGCCGGAAAAGTTCTACGATCTCGTGATCGAGGTGGCGATCGTGCGCCCGGGCCCCATCCAGGGTGACATGGTGCACCCCTATCTGCGCCGGCGCGATGGCATCGAGCCGGAGCACTACCCCTCTCCCGATCCGGCCCATGGCCCTGCCGATGAGCTGAGAAAAGTCTTGGAAAGGACCAAGGGCGTGCCGTTGTTCCAGGAGCAGGCGATGCAGATCGCCATCGAGGCCGCCAAGTTCACGCCCGACGAGGCCGATGGTCTGCGCCGGGCCATGGCGACTTTCAGGCACAATGGCACCGTCCATCTCTTCAAGGAAAAGTTCATCACCGGCATGACTTGTCGTGGCTATGCCCGGGATTTCGCCGAGCGCTGCTTCAAGCAGATCGAAGGCTTCGGCGAATACGGCTTTCCGGAAAGCCATGCGGCAAGCTTCGCGCTGCTCGTATATGCCTCCGCCTGGATCAAGTGCCACTATCCGGACGTCTTCTGTGCTGCCATCCTCAACAGCCAGCCGATGGGCTTCTACCAGCCGGCCCAGCTCGTACGAGACGCGCGTCAGCACGGCGTCGAGGTGCGGCAAGCAGACATCAATTTGAGCGCCTGGGATTGCACGCTGGAGCCGGCGGCAGCCGGTAGCCGGCATCACTTCGCCGTGCGTCTCGGCTTCCGGCAGATCCATGGACTGATCGAGGACGAGCTGAACAAGCTCATCGCCGCCCGCGGCAACGGCTATGCCAGCATCGAGCGGCTTGCGGCGCTGGCCGGCATATCGCGCTTCACCATCGAGCGCCTCGCCGAGGCGGACGCCTTCCGCTCGCTTGGGCTAGACCGCCGGGCGGCGTTGTGGGCCGCGCGGCGGCTCGGCACGGTCGGAACGGCGCCGGGGAACGGTCGGTGCAAATCATCAACCGGCGGTGGCGAACTACCGCTCCTCGCCCCCCATATGAGCGACGAACTCTTCCCGGAGCCCGAGGTCGCGCTGCCGCAGATGGCGCTGTGCGAGCATGTGGCGGAAGACTATGCGGCGACGGGCCTATCGCTGAAAGAGCACCCCGTGAGCTTCTTCCGCGACCACCTCACGCAGCTTGGCATCATGCGCAATGTCGAGTACCGCAACGAGGAGCTGCCGCAGAATCGGAGGATTGTGGTTGCCGGCCTCGTCCTGACGCGTCAGATGCCGGGCGCCAAGGGCGTCGTCTTCATGACGCTCGAGGACGAGACCGACATCGCCAACATCATCATCTGGCCGAAGGTCTTCGCCAGGAACCGCCGCGTGGTCATGACCTCGCGCTTCACGGCCGTGCGCGGGCGACTGCAGCGCGCGGGGCTGGTGGTCCACGTCCTCGCGGAAAGCTTCATCGATCTCAGCGCGGAACTCCCTCGCCTGCGTGACGGCGATCTCTTTGCACCGGGAGACCCCGGCACATTGTCCAGCCAACCCGATCTTCCTCTCATCAAGAGCCGCGATTTCCACTGAAGAGGGAGGCGATGCAGCTCTCGTTGCCCATCGGCGCTCCCCTGATGCTACCGCCCATCCGCGACCGCCTCGTCGCCGTCCACGGCCCCCAACGCTATGAGATGCACAGCCAGACGAGACGCCGCCATCATCATCCTATCTGTGCAGGTTGCCCGCTTGCTCAGCGCCAAAGACGATGAGGCTACACCTCGCAGAGCAACGTGACGGAAGGAGTCGCAAGCTTTCGTCCGAGACTGACATAGAAGCGCTCGCCCCGAGCAGACGCCAAGTTCGCTCGCGCACGACCGCGTGGCTGATGTATGCAGCTACTTCGTGTCGATACCGTCGCGGATCAGGCCCCAGCGCATAGTAGTGCGCTGCTCGATCGGCCGCAGGATAAGCCGGTCCATGACCAGCCACGTAATGCCGATGGCAAGCATCCCTACGACGATGCGGGCAGACTGGAAATACTGTTGCGCATTGAAGATTGCATAGCCGAGACCGTCGGTGCTGGCGATCATCTCGCCGCCAACAAGGGAACGGAAGCCAAAGGCGATACCAAGCCGCACACCGGTCATCAGGTTGGGCAGCGTCGCCGGAAAGATGACGTGAGCAATGACGGCAGCACGTCCAGCGCCCAGCGTCTGCACAGCCTCTATCAGCACAGGCTGCACCATGCGGATGCCGGTCAGCAGATTGTGCAGCACCGGAAAGAACACCGACATCACGATGATGAAGGTCACAGCGCCTTGGCCCAAGCCGAACCACAGGATGGCAAACGGGATCCAGGCAAGACCCGGAATAGCCTGCAACAGATTGACCAGCGGATCGAAAAAATCGCGGCTGGCCCGATTGAGACCCATCAGGTAGCCGAGCGGTATGGCAATCGCCGATCCCACCAGGAATCCGAGGACGAGGCTCCTCAGACTCACCGAAAGGTTGACCAGCAGCACGCCGCTGGTGGCGTCGGCAGCAAACGCCTGCGCCACCTCGTAGGGCGAGGGAAACAGAACACGCGGCCACACGTTGAGCAATGACAGTGTCTGCCAAGCCAGGATGCCGACAGCAAAGGGAACCAACTCGGCCAGCCAGAGGCGGCGGGCAACTCCCGGCGGCTTGATTTCAGGCGCAGGAACCTCGACGACGCTCATACGTGCTCCTCGCGCGCGTCTGCGCTGGCATGAATGCATTGCGTCAGCTCATCGCGATAGCGAATGAACCTTGCATCCCTCACGAGCTCTTCCCACTGCCGCGGGCGCGGCAAGTCGATGCGCATATCGGCGACGATCCGGCCAGGCCGGCCGGACAGCGCCACGACGCGATCCGACAGGAACACTGCCTCTTCGATGGCGTGCGTGATGAAGAGAACGGTCGTGCGTTCCGACGCGGTTATCACTGTCAGCTCTTCCTGAAGGCGCTGGCGCGTCATGGCATCGACCGCAGCGAACGGCTCATCCATCAGAAGCACCGTTGGATTGTTGGCCAGCACGCGCGCGACGGCGGCGCGCTGACGCATGCCGCCGGATAGTTGATGTGGATACTTCTTCTCGAAGCCTCGCAAGCCGACAAGGTCGATGAAGCGCTGAGTGGCAACTGCGCGTTTCTCCTTGGGCACCCGCTTGAGGCGCAAGCCAAACTCGACGTTGGCCTCGGTGGTCTTCCAAGGCAGCAGCGCATATTCCTGGAACACCATGCCACGATCGGCGCCCGGTCCCGACACCTTCTTGCCCGAGACGAAGATCTCCCCCGATGTCGGCTTGTCGAGTCCGGCGACGATGCGCAGGAACGTCGACTTGCCGCAGCCGGATGGCCCGATTACGGATACGAACTCGTGAGCCTGGACGCTGAGCGAAATTCCGCTCAGCGCCACGACGTCGTCCTTCGCAACGGTGTCGAAGTACGTCTTCGAGACGTTCTTGGCGACAAGAATCTCGGTCATGCCGGCCGAGCTCACTCAAGGAACTTCGGATGCTTGGCTTTGACCTCGCGAACGATCCGCTCAAAGTCGACGAGATGCTCCGCCGGCTTGACCGGCGTGGGAATGAGCTTTTCCGTTGCCAAGTAGTCCGCAGTCTTCTGTAGCGACTGGCTTGTGAAGTTGTCGATCAGCGGATTGTAGTTGAGCCACTTGAACGTAACCTCGACGATGCGCGCTTCGACCTTCAGGAACTCGGCCTCGACGGCGGCCGCCTCCTTGGGATTCTGCCGCACCCATTGCTGGGACTCCCAAAGTGCTGCAACTGCATCGGCTACCTTGGTCGGATTCGCAGCAGCCCACTGATCGGTAATCAGGAAGAAGCCGCCACCCTGCACGTGCTTGCCAAGTCGCAGGAGGATGGAAGCCTGACCGGCCATCTTCTCCTCGGTCAGCGTCAGAAATGGCTCCAGCCCGGCCATGGCGTCGACCCCACCGGTGATCAGCATCTGGCCCATATTGCCGAAGTTGGCGTTGACGCGCTGGACGGCATCGCGGGGCAGGCCGGCCTCCTGGATGACCTGGTTGAGACCCTGCGCCGGCGCCGTACCTTGCGGGACGGCGACGCGCTTGCCCTTCAGATCCTTCGCCGAAGTTATGTTCGCATCCTTGCGCACCAGGATGCCGTAGCTGTCGCCGCCCTTGGCATACATAGAGTAGACCTTGAAGGGCAATTTGGTGGCCCAGGCCACCACGGTCGATTCCACACCGCCACCCGACCAGTCCACCTGGCCGGCGGCGAGCGCTTGGTTGGCCTGGACGCCAGTCGCAAGCGGCTGGATCTGCACGTCGAAGCCGTATTTGGCGAAGATGCCCTTCTTAGTCCCGACGTAGAATGCAGCTTGAGATGCGGTGGTGAGAATGCCAAAGCGGACTTTGACGCGCTCTTGAGCGCTCACCGCGCCAGCAAACACGAACGTATACAGAATGGTGGCAATGAGCAGTTTCGTTGATCGACTTCCCATGGGTGTTCCTCCGTCTGGTTTCTTTTTTTGCCGTACACCCGCCTCAGGGGCGGACGCCGTATTTCGCTTTTGGTCCCAATGACGTCCTTATGCGGGGTTGAGCAGCGTCGATGAACCGGCACAGATAGGGACGTGTCTCGCGTGGATCGATGATCTCCTCCACACCGAAAGCCTCGGCCGTGCGGAAGGGCGAGGCCATGGCTCTGAGCCCCGCCTCGATCTCCATCTCGCGCGCTTTGGCGTCGGGAGCGCCCTCGATCTCGCGCCGGAATGCCGCCGCAACTCCACCTTCGATTGGTAGCGATCCCCATTCGGCTGACGGCCAGGCAATCTTGAGATCCAGGCCGTTCTTGTCTGTCGTGCCCATGCCCGCCATGCCGTAACATTTGCGGACCACGACAGTGTACATCGGCACTGTCGCCTGCAGGCCGACATAAACCGCACGCATGCCTTCGCGCAAGGTGGCAGCCGCCTCCGCATCCTTGCCGACCATGAAGCCAGGCACATCGACGAAGAAGATGAGCGGTATGTGAAAGCAGTCGCACATCTCGACAAAGTGGATCTGCTTGCGGGCCGCCCTCACGTCCATGGCGCCGCCGTAGATCATCGGATTGTTGGCGACTATGCCGACGACCTTTCCGTTCATGCGGGCAAGACCGGTGATAAGCGCTTTGCCGAAGGTCGGCTGGATCTCGAAGAATGAACCGCGATCGGCGATGTGCCCGATCAGCTTCTTCATGTTGTAGGGATGGCGCCGGTCCTTAGGCACAATGCTGAGCAACTCCTCATCGCAGCGATCGGCCGAGTCCGTGGCGGCTGCTGTCGGAGGCGGCTCCCAAACGTTGGCGGGCATGTACGACAGAAAGCGTCTGATCGCGGTAAAGCAGGCGTCCTCGCTCGGCACGCGGTTGTCGATAGTTCCGGCCACATCGACGGCGAGCTGCGGGCCGCCGAGCTCCTCCTTGGTCAGCTTCTGGCCGAGCGACCGCTCCACTACCGGGGGGCCCGCCGCAAAAACCTGGCTGGTGTTGTCAACCATCACTGACCAGTGCGAGAGGATTGCACGTCCGGCGGGACCGCCCGCCGCCGTGCCGAGCACGGCGCATACCACCGGCACTGTGCCGAGCAGCTCGACAGAACGCTCGAAGCCATGCACGCCGGGAAAGACGGCATGACCGCGCCTGTTGATCGATGTCACGCTGCCGCCGGCACCATCGATCAGATTGACGAGCGGAATGCGGTAGCTGGCCGCCAAATCCTCGACAAACCCGCCTTGTCCCCCCTTCTTGCGGTCGCCTGACCAGCTCGATCCGCCGCGGATCGTGAAGTCCTCACCCCCGAGAGCAACAGGGCGCCCGTCAATGCTGGCCAGCCCCATGACATAGGGCGCGGGCGTGACGGCCGTGAGTTTCGTGCCGTCATATTTGCCCTGGCCTGTAAGAGTCCCAACCTCTTGGAAGGAATTCTTGTCGACCAGCTGCTCAATGCGCTCGCGAACGGTGAGACGGCCCCGCTCGTGATGTCTGGCCACGGCCTCGGCACCGCCGAGCGCCCTGGCTTGGCTGCGCCGGAACCGCAGCTCCTCGATCTCCGGCCCCCAGCCTTCGGGCTTTGAGCCCTTCGGCTGGGGAGATTTTGAATGATCGTTCACGCCGGCACCGTATCCATAACAACAGATCTGCTCATGTGGTCAGGATGGCCACGACCTGACCTTCACTCACGGGCGTTGTTTCCTCAACCAAAAACCTCTGGATCACTCCGCCCTCCTCGGACATGACGGGGATCTCCATCTTCATGGACTCGATGATCATGATCGTTTCACCGGCCTCGACTCTCTGGCCGAGTTCGGTGACGATCTTCCAGACCGAACCTGTGACTTCCGTTTTCGCTTCGATCTCCGCCACTGCTCTTGCCCCCTTTCCCCTTGTCGACGTTGCTCTCAACGCATCCTGGCGACGATCTCGGCAACAAGCTCCGTGTGCGGGCGGCCCGCCTGGAACTCCTCGCTGCCGAGAACGGCCAATAATGTCGGAATGTTCGTCTTCACGCCTTGGATCGGGAAGGCGCCAAGTGCGTCGATGAGCGCCGCACGGGCAGACTCCCGCGTCGGCCGATGCACGATGACTTTCGCAATCATGGGATCGTAGTGGGGCGTGACATCGCGCCCCTCGCAGTAACCGGTCTCGATGCGAACGCCTTGCGCGGCGGGCGGGCGGAATACGGTGAGCTTGCCCGGCGAGGGAAAGAAGCGCCTGGGGTCCTCCGCATAGACCCGCGCTTCGATGGCGTGCCCCCTCATCGTGATCGGATGCGGCAGGATGTCAGCGAGGCGATCTCCAGCGGCGGAGCGGATCTGCGCCCGCACAAGATCGACCCCGGTGATCTCCTCGGTCACGCCATGCTCAACCTGCAGGCGTGTATTCATCTCGAGGAAAGCCAGGTCACCGTCGGCATCCATCAGCATCTCCACGGTGCCGATGTTGTCGTACCCGGCAACGGCAAGCTTACCGGCGAGGCTGGCGGCTGTGGCCGCGATGCGTTCGCGCGACGCCGCAGGCGCAGGCGCCTCCTCGATCATCTTCTGATAGCGGCGCTGCACCGAACAGTCGCGCTCGAACAGGTGAGCGACATTGCCGTGCCGGTCGCCGAGAATCTGAAACTCGACGTGGCGCGGCCGCTCAACGAAGCGTTCCAGGTACACATCGGCGGTTCCGAAAGCGCGCTCGCACAGCGCCGCCGCACGCTCCACGGCGCCGATGAGTTCGTCGGGTGTGCGGGCGGGCAGCATGCCGATGCCGCCGCCGCCGCCGGCCGGCTTCACCAACACCGGATAGCCGATGGATGCGGCTGCGCTCAGGATCGTGTCCTTCTCGCGGCTCAGAACGCCCGATCCTCGCCCGACTGGAAGGCCGTAGCGCGTCGCGAGCCCGCGCGCCTTCGCCTTGTGGCCCATGTCGTCAATCCAACGCAGCGACGGCCCGACGAAATGCGCTCCCGCACCATGAACACGCTCGGCAAAGCTGGCATTCTCCGACAGGAAGCCATAGCCCGGATGTACGGCGTCGGCACCGGTCTGCTTGATCGCGGAAATTATGGCGTCTTGATTGAGGTAGCTCTCGCGCGCGGGCGCCGGGCCGACGTGAACCGTTTCGCCAGCCAGTCCCAGGTAGGGCGCGCCGGCATCGGCGTCAGAGTAGATCGCCACGGAGGGTATCTTCATCTCCGCGAGCGCGCGCAGAACCCGGGCGGCGACCGCGCCGCGATTGGCCACCAGGATCCTGCTGAACGCCGGCATCCCCCTTGCTCCCTCTAGTAGCTCGTCGGCCAGGCGTGCATGAGATGCTGACCAACTCCGTTGGTCATGCGCTGGCGGTGGACCTCCAGCATGCGGATCAGGTAGTCGCGTGTATCCTCGGGGCGGATCACGTTTTGCGCCGCGTAGATTGCCGCCATATCCCAAGGCTCGTTGTCCTTGTTCATGCTGTTGAAGGCCTCCGAGAAGCCGGGATCGCCGGGCTCCAGGCCGTGCACGATTTTCACGGCGAAGGTCGGGTCCATGAAGCTGACCTCTGCGGTCGGCCAGACCGCCACCTCGTCGGAATTCCGCCCACCGCCCATGTTGAGATACGCCTGCCCATAGCTCTTTCGCAGGATGACCGAGATCTTGGGCACGGTGCAGAGCTGCAGCGCCTGCATGTAGTTCATGATCTTCCCCGGCGCCCGCTTGCGCTCGGCTTCGGTGCCGATGGAGAAGCCCGGCGTGTCAACCAGCATCACGATAGGGATGTTGAAGCTGTCGCACAGCACGAGGAAGCTCGTGATCTTCTCGCACGCGTCGGTATCCATCGCCCCGCCCTTGAACAGCGGGTTGTTGGCGATGAAGCCGACAGTGCGTCCGGCAAGCCGTGCCAGCCCTGTCACCGCCACCTTGCCGAAGCGGGCTTTGAGTTCGAAGAAGCTTCCGGCATCGACGATGGCGCGAATGATGTTGCGGACGTCGTAGACCTGCGTGCGCTTCTGGGGAAGGAGCTTGGCTATGCCTGCCATGGCTTTGCCGGAGTCGGGCGCAACGGCGCGCTCGGGCGGCGTCTCGTTGTGATGCGCGGGCATGTAGGAGAGAAAGGTCTTGATGGCGGCGATCGCGTCCTCGTCAGTGTCCACCACTTGATCGGCGAAGCCCGTGACCTCGGCGTGCACCTTCCAGCCGCCCATCACCTCTGGGTCAACGGCCTCCTTGATGGCAAGCGAGGCAAGCTGAGCGCTCGACACGGCAAGCACCGCACCCTTGCGCATCACATTGAAGTCCGACAGCACCGAGTACCAGGACGAGGATCCGTAGGAGTAGCCGAGCGTCGCGGATACCCATGGCGTCTCGCGCATGCGCATGTATTGCGTGCCATCGTTCCCGAGCAGCGCGCCCATTCCGCGGGACCCCATGTGATCGGGCATGCGTGCGCCGGAGGACTCGCCGAGAAACACCATGGGCAGCCCGCGCGCGGTCGCCACACGTTTCATGTGTCCAATCTTGCGGCCATTGGTGGCGCTCGAGGAGGCACCCATAACCGTGAAATCGTTGACAACGACGGCACATTCGCGCCCGTCGATCTTGCCGAAGCCCACGATCTTGCCGTCAGTGGGCGAACGCTCGCGATCTTCCGGTCGCGTGGCAGAGGTGCCGAACAGACCGGATTCGATGAAAGTACCGGCATCGACCAGCACATCGACGCGCTCCCGTGCATTGAGGACGCCGGCGGCCTTGCGGCGCGCGAGCTTCTCCGGCCCACCCATGGCCAGCGCCTTGGCGCGCATAACCTCGTAGCGGTCGGCCTTCTCGGTGGCCGGATGCGGCTGACCCAGGGCGGCGACAGTGCGAGGCTTGCTCATGCCGATAGCTCGTGTCTTGCCGACTTCGTTGCGGCATCCCTCAAGGTGATCACGCCGTCGCACGCGAGTGCGTCAATCCTCGCATCGGCCAACCCAAGCACATCGCGAAGCACCTGGCGCGAATCATGACCGACGTCGCGTCCCGCGTGACGCACGGCGCCCGGCGTGGCGGACAATCGCGGGACCACTCCCGCCACGGCGACGCTGCCCATATTGTCGTCCGGTGCCATCACGATGGAGGCGCGCGCGCGATAGTGAGGGTCGCGAAAAATATCCTCGATGGTGAAGATGCGCGTTGCAGGCACTGCCGCCTTCTGAAGAAGATCCTCGAGTTCAGCCAGCGCATGCGCCGAGGTCCAGCGGCCGATGATCTCGTCCAAGGCCGCGTAGTTCTCGTTGCGGCCGGCGTGATCGGAAAAGCGTGTGTCCTCGGCGAGTTCCGGCTGGCCCATGGCGGCGGCCAAGCGGCGAAAGAGGCTGTCAGCCATTGCGGTGATGTGGATGTAGGAGCCGTCGCCGGTGGGGTAGAGGTTGTTGGGTGTGCTGCCGATGAGACGCGCGCCGGTCCGGCTCGGTATGAACCCCATCTTGTCGTAGGCCGGAATCCAGGCCTCCATGAAATTGAAGGCACATTCGTAAAGTGCGGCGTCGATGAACTGGCCGCGCCCCGTGCGCTCCCGTGCCATCAGCGCAAGTACAGCCCCGTAGGCCCCGTGAAGCCCAGCAATGTAGTCCGTCATCGACACGCCGACGCGCGAGGGCGCGCGGTCTGGGTCTCCCGTCAGGTGTCGCAGGCCGCTGACGGCTTCACACACCACGCCGTAGCCCGGCCGATGCGAATAGGGACCGTCCTGGCCGAAGCCCGAGATGCGCACCATCACCAGGCGGGAATTCAGGCGGGACAGATCCGCCCAACCGAGCCCCCATTTCTCCAGCGTGCCCGGCTTGAAGTTCTCCACCACGATGTCGCTCCTGGCAGCCAGGGCGCGCACGATTTCGCGCCCCTCCTCGCGGTGCAGATCAAGAGAAACGAGCCTCTTGTTGCGGAAGATACTTGCGGCATAGAGCGAATGGCCATCGACCTGCTTGCCCATGGTGCGGACGGGATCGCCTTCAGCCGGCTCGATCTTGATCACCTCGGCGCCGAAGTCTGCCAGCATGCGGCCGCAGAATGGTCCTGCGACAGTTGAGCCAATCTCCAATACACGGTACCCGCTGAGCGGGCCTTGAGGCTTGTCTTGATCACCCTCGGACACGCGCTGCCAATCTCTCACAACACATACTTCTGGAAGCGGCGCAGATACTCCTTCGCGCCCAGGAGGTTCGCGCGTTTCAGGCGCTCCGCTTCCTCGGCATCGCCTGCGCGCATCGCGGCCACCGTTGCACGATGCTCACTGAGGCCGGCCTGCGCGCGCCCCGGCAGGATAACGATGCGACGGATCACGACGTGCGTCTTCTCGTAGATGCTGTCGAGCATCTGCGCGGCGACCGGATTGCGTGCGCATTCGATGAAGCGGCGCCGGAACCGCTCGTAACAGGCGAGGAAGGCATCGAAGTCTCCCGCCTTCACAAATTCGTCCATCGGCGCGCCGAACAGATCGACGAACTCCTGCCACGTCTCCGGTGGCACATTTTCGGTAGCGGAGCGCACACAGAGCCCCTCGAGCACCGCGCGCACGTCGTACAAGTGGAAGACCTGGTCGAGCTCGAGCCGCGACACGACCGCGCCGCGATTGGGAATGCGCTCGATGAGGCCGCGGCTCTCCAGCGCGCCGAACACCTCGCGGATCCGCGTGCGCGGCACGCCGAACTCCTCCGCCAATTCATGCTCCCGCAGCTTTGCGCCGGGCGCGATGTCCTGCCGCGCGATGCGCTCGCGCAAAGTCTGAAGCACTTCGTGTGCCGCGGGGGTCGCCGATGCGCCGCGCCGACGCCGGCCCTTGGCGCGGTGCTTGGTCTTCAGCGCAATCACTTTGTCGGACATCGCCAGCTCAATCGGACAACCGAGATCCTCATCAAACCAGCTAGCGCAAAATTGTCAACATTCTTGTACGCAAATTTGCAATACACTGCGTTACCTATTGATTATATTGACATTCCCTCTTCTGGAGTTCGCGGAAATCCGGCCCTCTGTTGCGCAGCGCGAAAACGACCCCTGCGCCATACGTGGCGGCAAGAGCCGTGCAGATCGGCGATGGCAGCTGCGCCTGGACGCTAAGGGTTCGGTTCCATCTGAGGCCGGAAGCCACTGGCGAGCCCGGGCTTGAGCGCGCCCGCGGCGGCCCTGTCGGCTGATACCTTTGGATCAGCGGGTGCGAACCACTATTCTCTTGTGCGACTCGTGGTCAAAGCCGAGCATCAACGACATGTCACGCCCTCGCACCAAGCCGACTCTGTCCGCCCAGGCTGCGGTCGGTCGCCTCGAGGAATTGTACACCGAGGCGAGCACGGCGCTGGTCGAGGCGCTCGACCGCTTCGTCGGCGGAGGCAAGCCGCCCTCGCCCGAGGACCGTGACAGATTCCGCTACCCCCTGCTGCGCATCATTCATCGCGACACCGGCCGACCGCACCCGGCCGACCGGCGCGCCTTCGGCCGACTCCAGCGCCCCGGTGTCTACGAGACCACCATCACGCATCCCCGCGCATTCCGCCGCTACCTGCTCGAGCAGCTCGTCCCCCTTCAGAGCGAATACGGCGTCCAGATCGAGGTTGCGGCTGGCCAGCAGGAGATCCCTTATCCTTATGTTCTCGAACGTGCGGAGGACGCAGCCCGGGGAAAGGTGACGGCGGCCGATCTCGCCCGCCATTTCCCGACGCCGCATCTGGCCGCCGTCGGTGATGAGATCGCCGACGGCCAGTGGGAGTTCCGCCGCGGCCAGCCCCGACCGCTCTCCCTCTTCGATGCGGCACGCGTCGACTATTCCTTACGGCGACTGGTGCACTACACGGGTAGTGATTGGCGCCACGTGCAGAGCTGGATTCTGCTCACCAATTACCATCGCTACATTGATCAGTTCGTGCAGTGGGGTCGCCAGCAGCTTTCCGCTGCGTCGCCGTTCACTCACATGGTTCTGCCGGGCAACGTCATCATTGAGCGCACGCATTCGCCCGAGATGGCCAACATCCTGGCTGCCAGCTCCGAATGGCACCGGTATCAGATGCCTGCCTATCACCTCGCGGCGCCCGAGGGCGAAGGCGTCACGCTCGTCAACATCGGCGTCGGCCCTGCCAACGCCAAGAACATTACAGACCACCTCGCCGTCCTGCGCCCCAACTGCTGGCTCATGGTCGGCCACTGTGGAGGTTTGCGCGAGACGCAGAAGATCGGCGACTACGTGCTGGCCCACGCCTACCTGCGGCAGGATCACATCCTCGATGCGCTGCTGCCGCCGGAAATTCCATTGCCTGCGCTTGCCGAAATCCAGGTCGCGCTTCAGGACGCCGCCCTGGCCGCCACCGGGTCCACGCCCGAGCGACTGAAGGCGCACCTGCGCACCGGCACTGTCGTAACGTATGACGATCGCAACTGGGAGCTGCGTTTCAGTCAGGAGCGCAAGCGCTTCAATCTTTCCCGCGCCATCGCCGTCGATATGGAGAGCGGAACGGTCGCCGCGCAGGGCTTCAGATTGCGTGTGCCTTATGGAACCTTGCTTTGCGTCTCTGACAAACCGCTGCACGGCGAGATCAAGCTGCCCGGTGCTGCCAACGCATTCTATGAACGCGTCGTGGCGCAGCACCTCGACATCGGGTTGCGCGCCCTGGATCTTCTGCGCGCGCGACGCGACACGCTGCATTCGCGCAAGCTGCGCAGCTTCGACGAGCCGCCCTTCCGCTGATCGGCTAGCGCAGGCGAGCCTATGGTGGCCAATGCGCGTTGATCCAGGACAACGACGGTGAGGTGGCCCCAGCCTAGTCATGGGCCGCCTGATCAAGAAACCGAGAAGAACCTCAACTATGAACCATCGTCATCGCAAGACCTTGCATGCCCTCTTCGCACACCCTGTCAGCGCCAACATCGGCTTCAAGGACGTCGTTCATGTCTTCGAGGAACTGGGTGCGGAAGTCGACAACAAGGCCGGCAATCGCATTGGCGTGAAGTTCAACGGCCACTCGGCTGCATTTGTTCACGCACAGCACAGCCTGCCCAAGGAAGAGGTGATGCAAATCAGGAAGTTCCTTGAGCAATGCGGCGTCGATCCAGCAAAGTATCCTGTTTGACCACGAGGTATCCCTCGGCAAGCATCGTCAGGTCCCAGGGCCCTTCGGGAGCATCCTGGTAGATAGGAGGTGGAATATGCCGAGAGACATCCCCGATCTCTGCGTATTGCGCGTTTGATAACTTATTGAAATTGCTATTGGTGGAGCCGAGCGGGATCGAACCGCTGACCTCGTGAATGCCATTCACGCGCTCTCCCAACTGAGCTACGGCCCCGACCTCTTGGGAAGCCGGCGGACATGGGTCTGACCGCCAGGCACGCCTAAGTATTCCGGAGTGGCGAATTGCGCAAGGGGCTTACAGGCGCCAAGGCCGGCCGATCCGCATTTTGCCGCGATCGGCCCTTCTCAGGTACCCGCGGCCATCAGTCGCCGGGTCGCTTGCGGCCATGCACCACCTGGCCGTCCTCCTTGGTGAAGGTGCCGATGTCGGCATTGGGCAGGATCTCGAGGACTACCTCGGAGGGGCGGCACAGGCGCACGCCCTTTGCTGTCACCACGATCGGCCGGTTGATCAGGATGGGGTGCTCCAGCATCAGCCCAATGAGCTGTTCGTCGGTCCATTTGGCATCGTCGAGACCCAACTCGTCGTAGGGCGTGCCCTTGCGGCGCAGCAGCTCGCACGGCTTCATCTTCATGGCCTTGAGCAGCCAAACCAGCCGCTCGCGCGTCGGCGGAGCCTTCAGATATTCGACGACCTCGGGCTCCTCGCCGCTGCGGCGGATCATGGCCCGCGTGTTGCGCGACGTGCCGCAGGAAGGATTGTGATAGATGGTGATGGTCATCGCCTCACTCCGCGGCGTGCGTCTTCAAGGGTGCGGCCGCAGCCGCGGGCGTCCCGACGAGAGCCCTGCAAATATACAACGCGCACAGGGCGCCGGCGAGCTGTGCCAGGATGAAGGCGGGGGCGTCCACGGGACGAATACCGGCGAAGGTGTCGGACAGGCTGCGCGCAACGGTGACGGCCGGGTTGGCGAAGGAGGTCGATGCCGTGAACCAGTAGGCCGCCGTGATATAGAGCCCGACCGCCGCCGGCACCGCGCCGGCCCTTGCCCGCAGCGTCAGCAGGATGGTAGCGATCAGACCGAACGTGGCGACCCATTCGGCAAACCACTGCGAAGGGCCGGAGCGGGCCTTCTGCGAGATCTGCAGCACCGCCTCGCCGAACATCGCATGCGCGGCCAGGACGCCGGCGATCCCGCCGGCGAGTTGCGCCAGCACGAAGAGCGCAGCTTCGTGCGCCGCCATCTCCCGCCTGAGCAGGAACGCCGCGGTCACGGCCGGGTTGAGATGCGCGCCCGAGATGGGGCCAAGCACGGTGATCAGAACGACGAGCATGCACCCCGTCGCCAGCGTATTGCCGAGCAGGGCGAGGGCGACGTTTCCGCCGGCCAGGCGCTCGGCCATGATGCCCGAGCCCACCACGGTCGCGAGCAGGAATGCGGTGCCGAGGAACTCGGCGCCCAGGCGCTGGGCGGGGGTGGCGGCCTGCACGATGGTCATGCCTTCTGCGATGCCTTGTCTTTGTCCGCGTCCGAGCCCGCCCGGCCGATCTCGTCGAGCCGCTTCTGCAACGAGAGTCTATCGATGGCAGCGAGCGGCAGGCTGACGAAGATGCTGATCCGCTGCTGCATCATACGGTGCGCA
The DNA here is from genome assembly GCA_008933705.1 of Hyphomicrobiaceae bacterium. Taxonomy (GTDB): domain Bacteria; phylum Pseudomonadota; class Alphaproteobacteria; order Rhizobiales; family Hyphomicrobiaceae; genus AWTP1-13. Next base: position 43,764 of record WBUN01000034.1, read on the forward strand.
TCCGCGAACGCGTAGCGTCGCTCGGCCTCGCTGCCCTCCGCGCGCGATGGATCGGGGATGCCCCAATGCGCGCTCATGGGTTGCCCCGGCCAGACCGGGCAGGTCTCGTTGGCAGCGTCGTCGCAGACGGTGAAGACGAAATCGAGCTGCGGCGCGCCGGGTGCCGTGAACTCCTCCCAGGATTTCGAGCGCAGCCCGCTGGGGTCGTATCTGAGCCGCCGCAGCAGATCCAGCGCGAAGGGGTGGACCTGCCCGCGCGGCTGGCTGCCGGCGCTGAAGGCCTTGAACTTGCCCGCGCCCAGCCGGTTCATGATGCACTCGGCAATGATTGAGCGTGCCGAATTGTGCGTGCACAGAAACAGCACGTTGTATGGACGGTCTCTCATTTCACGACTCCTTTGACAGGTCCCTTCGCGGGCCTGCACACCTTCGAAGCAGCAGCCATGGCGGATCCGCACAGCTCCGGCCGACCCTGGCAACAGTCCTCGGTGAGATAGGTCAGCAGCTTGCGCATGCCCTCGACGTTGACGGCGTAGCGGATCTGACGGCCTTGCCGTGTTGCGTGCAGCAGGCCGGAGCGATCGAGCTCTTTGAGGTGAAAGGACGTGTTGGTGGCACTGATGCCGACGCGGGCGGCAATCTCTCCCGCCGGCATGCCGGAGGGACCCTGCTTGACCAGGATGCGGAACATGCGCAGCCGATGCTCGTGCGCGAGCGCGGCCAGGCAGGCAACTGCCGAGGTGTCCATCATAGATGCAATATTCCAACAATTATTGAAATGTTCAAGGGCGATTCCATCTGCGCGGCCTCCAGCAGGATCCCCGGATGGTCGGACGACAGCAGCCGCCGGCGAAGGCGGACATGAAGCTGCGCTTGCCCAATTGAAACACTGCGAAGCGGCTGGCTAACCAAGTCTCCATCCGCGCGCCTGCCCGCATCGGCCCGTTCAGCCAAATTGCACGTCCTCTCGGGTATGACGGGCGCGTGCTGCAGGATTTGCGCGTCCGGCATCGGAGGCAGGGGACATGTTGCGTCACACTTTATCTTCGGCACTCGTGGCGACCGGGCTGATGATCGGCGTTGCCCATGCATTCGAGATGGGCACACGTGACGAAGCCGTCGTCATGGTGCAGCGCGTGCAGGAAAGGTTCAGATCGGCCGGGGAGGAAGCGACCTTCAAGGCGGTGAACATCAAGGAATTCAACGATCACGATCTTTATCCGTTCATCTGTGACTTCAGTGGCGTCGTCGTCGGCAACGGGGGATTTCCGGCGCTTGTCGGCAAGAACCTGATCTCCCTCAGGGATCAGGACGGCAGGCATCTGACCCAGGAGATGATCAGTATCGCCAAGGGGCCCGGCAGCGGCTGGATCACCTACAAGTGGCCCAATCCGCAAACGCGCAAGATGGAGGAGAAGTCGGCCTACATCGAGCGGATGGGGGATTACCTCGTCGGCGTGGGCATATATCCGCGCAAGCATTGAGGCAGCGTGCGGCCATGCCGAGGTTCGTTCAGGATCTGCCGATCTGGGTGAAGTTCTTCGCCGCCTCGAGCGTGCTGCTGTTCTGCCTGCTTTGGCTCGGCACGAACTCCTACCTCACGCTGGACAAATCGGCGGAAGGGCTGAACCGCCTTTCCACCGTCTACCTGCCGACGCAGCAGAGCGTATCGGACCTGGCGCACGATGCCATGAGCGCCCATGCTAAAGTCTCCCGCTACATCATTTGGGTGAACAATGGCGCCACCGAACAGCTCATCGGCACGCTCGGCCAGGATATCGAAGCCGATTTCGACTCGGTAAGGCGCAGGCTTGAGCTTCTTGCCAAGCGCGCGGATCTGCAGCGTCTCGAACGGGACGGGATGATGCCCCTCACGGCGCGCTGGATGAAATATACACAGTCCGCGAGGAATACGATCGAGGTGGGACGGGCGGTGCCCGAGATGGCAACGATGATGATGGGGAGCGCGGACGACGATTTCCGCGGCTTCGCCGAATCGCTGCAGTACATCGCCTTTCTCGTCGCCAGAGAGACGCAGACCGCGAGCCGGCAGCTGGCTGCCGAAGCAGAATCGAAGAAGCACCTGCTTGCCCTCGGCGGGCTGCTCAGCGTGCTCGCCAGCATCTTCGTAACCCTGTTCGTGGGCGGCTCGGTCGTCAGGCCGATCCGCGCCGTCACGACCGCGATGAAGAGGGTCTCCTCGGGCGAGCTGGCCGTCGATCCGGGCTACAACCAGCGCAAGGACGAGATCGGCCAGATGGTGGCGGCGATCGCCGTCTTCCGCCAGAACATCGATCTTCGCAACCGGCTCCTCAAGCAGCGCAAGGAGGAATTGCACCGGCAAAATACGCGTTTCGATGCCGCGCTCAACAACATGTGCCAGGGCCTGGCCATGTTCGATTCCGAGCAGAGGCTGGTCGTCAGCAACAGCCGCTATGCGGAGCTCTATGGCCTGTCGCCCGAGCAGATCGCGCCGGGCACGACGGTGGGCGAGATCATCGGTCGCCGCATCGCGAAGGGGCTCTATAAGAATGCGCTCCCCGAGGAATACGAACCTGATCACCTTGCGTCCGTCGAGACGTTCAATTCCTCAATTCACGAGCTCAGCGACGGCCGCGTGATCGCCGTGACGCGCAAGCCGATGCCGGAGGGCGGCTGGGTGACGACCCACGAGGACGTCACCGAGAAGAAGCGCAACGAGAAACGCATCGCGCACATGGCGCAACACGATGCGCTGACCAGTCTGCCCAACCGTGTGTTGCTCAACGAGCGCCTCGAGGAGGCACTGGCGCACATTCGTAACGGCGAGGTGGTCGCCATCCACCTTGTCGACCTGGACCGCTTCAAGAACGTCAACGATACGCTGGGACACCTGAGCGGTGACAGGCTTCTGCAAATGGTCGCCGAGCGGCTGCGGCGGCTGGTGCGGGGCACCGACACCGTTGCCCGCATGGGGGGCGACGAGTTCGCCATCGTGCAACGCGCCATCGAAGGCGAAACGGAGGCCGCCGCGCTCGCAAGCCGCGTCATCGATAGCCTGAGTAAGCCCTATGCGCTTGGCGGGCATCAAGCAACCATCGGCAGCAGCGTGGGCATCGCCATCGGTAAGGTGGATGATCTGGACCCCGAGCAGCTCTTGCGCAACGCGGACTTGGCCCTCTATCGCGCCAAGGGTGATGGACGCGGCACCTATCGCGTGTTCGAGCCGGAAATGGACGCGCAGACGCGAATGCGTCGCGTGATGGAGTTCGACCTGCGCAAGGCGCTGTTGGCCGGCGAGTTCGAGGTCCACTACCAGCCGGTCGTCAGGTTGGAGACCGACACAATCAGCGGCTTTGAGGCCCTGGTGCGCTGGCGGCACCCGAGCAGGGGCATGATCCCGCCCGATGCATTCATACCGATGGCCGAGGAGATCGGCTTGATCGCTCCGCTCGGCGAATGGGTGCTGCGCCATGCCTGCGCCGCCGCGGTCAAGTGGCCCGGCCATATCAGGGTCTCGGTGAATCTTTCCTCCGTGCAATTCCGCCATGCGGGCCTTGCCGGTGTCGTCACCGAAGCGCTGGCGTCCTCCGGCCTGCCTCCCGATCGGCTGGAGATCGAGATCACCGAGACCGTATTCCTGGAGGACAGCGAGGCCACCCTCGCCGTGCTCTACGAGCTGCGCGAGCTCGGCGTGCGCGTGGTCATGGACGATTTCGGCACGGGCTACTCGTCGCTCCGGTATCTCCAGAGCTTCCCCTTCGACAAGATCAAGATCGACCGCTCGTTCGTGAAGGACATCGCACATTGTGCGGGTTCATTGAACATTGTGCGGGCGGTGGTGGCACTGGCGCACGGTCTTGGCATGACCACGACGGCTGAGGGCGTGGAGACGCAGGAACAGCTCGCGGTGCTCCGGGCGGAAGGCTGCACCGAGATGCAGGGCTTCCTGTTCAGCAAGGCGGTGCCCGACGGCCAAATCGAGGCGCTGCTTGTGGCGAAAGAAAAGCCGGCAGGCGGGGCGGGCCTCGTCTGCGCCGCGTAGCTGCGTTCCCCGGGGAAGTGCGTCGAACCTGCTACTGCTGCTCGTCGGTGTCCGCGACAGGGCCACCGATGATGCCCGACACGTCGGAGCCGTCCTCCTCCTCCTCTTCGAGGAAGGTCTCGTCGTCCTCGGCCACTGCCGCGTCCGCTTCGCCCTCGATGGCGAGCTCCTCGCCCTCCGCGTCCGGCACCTCCTCGGGCTTGACGCCAGCCGTCGTCTCGTAAGCCGGCTTCTTCGCGACCTTGCGGGCTGCCTTCTCATCAACGGCGGCCTCGCCCCCGGCGACCGCCGCCGAAACCGCAATCAGATAGACGGAATTGCAGATCGGACAGGTGATCGGATCGCGATTGAGATCGTAGAAACGGGACCCGCACTCGGGGTTCTGACACGTACGCTTCGTACCGCGCTGTGCTTTGGTCGACATTGGCCTGCCTCGGCGAATTGGGGGATTTGGCTGCTCATGCCACGGGCCAGCCGGGCTGTCAAAACGAAATCGCCGCAGGCGGACCGAACGTCTCGGCGGGCTGGCCCGGGCATGCTTGGCGCGCCGCCGTTGCCGGCGCCAATGTTGACAGCGTACCGGCCCCCTGCTCTATGGCGGCGCACCATCGCTGCCGCATGATCAGCGGCCCTATTCGAGCCGAGGCCCGCAAGGCCGTGTCGCACGCGCCACCGTCGCCCCTGTCCGCCGGCAAGTCACCGGCCCTGTCCGGCCGTGTACGTGTGCCGGGCGACAAGTCGATTTCCCACCGGGCGCTGATGCTCGGCGCCATTGCCACGGGGCGCACGCGCATCTCGGGGCTGCTCGAGGCAGAGGACGTGCTGAACACGGCCGGAGCGCTGCAGGCACTGGGCTGCCCCATCCGCAAGGAAGCGATGACCTGGGAGGTTCTGGGGCGCGGCGTCGGCGGACTGGCCGAGCCGGCGGGTGATCTCGACTTCGGCAATTCCGGCACCGGAACCCGGCTGATGATGGGGCTGATCGCAGGCCACGACATGACCGTGCGCCTGATCGGCGACGCCTCGCTGTCGAAGCGGCCCATGGTGCGGGTGCTGAAGCCGCTCATGCAGATGGGGGTTGAGGTATCGAACGGAGCCACGACGCTGCCGTTGACCATGCGCGGCACACTCGACCTCATTCCGATCGCTTACACGCTTCCCGTAGCGTCGGCACAGATCAAGTCCGCCGTCCTCCTCGCAGGTCTCCACGCCGCGGGCGCCACGACGGTGATCGAGCCGCAGGCCACGCGCGATCATACCGAGCGCATGCTGCGCCACTTCGGCGCCGAGGTCACCACCACGGGGCGGGAAGGCGGGCGCGCCATCACGGTCAGGGGCGACAACGAGCTCGACGGCCGTGATGTGAAAGTCCCGGGCGATCCGAGCTCTGCCGCATTCCTCGCCGCGGCCGCGCTCATCGTGCCGGGGTCCGACGTCACTATCGAGGGCGTGCTCATCAATCCGACGCGCACGGGCTTCTATGCGACGCTCCGGGAAATGGGCGCCGACCTTCGATTCCTCGACGAGCGCGAGGAGGGCGGCGAGCCGGTCGCCGACCTTTGCGTGCGGCATTCCAAGCTGACCGGTGTGCGCGTGCCGCCAGAGCGTGCGCCGAGCATGATCGATGAATATCCCGTGCTTGCCTGCCTTGCCGCCTACGCAGACGGCGAGACACGCATGGAGGACCTCGCCGAACTCAAAGTGAAGGAAAGCGACCGTCTCGCCGCCACGGCCGCGGGCTTGGTGAGCAACGGCGTGCCTGCAAAGGTGGAAGGTGACACGCTCATCGTGGCCGGCGGCAAGGGCGTGCGCGGCGGGGGAACCGTTGCAACCCATCTCGATCACCGCATCGCCATGGCCTTTCTGACGCTCGGGCTCGGGGCGGATCGGCCGGTGACGGTCGACGATGCCGGCATGATCGCCACCAGCTTCCCCGAGTTCCGCGGTCTCATGGAGGGTCTGGGCGCAACTTTCATCGATGCGGAGACTGCACGCCGATGAGCAACGCCGACAGCATCGTGGCATCCGCTCGCTCGCCCCGTCCTTACGGGGAGAGGGGGCATTTCGTGCCGGGAGGCCGGTCATGATCATTGCGATCGATGGACCGGCCGCTTCGGGCAAGGGCACGCTGGCCTGTCGCATCGCCCGTCACTTCGGCCTCGCCTGGCTCGACACCGGCCTGCTGTATCGCGCCGTCGCCCGTGACGTTCGGGCCGCCGGCCATTCGCTGGAGGACGCGCTGGCTGCCGCCGCCGCCGCCCGCGCGCTCGACCCCGCCACCCTTGACGATCCGGCCTTGCGCGGTCCAGGGGCAGGCGACGCGGCCTCGATCGTAGCCCGCATTGCCGAGGTGCGTGCCGCACTGCTCGAGTTCCAGCGTGCGTTCGCCCACCGCCCCTCCGGGGCCGTGCTCGACGGACGCGACATCGGTACCGTCGTCTGCCCAGACGCCGATGTTAAGATTTTCGTCACTGCCACGCCCGAAGTGAGGGCGCAGCGGCGCTATCAGGAGAGGAAAAATCGCGGCGAATCCGTAACCTACGAGGCGGTTCTGGAGGATATCCGCCGCCGGGACGAGCGCGATGCCGGGCGGGAAGCCGCGCCGATGCAGCAAGCCCGCGACGCCGTCTTGCTGGACACCTCTGATTTGGATATAGAAGCGGCATTCGACACCGCTGTCGGCGTGATCTCAAGGAAGGTTGGCCAACGCGGGCACCCCTAAAGGGGCGCTCCAATCCAGTTGGCACCACCGCCGGCGGCACTCAAACATCATGGGCACGAGCTGGAAACCCCGGCACGCGATGCGTGCCGGGCACCGCATTTCCAGACGCGTGCTCGATCCGTGCACGTCACGGCAACCCAACTGAAGCAGGAGTAGGACTTGAGCACAGCCACCGAAGCCCGGGAGATGAACCCCACGCGCGACGACTTCGCCGCGCTGCTGAACGAAACGCTTTCCGAGAACGACGCCTTCGAAGGCAGCGTCGTCAAGGGCAAGATCACCGCGATCGAGAAGGATCTCGCGGTCATCGACGTCGGCCTGAAGATGGAAGGCCGCGTGCCTCTGCGCGAGTTCAGCATGCCCGGCAAGCCGGCTGAGCTCAAGGTCGGCGACACCGTCGAGGTCTATCTCGAGCGCATGGAGAACGCGCTCGGCGAGGCCGTCCTGTCGCGCGAGAAGGCCCGCCGCGAGGAGAGCTGGACGCGCCTGGAGGAGAAGTTCAACAACAAAGAGCAGGTCGAAGGCGTCATCTTCAACAAGGTCAAGGGCGGCTTCACCGTCGACCTCGACGGTGCGGTTGCGTTCCTTCCGGGCAGCCAGGTCGACGTGCGCCCCGTGCGCGACATCGGCCCGCTGATGCACTCGCCGCAGCCCTTCAAGATCCTCAAGATGGATCGCCGCCGCGGCAACATCGTCGTCTCGCGCCGCGAGATCCTGGAAGCCACCCGCGCCGAGCAGCGCTCGGAGATCGTCGCCAAGCTGGCCGAGGGACAGGTCATCGACGGCCTCGTCAAAAACATCACCGACTACGGCGCGTTCATCGACCTCGGCGGCATCGACGGGCTGCTGCACGTCACCGACATGGCCTGGCGCCGCGTCAACCACCCGAGCGAGATCGTCAACGTCGGCGACACGGTCAAGGTTCAGATCGTGCGCATCAACCCGGAGACGCAGCGCATCAGCCTCGGCATGAAGCAGCTTCAGGCCGATCCGTGGGCCGGCATCGAGGCCAAGTATCCGGTGGGCGCGCGCTTCAAAGGCACCGTGACGAACATCGCCGACTACGGCGCGTTCGTGGAGCTGGAGCCGGGCGTTGAAGGCCTGATCCACGTGTCGGAGATGAGCTGGACCAAGAAGAACATCCATCCCGGCAAGATCGTCTCCACCAGCCAGCAGGTCGAGGTGCAGATCCTCGAGGTCGACTCGCAGAAGCGCCGCATCTCGCTCGGCCTCAAGCAGACCCAGGACAACCCCTGGGAGGTCTTCCTCGCTTCCCATCCGAAAGGCTCGATCGTCGAAGGTCCGATCCGCAACATCACCGAGTTCGGCCTGTTCATCGGGCTCGACGGCGGTGTCGACGGCATGGTCCACCTGTCCGACCTCGACTGGAACCGCTCGGGCGACGAGGCGATCAAGGACTACAAGAAGAACGACACCGTCAAAGCCATCGTGCTCGATGTCGATCCGCAGAAGGAGCGCATCAGCCTCGGCATCAAGCAGGTCGGCGGCGACCCGCTCGAAACCGTCGGCAAGCTCAAGAAGGGCAGTCAGGTCACCTGCGAGGTCGTGGCCGTCCAGGAGAACGGCATCGAGGTCAAGCTGGCCGATACCGACATCACCACCTTCATCAAGCGCTCGGACCTGTCGCGCGATCGCTCCGAGCAGCGGCCGGAGCGCTTCAATGTCGGAGACAAGGTGGATGCGGCGGTGATCAGCGTCGACAAGAACAGTCGCCGTGTCGGCGTGTCGATCAAGGCCCTCGAGATCGCCGAGGAGAAGCAGGCCGTCGCCCAGTACGGCTCCTCCGACTCCGGTGCCTCGCTGGGAGACATCTTCAAGGCCGCCATCAAGAAGAAGGAAGGCGCCGAGGAGAAGGACGAGGGCAGCTCGAACTGAGCCGATCCTCGCACGAAATGATGCCGGTTGGGGCCGGGGAGAAGGCCCGGCTCCAACCTGTAGCTTGAAGGCCCGCCGCCGCCGCTCTAGCCTGCGGGGCGCGGGCCTTGCCACAAGGCTCGAGCGCAACAAATCGAGCTGTCATGACATTCGAAACCGAAACCGTGCTCGACCGCCGTCGCCTCAGGCGCCGGCTTTCCTGGTGGCGCGGACTTGCCGTCGTGGCCGGACTGCTGGCCTTCGGGCTCATCGCCTATTCTTCGGCGGAGGGCGTTGGCCTCGTGCAAAGCCGGCACATCGCCCGCGTCAGCCTCGAGGGCCTCATCACAGAGGACCGAGACCAGCTCAAGCTCCTGAAGAAGCTCGGCGAGAACAAGCAGGTGGCGGGTGTCATCCTGTTCGTCAACTCCCCGGGCGGCACCACCACGGGCGGCGAAGCGCTGTTCGACGGCATCAGGACGCTCGCCAAGACCAAGCCGGTGGTCGCACAGTTCGGCACCGTCGCGACGTCGGCTGCCTACATCGCGGGCCTCGCCACCGACCATGTGGTGGCGCGCGGCAACACCATCACCGGCTCGGTCGGCGTCATCTTTCAATGGGCGGAGGTCTCGCAGCTCCTCGACAAGGTCGGCGTCAAGATGAACGAGGTCAAGAGCGGCCCTCTCAAGGCCAACCCGTCGCCGTTCCAGCCGCTCGACGAGGCAGGCAAGACGGCGGCGCAGCAGATGGTGGCCGAATCGCAGAAATGGTTTGTGGGCCTGGTGGCCTCGCGGCGCGGCATCAACACCAGCGGCGTCAATGGCCTCGAGCAGGGGCGTGTCTTCTCCGGTCGCGAGGCGCTGGGTTACAAGCTTGTGGATGAGATCGGGGGCGAGGCCGAGGCTGTTCAATACCTCGAGCAGAAGCGCAACGTGCCCAAGGGCCTCAAGGTGGTGGACTGGAAGCCCGCGCGCAGCAGCGATTGGGGACTGGTCAGACTTTCCGTGGAGGTGCTGGGCCGGTTGATCGGCGTTCGCGCTGCCGACGAATTCGGGCGCCTTCTGACCGACGACCGGACGCTGGCCAGATTGCGCCTTGACGGCCTGATCTCCGTTTGGCAGGGTGCCGAAAGATAAGGGAATACAAGGACTTTGCGCGTGGAGGGCACTGCTATGATCAAGTCGGAGCTGATCCAGAAGATTGCGGCGGCCAACCAGCATCTCTATCACCGCGACATTGAGCGCATCGTCAATGTCGTCTTCAACGAGATCGTCGATGCGCTCTCGCGTGGAGATCGCGTCGAGCTGCGCGGCTTCGGCGCCTTTACGGTCAAGCATCGCGCCCCGCGCGTCGGCCGCAACCCGCGCACCGGGGCGGCCGTTACGGTCGATGAGAAGTTCGTGCCCTTCTTCAAGACCGGCAAGGATCTGCGCGAGCGGCTGAACGCCACGAGCCATTGAGCCTGGGTCGCGGCGCATAGGCGGCAGAGGCAGCGGGCAGGCTGCCCCCCTGCGCCGGCTTCCCTATCCACAGGGGTCTGCAAGTGCTCCGTCGCATCTTCTGGTTCGTGCTGGCATTTCCGGCTGCGGTCATCCTGATCACGCTCGCCGTCATCAACCGCCACGGCGTGCGCCTGGTCCTCGACCCCTTCCGGCCCGAGGAGCCGGTCATCTCGCTTGTCCTGCCCTTCTACGCCTATCTGTTCGGCATGCTTCTCGTCGGCGTGGTCGTCGGCGGCCTCTTCACCTGGGCTGCACAGGCGCGTTGGCGGCGCATGGCCCGGCAGCGCACGGCAGAGGTGCGGCGCTGGCAGGCCGAAGCCGACCGGCTGAGCCATGAGCGGGACAGCCAGGTTGCCGCCGCCAGGCAACTTGTCTCGGCCAATCGTTAGACCTGCGGGAGCCACCCCATGCGCTTCTTCGACGGCGCAGCGGTGGATGCGGGGCTCGGCTATCCCGCACTGGTCGATATCATCGAGGCCGCTTTCGCCAGGGGCGCGATTGCGCCGGTGCGGCATCATCATGCCATCGCGCTCGACGGTCGTCCGGAGGCGACGCTGCTGCTGATGCCGGCGTGGGAGGCGCGTGCGCCGGGGTCGGCCCTGGCGGGGCGCTATGCCGGCGTCAAATCCGTGACCGTTTTTCCCGACAACGGTCTGCGCGGCAAGCCCGCCGTCTTCGGCACCTATCTACTGCTCTCGGCCGAAACCGGCGAGACGCTCGCCGTCATGGATGCAACACGTCTCACCGCCTGGCGGACGGGTGCCGCCTCGGCGCTTGCCAGCCGGTACCTGTCGAGGACCGACGCCTCCCGGCTGCTGATGGTCGGGGCCGGTGCGCTGGCGCCGCATCTTGTGCGTGCGCATGCGAGCGTGCGACCTCTCCGAGAGGTGGCCATCTGGAACCGCACGGCGGCGCACGCTCGCGCACTGGCCGACGCGCTCACGGCCTCCGGCATGGCAGCAAGCGTCACCGAGGATCTCGAGGCCGCCGTGCGCGATGCCGACATCATCTCTACAGCCACGCTTTCCAGTGAGCCGCTGATCCGCGGCGCCTGGCTGCGGCCCGGAACGCATGTCGATTGCGTGGGCGCCTTCAAGCCCAGCATGCGCGAGACGGATGACGAGGTGGTGCGCCGCGCACGCATCTTTGTCGATACACGCGGTGGCGCGTTCGGCGAAGCCGGCGACATCCTGCAGCCTCTGCAGGCGGGCGTCATCGGCGGGGAGGCGGTGCTCGCTGACCTGTCCGAGCTTGTGCGCGGTCAGCACGCCGGGCGCGGCTCGGCAGAGGAGATCACGCTCTTCAAGTCTGTCGGCGCGGCCATCGAGGATCTTGCCGCCGCCATCGCCCTCTTCGAGCAGCGGTGATGCGGCTGCCCAGGGTCCGCCGCCGCGCGGTGGCCCCGTGGTTCGACGGGCTCACCACGGAGAAGCGTTGCGTATCCCTCGGTTTCACACCCCCCGCTCCGCCCTGAGCGCGTCGAAGGGCGGCCCGCGTGCCGACCGTGGTTCGACAGGCTCACCACGGAGAAGCGTTGCGCGTGTCCGCTCGGTCGCACACCCCACTCCGCCCTGAGCCCGTCGAAGGGTGGCCCGAGGGCGGCCGTGGTTCGACAGGCTCACCACGGAGGAGCGTTGCGCGTGTCCGCTCGGTCTCACACCCCACTCCGCCCTGAGCGTCGAAGGGCGGCCACGCCGGCCGTGGTTCGACAGGCTCACCACGGAGGAGCGTTTCAACCGAAATGCCCAGGTGTGCGCGCTGCTGAAATGCCGCCGCGGCCGCGGTCGTGATCTGCGGCGGATGTGGTCCATGCGGCCGGGTGACCTGGGCCCCCGCCA
>WBUN01000114.1 GCA_008933705.1 Hyphomicrobiaceae bacterium
TTCCCGTTGGAACGGTCCTCCGTGGTGAGCTTGTCGAACCACGGCCGGCGCGGCCGCCCTTCGACGAGCTCAGGGCGGAGTAGGGTGTGCGACGCGGGCATGACGTCCGTGTCGGACGATCGGTTCGCATTTTTCCTGCAATGGTGAGGCGCTCGCCAGCCCCACCCACCACCGTCACCCCCGCGAAGGCGGGGGCCCAGGTCACCGGGCCGCATGGACCACATCCGCCGCAGATCACGACCGCGGCTGCGCGTGCCATTCCTGCGGCCCGCGCACCTGCGTTGCGAAGTGATCTGGCTGCCCGCCTGCGCGGGCATGACGTCAGGTAGGATGGGCCGCTCGAACACGCGCACCAGCGTCACCCCCGCGTCGTGTCGAAGACGCACCTCCGGCACGAAGGCGGGGGGCCAGTGCACCGGGCTGCACGGGCAATGCTCGCCGCAGATCACCCCCGCAGCCGCGTGCGCCATTCCAGCGACACGCGCACCTGCGCTGCAAAGTGATCTGGCTGCCCGCCTGCGCGGGCATGACGTCACGTGAGGGGCCCGCGCGCCCCACACCCACCACCGTCACCCCCGCGAAGGCGGGGGCCCAGGTCACCGGGCCGCATGGACCACATCCGCCGCAGATCACGACCGCGGCCACGCGGGCCATTTCAGCGACACGCACACCTGCGTTGCGACCGTGACCTGGGTTCCCGCCTTCGCGGGAATGACGTCAGGTGAGCTGCCCCTTCCGCTTCGAACGGTCCTCCGTGGCGAGCCCGTCGAAGGGCGGAGCGGGGTCTGCGACGCGGGCATGACGTCGGTGTTGGCTGATCGGTTTGGATTTCACTGCGAAGGCGAGGCACGCGCGCGCACCCCACCCGCCACCGTCACCCCCGCGTCGCGTCGAAGACGCGCCTCCGGCACGCGTCGAAGACGCGCCTCCGGCACGCGTCGAAGACGCGCCTCCGGCACGCGTCGAAGACGCGCCTCCGGCACGCGTCGAAGACGCGCCTCCGGCACGCGTCGAAGACGCGCCTCCGGCACGAAGGCGGGGGCCGGTTCACTTCACGGCACGCATCACCATCACGGGCTTCCCCGCTCTAGAATTCCATGAATGCCATGAGCGAGGACCACACGCTCCCGGGCGACAATTTCCCCTTGCCGAGCCAGAATGCCCCCACCAGGAGGTAGACTGTGCCGATGAGCAGCGGAACCAGAAAGCGCAGGTTCGGCCGTTGCTCGAGATGGGAGGCGACCGCCAGTTGCGGCACGTGCTTGCCCATGTTGGTAATATAGCGATTGATCAATGCTTCAAAGATGATGAAGACGATGCTCAGAAACAGCCCGAACGCACAAACCAATCGCTTTTCATCCGCATCCACGCCCGTGCTCGTGACCGCATAGTACAGGCCGCCAGTGGCGACGTAGAACACGGTCATCAGCTGGAACCGGATGCCCCCGAAATGCCGCATCGAGCTCAGCGTCTCGCGATACTCGACGTAAGCCTCCTCGCTCGCCATATGTGCCTCCGATATCGATAAACGAACGAGGCCAACATACAGTCATCGGATGATATACGCCAGGCTCCTGGGCCTGGTCCAGCCGGATGGGGAGACTGAGGGCTCGGCCCTTCCCTTACAGCCCTGCCGTCATGCCGCCGTCCACCGCAAGCTCCGCCCCCGTGATGTAGGCCGCGTCGTCGCTGGCCAGGAACACGGCCGCCTTGGCGATATCCTCCACTGTGCCGAAGCGGCGCAGCAGCGTGCGCTCGAGCAGGAACTTGTTGATGCCGGGATTGCTCAGCGCGCGCCTAGTCAGCGCGGTCTCGACGAAGCCCGGCGCCAGTGCGTTCACGCGGATGTTGTAGGGCGCATACTCCACCGCGAGACCTTTGGTCAGCGCCAGCACCGCCCCCTTGGTGGCGGTGTAGGCGGTGAGCTGGCGCAGGCCGCGATGCGCCATGATGGAGGCGACGTTGACGAGCACGCCGCGGCCGGAAGCCTTGAGCAGATCGAAGCCGTCGCGGGCGACCCGCACCACGCCGTCGAGGTTCACCTCGCGGATCCTCACCCAGTCCGCATCGCTCATGTGACGGAAGTCGCCGCGCACGTTGAGACCGGCGTTGTTGACGAGCACGTCGATGCGCCCGTGCGCCGCCGCAACGGCGCGGAACATCGCCGTCACGTCCTGCCCGCGCGACACGTCCACCGCCATCGCCGTCGCCGCACCGCCGACCTTGACGATCTGCTCCGCCGTGCTCTCCGCGGCGGCCCCGTCGATGTCGGCCACGTGGACGTGCGCACCCTCGGCCGCACAGGCTTGCGCGATGCCGCGCCCGATGCCGCCGCCCGATCCGGTGACCAGCGCAATGCGCCCCTCAAGCCGTTTCATCGTGGCCCCGCTTCCTGCGCCTCGGCTTCGCCGGCGCTGCCGCCTTGACCGGCGCCTTCGACTTCTCGCGCATGGTCACCAGCTCCTCAGAAGCGCTCGGATGCAGCGCCATGGTGGCGTCGAAATCGGCCTTGGTGGCGCCCATGCGCATGGCGATAGCTGCCATCTGCACGATCTCGGCGGCATCCGCGCCCATGACGTGGCAGCCAACGACACGGTCCGTCCCGCCGTCGACCAGCAGCTTCATCAGCATGCGCTCATCGCGCCCGGACAGCGTGTGCTTCAGCGGACGGAAATTCGCCTTATAGACATCGAGCTTGGGGTACTGCTCGCGCGCCTCGTGCTCGGGCAGCCCCACCGTGCCGATCTCGGGCGTCGCGAACACCGCGGTCGGGATCAAATCGTAGTCGACCGTTGCCGGCTTCTTGCCGAACACTGTATCCGCGAAGGCGTGGCCCTCCCTGATCGCAACGGGGGTAAGATTGACGCGGTCGGTCACGTCGCCCACCGCATAGATGTTGTCCACCGACGAGCGCGACTGCTCGTCGACCTGGATCTCTCCGTTCTCGCCCATCTTCACGCCGGCTGCCTCGAGGCCGATGCCGGCCGTGTTGGGCACGCGCCCGGTCGCGTACATCACCCGGTCGGCTTCCAGCACGCTGCCGTCCTTCAGCGTCGCCGAGTACTGCGACCACCCCTTCTCGATCGCCGCGATCTCCGCGTTGCAGCGCACGTCGATGCCGCGCTTGAACATCTCGAGCATGACGCCGTCGCGCAGATCCTCGTCGAAGCCGCGCAGGATCTTCGGGCCGCGATAGACGAGCGTCGTCTCGGCACCCAGCCCGTGAAAGATGCCCGCGAACTCCACCGCGATGTAGCCGCCCCCCACGATCACGATCGACGACGGCAGCTCGTCGAGATGAAAGGCCTCGTTCGAGGTGATGGCGTGCCCGATGCCGTGCACCTCCGGCAGCACCGGCCGGCCGCCGACGGCGATCAGGATGGTCCTGGCGGTCACCTTGCGGCCGCCCGGCTGCGTGATGACCGTGTGGCGGTCGATCAGCTCGGCACGCGCAGCCATCACCGTGACGCCGGCCTTCTCCAGGCCCAGCCGGTAGAGGCCCTCGAGCCGGGTAATCTCCTTGTCCTTGTTGGCGACCAGCGTCGCCCAGTCGAAGCGCGCGGGCTTCAGGCTCCAGCCGAAGCCCTCCGCGTCCTCGAACTCGTCGCTGAAACGGCTGGCATAGACGAACAGCTTCTTCGGCACGCAGCCGCGGATCACGCAGGTGCCGCCGAAGCGGTATTCCTCGGCGATGGCGACCTTGGCGCCGTGCCCTGCCGCGACGCGCGCCGCCCGCACCCCGCCTGAGCCGCCGCCGATGACGAACAGGTCAAAATCGAACTCGCTCATGCGCCGGCGCCCATCGAACCCGTTGGCCCTATGCATCCTCGCCGTCGGATTGACGCTCGATGAGCACAACCCCGTCGGCTCCGGCAATGATAGCCGCGTCGGCAATGCCAAGGAAAAGCCCGTTCTCGACCACGCCCGGCACCAGCTTCAGCGCCTCGTCGAGCGCCTCAGGCTCCATGATGCTGCCGAACGCGCAATCGAGCAGGTAGTGGCCGCTGTCGGTGATGAACGGGACGCCGTCCGCCCCCGTCCTGAGCCTGATCTCGCCCTCGCAGCCGGCCTCCGCCGCCAGGGCCTCGACCATGTGCATGGTCGCCTTCAGCCCGAATCGCAGCACTTCGACGGGAAGCGGAAACCTGCCGAGCCTGGCGACCCGCTTGGAGGCGTCCGCGATTACGATCATGCGGTCCGACGCCGTCGCCACGATCTTCTCGCGCAGCAGAGCGCCGCCGCCCCCCTTGATGAGCCGGAGCTCATCGTCCAGCTCGTCCGCGCCATCGACGGTGAGGTCGAGGAAGGGGGCTTCATCGAGCGTCGTGAGCGGGATCCCGACCCGCTCGGCGTGAGCCCGTGTCGCCTCCGACGTCGGCACGCCCACCACGCGGAGGCCGCCGTTCGCTCGCGCACCCAGGAGATCGATGAACTTCGCCGCCGTGGAGCCCGTGCCGAGGCCGACCTTCATGCCGTCCTTGACGAAATCCAGCGCCCGCTCTGCCGCCTGCGCCTTCCACCGGTCTGCGCTCATGGGACCATCCGAAGTTGTCGAGATTCCCTCTCCCCACGCCCCTTGCGGCATGGGGAGAGCCAGGGGGAGGGCCAGGGTGAGGGGCCGCTGCAAATCGCCGTGGAGCCGGTCACAGCCCGCCCATCAGCATGTACTTCATCTCCAGGTATTCCTCGACGCCGTGGTGCGAGCCCTCGCGCCCGATGCCGGATTCCTTGACGCCGCCGAACGGTGCCACCTCGTTGGAGATGATGCCCTCGTTGATGCCGATGATGCCGCACTCGAGCGCCTCGGCGATGCGCCATACGCGGCCGACATCGCGCGCATAGAAGTAGGCGGCAAGGCCGAAGGGGGTGTCGTTCGCCATGGCGATCACCTCTTCCTCGGTCTTGAACTTGAAGAGGGGCGCCACCGGACCGAAGGTCTCCTCACGCGCCACCATCATCTTGGAGGTGACGTCCGCCAGGATGGTCGGCTCGTAGAAGTTGCCGCCGCGGGCATGCCGCTTGCCGCCCAGCACCACCCGGGCGCCGTGCTTCAGCGCGTCCGCCACGTGCTCCTCGACCTTCTCGATCGCCGCCTTATTGATCAGCGGCCCTGTCGTCACGCCCTCCTCGGTGCCGGCGCCGACCTTCATCCTCCTCACCTCGGCGGCAAGCTTCTCGGCGAAGGCGTCGTACACCTTGTCCTGCACGTAGATACGGTTGGCGCACACGCAGGTCTGCCCGGCGTTGCGGTATTTCGAGGCCATGGCCCCCTGCACGGCCTTGTCGAGGTCGGCATCGTCGAACACGATGAAAGGCGCGTTGCCGCCAAGCTCGAGGCCGAGCTTCTTGATGGTGGGCGCACACTGCGCCATCAGCGTGCGGCCGACCTCGGTGGAGCCCGTGAAGGTCAGCATGCGCACGGCGGGGTTGGAGGTCAGCTCCTTGCCGATCACGCTTGCCTTGCCCGTGATGACGTTGAGCACCCCCGGCGGGATGCCGGCTTTCTCCGCCAGCGCCGCCAGCGCCAGCGCCGTCAGCGGCGTCTCGGCGGCTGGCTTCAGCACCATCGTGCAGCCCACAGCCAGCGCGGGGCCCGCCTTGCGCGTGATCATGGCCGCCGGGAAGTTCCACGGCGTGATGGCCGCCACCACGCCGACCGGCTGCCTGATGACGACGATGCGGGCGTCGGATTTGAAGCTCGGGATGGTCTCGCCGTTGATGCGCTTGGCCTCCTCGGCGAAGAACTCGATGAAGCCCGCCGCATACAGGATCTCGCCCTTGGCCTCGGCCAGCGGCTTGCCCTGCTCGTTGGTGAGCAGCAGCGCCAGCTCGTCGGCGTGCTCGACGATGAGCTCATACCATCTGCGCACCAGCCTGGAGCGATCCTTGGCCAGCAGCTTGGCCCATTTCGGGAACGCCCGCTCGGCGGCGGCGATCGCCTCGCGCGCCTCCTTCTCGCCGAATTCGGGCACCCTGGCGATGATGTCGCCGGTGGCCTTGTTGGTCACGGGGTTCTTCGGCTCGCCGACCCATTGGCCGTCGACATAGCACTTGTTCTTGGCAAGGCTGACGGTGGGCTTATCCATGGAACGCCTCCACGATTGCGGCTTGTTGCTGATCTCTGGGTCCTCTCTAGGCCCGCAGCCGGCTGCAAGCAAGCACCCGGCGGCCCCCGGCCCGGCGTGACAGATGGGCAAAAGGCGACTAGCTTGCGGCGCCTTGCAGCCCGCGACCCTTCGACCCCTTCGCTTATGCCTCTCGATCTCAACAGCGCCACCATCGTCTTCGATCTCGACGGCACCCTCGTGGACACGGCGCCCGATCTTGCGGCCGCGGCCAACTATGTGTTCGCCCTCATGGGGCTTGCCCCCGTTTCGCCTGCCGAATTGCATCCCTTCATCAGCCGGGGCTCCCGCGCCATGATCGAGGCGGGCCTGAGGCTGCACGGCATCGCCAAATCCGAGGACGAGGTCACGAAGCTGCACGAGCAGTTCTTTCCCTACTACAAGGACAACATCGCAGCGCTCAGCCGGCCGTTCGAGGGCGTGCCGGAGCTCCTCGATGCCCTCCTGCAGGCCGGCGCGCGGCTTGCCGTGTGCACCAACAAGTACGAGTCGCTGTCCAAGTCCCTCCTGCAGCAGCTCGGCCTCGCAGAGCGCTTCCTGGCCGTCGCCGGCCGCGATACCTTCGCCGTGTGCAAGCCCGATCCCGGCCATCTGACCGGCACGATCGCCCTGGTCGGCGGCCGGCCCGATCGCGCCGTCATGGTCGGCGACAGCGAGGTCGATATCGCCACCGCCGTTGCGGCCGCGATCCCCTCGATCGGTGTCACCTTCGGCTATACCACGCGTCCCGTCGGCGAGTTCGGGCCCAGCGCCGTCATCGATCACTACCGCGAGTTCTTGCCCGCTCTCGCAAGGGTGCTGGCGCAGGAATCGTGGCCGGGAGCAGGCAGCGGGGCGACCCCGCCTCGCGAACGCTGATCATGTAGAACGCGCTGTCGATGGGGTCCGGCCCCGCTTCCCCCCACCGCCTGTCCAC
>WBUN01000115.1 GCA_008933705.1 Hyphomicrobiaceae bacterium
CTGGCTGCGTGGCCGCGACCCGGCCTGCACCCCGCCCTCGCCGCCAGGACGCCTCCGGACGGCGACCCCTTCGTGGAGCGGGATGGCGCAGTATGAGTCCGGCCGCGAGGCGCGGGGATAGGCGCGCTTTGCACTTTCCACGCTCATGGTGAACGCCGGCTGGAACGCTCCTCCGTGGTGAGCCTGTCGAACCACGGCCGGCGTGGCCGCCCTTCGACGGGCTCAGGGCGGAGCGGGGGGTGTGAGACCGAGCGGACACGCGCAACGCTCCTCCGTGGTGAGCCCGTCGAACCACGGCCGGCGCGGCCGCCCTTCGACGCGCTCAGGGCGGAGTAGGGTGTGCGACGCGGGCATGACGTCAGTGTTGGACGATCGGTTCGCATTTCACTGCGATTGCGAGGCACTCGCGCACCCCACACACCGGCGTCACCCCCGCGAAGGCGGGGGCCCAGATCACCGGGCTGCACGGACAATGCTCGCCGCAGAGCACGCCCGCGGCCCCGCGCGGCATTCCAGCGGCGCGCACACCTGCCCCTTCCGGTTGGAACGGTCCTCCGTGGTGAGCCCGTCGAACCACGGCCGGCGCGGCCGCCCTTCGACGAGCTCAGGGCGGAGCGGGGTCTGCGACGCGGGCATGACGTCAGTGTTGGCTGATCGGTTCGGAAATCACTTCGGTTGCGAGGCGCTCGCGCACCCCACCCACCACCGTCACCCCCGCGAAGGCGGGGGCCCAGGTCACCCGGCCGCATGGACCACATCCGCCGCAGATCACGACCGCAGCCGCGCGCGCCATCTCAGCGGCACGCACACCTGCGCTTTTCGGTTGGAACGGTCCTCCGTGGTGAGCCTGTCGAACCACGGCCGGCGCGGCCGCGCGGCATTTCAGCGGCACGCACACCTGCGTTGCGAAGTGTCCTGGGTTCCCGCCTTCGCGGAAATGACGCCAGTGTTGGATGATCGGCTTGGATTTCACTGCGATGGTGAGGCACTCGCCAGCCCCACTCACCACCGTCACCCCCGCGAAGGCGGGGGCCCAAGTCACCGGGCTGCACGGACCACGTTCCCCGCAGATCGCCCCCGCAGCCGCGCGCGCCATTCCAGCGGCGCGCACACCTGCGTTGCGAAGTGTCCTGGCTGCCCGCCTGCGCGGGCATGACGTCTGTCGGACGCGCATCCCTCTCCACAAACGTCACCCCCGCGTCGCGTCGAAGACGCGCCTGCATCATGCGTCGAAGACGCGCCTGCATCATGCGTCGAAGACGCGCCTCCGGCACGAAGGCGGGGGCCCAGGTCACGTCTCCACATGGGGTCGGCCAACACCCTGCCGTGCCATATCCGCGGGACCATCGTTGATCGCGCCCCAGAACTCGTCGAACAGATCGACCCATCCCGGGTTCATGCTTTCGATCAGCCGGATTTTCCACGCCCGGTTCCATTTCTTCAGTCGCTTCTCGCGCCGGATCGCGGCGTCCATCGTCTGGTGCATCTCGTAGTACGCGAGCCGATGCACACCATAGCGCTTGGTGAAGCCTTCGATCAGGTCTTGCTTGTGAAGGCCGGTGCGTTGCAGCAGATCGCTCGTCACGCCGATGTACAGCGTGCCATTGCGCTTGCTCGCGAGGATGTAGACGCACGGCTGCTTGGCCATCACACGATCACTGACGTACCCGCTGCTGCTCAGTGTACTGGGTTCCCGCCTCCGCGGGAATGACGTCAGATGGGGGCAACCCGGGCACCCCACCCTCCGACGTCACCCCCGCGAAGGCGGGGGCCCAAGTCACCGGGCTGCACGGACCACGTTCCCCGCAGATCGCCCCCGCGGCTGCGCGGCGCCATCTCAGCGGCACGCACACCTGCGCTTTTCGGTTGGAACGGTCCTCCGTGGTGAGCCTGTCGAACCACGGCCGGCGTGGCCGCCCTTCGACGGGCTCAGGGCGGAGCGGGGTGTGCGATGCGGGCATGACGTCAGTGTTGGATGATCGGCTTGGATTTCACTGCGATGGCAAGGCACTCGCGCACCCCACCCTCCGACGTCACCCCCGCGAAGGCGGGGGCCCAGGCCACCGGGCCGCGCGGGCCATGCCTGCCGCAAAGCACACCCGCGGCCGCGCGCGCCATTTCAGCGGCGCGCACACCTCTGTTGCGAAGTGTCCTGGGTTCCCGCCTGCGCGGGAATGACGTCACGTGAGGTGCCCCTTCCGGTTGGAACGGTCCTCCGTGGTGAGCCTGTCGAACCACGGCCGGCGTGGCCGCCCTTCGACGCGCTCAGGGCGGAGTGGGGTGTGCGATGCGGGCATGACGTCACGTGAGGTGCTCTTCGGGTTCGAACGCTCCTCCGTGGTGAGCCTGTCGAACCACGGCCTGCGTGGCCGCGCGGCATTTCAGCGGCGCGCACACCTGCGTTGAGACGTGATCTGGCTGCCCGCCTACGCGGGCATGACGTCAGATGGGCAACCCGCGCACCCCACACACACCGGCGTGGCGGGTGCTTGCATCGCCAGTGCGCACCCCACTCGCCAGCGTCACCCCCGCGAAGGCGGGGGGCCCAGGCCACCGGGCCGCACGGGCCACATCCGCCGCAGATCGCCCCGGCCGCGCCGCAGTAAGCATCGAGTGCTGGGCCTGGCGGCTACTGGCGCGCCGCTTCGCGCGGCGATGCCCGGAACATCGGCTTCAGCACCTCGCCCAGCACGTCGCGCACGCGCGGCGGCTTGGCGGCGAGGAAGGGAAGGGGGCGGACGACATCGATGGCGGCGATGCCGACACGGGCGGTGAGCGCGCCGTTGAACGCGCCCTCGCCGAGGCGGCGGGACAGGCGGCGCAGAAGGTCCTGGCCGAGGAACTGGCCCAGCAGATCGTCGGTCAGCGCGATGCCGCCGGTGGCGACCATGTGCGTGGCGACCATGCGCGCCAGCCGCAGCAGGCCGAGGAATCCGGGCCGGCCGCCGTAGAGCGTGGCGAGTGCGCGCAGCAGGCGCAGGTTCTCGATGAGGACGAAGGAGACGTCGATCAACGCCGCCGGCGACAGCGCGGTGACGGTGGCAACGCGCTTGGCGGAGCGGGTGACCAGGCGCTTGGCGCTCTGGTCGAGCGGGGCAACGATGTCGCGATCGGCGAGCGCCAGCAGCTCGCCCGGATCGTGCACATCGCGCGTGTGCTCGCGGAAGCGCGACAGGCTCCAGGCCAGCTCTGGGCGGCCCGCGTAGAGGTCGGCCAGGCGGCGCGCGGCCTTGCGCTCGCGCTTCTGATCGCGATCCGCGAGGGCGGATGCGATGTCGGCCTTGAGGCGGCCGAGCCGGCTGAGGCGTGCAAAGCCCGCAATCTCGCGCAGCAGGACCATGACGGCGGCGAGCGCGGCGACGAGCAGCAGCGCCAGCGCCGACCAGCCGATCCAGTCGTCCCGAACCAGCGCAGCCGATACGAGCCGGGCGAACCAGGCGGCAATGCCGAGCGCCGCGGCGCCGGCGAGTGCGAAGACGAGGATCGAGCCCCAGCGCAGGCCGCGCTCGCTGAGCTCCGACAGCGTCGGGCGCACCGTTTGCGCCTCGCCGCCGGCAGGCGCTGCTCCCGCCTCGGCGGCGCCTGCCATCTCCTCGGATACGGGTTCGCCGACGAGCGCGGGGTCGTCCGGTTCGAATACCTGCGGCTTGCGGGGTTCGGGGGCGCCGCTCATGCAAGCTTGTCTCCGAGCAGGAACTCGATGGCGCGATCGAGCCGGATGTGTGGCAGGGCCGGCGCCTCTCCGGACGGGGTCTCCAGGCTGATGTGCGGCGGGCGGAAGCGGAGGAAATGCACGCCGCCGCCGGCGGGCGCGGCAATGGCAGGAAGCTTGAGGCTGGTGGGATCCTCCGGCAGGTCACCGGGGAAGACGGCAGCCTCGCTCTTGCCATCGAACACCTTGCGGCCGAGACGCTCGCCGGCGAGCGGCACGCCGACGATGCAGGGCAGGCGCTGGCGGCCGGACTTGGCCTCCGCCTCGCGCGTTGCGCGCAGGGCGGCGAGCGCCATCACCTTCACCTCCGCGCCGGCGAAGGAGGCGCGCGCGATGGCCTTCTCCGCGATCACGCGCAGGATGGCTTCGAGCCGATCGTGACTCGAATGATGCAGATGGTCGGCCTTCGTGGCGGCGAACAGAAGGCGGTCGACGCGCGGGGCAAGGACGCTCGACAGCCAGGTGTTGGCGCCCGGGCGAAAGCACCTGAGCACCGCCTCCATGGCCCGCTCCAGATCATCGACGGCCTCGGCGCCGGAGTTGATGGCGGAGAGTGCGTCCATCAGCACGATCTGCCGGTCGAGCTTGGCGAAGTGGTCGCGAAAGAACGGCTTCACCACGTGCGACTTGTAGCTCTCGAAGCGGCGCGACAGCATGGCCCCCAGCGAGGCGCGTGCGTAGGAGGCCCCGCCGGCTTTGGGCAAGGGGAAGAAGGTGAGCAGCGGCGAGCCCTCCAGATCGCCGGGCAGCAGGAAGCGGCCGGGGCCGGGCGTCGACAGCGCGGCGTCGGGGGCGCGTGCGCTTTGCAGATAGCGCGTGAACAGGCCGGCGCCCGTGAGCGCCGTCTGCTCGTCGCCGTCTGCATCGGGATCGAGCGTGGCGAGGAAGGCGAGCCACTCGCGGGAGGCGTTCGCGCGATGCGGTGCCTGCGCATCGGCGACCGCCTGCCTTGACCAGTCGGCAAACGAAAGCTCCAGCAGCGGCAGGTCGATCAGCCACTCGCCGGGATAGTCGACGATGTCGATGTGCAGGCGGCCGGTGCCGAGCGCCCGGCGCAGGAGGGCAGCGGAGGTGTAGTCGACGGTGACGCGGAGCTGGCTGATGCGCCGCGTGCTTTCGGGCCAGCGGGGCGGCTCGGCTGCCAGCTCGGCCAGATGCTCCTCGTAGGCGAAGCGGGGGATGGCATCGTCGGGCTGCGGCTCGAGATAGGCGCGCACGATGCGCCCCTCGGCCATGGCTGCGAAGTAGGGCAGCCGCCCGCCCGACACGAGACTGCGCACGAGCGCCGTGATGAACACGGTCTTGCCCGAGCGGGCGAGACCGGTGACGCCGAGGCGCAACGTCGGCGTCATGAGGTCGGAAATGTAGGCGCCTGCGCTTTTCAGCGCGTCTGCCGTCGTGTCGCTCAGGTCCGAAAGCCGCAAGGGAGAAAGCCTTTCCGCGCCTTAGCTAGGGCGTAGAGAGGGCGGCGGCAAGGTCGAAGGTCCCTCGCGAACGGCGTGCCGCCCCGGGTTCTCGCCGGGCGCCGGGCGCAGGACGGGTTGGGCCGGCCTGCCGCCTACAGCGGCTCGCCGACGAAGTCCGTCGACGCGCAGCTCGCCTGCTGGGCGCGCAACTCGCCGCAGATCTGGTTGGCCTCCGCCATGCTCGGCAGCGGCCCCGCGACCAGCCTGTAGGGAGCGCCTTCCGTGCGCGGCCGGACGACGCGCGGCTGCAGGGTGGCGAGCGCCGCGCCGTGCCTCTCAAGAAGCAGGCTCCAGCTCAGGCGCAGCGCATCGATGGAGGGTGCGGCCGCAAGCTGCACGCCGAAGACGGACTCGCGTGCCTTCGTGACGACGGGCTCGCCGAACACGATGGTCGCCTGCGGCTGGGCGATGCTGCCGGTGACCAGCGGCGCCGGGGCGGCATTGGCCTTCACCGCGGGCGCCGGGGCCGACGCAGGCGGCTCGGCCACCGAGATGATGCGGGGCGCGGCGGCTTTGGCCTGCGCCGCCTTCTGTTGCGCGGCCGCAGCCTTGATCTGGGCCGCCTTCTCGGCAGCCTTCTGCTTGGCGGTGGGCGGCGGTGCCGGCGTGGCAACGGTCACGGGCATGGTGGTCACGCGCTCCTCGAGCGCGGACAGGCGCGATCGCACCTCCTTTTCCTGGGCGTCGCGCTGCTCGGCCGCACCCTTGAGGTGGCTCACGTCCTTCTGCAGCTCGGTCACCGTCTGGCCGATGGTGCGCACCTCCGCCAGCGCCCGCGACATGGCACGCAGGCCGGGATCGGGCTCGGACGTCTGCGGCTGGCGAGGAGCGGGCGCCATCGGTCCCGGCTGCCACGCGAGCGTGGCCAGATACGTGAGCGCACCGGCCGCCAGGAACCCCCAGATGAGCAGGTAGGTCTTGATGAACCGCCCCGATGGTGCGTTGCCAATCGCTTGTGTCGCCATGACCGGAAGCGTCCTCGTTGTGGTGCCTCGGCTCGTTCCGCGAACGCTGGACGGAGCGCGATCCGAATCGTCTAGAACGGTGTCAAAGGGCGGGGGGCTTGGTCAACGCGGCCACCGCCATAGTGGCGCCCGGGTTGTGGACATGTGGTCGAAGTGCCATACGTCAGGTGCCGGGACGGGAACGGGCCTTGCGCCGCTCCCTGCATGAATGAGCCTGAAAGGGTTGATGCAGACGCAAGTTGCCCGCGGCGCTCGTCCCGGCCTTGTGCCCAATCGCTGCCAGATCGCTGAATGTAATCCGACAGATGACTGAAGAGCCGCTCCTGATCGTTGTTCTCGCCGCCGGCAAGGGCGTGCGCATGCAGTCGGCCCTGCCCAAGGTGCTGCACCCGATCGGCGGCCGCTCCATGCTCGCCCACGTTCTGGCGACCGCGCGCGAGGCCGGCGCGGTGCGGCTGGCGCTGGTGGTGGCGCCGGGTGCGGAGGCCGTGCGGGCCGAGGCGATGAAGGCTGCGCCCGGCATCGAGATTTTCGAGCAGGCGCAGCAGGCCGGCACTGCCGATGCCGTCCTTGCCGCTCGGCCGGCGCTCGACAGCCATCGGGGCGATGTGCTCGTCATATTCGCCGATACGCCGCTGCTGCAAGCGTCGACGGTGGCCCAATTGGTCGGGGCGCTGAAGGCCGGCGCAAACCTCGCCGTTCTGGGCTTTGAGGCCGCCGATCCGACCGGCTACGGACGGCTGATCGTCGATGGGCGGGGCCGCGTCACGGCCATCCGCGAGCACCGCGACG
>WBUN01000035.1 GCA_008933705.1 Hyphomicrobiaceae bacterium
GCAATGCCTCCTGCTCTACCCCAAGGATGCCCAGGATCGTGCCAAGGGCGCGATCTTCTTGATCGCGCCCTTGGCACGATCCTGGGCATCCTTGGGGTAGAGCAGGAGGCATTGCTTGCCCGGAGGGCAGGCGCGGCCGGTTGGAGACGCCGAGTTGGTTGGCGACGGTGGCTGCGGCTGGGCGGCGGTGGCCGGCGGCAAAGCGCTGACCGCGGGCGCGGCTGCGGTCGCCGGTTCATTCTCAACCTCGAACCTGTACATGCCCGTGGTGAGGTCGATCTTCAGCCTCGGCCCTTCAGCCACGTCCTTGCCCCTCGAAACGATGACCCGGCCGCCCAGCAGCACCGTATTGGCCTTTACGTCGAAAATCGCCCAGTCGCCGGTGGCGGTCTGCCCGTCCTTGGACGTGATCAGCACCTTCTGCTTGGCTTCCACGCGCGTCAGCTGGGCCGGAGCCTTGGCGCCTGCGCTCTCGGTGCCGGCCATGCCCATCGCGGACTGGCCGGTGTAGAACACGCTCAGCTCCACGGTGCGCATCACGAACTCGCCTTGCTGCGCCTTGACGTTGCCGCGGAAGATGGCCTGCTTGGCCCCGTCGTTGAGATCGAGTGTATCGGCGTCGATGTCGATCGGCGCATTGGGATCGGTCTTGAACGATCCCATCATGCTTCCCTGCACCGCGGCTGCAACCTCGGCGCCTGCCGATTTGGCCTTGGCTGCCTGGGGCGGGCCCCGGTTCTCGCTCTGGTAGAACGTTGCGGCGATGCGACCGGCCGGCTGGCCGCCTTCGGCCGGCGCATCCAGGCGGCTCCTGCCGGCCTTGCGATCGACGAACAGACGCCGTCCCTGCAGCACATTCTTCTGCTGATTGATAAGCACGTTCCCGGTGAACAGCGCGGTATCGGCCTTGGCATCGAAATCGGCCTGATCGCTGGCGATGCGCCGGTCGGCACCGGCCGTGATGACGGCGCCGTTCTTGGCGACCAGCCGCGTCAGGCGCGACCCCTCCGCCTGCTGCTCGGCTGCCTGCCCCGCCAGTTGCGTCGCCGCCTTGCCCTCATAGCTTATGAGCAATTCGGGCGTCCTCAGCACAGTATCGCCCTGCGCGGCGACCACGCTGCCGGTGAACTGCGCGATCCTGCTCGTGTCGTTGATGAAGAGCCGCTCGGACGTCACGTCCACCGGCTGTTTCGCGTCGCGACCGAAGCCCGCCGAAGTCTGCCCGGGCTGGCTCGACGGTATGAGGTGCACCTTCACATCGCCGGCGATCACAGCCTCTCGGGTGTTGGTGTTCATGGCCATCGTCGCGCCCTCGACCGTGCCCGTGGGCATGGCGAGCGTGACAGGGTGCTTGGAAACGACGCGATGCTCCTTCGAGTAGATCGTGGCGCGCGACATGCGCGCCTTGAGGCCGTTGGAGGCGTCGATCTCGATGCCGTCGTAGAGCTCGAGCTGGCTCTTGGCGTTGTCGAGCAGTCCATGCTTGGCTTTCAGCTTGGTAACGACGCTGTTGGGCTGGACGAGATCGCCGTCGATTTCGACCAGCTTGATGGGAGCGTGCTGGCTGAACTCCAGAATGGCTTTCTTGGCGCGCACCTCGTAGCGCCCGCCGTCGTTGGTTACCCCGAAGTAGCTGGGATTCTTCATCGTCAGGTCGTCGGCCGTCACCTGCACCTGGCCGACGTTGAGCCGCCCCACGCCGATCTTCCAGCCCGAGGTCAGCATCAACCCGTACGTTGCCGTGATGAGGATTGCGCCGGCGGGCAAGCCCAGGCGCAGCACCTTGACAAGGGCGCTGTGGCGCCGGGCGGCAGCGAAGGCGCGCGCCCGCTCGGCCGCGCTCGCCGCCCCGACAAGAGCCGAGCCGCCCGCCGCCCCTGGGCCGCGCATATCGTAAGTCATTGCCATGGGCGAGTTACCGCAATTGCGGCGGACGGGGTCCCCTTCGACGAGTCGCGCGGAAACTGGCGGCCAATTTGGGTGATATTGGGACCGGTGGCAAGCGCGCACGGTTGGCGGCGCCTGACGGCCCTCAATGGGCGAAAATGTCGAGATCCTCGAAGCCGCCGAGGTCGAGGCCTGCCCGCACGGCCAGGAAGCGGAAGCAGGCCTCAGCCTCCGCCATCCGCCCTTCCCGCGCCAGCATGGCGTCGAGCTTGCCCTTTAAGGCGTGCAGATGCAGGACATCGGAGGCCGCATAGTGCTTTTGCTGGTCCGTCAGCTTCTCGGCGCCCCAGTCCGAACTCTGCTGTTGCTTGGACAGGTCGACACCGAGCAGCTCGGTGCAGATGTCCTTGAGCCCGTGGCGGTCGGTGTAGGTCCTGACAAGCTTGGAGGCGATCTTGGTGCAGTACACAGGTCCGGTGACTACACCCAGGTACCGCTGCAGCATGGCCATGTCGAAGCGGGCGAAATGGAAGATCTTGAGCACCGAGGCGTCCGTCAGCAGCGCTTTGAGGCGAGGCGCCGACCAGTCCGTGCCGTCGAGCTGAACGAGATGGGCGTTGCCGTCGCCGGCGGAAAGCTGGACCAGGCAAAGACGGTCGCGATGCGGATTCAACCCCATCGTCTCGGTGTCGATGGCAACGGAGCCCTTGAAGGTCACGCCCGCCGGCAGGTCATTCTTGTGGAGCTTGATGATCGGGCTCACGGCGGATCGTTCCGGATGCTGCTGGTGCCCAGGAGAGGACTCGAACCTCCACGCCTTGCGGCGCTAGTACCTGAAACTAGTGCGTCTACCAATTCCGCCACCTGGGCAGGCCCGGCGCTTCGAGGGGCATGAGTTAGAGCCGGGCCCCGGCGTTGTCAATTCTGGGCATTGTCCACGGCGGGCAGGGGGAGGGCAACCTGCCGCTTCACAGGCGCGGCGCCCTTCGCTATTGCTCGCCCTGGAAATGGACGGGGCGGAGGCGCTGACAATGGCATCGCGGCTGGAGCAAGGAAGTCTGGTCACGGTGTTCGGAGGCTCGGGCTTCATCGGCCGGCACGCCGTGCGGGCACTGGCCGGCGACGGATGGCGGGTGCGGGCAGCCGTGCGCCGGCCCGATCTCGCGGGGCACCTGCAGCCGATGGGCGCGGTGGGTCAGATACAACCCGTGCAGGCCAACATCCGTTTCCCCGACAGTGTCCGCCGCGCGGTCGAGGGCACCGAGGCGGTGGTCAACCTCGTCGGCATCCTGGCCAAGTCCGGCAGCCAGACCTTCAGCCGCCTGCATGTCGAGGGGGCACGCACGATTGCCAGGGCAGCGCGGGAGGCGGGCGCCAAGAACCTTGTCCATATCTCGGCTCTCGGAATCGGCGGCAGATCCTCGGCCTCCTACGCCCGCACCAAGGAGGCCGGCGAGGAGGCCGTGCTGAAGGAGTTCCCGGGCGCCGTCATCCTGCGCCCGTCGCTGGTGTTCGGGCCGGAGGACCAGCTCTTCAACCGCTTCGCCGGCATGGCACGCCTGTCGCCGTTCCTGCCGCTGATCGGCGGCGGCCGGACCAAGTTCCAGCCCGTCTACGTCGGTGACGTGGCGGCAGCCATTGCGACAGGTTGCGCCGGCAAGGCCAAGCCCGGCACGATCTACGAGCTCGGTGGCCCCGACGTCATCACCTTCCGCGAGCTGCTCGATCGGACCATGCAGTGGTCAGGCCGCAAGCGACTGTATTTGCGCCTGCCATTCTGGCTGGCCAAGCTCGGGGCGCTTCTCACGCTTCCGCTGCCGAACAGCCTGCGCCCGCTTACCGTCGACCAGATCCGCATGCTGCAGCGGCCGAACGTGGTGAGCGACGCGGCCATCGGCGAGGGGCGCACGCTGGCCGGGCTCGCCATAACCCAGCCGCGGTCCATGGACGCGATCGTGCCGGGCTACCTGGAGCGCTTCCGGCCGCGCGGACAGTACGAGCACTATCGCGGCTGAGAGACGCTGCCTCTGTTCAGCCGGTCACGACTCTGCCGGCCGGGGCGCCGCGCCGATGGCCTGCGCGCTCGCGTCCTCGGCGAGACGTCTGGTCGGCCGATCATGTGCGAGCAACTGGGCGAAGCCGGCGATCAGGCCGATGATGACGCCCGCCTGCAACGCGCGGTCGTAGGAGCCCAGCGCATCGTAGATCGCCCCACCGCCCCAGGCGCCGAGGAACGAGCCGACCTGGTGCGAGAAGAAGGCGATGCCGGTCAGGGTCGACAGGAACTTGATGCCGAACATCTGCACGACGAGACCGTTGAGCAGCGGGATCACGCCGAGCCAGGTCAGCCCCATCATGGCGGCAAAGATCAGCGTCGAGGCAGGCGAGACAGGCGCCAGGAAATAGGCGGCCATGACGAGCGAGCGGATGATGTAGATGGAGCCCAGCAGCATGCGCTTGGAGTAGCGGTCGCCGAGCCAGCCGAAGCCCCACGAGCCGATGACGTTGAACAGGCCGATGACGGCAAGCGCCTGCGCGCCCAGCATGGGGTCCATGCCGCACAGTGCCAGGTAGCTCGGCAGATGCGTGGTCAGGAACACGAGTTGCAGCCCGCAGACGAAGAACGCCAGGCTCATGATGACGTAGCCGCTGTGGCGGCGCGCCTCGTCCAGCGCACCGACCAGCGTGAGGTCCTTGTCGGCCGCGGTGGAGTTGGGCAGCCGTCCCGCCTTGCCGGCCAGGAACGCCGCGGGAAGCATGAGGAGGCTCAGCACGAAGAACGCCCAGAGCGCCACGCGCCAGCCGCCGGCCTGCATGACGGCCTGTCCGATCGGCGCCGCGAAGAACGTGCCGATCGATCCGGCCGCCGATACCATGCCGAAGGCAAGGCTGCGGCGCGCCGGAATGATGACGCGGGCCGCGACGTTGGCGGCGATGCCGCTGGTGGTGCACGACAGGGCAATGCCGATCAGCACGCCGGCGCCAAGAGTGATCGGCCCCGCTCCCTTGGCGGTCGCCGTGACGGCAAGGCCGATGGCATAGATGACGGCGCCAAGCACGGCGATGCGCCGCGGGCCGTAGCGGTCCACCAGCGCGCCGGCGAACGGTTGCGTGACGCCCCAGATGATATTCTGCACGGCGATCGCCATGGCGTAGTCGGCCGCCTGCAGACCGAGGTCCTGAACGACGGGGGTCTGGAACAGGCCGAGGCTCTGGCGCAGTCCCATGGCGATCGAAAGCATGAGCGCGGCGCTCGACAGGATCAGCACGGCCTCTCCCCGGCTGAGCTGCCCTGCATGGAAGGATGGGCGCGGCACGACACGCTCTTGCATGGGCTCGGTTCCTCCCCGGCGACTCATCTGGTTTTCAAGCAGCCGCACACTAGCGGCGAAATGCCGCCCGGGCCATGCGCAAGCCGGATGGTCAGCTATGCGCCGCGATCGGCTCCCGCAGTGACGTCACTCGGGCAGCTTCAGCGATGCGACGAAGCGATTGACGTTGGCGGAGCGGGCTGTGCCGGGCGGACCCGCATAGGTCAGCGTGAAGATCTGGCGGCCTTTCATCACGGAATAGGAGCGGATCTCGTGCCCGCTGCGCGTGCCGACGGCATCGACGGCGGCGAAGCCCTGGTGCTTCACCCAGTCCACGCTCGCCCACTTGTTGCCTTCCATGTTCTTGGCGGCGTTGTTGAGCCCGCCCTGCAGGTTGGCCTGCGGGTTGGATACGTCCACATCCGGCGGATAGATCGCCGATTGCACGACGAATGCGGCTTCGCCCTGCTCGAGCAGATACTGGTGCATCGTGTAGGCGCTGCCGCTGCCCGTCTTCATCTGCGTCGCCGTGTACTTGGGCGCCGCCGGCATGTCCGCGGTGAACTTGCGCTCAGGTCCCGTCAGCGTATGCCAGGCATCCTGCGCCTGCACCGCGCCGCCGAGCGCGATGACCACGATCCCGAGCGCAGCCGCCAACCAGTGGGAAGCACGTGCCGTCATTGCCAGCCTCGATGTTGCCGTCTCCGAGCGCGGCGGAGAATACGGCCTTGCCCGGAAAAACCAAGTGCGGAATTGCCGGCCGGCCGCCCGCTCACAGCCGCCCCTCGCCGACGAGATCGACGACCGTGGCCACCTGTCCCAGCGCCGCACGCAGCTTGTCGCGGGCATCCTTGGTGAGCCGGGCGACGTCCACCCGCGGCGACAGCGGCACGCCCGCGTGCGTGTCCTCGAGCTGCTGATCGAGGATGGTGCCGATCAGGAGGCGATGCGCCTCTATGATGGCCTCGATATCGGATGCTGAGCCTGCACCTGCCGCCGCCACGCCGCGCAAACGCTCCGGCGTGGAGCGGGCGCGCACGTCGTGGCGCAGCGACAGCACGCGCGCGGCGGTGAAAAGCGGCATCAGCCCACCCTTCTTCAGATCCACGCGCCCCTTCGCGTCGTTGCGGAAGTTGCCGAAGAATGTGATGGGCGAGCGCCAGTCGCGCGCCAGCTCGGTCAGCAGGTTGAGAAAGGGCGGGTTGCGATGGCCGGCATCGTAGGCGTAGCTCCAGATGGCTTCGCCGAGCTCCCAATCGCCATGCACCGGCACGCCGTCGAAGAAGATGTCGACGTTGAGCAGGTCTTGCGGCCGCTGCCGGCGCACCCACGTGTCGATCGTCTCCTTCCAGGCCGCAAGACTCATGCGCCATTGCGGATTGCGGGCCATCACGCCGCCTTTGCAGTAGGGGACGCCGGCCGCGTCGAGGATGTCGGCAATGTGCGCACCGAGCGCGGCGAACCACTGATCCTCGGCCCCGCCGGGCCCGCCCGTCTCATACACGATGGCGTTGTCCTGATCGGCCGCCAGCAGCGACTCGCCGCGCCCGGCCGACCCGAGCACGAGCACCGTGTAGGGGACGGGCGGGCCGCCCCTGCCCGCCTCGGCGAGGCGCGCCTCCGCCAGCTCGGCAGCGCGCCGCGTCAGGACGCAGATCTCGGCGCTGACGACGGACGCGATCGTGCGCGGATCGACGTCGTCGGCAGCCAGGCTCTCGGCCACGACCGGCAGCATGTGCCAGCCGTGCGCCAGCGCCGCCTCGTCCGTTGCGCTGTCGATCTCGTCGCCGAGCATGATCGCCGTGGTGGCGCGGTCTCGCAGCAGATTGCGTGTCGTCACCGCGCCGACCAGGTCGCCGCGGCCGTTGCGCACGGCCAGATGGCGGAAGCCCAGCCGCTCCATGCGGCCGATGGCACGGTAGAGGAAGTCGTCCTCGGACACCGATTGCAGCGGCCGCTTCATGATGGCACCGAGCGCCGTGTCCATGCCTGCGCCGGGCTCGGCGTGCGCGCGCAGCAGATCGCGCTCGGTGACGATGCCGATGGCGCCGGTGCCGTCGTCGACGAACACCGAGCTGATCTTGCGATCGAGCAGTATTCGCACGGCGTCGCGAACCGTCGCGGTCGCAGGAACGATGGCGGGCGGGGCGTTCATCACGTCGCGGATGCGATGGCGATAGGCGAAGTTGTCGAGGCGGGCGATCGGCCGGCTCGCGTCGCCCGCGCGTGCCCCCTCCACATGGAGCCCGAGCGCCACCTGTTCGCGCTGCTGGGCCATGCTGCGGCTGACTGCTTCGGCCTCCGCCAGCGTGCGCACACCGCGCTGGCGCAACAGCGGCAGGAGCGCCGCGAACACACGGCCCGTCGCAAGGGCATCGCCCATGGCGGTGTGCCGGCCCTCGATCTGGACGCCCAGCCACTCGCACAGCCGCTCGAGGTCGTATTGCGCCAGCGTGGGCTGCACGAACTCGGCGAGAATGCGCACGTCGAGCGTGCGCGGATCGGACCAGGGCCGGCCCGCGCGCCCGTACTCCTCCCTCAGCACCGTCACGTCATAGGATGTGGTGTGCCCGATCAGCACCGATGTGCCCAGGAACGCCTCCAGCTCCGGGGCGACCGCGGCGAATTTCGGCTGCTGCTGAACCTGTGCGTCGGAGATGCCGTGGATCGCGCTTGCCGCTCGAGGAATGGGTATTCCCGGATTGACGAGCCGCTCGAATCTCTCCCCGTTCTCCACGCTGCCGCCTGCAAAGCGCAGGGCGCCGATTTGCACGATGCGAGCGCTCTTCGCATCGAGGCCCGTCGTCTCGGTGTCGAGCACGACCCCTTTCAGCGCCAGCAGCGGGGTCGATGCCGAATGCCTGCTTTCGGGGCGCGCTTGCGTGAGTGCCATCGAACTGCAGCCTCGCTTTCGGGCCCGCGCTCGGCAGCGCCGAGCAGGCGTGCCGTGGTCAGGGTTGGCCTGTGTGCCTCCGCAACAGATCGCTCACGGCCTCCGCATCCATGCGCTGGGTCAATTCGTCGTGAATGTTGCAGAGCGTGACCCTGAGATAGCTCTTGATTGTGGGGAAGTCGCTTCCGCGCAGCGATTTGTGAATCGGCATGAGATCGAAATAGGTCTTGGCGAGGGGCTCGGGGATGTCCATCGCTGGCTTGGCCGGATGCAGGCCGATCCGGTCGAGCCGCAAGGCAAGCTCGTTGCGCGCACCGCGCCACATCCCCTCTTCCAGGCCCGTCGGCAACGGATAGCGGTCGAATACCGAAAGCACGATCACGGCCAGCGAATTGGCACTTCGCTGCGGCTCGTCGAGCGCATGCGGACGCAGCACGCCTTCCACCAGCTCGCCGATCATGGCGAGCCCGAGCGGGTAGGCGCGCCACCGCGATTGCTCGACCGCTTCCAGAAACGTCTGCTCACGGAAGAGAACCTTGGCGTAGTGCCCCGCCCGCGCCCGCGAGTATTCGTAAATTCCTTTCTGCACGAGAAAGGCAGCCTGCTGATCGATGAAATCGGCGAGCGCTGCGAGGTCGCGAATCGGTGCCGGCTTACGGAAGATCTTGTCGTAAAGACTCATCAGTCGCCCGATTTCATCTGCTGATTTTCCACCAAAGTAGCAATTCCCCCGATTTAGATCTGCCGAATCTCTACCAAAGTCTAGGAGGGAGACACCAAGCCACAATGTTACCCTTTTTTATAGACTCGCGGACCGGCGGCAAGACCGGCGTTAAGCAGCGACGATCGGGGGGATGCCGCTAGCGCCGGTCACGGCACCCTCTCGCAACTCATCCGGGACGCGGTGCCTCACAGGGAGGATTCGACATCTATGCAAAAGAATAGCGACGAAATCCATTGGGCGAGGACGCGCAGTCTGATGTTTGCGCATCTCTTCGTCTGGTTCATCTTCGGCTACGTCGTGCACATGTTCGTCGTGCCGCTCAACAAGATCATCATTCCGGTGCTCAACTTCCCGCTCGGCTTCTACATGGCCGCGCAGGGCTCGCTGATCGTGTTCGTCGTCATGCTGTTCGTGTTTGCCAAACAGCAGGACCGGATCGACCGCGAGCACGGCGTCGCGGAAGACGACTGAGGGGGATACAATCATGGCAACGCAAAGCGCCGCATCGTCGGACTTCATCAAGAACCTCGGCCGCATGTACGGCATGTACACCGGCGGGTTCCTGGCTTTCGTCATCTTTCTTGCGATTCTCGAGCAGGTTGGCGTTCCGAACAGGATACTCGGCTATCTGTTCGTGTTCTTCACGCTCGCCGTGTATGCCATCATCGGCATCGCGTCGCGAACGGCGCAGGTCTCCGAGTACTATGTGGCCGGGCGCCGCGTGCCGGCCTTCTATAACGGCATGGCGACGGGCGCCGACTGGATGTCGGCGGCGTCGTTCGTGGGCATGGCGGGCACGCTGTTCCTGGCCGGCTACGACGGCATCGCCTGGGTGCTGGGATGGACCGGCGGCTACGTGCTGGTGTCGATCCTGGTCGGGCCTTATCTGCGCAAGTTCGGCGCTTACACGGTGCCGGATTTCATGGCCTTCCGGTTCGGCGGCAACTTCACCCGCTTCCTCGCCGTCATCGTGCTCGTGGCCTGCTCCTTCACCTACGTTACGGCGCAGGTCTACGGCACGGGCATCATCGCCTCGCGCTTCCTCGGCATGGACTTCACGATTGCGGTCTATGTCGGACTCGCCGGCATCCTGGTGTGCTCGATGCTCGGCGGCATGCGCGCGGTGACCTGGACGCAGATCGCCCAGTACATCGTGCTGATCGTCGCCTACCTGACGCCGATCGTGATCCTGTCGACCAAGAAGTACGGCTTTCCGGTCCCGGAGCTCACGTACGGGCAGGCGATCGCCGACATCACGGCGCGCGAGCAGGAGATGTTGAAGACCGGTCTGGCTACGGCGGCAGCGCTCAAGCCTCACATCGAGCCGTTCGTCACCTACACGCCGCTGAACTTCTTCGGCATCATCTTCTGCATGATGGTCGGCACGGCCTCTCTGCCGCACATCCTGATGCGCTACTTCACCACCCCGTCGGTGCGTGAGGCGCGTCAGTCGGTGGCGTGGTCGCTGTTCTTCATCTTCCTGCTTTACTTCTCGGCGCCTGCCTATGCCGCGTTCTCGAAGCTGGAGGTGTACACGAACATCATCGGCAGCAACGTCAACGCCATCAAACCCTGGCTGTTCACCTGGGGCGAGCTCGGCCTGATCAAGATCTGCGGTCAGAATGCCGCCAGCCTCGACGCCGTCGCCGCTGCGTGCAAGGCGGTCGCGGGTCATCCGGGTGTCGTCCGGCTGCAGGACTTCGTGATCAACACGGACGTGATCGTGCTCTCCACCCCGGAGATCGCGGGCCTTCCGTACGTGATCTCGGGTCTCGTGGCGGCCGGCGGTCTGGCTGCGGCGCTTTCCACAGCCGACGGGCTCCTGCTCGCCATCGCCAACGCGCTGTCGCACGACATCTACTACAAGATGCTCGATCCGAACGCGCCGACCGTGCGCCGCCTGCTCGTCGCACGCATCCTGCTGGTGGTGGTTGCCGTGGGAGCGGCCTACACGGCCTCGACCAAGCCGTCGGACATCCTGGCCATGGTGGGCTGGGCGTTCTCGCTGGCCATGGCGGGCAACTTCCCGGCGCTGGTCATGGGTATCTGGTGGAAGCGTGCGACATCGGCGGGAGCCGTGTTCGGCATCATTGCCGGCTTCGGCCTCTGCCTCTTCTACCTCGTGGTGACGCGGTACTTCCCGGGCATGGGCGTGAAGTACTTCGGCATGACGTCGCTGCTGAACCCGGTCACCGGCGCGCCGCTGGTCGACATCGCCAAGGCCATGGCGTTGCCCAATGCCATGGACAGCTTCCCGACGCTTGCGCATCCTTTGGCCAACAAGGTCGGCTGGTTCAACCTCAACAACATCAACTGCGGACTGCTGGGCATGCCGCTGGGCTTCCTGGTCATCTACGTGGTGAGCCTGATAACCCGCGAGCCTTCGGCGGAGATGCAGGCCTACATCGACGAGATCCGCAAGCCACGCGGCAAGACGATCCTCGAAGAAAAGATCTGATCGGCAGATCCGCTTCGACCAACGGCGGGGCCCCACGGGGCCCCGCTTCCTTTTTCGGCTTGTCCGAAGCACGCGTCCCAGCCATTGTGGCGGCGCAACGGTGGGCACCTGGTGGGCATGGGCGGTTCTCTTTTCACGTACTGGTACTATCACCTGCCGAACTTCGTTCTGGCGGCGCTGATGTACACGCTGCTGGGCCGCGTCCTGCTCAGCCTGTTCCTCGACCCGGACTCCTCGAATTACATCTGGCGCTTCTTCTGCCGCGTAACGGATCCCGCCGTCGCAGCGGTGGCGCTCGTCACACCCAAGGCCGCAGCGCCTGTCATACTCTGGCTGTTCGGTGTCGTCTGGCTGTTTTGGCTGCGCGTGGCGCTGCACTATGTGCTGTTGGTGCTCGGCGCGGCGCCGCGGATCGGTTGAGCTCTCGCATGGAACGCCACTGGTACTACATCGGCATCGCCTTCTTCGGCATGATCAACGGCATCTTCAACCAGCTCTGGCTGGTGTTCGCGCTGATCTACACCTCCTATCTGGCGGGGCCGCTGTTCTTTGGCAGCGTGCCGCTGACCCTGATCTTTGCGTCGCTGATGGTCTCCACCCTCACCATCATCCTCGGTGGGATTCCTGCGGCGCTCTACGAGCGCTACGTGGGAGCCAAGGACGATTCCACCGAGGTCTCCCTGTGGATTTGGCTGGCCGGCACGGCCATTCTTGCCGTTCCCGCCATCGGCAACTTCTTGAAAATAGGCCTCTAAAGAGCTTCCCACGCGAACGTGAATACAGCTTTCCGGAATCGGACTAAATTCCTCCGGAGTATCGCGCTCATTGATCTGCCACCGGGGGTCAATGCCGTGGAAGAGATGCGACGTATCGCCTTCGAGACTGTGCTGCGAGCCTGCAGCTTTGGGTCGCTCGCCATCTTCTGCTTCATGATCGGGCTGTCCTTCAATCCGCTTGTCGCCTTTCAGACGGGCGGCGCCCTGACGATGCTGATGACGGGCATCCTGATGTTGAAGTTCTACGAGGCACGCACCAAGAACCACCGCCGCACCGAGATGTGGCTGTATCTGCCGAAGGAAGCGCGCCCGCCGGAAGCCGCCGCACAGCGCCTGACCGCCACCATCATGCGCGAAACCTATCTCTCCTTCG
This sequence comes from Hyphomicrobiaceae bacterium, assembly GCA_008933705.1. Taxonomy (GTDB): domain Bacteria; phylum Pseudomonadota; class Alphaproteobacteria; order Rhizobiales; family Hyphomicrobiaceae; genus AWTP1-13. The sequence continues at coordinate 12,423 of WBUN01000035.1, forward strand.
CCCTGTGGACGTCGGCGATCTCCATCTTCATGTGGGCGATCGCCCTTCTTTTCTCGCTCAGCGTCGAGTAGGTGGGCGCGCCGAGGCGCCGATCACGCGGCGATCGGCATCGGCCTTGCGCGCGGCCGCTCTTTGGCGCACAACAGGCAGCCGCCGGGGGGCGGCACAGAAAAAAACGCCGAGCGGATCGATGATGCACAGCGCGAGCAGCTTTGCGCATTGGCATTTTCAGGTGCCCAATCTCATCTTCATCGCCATGATCTATCTGCTGCTGCTCCGCCTCCTGCTGTTGCCGGCGCTCGCTCCCGACAACATCGTAATGCGCCTCGTGCGGGCAGCGACCGCGCCTGTCTTCAAGCCGGTCGCCTTCCTGACGCCCCGCGCCGTCCCCAACGCCATCGTCATCCTGCTGGTGATCGCCTGGCTGCTGGTGTTGCGCATCCTGCTGGCCTTTGGCGCAACGGCCGCCGGCGTGCGCCCCGCATTGAGCTGACCCGCGTGACCGAGCCCCGCCCCTATTGGCGAACTCTGATCGAGCGCGACGTCTGGCTCGTCGCGATCGGGGCCCTCGCCATCTTCAACGGCATGGACATCTCGCCGCTGTTCGACCCGGTGCTGTTCTTCATCCGGCCGGTGACGCGGGCGTTCTTCCTGTCGAGCCCGATCGTCCTGTCCTATTTGACGTCGGTGCTGATCTCGCTCATGACGCTGTCGGTCGGCGGCATTCCCGCCGCTCTCTACGAGCATCTCCGGGGGCAGCGGGAGAGCAGCCCGGTCTCGCTCGCCATCTGGCTCGTTGCGACCGTGCTGATAACGCTTCCCGCCATCATGAAGGTCCTGGGCGAGGAATGAAGGCTGCGCCGCCGCCTCAGCGCGCGGGCGCGTTGGGCGCTTCGGCTACCTGCGTGGTCCATCCCGAACCCTCGCTGGTACGCGCTGCCGCCATGGCCCCCTTGAGCTCGGGCTGCTGCGGCCTGACCCCCAACGCAAGCTTCGCCTCGGCATGCGCGGCCGGCGTCATGGGCTTCGGCTCCAGCTTCACGATGCGTTGCAGGTAGTCGATGCTGGCCGACGCGGTGTCAGGAGGGAGGGTCCGCCCTGCCGTCAGCTTGGCCTCGTCGTATTTGCCTTGCAGGCCCAACACGAGGGCCAGGTTCTGGTTCACGCGCTCTTCGAAGCCGCCGGCCGCGACCGCCTTCTTGAGCAGGGGCTCGGCCTTGTCGGCGTGGCCGTCGAGGGCCTGGGCGAGCGCCAGATTGTTGAGGATCGAAGCCTGATTGGGGGCGAGCGCCAGCGCCCGCTCGTACAGCGGAATGGCTTCGCGATACTTGCCCTGCTTGGCATAGACGGTGCCGCGGGCCGAGATGACGCGCCAATCCGGGTTGGCCGGGTCGTCGGCCTGCTCGAGCACCTTCTGGGCAAGGGCCACCTGCTCGAACTCGAGCGCGAGCCGGCCGTATTCGCCATTGATGCCGCGATGGGTGCCATGCACTGCGGAGGCCTGCTGGAGGACGGCGAAGGCGTGCTGCTTCTCGCCCATCGCCTTGAGATTGCGCGCATAGTTCAGCGCCGTCTGGGCATCGCGCGGGTCGGCGGCATAGGCCTTGCCCCAGTATTCCGTCGCCTTCTGCAGCTCGCTGCGGCCATCGGTGGGCGGTGTAACGCTCGCCGTCGTGGCAGGCTTCTGCTTGGCGGCGAACTGGGTCGGCCCCGTCCCGAGCTGGGCACCGCAGGCCGCAAACATGAGGCTCGCGCCCGTGATCGCGAGCGCCCTCGCCAAGCCGCGCGCAGCGCCCGCCGCGCCGCGTGAAATTCCCTGCGCCATTGCTCCACCCCGCACCGAGTCGTTGCGCGTGATTCGCGCAAACGTAAGCTTGTGGGGCAGCGGTCAATAATGTCTTAACCTGTGGCCACGAAACCGCAGGGGGCTGGTCGTTACCCTTTCGCTTGCGCCTCCGCGCGGGCTCCCTTCTCCCACTCGGCCATGGCAGGCAGCGCAAACAGGGCATCGACATAGGCCTGTGCGGTGCCGTCATCGCCATAGGCCGAAAGATCCGGCAGATAGGTCCGAAACCGTGAGGCCACCGGCGCATACATGGCGTCCGCGGCGCAGAACCCGCCGAACAGGAAGGGGCCACCCGTCCCGAACCTGCGCCGACAGTCGCGCCACAGGGCAACGATGCGCCGCACATCGGCCTCGGTTGCGACGTCGATGTCGGCTCTCGGCGTGCGGGCAACGAAGTCCATGGAGCAATTCTGGCGCAAGGGCGCGAAGCCCGAGTGCATCTCGGCCGATACCGACCTCGCCATCGCCCGTGCACGCGGGTCCTTCGGCCACAAGCCTGCTTCGGGATGCGCGTCTGCCAGGTATTCGAGAATGGCCAGGCTGTCCCAGATCACCTCCCCGTTGGCCAGCAGGGCCGGCACCTTGCCGGAGGGCGAATACCGCAGGATCTGCGCCTTCACATCGGGGTCGCGGAGGTTGACGCAGATCTCGCCGAAGGGAATGCCAGCCTGCTTCAGGGCGATCCACGGCCGCAGGCTCCAGCTCGACGTGTTCTTGTTTCCGATCACAAGCCGATAGGTCATTGGCCATCCCCCGCGGGCAACGTGCAAAGGCCCCCGCGCCATCGGCGATTGTCTTTCGCCCGCGCGCTGCCGATAATGCCGGGGCAACAACGCCTTATCCGGCATCCCCCTGCGAACCCTGTTTTGAACAAATCCCCCATGACGGCAAGCGAAAAGACTGACCCTTCCATCGCACAGATTTCCGTGCTCGCAGAGGCCGACGCCGAGGCGAAGTCCATTCCGATCTGGTTCGCGCGCGATGCCGATTGGATGCGCATGGCGCCGATCACGGAGGCGCAGAAAGCCTGGCTTGCCGCGCAAGGCTTCAAAGGCAACGGGAAGAAGCATTTCGCTCTACCCGGTGCCGACGGATCGGTGGCCGGAGTCGTCCTCGGCCTCGGCGAGCAGCGCGCAGGGGATCCGATGGACCGCAAAGAGCTTGCCGTTGGCCTGTTGCCCGGCCTGCTCCCGCCCGGCCGCTACCGGCTTGCCGACGAATGCGAGCATGCGGAGCTGGCTGCGGTTGCCTGGGGCCTCGGCGCCTATCGCTTCCGCCGCTACAAAACCTCGAACGGCGAGCAGCCGGCTTGCCAGCTCGATGCGCCGCGCGGCGCCGATCGGGCGTGTGCGCTCTCCATCATCGAGGCGGTGTGGCTCGCCCGCGATCTGATCAACACGCCGGCCAACGACCTGGGCCCAGGGGAGCTCGAGCAAGCCGCGCGTCAGCTCGCCGAGCGGCATGGCGCGGCGGTCGCCAGCATCGTCGGCGACGACCTGCTCGCCCACAATTTTCCGATGATCCACGCGGTCGGACGCGCCAGCACCCGTGCGCCGCGGCTGATCGATCTGACCTGGGGCCGAGGGGACGCGGAGCGCATTACGCTGGTCGGCAAGGGCATCTGCTTCGATACGGGCGGGCTCGACATCAAGCCGTCCGCGGCCATGCTGATCATGAAGAAGGACATGGGGGGTGCGGCCACGGCCTTGGCACTCGGCCACATGATCATGAGCGCCCGGCTGGACGTGCGCCTGCGCATCCTCATTCCGGCCGCCGAGAACAGCATATCGGGCAATGCCTTCCGCCCCGGCGACGTGCTGAAGAGCCGTGCCGGCAAGACGGTGGAGATCGGCAACACCGACGCGGAGGGCCGGCTCGTCCTGGCCGACGCCTTGGCGCTGGCGGACGAGGAGCGGCCCGGCACGCTGATGAGCTTCGCCACCTTGACCGGCGCCGCACGTGTGGCCCTCGGACCTGAGCTGCCGCCGTTCTATACCGATGACGACGCGTTCGCTGCGCTGATCGCGGCTGCCGGCAACCGTGTCGGCGACCCGGTCTGGCGCATGCCGTTCTGGGCCGGCTACGAATCCAACCTCGACAGTCCGGTTGCCGACATGAACAACGTGTCCGAAGGGCCCTTTGCGGGCTCCGTGACGGCGGCGCTGTTCCTGCGCCGGTTCGTCAGGCAGGCCGGCCGCTTCGCGCATTTCGACATTTACGGCTGGCGGCCTGCGCCCAAGCCGCTCGGGCCAAAGGGCGGAGAGCCGCACGCCGCGCGCGCGCTGTTCGACGTGCTGCGCCACATGCACCAGCGCTGAGGAGGCATGCAGCATAGCCCCGTGAGCACACACACCCTTGACCCACGCCGGCATGCCTATCGCGACGATCTCGCGGCCGAGCCTCTGCGCGGCCGCGTCTCGGCGCCCCGCTATGCGGCAGGCGAGGTGCGCCAGGTGGTGCACGCTTCCGCGCCCCTGCGCGGGCGCCCCGATGTTCGCGCGGGTTGGACCACCGAGGTGCTTTTCGGCGAGCGTGTGACCGTCTTCGATCAGGACGACTACTGGGCTTGGGTGCAGCTCGAGCGGGACGGGTATGTCGGCTATCTGCACCCGGCGGCATTGTCGGCGGAGGTGCGGCCTATCACGCATCACGTGAAAGCGCTCGGCACCTTTCTGTATCCGGAAGCCGACATCAAATCGCCGCCGTGGATGCACGTCAGCATCAATTCGGGTCTGTGTGTCAGCGAGACGGGTCAGGCTTTCTCGAAGCTGGCTGACGGCAGCTTCGTGCCGTCGCGGCACATCGTCGAGCACGGCCGTTTTGCTGCCGACTTCGTGTCCGTTGCCGAGCGCTTCCTCGGCGTGCCCTATCTGTGGGGCGGCAAGACCCGGTTGGGCGTGGATTGCTCCGGCCTTCTCCAGCTTGCCATGCACGCTGCCGGGCTCGACTGCCCCCGCGACAGCGACATGCAGCAGGCGGAGCTCGGCGGCGAGGTCGCGCTGGCACAGGACCTGAGCGGACTTGCACGCGGCGACCTCCTATTCTGGAAGGGCCACGTCGGCATCATGACGGACGCGTTCATGCTGCTGCATGCCAATGCCCATCACATGGCCGTCGTGTGCGAGCCGCTGAAGAGCGCTGTCGATCGCATCGAGCGCGGCGGCTCGCTCATTGCCGCGCTCAAACGGCTACCACCCAAGGCTGCCGCAGAAGCGCAGAGCGGGAGGCGAACGTGACACAGCCTGCGCCTTTGACGCGACCGCAGCTCGAGCGCCTCTGGCGCTGGGAGCGCAACATGATCCGCTACTACGCCATGGCGATGACCCTGATCGCCGCTGTGGCCGCGGTCGCGGTCGCCTATGGCGACATTCCGTGGGTCCGTCGCTCGATGCTGGCGCTCATCCTGTTGCTGGTGCTGGCCGCCACCATCGTGCAGTTTCGCGAGAGATGCCCGCGCTGCGGCAGGCGCATCGGCTCGCAATCCCGCCTGCTCTTGCCTGACAAGTGCAAGGGCTGCGGCGTCAAGTTCGAGCGCCCGCCGAAGCTCGACAGCGAGCTCGACAATTAGTGCTGCAGATGGAGCGCCGTCATCGCTGCATCGCGAAGATTGGCGAGCGAGAACGGCCTGAAGCGGAACACGACCACGTGGCGGCCCTCGGCAATCTCCACGCCGCGGAACAAAACGTTGGTGCGCAGGATGCGCGTCGGCTGGCCATCCACCTCAGCAGTCCACCCCGGATAGTAGAGATCGTTGAGCACCAGAATGCCTGGCTGCGCGGTCACCACCTCCACCTCGACGCGATTGTTGTCCCATGAGACGATGCGCGTTCGGCTTGGCTCTCCACCGGCTCCTGCCAGCCAATAGCGCCGCAGCGGCACCGTCGATCCATCGATCAGTGCCTGATCCTTTCCCGGGTCGACGTGGAACCGGCCGCTCTTGGTCTGCGCTTCGCTGTCGACAATGACGACCCGCGCCGTGAATTTCACGCGCGGACGCATGCCTTGCAGGCGGTATATCCACACCCGCGGGCCTGCCAGCAGCACGTCGGCAACGGGCCGCCGCGCAAGGTGTGGCACCTCCTCGACGGGTCGGCCGAGGACGACGTACTCGAGACCCAGCTCCCGCGCCAATGCGCAATCGTAGCCGTCGAACGACGCAGGAAACAGCCGTTGATCGACCAGATACGTGGTCTCTCCGGGAGAAACCAGGCGATCGTAGCCGCCGAGGCGCAGCGGATTGTAGCCGTTGGTGGCCTCCAGGCCCTGCACCATCGCGAGGTTCTGCCAGGAGCCGCTCACGCCGACGACCTCGATGCGCGGCCTCTGCCCTTGCGCATGGCGCGCCTTGATCTCTCGCTTCAGGATGGCGAGGGCCTGCGCGTCGTCGCCCTTCGGCTCCTGCAGCACCGCGTAGTAGCCCGGCTTCTCGGCATTGAGGCTCGATGCCGTGTTGAACCAGACGAGCTCGCCCGCGGCGATGGCTGCGATGCCCATCGCGGCCATGCTCCGCGCCTGCCCCGTGCGGGCACGGGCAAGCAGGAGGATGACGAGCACGGCGATGGGCACGACCTTCAGCACCTCGATCAGCGACGACCAGCCGCGGTGCGATTTCTCCGAGAACGCTACCGCCCACGCCACGATGCCGAGCGCCGCGGCGGCGACTGCCGCAACGCGCCATGCCGGCACGCGTGGGATGCCCTCGCGGACATAGTCGGCGAGCAGGCGGCCGGCCAGAAGCGCAAGGGCGGCGATCACGATAAAGGCGCCGTCAATGGGCCGTCGGAACAGATGTATTCCCGGCACATACTCGAACGACAGGCTGTAGAGCGGCGAGTAGCGACCAAGCGTGTAGAGCATGGCGACGACCAGCACACCGGTCATCAAGCGGCTTCCGCGCCGGAGCAGCCGTCCGCCGACGACGCCGAACCACAGCAGGACGGTCGTCGAGGCGAGACCGATGAAGAGGTAGTTGAACGATCGATCGGTCGCGCCGACCGCAGGCAGCGTGTCGTAGTTGGGGCCCCAATAGTCCAATGTGGATTCGAGCGATCCGAAGATGTTCGCGACCGCCAGGGACGCCAGATTTGCCGGATAGAGGGACGCTTCCAGCGATGCTTCGAGCTGCACCTCGGGCCGATTCGAGAGCGCCGCGAACTGCAGGGTGAGCAGCAAAGGCAGGATGAGCAGCGCCACGCCCACGCCGACCATCGTCAGCAGCACGGCGCGGCGCTCGCGCACATAGTCCAGCCTGTCGGCGGCCGTCGCGATCATCCCGCCGAGCACAGCGACCAGAACGAAGCACAGCAGCAGGGCTTCGTGATTGCGGCCGAGCGCCAGCACCGCGGCAACGATGCCGAAGGCGGCTGCGAGGAACACCGAGCGGCGCTGCAGGGCCGTCAGCAGCAGCAGGAACGCGATCGGGAACATCGCGTAGCTGAGGATCATGCCCGTGTGCTGCAGCCGTCCCGAGGCAGGGCCGCCCAGCATGAAGATTGCAGCCGCCAGCACCGAGGCTGCCGCGGGCCATCCTGCGCGCCAGCCGAGGGCACCGACGGCGAGTGCTCCCCCCAGCAGATGCGCGTAGACGAGCAGATCGAACGTCCGGATGGATGGTGCCGGATCAAAGAGGGCCCACAACACGAAGGCCGGCGCGAAGATCAGCGACTGCGGATCGGCTACGCTTGGATGGCCGCCATAGTGGTACGGGTTCCAGAACGGAGCCTGACCCGAATGGATCGAGGAGGCGAGAAAACGGAAGAAGGCATAGAACTGATTTTTTGCATCCCAAGGCACCACCGTATCGGTGATGACCCAACGGCTCGCCGCCACGACCCATATCGCCGCTATGACGGCGAGCACGAGCATCAGGCGTTGGAATCCCGCGCGCTCGTTCGAGCCCCGTGCGCCGGGACGAGATGATGACAGCGGATCGAGCACCGACGGCCTTTCTGGCATGCCGAAGCGATGAGATTCTCAGTATTGGGCAGGTGCTTCCCCGGGCGGACATGCTACGCTGCAGACAACGCCGGCTCAATCACCGATTCACAGCTAACGACACGCTACAGAGTCTTTTGAGCATCCGGATGGAATGCACGCGGGCGTCGTGCACGGACCGATTGCCAATACATCGCGTCTGCTCCTACAGTCCCAAGGGCTTCAAGCCCGTATGGTCCGCCTCTGCGTCGAAAATGCTGCAGTGCAAAAAGGAGGACGTCATGGCAGAAAGCGTCTACAAAATCGTCGAGATCGTCGGTACCAGCCCGACCTCCTGGGAGAAGGCTGCCGCTGCAGCCGTCGAGCGGGCCGCTCAAACGCTGCGGGATTTGCGCATCGCCGAGGTTTCGCAGCAGGACATCGTCATCACCGACGGCAAGATCGAGGCCTACCGCGTCCGGCTGAAGCTCTCGTTCAAGTACGAGGATTAGGCGCAAGGACGTGACGGGCACCGGGCAACGCGCAGCCGGCCACATGCCGGCTGTCTCGTGCGTGCCCGCTTGCGGCGTCAGATGACCTCGTCGGTCTTCTTGTCGGTCTCACCATAGCGGCGCAGCGTCGCCGGCTTGGTGCCGGCATAAAGCTCGTCGATATGCGGCGCGATCTTGGCGTTCTCGCGCTCGAACAGTGAATTGCCGGCAAGGTCGCCGTCGACGATGAAGGGCCCGAAGTTCTCCACCTCGAGCACCCATATGGCCTGTGCGAGCCCCAGATCCTCCACCCAATAGGTGCCGACCACCCGCTTGATGCCGCGCCCCAGCAGCGCGCCGGTGCCGTAGCCGACGGTGGTGAGATAGATGGCGTTGTGCGGCACGAAATCACGCTTGTAGATCTCCCCCGTCATGCCGCCCTTGCCGATGATGATGTTGCAGCGGGACAGCTTGAACCAGCCGTCGAGCCACTTGGCGAAGCGGAACGAGGCGGTGGCCGTCACCGCCCCGACCGTGGCGCTGCCATCGGGATTGAGGGTGGCGGCGGGCGAGCAATGGAAGTTGGCAAAGCCCAGCTCCTCCGGTGCCGCCGGCAAGCCTGCTCCTTCCTCGACCGCCTTCTTGTAGACGCCCTCGCGGGCCGTATAGACGCGCCCGGTGAGGTAGACCACCGTGCCGATCTCGAGCTTGGCCAGATCCTCGGTCGTGGCGGGCAGCCGCAGATGCACGGTCTTGAGCTTCGGCGCCGTGGTCATCGATACATTCTCCTCATCTCCCTCTCCCCATGACGGATGGGGAGAGGGAACCGTCAGTTGAACACAATGACGCCGCGGGCCACCTGCCCCGTCGTCAACAGCTTGAAGCCTTCGTTGATCTCTTCGAACTTGTAGGTCCGGCTGATCAGCGCATCGAGGTTGATGCGCTTGTCCATGTCGAGATCGGCCAGCACGCCGAAGTCGACCGGCGGCCGGATCGAGCCGTAATAGGTGCCGGTCAGCTTCTTCTCTGCAAACACCATCTGGAATGGATTGATGGAGGCACGATCGGTGAACGCCGGCATGCCCACCAGCACCGCATGGCCGCCCGGCGCGATCGCCTCGACGCAAGTTACCGCCGTCTGTGCGCCGCCGATGGCATCGAAGGCGTAGTCGACGCCCAAGCCGCCGGTCAGCTCCTGCACCCGCTTCACCGTATCTTCCTTCTTGGCGTTGATGGTGTGGGTGGCGCCGAACTCGCGCGCATAGCCAAGCTTGTTGTCGAGCAGGTCGCAGGCGATGATGGTCTTGGCGCCGGCGAGCCTGGCCCCCTGCACGACATTGAGCCCGACGCCGCCGCAGCCGACCACGAGCACCGACGAGCCGGCTTCGACCTTGGCGTGGCGGATCGCGGCGCCGACCCCCGTAGCCACGCTGCAGCCGATGATGGCCGCGTGCGTCCACGGCAGGTCCTTGCGCACGGAGACGACCTGCTCGGCCGGGCATACGACGTACTCCGAGAAGGTGCCGATGCGCGCCATCTGGTTGACCGGCTCGCCGTTCAGCTTCACGCGCGCCGTGCCGTCGTGCATGAGCCAGCGGGGGCTATCGTTGTGCCCCGTGCAGATGACGGAGCGGCCGCTGGCGCAGTAGCGGCAGTGACCGCAGTTGGGGCGGAACGAGAAGATGACGTGGTCGCCCTTCTTCACGTTGCTGACGCCCGGCCCCAGCTCGACCACGACGCCGGCAGCCTCGTGGCCCAGCACCATCGGCAGCGGCAGAGGCCAGTCACCGTTCATGATGTGGTAGTCGGAAAGGCAGACGCCCGCGGCCTTGACCTGAACACGCACCTCGCCCGATTTCGGGCCCTCCTGCTCGAGATCGAGGATCTGCAGCGGCTTGTTGACTTCGGTCAGGACTGCGGCACGCATGGCGTCTACTCCCCTATGAGCAATGAAGACCCTTTTGCGGGCAGCTTCGCGCGAAGTAGGCACGGTGGCAACGGCATTGATGAGCCCGCCGGCGGCGGTGCAGCCCGGCGCGGCTGGACGCACACGTGCGTCGAGCGATAGACTCTTGCGGCCGAGGTACCAAGTGCCATGGGGGGCTCGAAATCATGCTTTCACTGAAGCAACAGCTGGCTGCATTGCCGCTCCTCGTTCTCGTGACCGCTGCCGGCGCAGCTCTTGCGCCCAGGTCGGCTGCCGCCGACGGAGCCTTGGCAATTGGCGTTGCGCCGAAGGGCGCGCAAGACGGCTTCGTCTACGCCTTCAACGACAGACGTGCGTCCGTGCGGGAGGCCGAAGAGGATGCGCTGAGGAGCTGCCGCACGAGCAAGCACGGCAACGAAGCCGCGCGCAAGCTCTGCCGGGTGGTCGCCACGTTCCAGGGCGAGTGCGTTGCGATCGCCATGGACCCGAAGAACGGCACGCCCGGCGTCGGCTGGGCCATCGGGCCGAGCCTCAAGACCGCCGAGGATCGTGCGCTTGCCCAATGCGAGGTGACCGCCGGACCCGACCGCAGCGGTTTCTGCAAGATCGACAAGAGCAAGTGTGATCAGAGGTAGAGGCAGAGACCTCTGACGCGTCATTCCGCAGCCTCCACTTTCTTCGCGGGCTCCCAGTCGACGCTGGCGCGGCGCATGTAGTCCGTGAACCATTGGGGATCGGTGCGGAACTCGGCGCGCCCGTCCGCATAGACGCGGGCGGTTGCTCTCCGCGACGAGAGGCAGAACATGTGCACGCTCATCGGCATGCCCCCGGTGTGGCAGTAGCCGACCTCGATGTGGCAGGCGACCACCATCGATGAGCCCATGAACCCCATGGCGCCCATGCCGATATTGTTGCCGAGATCCTTGAGCTCGGCCTCGAGCGCGGCGATCTTCGGATCGGGGTTGCGTGAGCCGACGGTGCGCAGGCAGGAAGCCTGCTTGCCGAGCACCATGCAGATGTCTTTCGAGCCGCCCAAGCCCACCCCGACGATCGCCGGCTGGCAGGCCAGCCCGCGGCGTCCGAAGGCGATGAGCGTATCGAGATAGAAGCGGCGGATGCCATCGATGCCGTCGCCCGGGAACAGCATGCGGTAGTCCGAGCCGAACAGCCCGCCCTTGTGCACGGTCGTCAGGTCGACCCAGTCACCCTCGGGATGGAACGAGTATTCGATCTCGGGCGCGCCGATGCCGCAGTTGTTGTTGTGGTCCGTACGCCAGAGCGGGTGCACGCGGTTGGGCCGCAGCGGCACGTCGTGCGTGGCAGTGGCGGTCGCACGGCGCAGGGCGGTCTCCAGCGCCACCGGCCCGCCCTCGATGCGCGCCTCGTTGCCCATCTTCACGTACCAGCGCGGCACGCCCGTATCACCGCACATGGCGCGGCGGTCTTCCTTGGCCGCCTCGTAGTTCTCGAGCATGGCCTGGAGGACGAAGGCCGAGAGATCGCCCTTCTCGGTGTCGGCGCACTTGCGCAAGCCCGCGAGATAGTCCTCGGGGATCTCGATGGCGGCCTTGGCCATCAGCTCCTCGGCCGTCTTCTGCAGGGACGCGATGGGGATCATTGGGCTCGCTCCTTGTCATGCCGGCCTCGGGTGTCAGCCCGAGTGCCGGGACCCAGGGCAACAGACGCGGCTCCCGGATCCCGGACACTTCGCTTCGCGAAGCTCCGGGATGACAATGTCTTCACTCTGCCGCCTCCTTGAGCAGGCTCTCGCCCGGCCTCACGATGGTGAATTGCACGGGTTGATCGCTGATCTCCAGCCGGCCGCCCCGCTGCCGCGCAACCGTGAACGTCGAGGTCGCAAGATCGCCGGCCTCGGGGAAGTCCTCGCGGTAGTGCGCGCCACGGCTGTTCTCGCGCTTCAGCGCAGCGCCGGTGATCACCTTGGAGATCTCGATCAGGCTGCGCAGGTTGAGCCAGTCGTGCCACGTCAGGTTGAAGGCCCGGTCGCCGTCCGGCACGCCGGTCGCCAGCAGCTCGTCCTCGATGGCGCCGAGCTTGTCGAGGCCGCGCGCCAGCCCGGCCGCGTTGCGGATGACGCCGACATCGTCCCACATGATGTCCAGCAGGCGCTCGCGCAAGCGATTGAGGTCGCCAGCCTTGGCCGTCAGGGGAAGCTGCGCCCGCACCAGCTCGGCGCCCAGGATATCCTCGTCGGGCTCCCCAGAGGCAGGGTTCCTCGCCACCCAGGCGGCCATCGTCTCGCCGGCGATGCCGCCGAATACCGTCGAGTTGGCGACGCCATTGCCGCCCAGCCGGTTGGCGCCATGCGCGCCGCCCGAGTCCTCGCCCGCCACGAACAGGCCCGGGAGACCGGTCGCGGTGTCGACATCGCACACCACGCCGCCCATGAAGTAGTGGGCCGTCGGCACCACCTCGACGAGACCGCCCGCCAGATCGAAACCGCAGTCGGCGCAGCGCTCGACCATGCCCTTGAACTGCTTGGCGACCTTCTCGGGCCCGAGGTGGCCCATCTTGATGTAGACGCCGCCGTTCGGCGTCGTGCGGCCGGCGCGCATCTCGGCGTAGATCGCGCGGGAGACGACATCGCGCGTGGCGCGCTCGAGCTTGGGGTCATAGTCGGCCATGAAGCGCCGCTGCGCCCCGTCCAACAGGTGCCCGCCGGCGCCGCGCAGGCCTTCCTCCAGCACCGTGCCTGTCATGCGCGTGTCGACGCCAGCCAGCAGGCCGGTGGGGTGAAACTGCACCATCTCCATGTCGCGCAGCGGCACGCCAGCGCGCAGCGCCATGGCGAGGCCGTCCATGCTCTTGTCGCCGGAGGGCGTGTGATAGCGGTACATGGTGGGGCCGCCGCCGGTGGCGAGCAGAACCGCCTTGGCCTCCACGAAGCGGAACAGGCCGGTGCGGATGTCGATCATCAGCACGCCCGACAATGACGCCCCATCGCGCGCCGGGATGAGCGCGACGGCGCGATGCTCCTCCAGCCGCCGCACAGGCCGCGCCCACACCTGCTCCATCAGACGGTTGATGATCTCGATGCCGGTCAGGTCGCCCTTGTGCACCGTGCGGTCGAAGGTCTGTCCGGCGAAGGCCTTGCCGTGCAGCGTGCCGTCGGCGTTGCGGTCGAAAAAGCAGCCGATCTCGTTCTCGAGCTCGCGCACGCGTTCCACCGCCGTGGTCACCAGCTTCCAGGCCATATCCTGGTTGGGCAGCCACTTGCCGCCCTCGATGGTGTCCATGAAGTGGCGCTCGACGGAGTCGCCCGGATTGAGCGCCACGTTGTAGCCGCCCTGCACCATGCGCGTGCAGCCGCACTTGCCGAGCAGGCCCTTGGTCGCCAGCGTGACTTGCAGCGACGGATTTGCCTGATGCGCATGCAGCGCCGCGAACAGGCCGGCGCCGCCGGAGCCGAGGATCAGAATGTCGGTCTTGAAGCGCTCGAGCATCGATTCGGATCTCACGCTGCGCGGACGAGGAAGACGGCGGCGGCAATAATGGCGAAGGCGAGCGCGCCGGTCGCAAAACGCTTTTGGCCGTCGCGCCAGGGCATGTTCTCGATAACGAGCACGCGCATGCCCCCCAGCATGTGCACGGCCAGGAGGAACACGAGGCCGGTCTCGGCGAGCTTCACCAGCGGATTGGCCGTCCACTTGAGGAAGCCGTCGAGCGTTGCCTCGCCGCGGATGGCAAGACCGAGCGCCAGGAAGTGCAGCGGCAGGAAGCACGCCAGCGCCAGTCCGGAGATGCGGTGCACGAGAAATGCGAGCCACAGGGCATCGCGGCGATGGCTTGTCGTGTGCGGTCTCATGGCAGCACCACGGCAGCTACGGCGCGCAGGCCCAGCACGGCCAGCGCAAGACCGAAGATCCACATCAGCGCATCGAGCTGACGCCCGCGCAGCGCCGTCCATTCCGAAGCGATGACGCGCAGTCCGATCGCCCCATGGGTCGCCGCCGCCAGGACGAACAGCGAATAATACGCAGCCCAGCCGAAGCTGCCGCGCGTGCGACCCAGGATGTCGGCCGCGCTCAAGCCGCGGCTCGTGGCGTAGAAGATGATGGCGATGTGGACCAGCACCAGCGGCGCCATGATCAGCGCCGTGCCCCGCTGCAGCACGTACAGTCGCACGTTCATGGTCGGGCTCCTTCGGGGCGGCAGATGCCGCAGGGATTCCCCTCCCCGTCGTGCCGAAGGCGCGCCTTCGGCACGACGGGGGGAAGGGTTAGGTGTGGGGGGAATCCCGACAGCAGGGTTCTGTCATCCTCCCCTCCCTGTCCCTCCCCCACAAGGGGAGAGGGAACGACGAAGCTCAAACGATGTCCAAGACAGACCAGCATCACAGCTCTCGCCTGATGTAGGCCTGCATGGTGCGGCGCTTCAAGCCGGCAATGGAGGCCGTGGGGTTGAGCGCTTTGGGGCAATGCTCCTGGCAGCTCTGGTGCGAGTGGCAGGCATGGCAGCCCCCGCCCGCCGCCACAGCCGAGAGGCGATCGCGATTGCCGGCGTCGCGCACATCGTTGACGAGCGTCCACGCCCTGTTGAGTGCGGCCGGCCCCACGTAATCCTCATTCCAGCGCACGGTATCGCAGGCGGCAAAGCACACCGCACAGTTGATGCATTCGATGGCGGCATCGGCCGCCTGGCGCGGCGGGCTGCCCGGCAGGATCTTCTCGATCGGGTCGTTCTTGGTCTTGCTCGGCGCGAAGACGCCCTTGGCCTTCTGCCACTTCTCGAAGAAGGCCTGCATATCGCAGGTGAGATCCTTGATGACGGGCAGGTTGGCGAGCGGGCCGATCTCGAGGCGCCCGTTCTCGACCACCTTCGAGGTGTGCGTGCGGCAAGTCCAGCGCGGACGGCCATTCACCGTCATGGCGCAGCTGCCGCACATGCCGACCCGGCAGGCGAAGCGGTAGGAAAGCGTCGGGTCGGCATTGCGCTGCACCCACGTCACGACATCGAGGACGGTCTGATTCTCGCGCTGCGGCACGGAGAAGGTCTGGTACCGGCCGTCCGCTTTGCCGCGCCAAAGCGAAACCTCGATGGTGTTCGTCATTCCTCTCATCTCACCGTTGCGTGCACGCACTGCACGACGTTGTTGCCGAAGCCGCCCATGTCCCAGCGTGCCTCAAGCGGTTGCGTTTCCCCATCGGCGTCCGTGGCACGGCAGGACAGCACATGCTCGCCGGGCTCCGCGTTCCACTGCGAGCGCCAGCCGCGCCAGGCGAACTTGCCCTGCGGCGGATCAAGCTCCGCGTCATGCCATACGCCGTCGATGCCGACCTCGACACGTGCAATGGGAACGCCCCCGCCGGACCACGCGCGCCCGAACAGCGGCGTCGGTCCGGCCGCAACGAGGCGATGGCGCGTGTACCAGTCAGGAATGCCGGGCGGCACCATCAGCGACTTGACGCGGATATGCGACACCGGCACCGGCGTTGCATTCGCATCCGCGCGATACATGTACGTGTTGACCTGCTGGAAGCCGTCGTAAGGCTTGTCGAGCGCCTCGATGCGCGCCAGCCACTTCACGCTCGCCATGCCGTACCAGCCGGCCACGACGAGGCGCAGCGGATAGCCGTGCTGTGGCAGCAGCGGCTGGCCGTTCATGGCCCACACGAGCAGCACGTCGTCGCTCAATGCCACATCGCGCCTCAGGCTTCGGCCATAGGAGTGCTCGTGCCCGCGGTCGAAACCGCGGTCGGCGCCGATGAAGGAGATCTCGATGGCGTCGTCGAGAAGGCCTGCCTGGTCGAGCGCATGGCGCAGCGGCGTGCCGGTCCATTCGGCCGTGCCGACCGCCTCGTAGAGCCAGGGCATGCTCTGATAGCGGGGCATCATGGCGGCGCGGCCGTTGCCGGCGCATTCGAGCGTAACGGGGAGCGTACGCGCCGGCAGCTTCTTGATCTCGTCGAGCGACAGGACCGCCCTGCGCTTCACGCGGCCTGCGATGTCGACCTGCCACGTGCCGTCCGCCACGTAGGGCACGTCGAAGTGGTTGAGCAGGTAGTGCAGCCCCGCGGGCGTCACGTCGTGACGCAGCGCCTCCAGAAGAAGGCCCGAGTTGCGATTGGCAAGACGCACCTCCTCGGGATCGAAGGGCCCTTCGGTGTGGGCGCGCCGCTCGGCTTCTCGAAAGGGGTGGGACGTCGTCATCACGGTTCCTGCTGGTGCTACAGTTAGCAAAAGCCGAAAATGAGCAATAGCGAATATATGTCAATCATGTCTTCAATTTCTTTGAAGATGATCCGGGCTTGCGAAGATCGCCGCCGGCGAGCCGGGCGAGTTCGGCGAGAAGCGCATCGGCGAGCAGGGCTTTGCTGTGGCTCTCCGCCCGGAGCAGCCCGACGACGCGATGCACCGTAGGCTCCGGCAGCGCCACGGTGCGCACCGGAAACGCCAGCGGCACGCCGCGCCCACGCTGGGGCACGATGGAAACGCCGAGGCCGTGCGAGACCATGGCAGTCACCGCCTCCAGCGTGTCGAGCGTCATGGCCTCCGCCACCTTGATGCGCCGCCGCTTCATCATCGTGTGGATGAGCCTCCCGACCCACGCCTGGCGCGTGTAGCGTATGAAGGGATAGCTCGCGAGCAGCTCCCCCGCCGGGCGGTTGGGGGCGTCCGGCGGCGCGATCAGAACCAGAGGCTCGCGCGCGAACGGCGACCAGACGAATCCGCTCGGCACCTTGCCGAGCTCGCTGACGATCACGGCATCGAGGCTCCTGCGCTCGAGCCGCTCGACCAGCTCGGCCGAAAGCGCCATGGCGATCTCCACGTGCATTCCGGGATGCTTGCGCCGCAGCGCCGCGATGGCGCCCGGCAGAATGCCGGTTATGATGCTCGGCACCGCGCCGAGACGCAGGTGGCCTTCGACGCGCGCGTCCTCGTCCTTCGGGCGCACAAGACGTTCATAGCCGCGAACCAGCTCCTCGGCCTCGGGGATGAGCGCACGCCCGGCCTCCGTCAGCGCCGGCGGGCGCGTGGTGCGGTCGAAGAGCACAACGCCCAGTTCCTCTTCCAGCGCCTTCATCTGCATGGAGACCGCCGATTCGGTCAGATGCACATCGCGGGCGGCCGCGGCGAATGAGCCGCGCTCGGCAATGGCGAGCAATGTGCGCAGATGCCGGATGGACATCGCGTGCCTTCGTCTCCTGCCTCGGGCTCAAGCCGGCGATTGGCCGTCCCGGCGCATGTCACCTCGCCGTCTTGCGATTGCGCACATCGTCTGCGCTGAGGGCAAACACCTCGCCCTCGCTTTCCGCCGTGTCCAGCCACAGGAACGGGAGCGCCGGATATTCCTCCTCGAGAACGGGGCGCGCCGTGCCCACCTCCACCACCAGGGTGCCCTTGGGGGTCAGGTAGTCCGCCGCCTCGGCCAGAATGCGGCGCACGATGTCCATCCCGTCGGGACCGCCTTCATGGGCAAGGCGAGGCTCGGCCGCGTACTCCGGCGGAAAGTCTGCCACGGCCGTCGATGAGACATAGGGCGGATTGGAGATGATCAGATCGTAGCGCCGGCCGCTCAGGCCGGCAAAGAGATCCGACCGGATGAGCGAGATGCGGTCCTCGAGGCCGTAGTCTCGCACGTTGCGCTCGGCCACAGCCAGCGCGTCGGCCGAGACGTCGCTGGCATCCACATGCGCATTGGCAAAAGTCAGAGCGGCGAGCACCGCCAGGCAACCGGATCCGGTACACAGATCAAGCACGCCGCCGATTTCGTCGGGCTCGGCAATGACATTGGAGAGGTCACCGCCGAGCAGCTCGCCGAGATAGGACCGAGGCACGATGACGCGCTCGTCGACGTAGAAGGCATTGCCCTGGACCCAGGCTTCGTTGGTGAGGTAGGACGCCGGCTTGCGCGTTGCCACACGCTTCTCGATGATCGCCAGCACCGCCTGCCGTTCCGTCAGCGTAAGGCGCGCATCCAGCCAGGGCTCGAGCTGGTCTATGGGAAGATGCAAGGTGTGCAGTATCAGATACGCCGCCTCGTCGAGCGCCGTGGCGGTGCCATGGCCATAGACCAGCTTGGCCTCGCTGAACCGGCTGACGCCGTAGCGGAGCCAATCACGCACGTTGAGCAGCTGCTGCTCCAATCCTTCCGTTTCCGTCATGGTGCGCTCGCCGCTGGACTGCCCGTCTCTACCGGTGCCCTTCTCGCCCGGCAACCCCGCCGCTCCCAACGCAGGACGGTGGGTATTCGCGTGCCGAAATCTTTGTTATGATATATAATGGTTTGATAAATAAACTAACATACGCGCGTTTGGGGCGCATGGCGCCGGCTCTCCGGTCGCGCCATGGATTTGCCGGCCCAGCACAAGTAACGAGGCGGGGTAAGCAGGAATCATGAGCGATACTCTCAATCTCGGCTTCGGCCTGCAGTTTGCGGATCTCTACGACCACGCCGGCTTGACGCGCCTTGATGCCCGGTTCGTCGAGCTTCTCCGGTCGGACCATGTCGACCTGCACAACCGGCTGATGGCCGCGCGAAGAAAACCGGAGTCGCTGGCGGGGGAAGCGCACTCGGAGCTGCTCCTTGAGCTGGCCCCCGTGCTCGAAGGTTTTGTCGGCAAGCTTTTCGGTGTGGCAAACGACATCCGCACCCTGCAGTCGCGGCACGCGGCCCTGGCTTCCCTGCATTCCGTGAAGCGCCTGTTCGTGCAGCGTCGTGCTGCCAAGAAGCTCGGTCCCGAGCAGGCAGCGGCGCTCGACGGCGCTGCACTGCGCCAGGAGCTCGAAGCCCATCTCGGGGGAGAACTGACCGAGCTGAGATTTGCCGAGTGCGTCGAGCGCTGGATGCAGAACGAGGCAGAGCACGCAGCTTTCCTCGATCTCGCTGCGCGCTATGCGGCGTGGGCAACCCACACGCCGGAAGGCAAACGGATGCACGGTGCAGGCATCCTGTTCAAGGTTCCCCACAAGCTCGACCACGACCATCTGGTGCCCGTCGAGACCGAGGTCGTCGGCGGTGTCACCATGTTGAGACTGCCCGACCGTCTGCTGCGTCATCGCGACGGATTTGCGCTCACCGACGCCGGCATGGGCATCGAAGGCGCGCTCGACCACGCCAACTACTGCATCTGGTGCCACAACCAGGGCAAGGACAGCTGCTCCAAGGGGCTCAAGGAAAAGACGGGTCAATTCAAGAAGAGCCCGTTCGGCGTGACGCTTGCCGGCTGCCCGCTGGACGAGAAGATCTCGGAGATGAATCTGGCCTACACGCGCGGCTGCTTCGTCGGGGCGCTGGCCATTACCGCTGTCGACAACCCGATGTGTGCCGCCACCGGCCATCGCATCTGCAACGACTGCATGAAATCCTGCATCTACCAGAAGCAGGACCCGGTCGACATCCCCCAGATCGAAACGCGCATCCTGAAAGACGTCTTGTCCCTGCCCTGGGGCTTTGAAATCTATTCTGTGCTCACCCGCTGGAACCCGCTCAATATCGCGCGTCCGCTGCCGAAGCCGGTGACAGGGCGCAAGGTGCTCGTCGTCGGCCTGGGCCCGGCCGGCTTCACCCTTGCCCATCACTTGATGAACGAGGGGCACACGGTCGTGGCCGTCGACGGGCTCAAGATCGAGCCGTTGCCGGCGGAGATCTCCGGCGTGGATGCCAAGGGTCTGCGCCACCCATTCCGTCCGATCCGCAGCCTCGATGAGTTGCGCGAGCCGCTCGGCTCCCGCGTGATGGCCGGGTTCGGTGGTGTCGCCGAGTACGGCATCACCGTGCGATGGGACAAGAACTTCCTCAAGGTCGTCCGCCTCTTGCTGGAGCGGCGCAACGCCTTCCGCATGTACGGCGGCGTGCGCTTCGGCGGAACACTCACGGTCGAGAGCGCCTTCGAGCTCGGCTTCGATCATATCGCGCTATGCGCAGGCGCCGGGCGGCCGACCATCGTGCCGATGAAGAACGGCCTCGCCCCCGGCGTGCGCCAGGCTTCGGACTTCCTCATGGCGCTGCAGCTCACGGGCGCGGCCAAGACGGACAGCATCGCCAATCTGCAGGTGCGACTGCCGGTCGTCGTCATCGGCGGCGGCTTGACAGCCATCGACACGGCGACTGAAGCGCTCGCCTACTATCCGCTGCAGGTGGAGAAGTTCCTCGCCCGGTACGAGACGCTCGTCGCTGAGCGCGGTGAAGCGGCCATGCGCGACACCTGGACCGCGGCCGAGGCACGCATCGCTGACGAATACCTCGGCCACGCACGCGCGATACGCACCGAGCGGGAGCTAGCAGCACGCGAAGGCCGCGCGCCGCAACTCGCCAAGCTCATGCAGCAATGGGGCGGCGCCACCATCGTCTACCGGCGTCGTCTCATCGACTCCCCGAGCTACACGCTCAACCACGAGGAGGTCGCCAAGGCGTTGGAGGAGGGCATTCGCTTCGCCGAGCAGTTGGCGCCCGCGGAAGTGCTTCTCGACGACGTCGGTGCGGCGCACGCCCTGCATGTCGTTGCCCAGGCCGCCGACGCCAACGCTGCCCCGGTCGAGCACGTAATGCCTGCCCGGACGATCCTGGTGGCCGCCGGCACGCAGCCCAACACGGTGCTCGCCCGCGAGGACCCCAGCCGCATTGTCGTCGACGGCAAGTATTTCCAGGCCGTTGACGAAGACGGCAACCGCGTCGCGCCCGACCGCATGACCAAGCCGCCGGTCACCCATGTGCTGACGACCCTGCGGCCGGACGGCAAGGCGGTCAGCTTCTTCGGCGATCTGCATCCCTCGTTTGCCGGCAACGTCGTCAAGGCGATGGCGAGCGCCAAGCGGGGATATCCCGTCGTCAGCCGCATGCTGTCGCGGCTTGCCGCCACCGGCGTGGCGCCGCAGTCTCTCATTGCGCGCCTTGATGACGAGCTGCGCCCCTGCGTTCATGAGGTGATCAGGCTCACCCCGAGCATCGTCGAGGTCGTGGTGCGTGCGCCCATGGCCGCGAAGGCCTTTCAGCCGGGCCAGTTCTACCGTCTGCAGAACTACGAGATGCTGGCACCGCGCGCCAACGGCACCAGGCTCGCCATGGAGGGGCTGGCGCTGACGGGGGCCTCCGTCGACCGCGACAAGGGCTTGCTGTCGACCATCGTCCTGGAAATGGGCGGGTCGTCGGATCTGTGCGCCCATCTGATGCCTGGAGAGCCCGTGGTGCTGATGGGCCCGACGGGCACGGCCACGGAAACGCCGGCCGGCGAGACCGTTCTGCTGGTCGGCGGCGGCCTCGGAAACGCGGTTCTATTCTCCATCGGCCAGGCGCTGCGCGCACGCGGCAGCCGCGTGCTCTACTTTGCCGGCTACAAACGCGGCATCGACCGCTACAAGGTCGCCGAGATCGAACGCGCGGCTGATGCCATCGTCTGGTGTTGCGATGAAGCGCCCGGCTTCACACCCGAGCGGAGCCAGGATCGCGCGTTCGTCGGCAATATTGTTGCCGCTCTCGAGGCCTACTCGGGCGGCGGCCTCGGCGCCCAGCCAATCGCCATGGGTGACGTCGACCGCATCATCGCCATCGGCTCCGATCGCATGATGGAGGCCGTTGCGCAGGCGCGCCGAGGCAGGCTCGCCGCGCACTTGAAGCGCGATCATGCAGCCATCGCCTCCATCAACTCCCCCATGCAGTGCATGATGAAGGAGATATGCGCCCAGTGCCTGCAAATGCACCGCGATCCCGACAGCGGGGTCGAAACGGTGGTGTTTTCCTGTTTCAATCAGGACCAACGACTCGACTTTGTCGATTTTGAGAGTCTGCATTTGCGCCTAGGCCAAAATAGTGTCCAGGAGAAGCTGACCCGGCATTGGATCGACCGGACATTGCGAAATCTGGGATTGAGACCACCGATCGCGTAGAGCGGGATTCATGCTCTGATCGAAACTGACCGCTTTCGATCAAGAGCGATCCCTCTCCGGCGCCGCGCAGGACGGAATTCCGGTTGCAACATCAACGGTTTTGTAGCCGCCCCCGCATAATTCCTACGTCTTGTTGTTTCGCCGTTTCAATTACCCGCCCAGGCCAACGAAAAGCATTATGTTGTCGCGAAATCGGCCAAAAACAGTTGCGCTTTGCTTTGCATTAAGCCATTGAGCCGTATTTGTGGTGACCGACCACTCCAGCAAAGGGAATGCACCAGGATGGCCAAGGACGTAGATCGCATGTCGTATAGGGAGCTCCAGGAGCTCAGCCTCAAGATCAAGAAAGCAATGGCAAATGTCCAGGAGCGCGAGCGCGCCCTGCTTCGTCAGAAGATGGAAGCGCTGGCCGCGGATGCGGGCTTCAAGCTGGGCGAGATCGTCGGTGGCCGGGGCGGAAAGGGCAGAACCGTCGCTGCAAAATATGCCAATCCGGACAATCCCACCGAGACGTGGACCGGCCGCGGCCGCAAGCCGAAATGGCTTGCAGCAAAGCTCAAGAGTGGCGATCGGATCGAGAAGAATTTGATCAAGTAGGCAATTATCTATCGGAGCGGGCGCCGGCAAAGGCGCCGCTCCGATATCCACCTGGCTATTTGTTTAGCGTGCTCTTTCTGCAATCTGCGGCAAGTTTTTCAATCGCAGATCGCAGCGCTTGGTTTCGGGTCAACTTCCTCTGCGTCCATCGACCGACCACGCTCCGGCGCCGCCCGCCGCCAGCGCCAGGAAGCCGCCGGCAATCGCCAGGTTCTTCATGAATTGAATGGTCTGCATCCGGTCGCCGAAGTTCATATGGAAGAAGACGGCAGTCAAGACTGTGAACACGGCCAAGCCGATGGCCGCAAGCCTCGTCTGCCAGCCGATGACGATCAGGATGCCGCCCAGCAATTCGACCGCTATGACGAGCGGCAGAAGCGTGCCCGGTACGCCGGCTTTGCCCATATATATCGCGGTCGCGTCGTAGCCGCCGATCTTTCCCCAGCCCGACTGAATGAAAATGGCAGCGAGCAATAGCCGGCCGACAAGTGCGAGCAAGTTGCTGAAAGCACTTCCCTGCATTGGGTTTCTCCCCGGTTGGTCCATATTGGAGCGCGCAAATGGTCTTTGCACGGACACACCCACGCGTCATCGACATTAGCACAACATGCATCTGCATGCAGTTGGCCGGGCTCTGGCCGTCTAGTGTGCCGCTTCCCAGTTGTCGGCCGCCTTGGCATCGACATGGATGGGCACCTTCAGGCGCACAGCCGGCTCAGCGGCCTTCTCCATGACATGCGTCACTGTCTTCAGGGCCTTCTCGACCTCGCCCTCCTTGGCTTCGAGCACGAGTTCGTCATGAACCTGAAGGAGCATGCGCGTCGAATTGAGGCGTGCATGCTGCAGTGCACCGGGCATGCGGATCATGGCGCGCCGGATGATGTCGGCGGCCGAGCCCTGGATCGGTGCATTGATCGCGGCCCGCTCCAGAAAGCCGCGCATCGACGGGTTCTTCGTGTTGATTTCCGGATAATGCACACGCCTGCCGAAGATCGTCTCGACGAAGCCCTGCTCCCGGGCACGCTTCTTCGTTGACTCCATGTAATCGCGAATGCCGGGAAAGCGCTTGAAGTAGGTGGCGATGTACTCGCCGGCCTCCTGCTTGGGAATGCCGAGTTGGGCGGCCAGACCGAAAGACGAGATGCCGTAGATGATGCCGAAGTTGATGGCCTTGGCGCGGCGCCGCACCTCGGGCGGCATGCCCTTGATAGGCACGCCGAACATCTCCGAGGCCGTCATGGCGTGAATGTCGAGCCCCTCGTCGAAGGCACGTTTCAATTGCGGGATCTCGGCAATGTGGGCCAGCACGCGCAGCTCGATCTGGCTGTAGTCTGCCGAGATCAGTTTGTGGCCCTTCTCGGCGATGAACGCGGTGCGGATCTCGCGGCCTTCCTTGGTGCGGATCGGAATGTTCTGCAGGTTGGGGTCCGTCGAGGCCAGCCTGCCGGTGGTGGTGGAGGCGAGTGCGTAGGAGGTGTGAATTCGTCCCGTCTCGGGGTTTATGTGCTGCGGCAGCGAGTCGGTATAGGTTGACTTCAGCTTGGCAAGCTGCCGCCACTCCAGCATGACGTTGATCAGCTTGCGGGCGTGCTCCGGCAGGTCCTCGCGCGCCGCCAGATCGTCGAGCAGGCCCGCCCGCGTCTCCCACTGGCCGGTCTTCGTCTTCTTGCCGCCCGGCAGCTTCAGATTGTCAAACAGGAATTCACCGAGCTGCTTGGGCGAGCCGATGTTGAACTTGTGCCCCGCCAGCTCGTAGATCTCCTCCTCGAGCTGGGCGATGCGCTGCGCGAACGTCGAGGTGAGGCGGGTAAGGATATGCTTGTCGACCTTGACGCCCGTCCGCTCCATGTCGGCCAGGATCTGAACCATCGGCCGTTCGAGGGTTTCGTAGACGGTCGTCATGTGCTCCGCTATGAGGCGCGGCTTCAGCACCATCCACAGCCGCAGCGTCACGTCCGCATCCTCGGCCGCGTATTCCGTCGCCTTGTCGATCGGCACCTCGGCGAACGTCTTCTCCGACTTCTTGCCCGGGGCGTGCTCGATGACCTGGCTGAAGGGGATGCACGTGTGGCGCAGATGGCGCTCGGCAAGAATGTCCATACCGTGGTTGCCGCGGCCGCCATCGAGCGCGTAGGAAAGCAGCAGGGTATCGTCCAGCGGCGCAAGCGCTATGCCGTAGCGCGACATCACGAGACTGTCGTACTTGAGATTCTGCCCGATCTTGAGAATCGAGGAATCCTCGAGAACGGGCTTCAGAAGCGAGATCGCCTGGGCAAGCGGCGCCTGCTTCAATCCGCCGTCCCCGAAGTCGAATCCGCTGCCGGCCCGGTGCCCGAGCGGCACATAGCAGGCCTTGCCCGGCGCCACCGCCAGCGAGATGCCGACTAGATCGGCGCGCATCGGATCGAGGCTGGTGGTTTCGATATCGAAGGCGAAGCGTCCGGCGGCGCGGGCTTGCGCGAGCCAGCTCTCCAGATGCGCAAGGTCGGTCACCGTCTCGTACTTGGTGCGATCGATCTTCTCGGTAGCGTCCTTGGCCGCCGCAGCCACTGCCGCCTGCGGCGTTGCCACGGATGCAGGCACGGCCTTACTTACCGGCTGCGCGGGGACGCCTGGGGCGGCTGCGCCGTCGGCGCGCCGGACGCTGGCACCGACCGATCGCTCCAGCGGCGGCGGCGCCTCCTTTCCGAGGCCCTCTGCGATGCGCTTGGTGAGCGTGTTGAATTCCATCTCGCGCAGGAAGCCGAGCAGGGCGTCGGCTTGCAGCTCCTGCACGCCGAACCGCTCGACCGGAACCGCAACGGGCACGTCGTCCTTGAGCCGCACCAGGTCCTGGGACAAGCGCGCCTGCGGGGCATACTCCGTCAGCTTCTCACGCCGCTTGGGCTGCTTGATCTCGCCGGCGCGGGCGAGCAGGGTCTCAAGATCGCCGTACTCGTTGATCAGCTCGGCCGCGGTCTTGACCCCAATACCCGGCACACCCGGCACATTGTCGGTCGAATCGCCGGCAAGCGCCTGCACATCCACGACCTTGTCGGGTGTCACCCCGAACCTCTCGCGCACCTCGTCAGGGCCGATGGTGCGGTTCTTCATGGTGTCGAGCATCGTCACGCCCGGCCGGATGAGCTGCATGAGGTCCTTGTCGGATGAGACGATCGTCACGTCGCCTCCTGCCTCGATCACATGCTTGGCGTAGGTGGCAATGAGGTCGTCCGCCTCGTAGCCGTCGTGCTCGACGCAGGCGACGTTGAATGCCCGAACGGCGTCGCGGATCAGGGAGAATTGCGGCACGAGCTCCTCGGGGGGCGGCGGCCGGTGCGCCTTGTACTCCTTGTAGATCTCGTTGCGGAACGTCTCCCGCCCTGCGTCGAAGATCACGGCGAGGTGCGTCGGCCCGCTCGACCTGTGTGCATCCTGCAACAGCTTCCACAGCATGGCGCTGAAGCCGTGCACGGCGCCCACGGGCAAGCCATCCGAAGGACGCGTCAGCGGCGGCAGGGCGTGGAAGGCGCGGAAGATGTAGCCGGAGCCGTCGATGAGATAGACGTGGCAGCCCTTGGTAACCGGCACCGCCTCACCCTCGGGCACGGTACAGGCGGAAGCCGCTTCGCGGCGCTTCTCAGATTTGGCGGGTTTGGTGCTCATGGGCGCGCACTATAGGACGGCAGCCAAGGCCGGTCAGCCCGGTTCGCACTGAAACCGAGGCCCACCCTCACGGGCGGCGCGCATCCGCGATGCTGTCGGTGGAGGAAAAGTACGGCTTGATGTCGATCAGCGGCGTGCCGTCGAGGCAATCGACGCTGCGCACCGTCAGGGTCGTCCCCTCGATGCTCAGCAGCTCGACCACGGCCAGCGCGATCGGATTGGGACGCACTGGCGAGCGCAGGGCAAAAGTCCCCCGCGGGACCCCGAGATGAGCCGGCACTTGGGCGATGAGATCGCGCCGCGCCTGGTCCATCCAATAGAGCAGGAAGGCATGGCTGTAGAGCTCGAGCCCCTTGAGGCCCGCGGCGAAGCGCGGATCGATCTCGACCCTGCCGACGGCGGTCGACTGGGCCGTGCTCTTGGGGCACTCCTCGCGCGACTTGAAGGGCGTGCGGATGCGGCCGATGAAATACACGCCCGCATCGAAGGAGTCCGGCAGGGAGATCTCGACCTCGCCGGGGCGCACAGCGTTCCAGTTGCTCATCAAATGCCTCTCTTCCGGCTCCGGTGGCCTTGCTCGGCGCGGACGCGGCTGGCAGAGCTTTGAGACGTTTGCGGGCTCAGGTCAAATGGGGTATCAAGCCCGTCTGGAAGCACCCGTAGCTCAGCTGGATAGAGTGCTGCCCTCCGAAGGCAGAGGTCACAGGTTCGAATCCTGTCGGGTGCGCCATTTGCGAACAAAACTGCGAACCCCGGGCACGGGGCCGCCATTCGCCAGAACCGCCTGCTCAAGCACATCCTTGCGGCCAACGATGCGGATCTCGCAATCGTCTACCTCCACGCGGTCGACAATGGAGCCGAGGTAAGCCTTGCGGAAGGATACCTCGCCGCCCGTCAGCTTCTCGCGCATCATCTGGCCGAAGCGCTCTACCACGATCGGGCGGATATCGACGGCTAACCGAAGCCCCGACTTGGCCCGATCGAGAGCAGCCTGCGCACGGTCCCGATCGGCCTTGACGGCGGTTATGCGGCCCTTGAGGATCTCATCCATGTCTGTAGCGCCATCTTCGACGAGCTTGTAGAGCCGCCGCAGGCGCCCGTTGGCTTCATGCGCCTCTTTCTCCAGGATGCCGAGACGCTCATCCACGGCAGCCGCCTTTGCCGCCCGCCGGCTGGCAAGCGAGGCTAGCATCGCCGTCAGGCGCTCGGGCTTGAGCAATCGGTCCGCCAGATGGGTGGTGACGAGCGTATCGAGCTTGTCCATACGGATCGACCGACCCCTGCATGCCGTCTGGCCCTGCCGGGCACAAGTCGAACAGGCGTAGTAGCGGTGCACCTTGCCGGTCTTCGACGTGCCCGTTCTGAGCGTCATCGCCCCGCGGCAGCTGGCGCAGACGGCAAGGCCCGTCAGCAGGATTGGGCCCGTGACCACGCGCGGCGCCGTGATCCGCGGGTTGCGCGCCTTGAGCTGGCACTGCACCTGCTCGAACACCTGCGGCTCGATGATCGCGGGAACCTCCGCGAACACCTGCTCGGTTTCGCTCTTGCGCCGACGGCTGCGTGCCTCTGCTCGATTGAACCGCATGCGCCCGGCATAAACGGGATGGCTCAGCAAGGCATGGATAGGCCCAAGACCCCAGGTAGCGCCGGCGCGGGTGCGATAGCCATGCGCGTTGAGCCACACGGCGATGGCCTTGACGCCCATCGGTCCCGAGCCGTTGTCGCCCGCCAGGAACAGCCGGAAGATCAAACATACCGTCTCGGCCTCAACTGGATCGATCGCAAGCTTCTTCTTGATGCGGCTCCCGCGCCGCTCGACTTCGACCGCCTTGTAGCCGAATGGCGGCCGAGCTCCGTTCCAAAAGCCCTGTCGGGCATTCTCCTTCATGGAGCGCAGCACGTGCTTGGCGTTCTCCTTGGACTGGTATTCATCGAAGAGAGCAATCACCTGCCGCATCATCACCTGGGCTGGGTCATCGCCCAGCTCTTGCGTGATCGACACCAGCTTGACGCCATGCTTGGCGAGCTTGCGAACGTAGAACTCGAGGCCGAAGGCATCGCGGAAAAAGCGCGAGAACGAGTGCACGACGATCACGTCGAACGCGTTCTCGCCATCGCAGGCACGCTCGATCATCTTCTGAAACTCGGGCCGCTTGTCATCGGTCGCCGAGGTGCCGTCGATGTATTCAGCAACGACTGTCCAACTGCGCCGCGCGGCCCAAGCTTGCGTCTGGGCCCTCTGGTCAGGGATCGACAGCTCATGCTCAACTTGCCGGCCCGTCGAAACGCGGAGGTAGATAGCCACCCTCGGTGCCGAAGCCGGGACGCCCTTCTCAGTCGTGTGTGCCGATCCAAGCCGTATTCCAGGACTGGTCATGCCGCGATACTCCCTCAACCCGGGACGCTTCTCCAGCTCATCGCCGTCCACAGAGCCAGGTCGGATGCACCGCCCCAGCGTCTGACATTTGCCCCCCGCCGGTAGAGCTCCAGTTTGAACCTTTCGGCCGTCAGGACAAGACTCTTTGCAACGAGTCACCTAGCGTGGCGGCGCGGTCCTGCTTAAAGACCATCGGCTCATGGAACGCGGTGCGCATAGCCGACAGCTTCGACCCCGGCCCTCGGTCTCAAACCCGCGGCATCACCTGCTTTCGGCCGTGCTTGCTTTCGCACGCGCAGCGCGCTCATTGGCCGGTGTCCGTAGGATCGCTCTGCTCGGGTCGCTGGCGACCCCCAAGCCCGTGCCGAAGGACGCCGATGTCCTCGTCACTATAGACGCCGATATCAACCTTGATTCTCTCGCCGGCATTGGCCGGCGCCTCAAGGGCTCGGCGCAAATGATCAACTTGGGTGCCGACATTTTCCTTGCCGACGAAGCGGACCGCTATATTGGACGGATCTGCCACTACCGCGATTGCCGCCTACGCGTGGCCTGCCGAGCGCTCAGCTGCGGCCTGCGCCAGCACCTGAACGACGATCTCCAGATCGTGACCCTGAGCCCCACGCTCGTCAGCGAGCCACCCATCGACCTGTGGCCGCGCATTGTCGCGCGCTGCACGGTGCCGCTGGACACGCAAGAGCTTCTGTTGGCGAAGTTGAAGAAGGAATCCCACCAGATCTGAAGATTCGAGTGCCTACGCGGGATAGCGCGTCCGCTTCGCCGTAAGCAGCGGGCGCGAGA
Organism: Hyphomicrobiaceae bacterium; assembly: GCA_008933705.1. GTDB lineage: Bacteria > Pseudomonadota > Alphaproteobacteria > Rhizobiales > Hyphomicrobiaceae > AWTP1-13. Next base: position 41,867 of record WBUN01000035.1, read on the forward strand.
GATGCGGCACATCGATATGCTGTCCGCTGCCCTTCGTTGCAGCCTTCCTTCAGTCGGAGGAAGCTCACGAAAAGCCGGCTTTCCTCAGCCCTCCCAGGAAGTGGTCCGCATCGGTCTTGTTCTTGAAAGGGAAGACCTTGGCGATGGCCGCAAGGCTGAAGTTCGGGTTGAGCATCAGGACCTGCTCGACTTCCCATTTGGCGTCCTCGATGCGTCCAGCATGGGCCAGGGCAGCCGCCAGCCAGACGTGCAGGCGCTCCGCGCCCGGGTTCTTAGCTATGCCAGCCTGGAAGGCCTTGATGGCGTCGTCGTATCTGTGAAGGACAAAATAGGCTTGGCCGAGGTGGAAATTGAAGTTGAAGGGATAGTGCGGGTTGAGGCGCATTGCCTTCCTCACCGGTTCAATGCTCTCCTCGGGGCGCCCGGTGTAGTAGAGCAACGACGCAACCAGCACATGTCCATTGGCATAGTTGGGGTCGAGCGCGATGGCCTTCTGCGCCTCCACCAGCGCTTTGATGTATTCCCCCTGTTCGCGGTACGCCATGCCCGTCACGAAATATGTCATGGGAATGTCCTTGTTGATCGAGATGGCCTTCTGTGCGTTTGCCAAGGCCTTCTGCAGCGAGGAGGCCCTGTCCTTGCTCCACCCATTCATGGCCTCGAAGACGTAGGTCCAGCCGAGCATGGCGTGAGCAAGCGCAAAATCACGGTCGTACTGGAGCGCCTGTTCAAACAGGGCGCGGGCTTTCTCATTCTCGCTCTTATTCGAGTATGCATAGAAGTGCTGCCGGCCGGCCAGAAATGCGTCGTAGGCCTCCGGGCTGCGCGTCGTCGGCAACCCCGGGGCATCAACTGCGTGTTGGCTGCGCGGCGCGATGTGCTCGATCAGCGAGTCGACGATCCTGCGGGCAATATTGTCGTTCAGCTCGACGCCGTCGAACTGCTCAGCCCACACGTGCTGGCCCTTTGCCGTATCGATGAGCCGCGCGTTGATGCGCAGGCCGGTGCCGCCGCGATGTATGGTGCCGCGCAGCACGTAGCGCACGTCGAGCCGCGCACCGAGGTTGGTATCCGAAACCTCCTGGCCCTTGTAGATGAACGCTGCTTCGCGGGAGATCACGAGCAGGTCGGAGCGCATCGCCAGGGCCGTAGTGAGGTCGTCAGTCAGCCCGTCGGCGAGGTAGTCGCCCTTTGCCGGCTCACCCAACAACCTGAACGGCAGCACGACGATCGAACTCTTGGCGGTTGCCGGCGCCGCAGTGACGACCGCACGTTGCGGCATCGAGCGCAAGGCAATGCCGGCCGCCAGCAAGACGAGGAGCGCAACGAGCGCGGCGACGGAAGCATAGCCCGGCGCCGCGAGACGTTTGCGAACATGGCGCAGTAATGACGGGCGCTCGGCGCCAGGGCCCGCAGGTGCGGATGCCGGCAGCAGATCACCGGGCGGGGACGGTGCCATCTCCGAGGCGGCGACAGGAGCGCCCCTTTCCGGCAAAGGTTCGGCCGCCGGCAACTCTTCCGGCGTCCACAAATCGTCGAACGGTTCGGCCGCAGGCTGCGGCTCAGTGAGCAGGCGATAGCCGCGCTTTGAGATGGTCTCGATGAGTCGAGGCGACTTCGGGTCGTCGCCCAGGGCCTTGCGCAGCTTGAACATGGTCCCTGTCAGAGCATCGTAGCCGACGGTACGCCCCTCCCAGACGGCACTCTCGATCTCATCCCTGGTGATTACCTGGCCGGGGCGAGCGGCCAGGTAGCTCAGGACAGCGACGGCCTGTGGCTGCAGCTTCACCACCTGGCCACCGTTGCGCACGCGGCAACTGGCCGGGTCGATGTCGCAGTCACCAAGGCGGAACGGCCTGGCGGTGCCGACCAGGCGGGCAGAATTGGTTTCGGTCATGACGGCCTCCCTGGTTGCCCGGCCCTTCTGGACCCGTATCTCATTGAAATGGCGACACAATATAAAGACCAGAAAGAAATCAGATCTTCACAATAACTCGCCCGCCGGAATTGGCTAGCGTCGCCTCGCGGCCCAGAACGGGCCTGACTGTAGGAGGAGATTGAAAATGCTTAGCCAGATCAAGGTCCTCGATAGAGGGAAGCCTGCCCTCTTGGCAGCGGCGGTTGCGGCCGTTGGCATCGCGATCTGCACCCTCCCGGCGTCGGCGCAGAATCTGCCCGCGGGGGCAGTCCTCGTCACGCCCGACAAGATGGCCTGGAAGTCGAACCCGAGGAACCCCAGCCTGGAGGCGAGCGACCTGATCGGCGACTCGACGAAAGCAGGCCCCTACGTGCAGCGGGTGAAATTCCCGCCCAACAAAAAGGAACCGCCGCACACCCATCCCGACGACCGGAACATCACCGTCATCTCGGGGACTTGGTACATCGGCTGGGGCGAGACGTGCGACGCGGCCAAGATGACCGCGCTGCCGCCCGGCAGCTTCTACTCGGAGCCCGCCAACGTTGCCCACTGCGTCGAGAGCAGGGCCGAGCCGGTCGTGATCGAGATCCGCGGCATCGGGCCCTCGGGAATCAAGAGGCTCGATGCTGCCAAGAAATAGGCGATACCGTCGACGCCGCGGTCAATGCTGGCACTTCGTTGTCCCGCCCGCGGGTTGAGAGCCCGACTCGCGGGCAGCCCCGGACAAAGACCGAGGCAGGGTCGAGGCCCTCGTCACTACAGCGCACCCGACGGAAGCGGCTGGCTTCGCTTCCGGCCTTGAAGAGACCTGACCAACACGTGTGTGACGAATAGGAGATGCGTCATGTCATCGCTTGGATTCGTTGTCCTGTACATGCTCTGCAACACCGGCAGCAGCGATTGCGTACCCACCAGCATGTTGCTCCAGCGCTTCGCAAGCATCGAGCAATGCCACGGGGCGTTGCCGGCGGCCGAGATCCGCAGCCAGCGCGCTACAGCGGGTACGGTGCTCACGCCGGTCTGCCGCGCTCTCGATGGCCTCTGCACGGAGACTGCGGCGCGCCTCGACAACGGCCGGGGAGGTTGGGACCGCCCGAGGTTGCGGTTGGCAAGCACCAGCGAGCGCAAGTCGACAAACGCGGCGATTGCGCCGCATCTGGCCATAATGTGCCGACCGCAGCGATTCGAGCCCGGCTGCGACGGTTAATCTGGCTCTTCCGCTCGACCTCCACATACCGTCCGTAGTGCACGATTTGAATCTCGAACGCCGCCACGGCCGCCGTCGGCAGTCAACGTTAAGTCTTCGCGGTACACAGACTTTCCGTTGCTGCACCTGATTCCACCGAATGTGCAGAGCAATCGACGGAGCAAATCGGGTGGACAGCTGACGTGCCGCGCTCTCCGCGAACTCTCTTGGAGAGTGACCCGGCGCTGGCTCCCCAATGGCCCATAGCCAAGGCGCGGCTGCTTGTACGGCGGTCCGACCACTGAAACCGAAGCAGTACGGCCTCAGCTTTGCTGCTGCTCCGAGCCGGCCGTGGAGGATCCGAGCAACTCTCGCAGCATCTGATCCAGATAGGTCTCGATCACATCGAGCTCCGCCGCGTGCACGGGCACCGGGTCACCGAGGTCGTCGCGCGCAATCGGGTCAGCCGCCGGCCATTTGCCAGCGCCCGGCGCAAGCGGCGCACGCTCGCGTGATAGTTTTGGCGCGACCCCGACGGCGAATGACTGACGCTCTCTTTGCGGGGGCCCGCGACAACTTGCCGGCCCCGTGCTGCCGGCGATGTCGCCACCCACGGAAGCCTCCGGGAGCGGCCGAGCTTGATCGTCCGGCCTACTGCCCAGGACGATGACATCCGCGGCGTGCCTCTGCGGCGCCGTGGGCGACACAATGCACTCAGCGCGCGGCCAGGTCAGCCGTGCGTTGCCATTGACGACAAGACGCGCCCGGACCGCCACACGTTCCGCACCAGCCGCCTTCCGCTGGTAGCCCATGACCCTGGTCGCTACTGCCGGTATTATCCCTGCCACTGCTCGTGCCGCTTGTGCCGCTTGGCCCGTCAGATCAACCCAGGACGCCGCTGCGGTGCTGGGCGATGCTCTCTCCGCGCTGTCGAGCATGCGCGCCCGCGACACAAACCGGCGTGCCTCAAAGATGCGCCCCAATGCCTGGTTGTCGACGGCCGGCAGGTAGCGCGGATCGAGGTCACCGCGCGCCACCGCAACGACCGGCACCTTCAACTCAGCCGCTGCAATGTTGACCTGGGCCCATGCTTGGTGGCTCTGGAAGTCTGCCCGCCAGTCGGCTGCCAGCAGCGCGCCGGCCGCGGTCACGAGCACGGCGAGAACTGCGGTGGTCGCCATGGCAAGCGCATGCACGATCGTCAATGCAGCCCACGATGCAGCGATGACTCCAGCGAGGGGCGCGATGGCGCCCATCCAGAGCGCGGCACCAAAGGCGGTTATCACGCCGGCCAACACGCAAAGACTTCGCGCAACCCCCATGGCACCCCTTCCCTTATCCCCAACAGCTGCTTGCTCGATCCATGGCACGAGTGCGCCGAGCCGGTAGAGCAAGCTCACTGTCTGGTGGGCGCGTGCGCACGCGGCCGCTCGCTTGCCGGACCGCCACAAACGTCGGCACCTCTCTCATGCGAGGGCTATCGATCGATGCTGAGATCGGACCGTTACCCCGCTCGCTCTGGCCCACCAAGAGGATGGACCACCCCTCTCCGCCGCCGCCGCTCGCCGGGTGTGGTGAGCGAGCGACGGCGGCTCCGAGGGGATGGTGGGCCAGGTGCGATGTCACCGACATCGGCGCATGCTCGAGCGCACTGCGCTCAAGGGCTTCCAATCCGCTGTGGCTGCTCCCTATGGTCATCATATCCTCCTTGGCTGGGGGCTGTGCGTCTCGCGCTGACGCGCGAGACGCCGCTCGCAACCGATTTCGTATTTTTCAAATGAGGCTCTTAATCTGTGATCAAAAAATGGCAACGAATTGAATGTTGAGACGTCCTTGGACATTCTGAGACACTGAACTGAAAATTATTATAATCCGTCGCCGAGTGAATTTCCGGGAACTTGCCGGAAGATTGGGGACAGGAATTTTGATGGCAAGATAAAGCGAAACCTGAGTTTCGCGCTAAACCGATGTAACCTGTTGTCTGCACATGGTTTTTCCACAGCGCCGGACACCCAAGGTGGGCTCGGACCTGCGCAGGTATGACGTCTGCAATCGAAAATATGACGACCGCCCAACGGCTTATATTGACGTCAATATGCGCACCCCTTGTATTTCCCCAACCACGTGCCAATTCGATGGCATGTCCAAAGACGAGTTGAGCGATTTCAGACCGCACCTCGGGAGACCGCGCGGCCGATCCCGAAAAGGGCCACGCACGACGACCGCGTTGATCCTGCGCTCGGTCGCCGAGCAGGGCGGCGACCTGCGCCGCCTCCTGCATCCGAGACGAGAACGCAAGCCGAGCGGCCGCTTCAATGCCCGCGGCCGAGGGCGAGAGGCCGCCGCGGCACTCGAAGACCACGGCGGCTGGGAATTCTACGCTGACACGTCGGATGGGTCCGACATGCGCTTCCGGGCCCGCCGCGTCATCGTCAAGGCGCGGGTGGTCAAGCTCAAGGGTGTGGAGAGCCAGGCCATTGCCGCGCATCTGCGCTATCTGCAGAGGGAGGGCGTCACGCTGGACGGGCGTCGAGGTCATGCCTATTCGGCGTCGGAAGACGAAGCCGACCCCAAGGCTTTCGCCGAGCGCGGCCTGAAGGACCGCCACCAGTTCAGGTTCATCGTTGCGGCCGAGGATGGTGTCGCGCTCGGCGACCTCAATCCCTTCACGCGCCGGCTCATGGGACAGATGGAGCAAGACCTGGACACCACCCTGGATTGGGTTGCTGTTGATCACTACAACACCGGGCACCCGCACACCCATGTCGTGGTCCGCGGCATAACGGATGACGGCAAGATCCTCTACATCGCCGGCAACTACATCGCCCATGGCATCCGGGCCCGGGCGAGCGACCTCGTCACCCGCGAGCTCGGGCGGCAAAGTGAATTGGAGGTGCAACAGAAGCTCGGCCAAGAGGTCGACCACGACCGGTTCACCCGCCTCGACCGCACGCTGTTGGATGAGGCCCGGGACGGCAGGGTCGACCTGCGCATCAGCCCGGGGCAGAGCTACCTTGTCCGGGTCAACCGGCACTTGCTGATTTCCCGCCTCGAGAAGCTCGAGGCCATGCAGTTGGCGACGCCCGTCGAGCCGGGAGTCTGGGCCCTGTCGCCCCAGCTGAAGCCGATACTCACCCAGCTCGGCGAGCGCATCGACACCCTCGACCTCATGCGTGATGCGTTGGGCGCGGAGGCCGCCCACCGCTCCGTTGCCAACTACATGATCCACCGTGAGGTGCCGCGGTCACCGGTCACCGGCCATCTCGTAGGTAAAGGCCTCGCTGGCGATGGCTTGGGCGACAAGGCCTACCTCGTGATCGATGGGGTCGACGCCCGGGTCCACTACGTCGAATTGAAAGCCACGCTGGTGCCCGACGAGGCGCGCATTGGGGCTATCCTGACGGTGGGCCGCGCGCCCTCGGCGCGGTCTGTGGACAAGACCATTGCAGCCTACGCCGCCCGCAACGACGGGTTCTATGAACCCCAGGAGCATTACGAGCTCGCCAGGATGACCGCGCGCATCCCCGGCGGCGATGTCGAGGGCCACATCGGAGGTCACGTGAGGCGCCTCGAAGCGCTGCGGCGGGCGGGCATTGTCGGCCGGCTCGACGGCGACCATTGGGTCATCCCGCGCGACTACCTCGAACGCGCAGCGGCCTACGACGAGCGTGAGGGGCGTAAAGTCGCCATCGAGGTGCACTCGGCCGTCGCCCTCGACCGCCAGATCACCGCCGAGGCCGCCACCTGGCTCGACCGCCAGCTGGTCGGCCGGCATCGCGTCGAGACCGCGCCTATGGGGTTCGGAAATCGGGTTCAAAATGCCCTGGAACAGCGCGCGCAGCGACTCATCGCGAACGGTCTCGCCAAGCGGCGCGATGATGGCGGCGTCCAGTACCAGCCCGACCTGCTGGCCACGCTGCAGCAGCGCGAGGTGGACCGCGTTGGACTGTACCTTGCCGGCAAGAGTACCGATGGCAGAACCTATGTCCCGGCGCGCGACGGTTCGCTCGTCCGGGGCACCTACCGCCGCGCCATCGCCCTTGTTAGCGGCAAGTTCGCGGTAATCCAGCGCGACCAACACTTCACGCTCGTCCCCTGGCGGGCCATTCTGGAACGCCACCGCGGCCGTGAGGTCGTCGGCATCGTCCGCGGCATGGGCGTCTCATGGCAGCTCGGCATGCAGCGCGATCGTGGCCTGTCCCGTTAATTTCAGGGAGGGTGGGACCGCTCGCAGCAAGTCAGTTGGACCCCCGTTACCTGCCGCCATATCACCGTGCGGCCACCGGGGAAAGCGGGCCAAGGAGCGACATCCTTTGGTGGGACAGCTCGGCCGAAAGCAGACCAATGGAGATCCAACATAGGGGTGCGCGGCTGAGCGCAATCAACGGTGCAACCTGCAGCCAGCCAGAGGCGGCACGATCAAATAGCGTGTCATATTGTGGACCTGCAGGCTGAGAGGCGCTGGCGAACGGCAGGAGGTCACGCGTCGTGTTGTTCGATGAGCTGCCACAGAGCGTCAGGCGACAGACGGGGGCTCGCGAGTTGGCCAAGGGAGAGCCGCTATTTGAGCAAGGCGACCAGGCATCGGCCATCTTTGAAGTCCTGAGCGGGCGGGTCCGCCTCGTGCGGCGCACGATCGATGACCATCTGGTGGCGTTGTTCGCCGCGCGGCCTGGCGACCTCCTCGCCGAGGCCGCGCTATTCTCCGACAGCTATCATTGCGATGCCGTGGCGGCGACGCGTTCGCGAGTCCGCATCTACCCGAAACGGGTGCTGCTGTCTGCGCTAAGGAAAAATCCTGCGCTCTTCGAAGGATTCGCGGCGCGGCTTGCGCGGCAACTCCAAGGCTTGCGCGCCCGGATGGAGCTGCGCAACATCCGCTCGGCGCGGGAGCGGCTGCTGCAATATCTGTGGCTCTCGGCGGACAGCGATGGCCGAACGGTGTCCATCGACGGCCAGCTGCAGGACCTGGCAGCGGACCTTGGATTGAGCCGGGAGGCTCTCTATCGAACTTTGGCTATGCTCGAAGCGGACGGCATCATTGAGCGTGCGGTGGGTGGTCTCATCCTCAAGAAAGCACCTCGCACATGATTGCAATCATACGGCTGTCGTGAGTGATGTGGTTACAGTAGCCCAAATTGGGCGATCCGTTTGCGCGGACGCTTGCTTGCGGCCACTTGTCGGAGTCGAAGAACCATGACGCGCAGGCTGGTGCTGGTTGCGGCCTTAGCGGGCTCCACTGTCCTTCCTGTGAGTGTCGGGCTCGCCCAGCACACACACCATGGCGCCCATGGCGCTATGTCCGGAAGCGATACCCGCCAATTCGTGCACTTCCCCGATGAGCTGCGCGAGCACACGTTGGCCAACATGCGCGACCATTTGCTTGCCTTGCAGGAGATCCAGGAAGCCTTGGCGCGCAAGCAGGAGGACAAGGCGGCGCGCATTGCCGAGGAGCGACTCGGCATGACCTCCCTGAAATTGCACGGCGCCCACGAGGTCGCAAAGTACATGCCTCAGGGCATGCAGGATGTGGGCTCGGAGATGCACAGGTCGGCCAGCCGCTTGGCAATCGAAGCACAGAATGCTGCAGTAACGGGAGACGTGCGGCCAGCGCTCGAGGCGCTATCGCAGGTGACGAGCCAGTGTGTCGGATGTCACGCCGGCTACCGGTTGAAGTAGTCGCCGGCGATCTCAGCGGTATTGACGTAGCGCAAAGCTCGAATAGTGCGAAGGTGCCATTGGGACTGCGTGTGTTTGGAATAGAATCCTTGGAGCGTCATGGCAAAGCGCCGGCAGCTCAGGTGGGGCATTGCCGCTGCAGCTGCGGTAGTGCTGATGGCTGTAGCGGGGCTGGCCGCCTACACGTGGAGCCGCCCACTCACCGTGACCGTGGCGGCGATTGAGAAGGACGTGCCGATCCAGGTGTTCGGCCTCGGGACGGTCGAGGCTCAGACCGTATCACGCATCGGCTTCGAAACCG